>NZ_CAXIQN010000001.1:0-14689 GCF_964031615.1 Duganella fentianensis
ACAAAGCCGAACAGGAGGCCCGCTAATGAGTGGAAACTGGTTACAGCGCTGGTTCGGGCGCGGCTGGCTGTCGATGGGCTATCTGTTCCTTTACCTGCCTATCATCGTGCTGGTGGTGTTCTCGTTTAACAGCTCGCGTCAGGACATGATCTGGAGCGGCTTCTCGACGCGCTGGTACACGGAACTGCTGAACGATACAGAGATCATCAGCGGCTTCTGGCTGTCGATCCGCATCGCCGTGCTGACGGCCTGCGCATCGGTCATTCTGGGGACGTTCGCGGCATTTGTACTGAATCGCTATCAGCGCTTCTATGGCCGTACGCTGTTCTCGGGCATGGTCAGCGCACCGCTGGTGATGCCGGAAGTGATTATCGGCTTGTCGCTGTTGCTGATGCTGGTGTCGGTGCAGAAGGTGTTCGGCTTCCCCGAGCGTGGTCTCACCACCATCTGGCTGGGGCACACGCTGCTGGGCATGGCTTATGCGGCGGTGGTGGTGCAGTCGCGCTTGCAGGAGATGAGTAAATCGCTGGAAGAGGCGGCCATGGACTTGGGCTGCAAGCCCCATCAGGTGTTCTTCCTCGTGACGCTGCCGAATATCACCCAGGCGCTGGGTTCGGCGTGGCTGCTGACGTTCACTCTGTCGCTCGACGATGTGGTGCTGTCGGCCTTCCTGTCCGGCCCTGGTTCTTCGACCATGCCGATTGTGATTTTCTCGCGTGCCCGTCTGGGCCTTGATCCCCGTGTGAATGCCGTGGCGGCGCTGACCATTCTGGTCGTGTCTATCGGTGTGATTGCGTCCAGCCTGTATATGGCGCGCAGCGAACGCCTGCGTCAGAAGCAGGTCGCGGCTGCGGCCAAAGGCTGATACCAGGCTTAGTTAATAAGCTTAGTGAATAGGCTTAGTTATTTTCCCTGTTGCGCGATGCGTGCGCACAGATAGGTCCACACGAAGGTGGACGCAGCGTTGGAAGTGAGTTCCGCATGGTCGTAAGGCGGTGCCACTTCCACGCAATCCATCCCGCACCAGTTCAATTCCGCCAGTTCCTCGATAATCGACAGTACCTGTGCCGAGGTCATGCCGCCCGGTTCCGGCGTGCCCGTGCCCGGTGCAAAGGCCGGATCGAGGCAGTCGATATCGAGCGTCATGTAGACGGGGGGATTGCCAGCCGCGGCCATGCGGGCGCGGATTTCGGCCAGCACTGGAGCCAGTTGCGCGGGACTTTCCAGACCACGCAGTTCGCGCGCGGTGAAGACGCGGCCACCGACCGTGTTCACATATTCGCGTGCCGCACGTTCGCCGGAAGAACGGATGCCTAACTGGATGGAAGCCTGCGGAATCAGCAGACCTTCTTCCATCGCTTCATACACCCATGTACCGTGGCCGGAAGGCTCGCCGAAGTGGTTGGTCCAGGTATCGCAGTGCGCGTCGAAGTGCACCACGGCGACGGGGCCGCCATGAATCTTGTTGAGCGCGCGCAGCAGCGGCAGCGTCACCGAGTGATCGCCGCCCAGCCAGACCATGTGGTACTTCTGCAGCAGTGCCAGCGCTTGCGGCATCAGCGCTTCGCGCATGGGGCCTATGCCCGTATTCGGCAGCAGCAGGTCGCCCGCATCGGATAGCTGGCCGATCGGCGTGGTGTCGAAATGCGGGTGAGTTGCATCGCACAGCATCTGCGATGCCAGACGGATCGCCTGTGGCCCTAAGCGTGCGCCGGGGCGGTTGGTCACGGCACCATCAAATGCCAGACCGGCGATGCAGTAAGGCGTATCGCGTTCGCCCCGCTCGACGTTGAGGTAAGTGCCGCTCGAGCGGAAAGCAAATTCGTGATTCGACATTGTTTAAATGCCTCCCATGCAGATGTATTTGATGACCAGATAGTCGTCCATGCCGTAGGTAGAACCTTCGCGCCCCAGACCGGACTGTTTGACGCCGCCAAATGGTGCGATCTCGTTAGAGATCAAGCCCGTGTTGACGCCCACCATGCCCGATTCCAGCCCTTCGGCCACACGCCAGATACGGCCGATGTCACGCGAGTAGAAGTAGGCGGCCAGACCGAATTCGGTATTATTGGCCATGGCCAGCACTTCCTCGTCCTTGTGGAAGCGGAACAGCGGCGCCAGCGGGCCGAAGGTTTCCTCGGTGGCGACCAGCATATCACTGTTCACGTCGGCGATGATGGTAGGCTGGAAGAAGCCATGTCCCAGTGCGTGGCGCGCACCGCCCGTCAGCACCTTGCCGCCTTTGGCCACGGCATCGGCGATGTGCTGCTCGACCTTGGCCACGGCTTTCTCTTCGATCAGCGGACCTTGCGTGACGCCTGCTTCCGCACCGTTACCCACTTTGAGTTTGGCCACCGCCGCCACCAGTTTGGCGGCAAAGGCATCGTACACGCCATCCTGCACGTACAGGCGGTTGGCGCACACGCAGGTCTGGCCAGCATTGCGGTATTTGGAGGCGATAGCGCCTTCCACAGCGGCATCGAGGTCGGCATCGTCGAACACGATGAAGGGCGCATTGCCACCCAGTTCCAGCGAGAGTTTCTTGATGGTGGGAGCGCACTGCTGCATCAGCAAGCGGCCCACGGCGGTGGAACCCGTGAAGCTTAGTTTGCGCACCACAGGGTTGGAGGTCATTTCGCCACCGATGGCACGTGCATCGCCCGTAATCACGTTGAACACACCGGCAGGTATGCCCGCGCGCTCGGCCAGCACGGCCAGCGCCAGTGCCGAATACGGCGTCAGTTCGGCCGGTTTAACGACGATGGGGCAGCCTGCTGCCAGTGCCGGCCCCACTTTGCGGGTAATCATCGCAGACGGGAAGTTCCACGGCGTGATGGCGGCGCATACGCCGATAGGCTCCTTGGTGACGACGAGGCGGCGATCCGGCCATGGCGATTGCAGGGTTTCACCAGCGACCCGTTTGCCTTCTTCGGCAAACCATTCGATGAACGAAGCGGCGTAGCCAATTTCGCCTTTGGCTTCGGCCAGCGGCTTGCCCTGTTCCACCGTCATAATCATGGCCAGATCGTCGGCGTTCTCCAGCATCAGATCGTTCCACTTGCGCAGCAGCGCGGAGCGCTCCTTGGCGGTCTTCTTGCGCCATGCCGGCCATGCGGCATTGGCTGCGCTGATGGCGGCGGCCGTATCGGCTGCGCCCATGTAGGGCACCGTGCCCAGTGCTGCGCCGTTGGCCGGATTATGCACAGCCAGCGTGGCGCCATCAGGCGCATCGACCCATGCGCCATTGATGTAGCACTGGTGGCGCAGAAGGCTGGGGTCTTTCAGGGTGATCATGCTGCGGCCTCCTTGAGTGCAGCGCTGAGGATGGCCAGCGCTTCATCCATCACATGGTCTTCAATGGTGAGCGGGAACAGGAAGCGCACCACATTGCTGTACACGCCGCAGGTCAGCAGTACCAGACCTTTTTGTAGCGCCAGTGTCTGTACTTTCTTGGTAAATGCGGCATCCGGTTCGCCTGTGGCAGGATCGGCAAACTCCATAGCGATCATGGCGCCGGGGCCGCGCACATCCGAAATCTGCGGCACGGCGCTGCGCAGGCTTTGCAGGGTTTCCTTGAGACGGTCGCCCAGCACATTGGCACGCTGGCACAGCTGTTCTTCTTCGATCACGTCGATCACGGCCAGTGCCGATGCAATCGCCAGCGGGTTGCCCGCGTAGGTGCCACCGAGCCCGCCCGGATTGGGCGCATCCATGATATCGGCGCGGCCGCACACTGCCGACAGCGGCATGCCACCGGCCAGACTTTTCGCGATCGTCATCAGGTCCGGCACCACATCGTAGTGCTCCATGGCGAACAGTTTGCCCGTGCGGGCAAAGCCGGTCTGGATTTCGTCCGCGATCAGCAGAATGCCGTGCTGGTCGCACAGCGCGCGCAGCGCCTTCATGAAGGCCGGTGGCGCGGCATAAAAGCCGCCTTCGCCCTGCACAGGTTCGAGGATGATGGCAGCCACGCGCTGCGGGTCTACATCGGCTTTGAACAGGGTGTGCACGGCATTGATGGCATCGTCCACGCTGACGCCATGCAGTTCCACCGGATACGGTGCGTGATAGATTTCGGCAGGGAAGGGGCCAAAGCCGATTTTGTATGGAGCCACTTTACCCGTCAGCGCCATGCCCATCATGGTGCGGCCATGGAAGCCGCCGGCAAAGGCGATAACGGCGCTGCGGCCTGTTGCGGCGCGGGCGATCTTGATGGCGTTTTCCACGGCTTCGGCACCGCTGGAGAAGAACGCCGTCTTCTTGGCGTGTTTGCCCGGCGTGAGCTGGTTGATGCGCTCGGCCAGTTCTACGTACTGCGCATACGGCACTACCTGATAGCAGGTGTGGGTGAATTTGCCCAGTTGCTGTTCGATGGCGGCCATCAGCTTGGGATGGCGGTGGCCCGTGTTCAGTACGGCGATACCGGCAGCGAAGTCGATATAGCGTCGGCCTTCCACGTCCCATAGCTCGGCATTCAGCGCGCGCTCGGCGTAGAACTGGCACATCACTCCCACGCCGCGTGGCGTGGCCGCATCTTTACGTTTCTGCAGGTCTGCATTATTCATGGTGATTCCGGATAGGACGGGTTGGTCAAAAGGCTAGTTTGATACTACACGCCTAAACGGCACCATGAATAGAGCCACAATTAAGATGTTGATGGTGCCACTTTGCTTTCCTGACGTTCAATATAGCCTTGGCGGTATTCCCACCACGCCGTGCCGACGAATATCGCCGCGCCACACCACAGCACGGCGGGCAGGGCGTTGATGCCCACGGTCTGCATCAGCACCCCCGTCAGCAGCGGGCCGCCGCTGCTGGTAATGCCCCAGCTGGCATTAACCACGGCGCTGGCCGCGACCAGCGACTGGCCGTTGAAACGGGCGCCGCAAGCCACTAGGGACAGCATGTAGATGGCGCCAGCTGTGGCGCCCAGCATCAGCAGCACGCTCCACCACAGCCACGGCGTGCCTGCGGCAAACGGCAATATGGGCAGCAGCACACAGACGGCGATGCCGCAGCCCGTATGGACTTTGCGCCGTCCCACATGGTCGGCCAGCCAGCCGAACACGAACTGCAGTGCCGTGTCGCCCACCAGCACCACGGTGGCCGACAGCAGCGCCAGTTCGGTGGCGATACCGTGGCGGATTGCATACAGTGGCAGCAGGCTCAGTGCCAGCGTATCGAACAGCGCAAAGAATGCGGCACCGGCCACGATCATCAGCATGCGTGGCAGCACGCGCTGCCACGACACGTGAGGTTCGTCGTCATCTTCATGGGCGCCGCCCGAGATCAGTACCATGCCCGGTAAGGCCAGCAGGAACAGCGCGCCGCACACGGCAAACGGCATGCTGACGCGGCCCTCCATTTGCGCTACCAGCGCAGGGCCGATCAGCTGGAACAGGGTAAAGCTGGTGGTGTACATGGCCACCACGCGGCCGCGCGAATTGACGGGCGCCAGCCGGTTGACCCACGCTTCGCCGATGGTGAACAGCACACCCATGGCCGCGCCGAAGATGAAGCGCAGCAGACCCCAGCAGATCAGCGAATCGGTGAACTCCATCAGTGCGGTGGACAGGCCGCCAGCGATGATGGCGGCAATCATGCTGCCGCGCGGGCCATGGCTGGCGGTCCAGCGCGAGACGAAAGGGGCGGCGGCGAGGATGCCGAAGGCACTGGCCGCGGTGATCATGCCGATGATATCGGTGCCGATGCCGCGGCTGTCCAGTGTCAGCGCGGTCAGCGGGATGGTGGCGCCCAGACCCAGCCCTACCACGCCGATACTGGCGACGAGGGCGATGAAGTCACGCCAGGGCATGGTTTTCATTAACGTACTCCTGATTGAATCACTGCCGCCAGCAGGCGGCCGTAGTAAGCGATTTTCTCCGGTGTGCAGTAGGCATAGCCCACCAGCAGGCCGCGCCGTACGGGCGGCGCCAGATAATAAGTGGACAGGGCTTTGACCTGTATGCCTGATTCGGCGGCCAGCTTTTCCAGCGCCACGTCGTCCACGCGATCGGGCAGTTCGACCACCAGATGCAGGCCCGATTCCTCGCTGGAGATGGTGACCGTCTGCGCCAGCTGGCTGCCTAGCTGCTGCACCAGCGTGCGGCGCAGCAGTTCGCGCCGTGCGCCGTAGGTCTGGCGGATCTTGCGGATGTGGGTAGTGAAGTGGCCCAGTGCGATGAAGTCGGCCAGTGCCGCCTGCACCATCAGCTGACCGGGGCGCTGCAAATCATACAGCGCGCTCTTGAAGCCGTTGATCAGCGCTGGCGGCACTACCAGATAGCCGATCTTGATGCCGGGGTAGAGCACTTTCGAGAAGGTGCCCATGTAGAGCACGCGATCATCGTTATCGAGCCCCTGCAGCGCGGCTAGCGGCCGCCCCGTGTAGCGGAACTCGCTGTCGTAATCGTCCTCCAGTATCCACGCATCCTTGCGCACGGCCACATCGAGCAGTTCGCGCCGGCGCGTCAGGCTCATCACGGCGCCCGTAGGGTACTGGTGCGACGGGGTTACGTAGATCAGTTTAGGCGTGGTGGCCAGATCGGCTTCTTCCAGCGCCATGCCGTCGCTATCGACGGTAATCGGATGCAGCTTCAGTTCGCGCGCTTCGAACACGCGCCGCGCGCCCCAGTAGCACGGATCTTCCACCCATGCCGTATCGCCCACATCGGCCAGCAACTGGGCGCACAGATCGAGCGACTGCTGGGTGCCGCTGGTAATCATCACCTGTTCTACCTGTACTTTGACGGAGCGGGAAATGCGCAGGTACTCCGTAATCGCCTGCCGCAGCGGCAGGTAGCCACCGGACTGGCCGTAGTCGAGCAGGTCGGCGCGCGCTTCGCGCCACACACGGTTCTGCAGGCGCTGCCACAGCTTGAACGGGAACGAAGAAAAGTCCGCATCGCCCGGTGCAAAAGGCTGTATCTCGAAACGGGGGCCGGCAGCGAAACTGGTCAGCGCCTGACCACGGCGCGACAGCGGCGCGCTACCGGTGCTGTTGCGCGGCACAGCATCACGGGGGCTGTGTGGCGCCGAACCAACACCGCGCATGCTGGCGTTGTGTGCCTGCAGATCGCTCACATAGGTGCCACTTCCCAGTTCGCTGTGCACATAACCTTCCGCTGCCAGCTGTTCGAAAGCAGCGATAACGGTGTTGCGCGAAATCCCCAGATCCCGCGCCAGATCACGGCTGGACGGCAGTTTGCTGCCCGCGCCCAGTTGCTGCTTGTGGATGGCGGCCTTGGCTGCCTCGTACAGACGGCGCTGCTGGGGCAGGCGCGGATGGAAGTCGGTTTCAGCCAGCGTATGGGCCAGCAGATCGGAAGTGGAGAGCATTTTGCGAAGTGGTTCTATTCAAAAGCCATAAGTGGCACTGACAATGATACCAAATTCCGCATATGATTAATTGAAATTCAAGCCAAATCGGAGCAAGATTGACTTGATGACACGGCTTTCTGACCTGCTTTGGGCAATTTCTGCGCTGGCGTCATCAAGCCGTCACAGAGTGGTACCAAAAAAGCGTAATGAAAGTTCATATGCGTAGCCCAATCGTTCTGTTACCCGCCTGCGTGAATCAGATCGGCGCCCACCCGTACCACACGGCGCAACTGAAATATGTCGCTGCCGTTGCCACGGGCGCCGGCGCAACGCCGCTGATCGTACCGGCGCTCGGTGAGCAAACCGACTTCGATGCTCTGCTTGATCTGGCAGACGGCATCATGCTCACCGGTTCTCCTTCCAATGTGCACGCCAGCCTGTATGGCGAGAGCGTGCTCGATGAATCGCTGCCGCAGGATGCTGCACGCGATGCCACCACCTTGCCGCTGATCCGTGCGGCCGTCCGGCGCGGCATACCGCTGCTGGCCATCTGCCGCGGTTTTCAGGAAGTGAATGTGGCGATGGGCGGCACGCTGCATCAGGCCGTGCATCAGGTGGCCGGCATGGCCGACCACCGCGAACAGAAAGGCCAGCCACTCGAACAGCAATATGCACTGGCCCACCGCGTGCTGCTGGAACCTGCCGGACATTTGACGCAGATGCTCGGTGGCGTCAGTGAAATCATGGTCAACTCGCTGCACGGTCAGGGCGTCAAACAGCTGGCGCCCGGCCTTGCAGTGGAAGCACGCGCCGATGACGGTCTGGTGGAAGCCTACCGCGTGGCCGATGCTGCCGGCTTTACGCTGGCCGTGCAGTGGCACCCCGAGTGGCGTCTGCAGGAAAACCCCGACTCGATGAAATTGTTCCACGCCTTTGGCGAGGCTTGTCGCATCTATAAAGAAGGGCGAGGCGGAGTACCTTAGGTTGCCCGTCCGGTAGCACAGTCGTTCCGCAATACCCGTAGCAGGAGATGGAGCCAGCGCCCGGCCCGCCCTGCAGATGATCAAGACAATACGAGAGAGAGTTATGGCAATCCGCGAAAATTTCAGCTACAACGACATGGACCTGTGGCTGAATGAAAAACACGTTACCGAAATCGAATGTCTGGTGCCCGACCTGACCGGTGTGGCACGCGGCAAAATCCTCCCCCGCGGTAAGTTCACCACCGAGCGCGGTATGCGCATTCCCGAAGCCGTGCTGGGTATGACGGTAACGGGCAACTACCCGACCGAAGATGATGCCTATGACCGCGCCATCTCCACCACCGACCGCGACATGATACTGCGCGCCGACCCGACCACCATCACCATGGTGCCATG
Source organism: Duganella fentianensis (assembly GCF_964031615.1). GTDB lineage: Bacteria > Pseudomonadota > Gammaproteobacteria > Burkholderiales > Burkholderiaceae_D > Rugamonas > Rugamonas fentianensis_A. Next base: position 8,700 of record NZ_CAXIQN010000001.1, read on the forward strand.
GGCGACCGACCCGACCGCGCAGGTGATCCACGATTGCTATTTTGCCGATGGCCGTCTGGTGGACTTTGCTCCGCGCTCGGTGCTGCGCCGCGTGCTGAAGCTGTATGAAGACCGTGGCTGGAAGCCAGTAGTGGCACCGGAACTGGAGTTCTACCTGACCGCCAAAAACAGCGATCCCGATCTGCCACTGCGTCCGCCAGTGGGCCGTAGCGGCCGTGCCGAAACCAGCCGTCAGGTGTACAGCATCGACGCGGTGAACGAATTCGATCCGCTGTTCGAAGACATCTATGATTACTGCGACATGATGAATCTGGACGTGGATACGCTGATTCACGAAATCGGCGCAGGCCAGATGGAGATCAACTTCCTGCACGGTGATCCGCTGGGTCTGGCCGACAAGGTATTCTTCTTCAAGCGTACCCTGCGCGAAGCAGCGCTCAAGCACGATATGTACGCCACCTTCATGGCCAAGCCTATGGCTGGCGAACCCGGTTCTGCCATGCACGTGCACCAGAGCGTGGTGGATGTGAAGACGGGCAAAAACATCTTCAGCGCGGAAGACGGCTCCGCTGCACCGATCTTCAAACACTACATCGCCGGTCTGCAGCGCTACATGCCGTCGGCCATGGCGATCGTCGCGCCGTATGTGAATTCCTACCGCCGTCTGGTACGCCACACGGCAGCACCGATCAACATCCAGTGGGGCATGGATAACCGTACCGTGGGCTTCCGCGTACCGGAATCGGGTGTGCAGGATCGTCGCGTGGAAAACCGGATTATCGGAGCCGACGCCAATCCGTATCTGGCACTGGCGGTGACGCTGGCTTGCGGCTTCCTCGGCATGACCGAACAGCTGGAACCGACGCCGATGACCGTCAACAGCGCCTACGATCTGAAAGTGGAACTGCCGCAGGGCCTGCCGGAAGCACTGCAGCTGCTGCGTGGCGAAGACAAGCTGCGCTCAGTGCTGGGCGAACGTTTCATCGACGTGTATGCGGCGATCAAGGATCTGGAGCACCAGGAATTCATGACGGTGATCAGTCCTTGGGAACGCGAGCACCTGTTGCTGCACGTCTGATTTTATCCTTTACCGAGTAAGGACTTAACATGGCTAACAATCCTCTGGCGCCTAGCGCCGCATTCGTCGCGTCTGTTAAAAATGTCGCGGCTCAGGAAGTAGTGGACACGGCAGCAATCCAGCAGCTCGATACGGCGCACTATATGCACCCGTTCACCGATCACAAGGCGCTCGGTGAAAAGGGCGCGCGGGTGATGGTGCGCGGTGATGGCATCTATCTGTGGGACTCGGAAGGCAAGAAGATCGTTGATGGTATGTCGGGCCTGTGGTGTGTGAACGTGGGCTATGGCCGCACCAGCATTTCCAACGCGGTGTACCAGCAGATGGAGACGCTGCCGTTCTATAACAGCTTCTTCAACACCACCAATGTGCCAGCCGTGAAACTGGCGACCAAGCTGGCACAGATTGCACCGGCCGGCTTCAACCATGTGTTCTTCACGGGTTCCGGATCGGAAGGTAACGACACCAATGTGCGTATGGTGCGCCGTTACTGGGATGTGCTGGGCCACAAGAACAAGCACACCATCATCAGCCGTCACAATGCCTACCACGGCAGCACCATGGCCGGCGCTTCGCTGGGCGGCATGGAAGGCATGCATGCGCAGGGTGGTTTGCCGATACCCGGCATCGTGCACATCGGCCAGCCTAACTATCTGGAATCCGGTCGCGGCATGACGGAAGACGAATTCGGTATCGAGGCTGCATCGTGGCTGGAAAAGAAAATTCTCGAAGTCGGTGTGGAGAAAGTCGCTGCATTCATCGGCGAGCCAGTACAGGGCGCTGGCGGTGTGATTATTCCGCCTAAAACCTACTGGCCTGAGATCCAGCGCATCTGCGACAAATACGGCATTCTGCTGATCGCCGATGAAGTGATCTGCGGCTTTGGCCGGCTCGGCACGTGGTTCGCCTCGGACCTGTTCGGCATCAAGCCCGACCTGATCACTTTCGCCAAAGGTGTGACCTCCGGCTATGTGCCGCTCGGTGGCGTGCTGGTGGGTGATCGCGTGGCCAAAGTGCTCATCGAGCAGGGCGGCGAATTCAATCACGGCTTCACGTATTCCGGCCATCCGGTGGCCTGCGCTGCGGCGCTGGAAAATATCCGTATCATCGAGGACGAAAAGCTGGTGCAGCGTGTCGCAAATGAGACGGGGCCATACCTGAACAAGCGTTTTGCCGAACTGGCCGATCATCCTCTGGTAGGCTATGCCAACAGCTGCGGTTTTGTCGCCGGCCTCAATCTGGTGCGCAAAAAGGCCGCCGTGGTGCATGACCATGAAGCGTTCGACGAATCACTGGCAGTAGGCATGGTATGCCGCGGCTATATGTTCAACAACGGCATGATCATGCGTGCCGTGGGCGACCGTATGATCATTGCGCCGCCACTGGTGATGACGACGGCGCAGATCGACGAAATGATTGCGCTGATCCGTCATTGTCTGGATCTGACGTATGCCGATGTCAAACAGCGCGGCTGGGTATAGTTTTTGCTGAAGGTAGATACGAAGTTTAGTAGCACGGTTTTTTTCTGGACGTATTCTCAACAGATCGAAAGAGGAAAATAATAATGACACCTAATCCAGCACTAAAGCATCGAATGTCCCGCGGGCTATCCAGCCTGATTTCTGCAGCAGCCCTGACCGCCGCAGTTGCCCTTCCCGCCGCCGCGCAGCAGGAAGAAAAAGTCCTGAACATCTACAACTGGTCGGACTACATCGCCGAAGACACCATCAAGAACTTTGAAAAGGAAACCGGCATCAAGGTTCGCTACGATCTGTTTGATAGTAACGAAGTGCTGCACGCCAAACTGGCGGCAGGTAAAACCGGCTACGACATCGTGGTACCTTCGTCTAACTGGGGACGTCTGCAGATCGATGGTGGCCTGCTGCGTGAACTGGACAAGAGCAAGATTCCGAATCTGGCCAATATGGACCCGCAACTGCAGGCGCTGATTGGCAAGCTTGATCCGGGCAATAAGCATCTGGTGGTCTGGCTGTGGGGCTTCACCACGCTGGGCATCAATGTGGACAAGGTCAAGGCTGCACTGGGCGGCATGCCGATGCCGGACAATGCATGGGACCTGATCTTCGATCCGAAATATGTCTCGAAACTGAAATCCTGCGGCGTGTCCGTGCTTGATTCGCCTTCCGAAATTCTGCCGCCAGCACTGCAGTACATTAACAAGCCTGCCTTCTCCAAGAACGCTTCCGACTATCAGGATGCCGGACGTCTGCTGCAGACCATCCGTCCTTACATCACTCTGTTCTCGTCCTCCGGTTATATCAACGATCTGGCCAACGGTTCGCTGTGCCTGTCGCTAGGCTGGTCCGGCGACATCAACATCGCCCGTCAGCGCGCCATCGATGCCAAGAACGGTAACAACATCGTCGCACTGGTACCGAAAACGACTGCAACGCTGATGTTCGATACCATGGCTATTCCTACCGATGCACCGCACCCGAACAATGCCCACCTGTGGATCAACTACATTACCCGTCCAGAGGTACACGCCAGCCTGACCAACAAGGTGTTCTACGCCAATCCGAATGCGGCAGCGCTCAAGTTCGTGAAGAAGGAACTGGCCGAGAACAAGACCATCTACCTGACCGACGAAGACAAGAAACGCATGACGGTGCCTGAGCCATACAGCTCCGATACTCGTCGCGTGATGACGCGCGTTTATACCAAGTTCAAAACCGGCCTCTGATCGTTGTAACGGGCACCCGGCTTGGCCCGGGTGCGGCCGCCGCATGTCCGTTTGATTTTTTGACTGCTCTATCATGAATAAAGCTTCTAATGCTACGTCGGTACGCGACGCCGACCAGCCGTTTCTGGCGATCCGGAATCTGGTGAAGTCGTTCGACGGCGTACGCGCTGTGGATGACATCTCGGTCAACATCAACAAAGGCGAAATTTTTGCCTTGCTGGGTAGCTCCGGCTGCGGCAAGTCCACCCTATTGCGTATGCTGGCCGGTTTCGAGACACCGACTTCTGGCCAGATTCTGCTGGGTGGGCAGAACATCGTCAGCGTGCCGCCGTATCAGCGCCCGATCAACATGATGTTCCAGTCATATGCCTTGTTCCCGCACCTGTCGGTGTGGGATAACGTGGCCTTTGGCCTGCGTCGTGACGGCATGCCGGAAGATCAGGTGGCCGAGCGGGTGAAGAAGATGCTGGATCTGGTACAGCTGGCCAAGTACGGCAAGCGCAAGCCGCATCAGCTGTCCGGTGGCCAGCAGCAGCGCGTGGCGCTGGCGCGCAGTCTGGCCAAGCGGCCGAAATTGCTGCTGCTGGACGAGCCGCTGGGGGCGCTGGACAAGAAACTGCGCGAGCAGACCCAGATGGAACTGGTCAGCATCATCGAAGAAGTGGGCGTGACCTGCGTGATGGTGACACACGATCAGGACGAAGCCATGAGCATGGCCACCCGTATCGCCATCATGAGCGAAGGGCGCATTCTGCAGGTGGGCGCGCCGGACGAAATCTATGAAACCCCGAACTGCCGCTTTGTGGCGGACTTTATCGGCAGCGTGAATATGTTCGAAGGCCGCGTGGTGGTGGATCAGCCGGACCATGTGATCGTCGAATCGCCCGAGGGCAAGCATTACATCAACCACGGCATTACCGGCACCATGGGCATGGAAGTGGCCATTGCTGTGCGTCCCGAGAAGATCTGCATCCAGCTCGATGCGCCGACCGACCAGCAGCGCGCCAGTCTGGCCGAGCAGGGTTACAACCAGGCTTCCGGCGTGATTACGGCGCTGGCCTACTTCGGTAACGAAACCCGCTACCACGTGCGGCTCGATAGCGGCATGGACTTGCGCGTCTCGCGTACCAATGCGGCGCGCCATCAGACCACCACGCTGGAACGCGATATGCGCGTGCATGCATGGTGGGATGGCTCCGATATCGTGGCACTGACCAGCTGAGTGATACCATGAAGAAAGCTCTCACGCATGCACTGAGTCTGCGCTGGATTACGGGACGGCGGGTCGTCATCGCCGTGCCATTCCTGTGGCTGACTTTTGCTTTCCTTGTGCCCTTCCTGATCGTGATGCGGATCAGCTTCACGGAATCGGATGGCGGCAATCCCTTCGGCACCCTGATGACCATCGTCGACGGGGTGATCACGCTCAAGGTCAAGATTTCCAACTACCTGTTCATCGCGCAGGATGACCTGTATGTGATGACCTATCTGAGTTCGCTCAAGTTCGCTGCCATCACGACGGTGCTGTGCCTGATCATCGGCTACCCGTTCGCCTACTTCATGGCACGTTCGCGCACCACCTTGCGCCCTGTGCTGATGATGATGGTGATGCTGCCGTTCTGGACTTCCTTCCTGCTGCGTATCTACGCATGGAAAGGCATACTTGCGAATAACGGCATCCTCAATCACATCCTGATGAGCATAGGTGTGATAGGCGAACCGCTGCACCTGATGAACACCCAGTTCTCGCTGATCATCGGCATGGTGTATGCGTACCTGCCGTTCATGATCCTGCCCCTGTACGCCAATCTGGTGAAGATGGATATCCGCTTCCTCGAAGCTGCGGCCGATCTGGGGGCAACACCGGTGCAAACGTTCTGGCGCATTACTGTGCCGCTGTCCAAGTCCGGCATCATCGCTGGCTCCATGCTGGTGTTCATTCCGGCTGTGGGCGAGTACGTGATACCGGAACTGCTGGGCGGCCCGGAAACGCTGATGATAGGCCACGTGCTGTGGGACGAGTTCTTCACCAATAACGACTGGCCGATGGCATCGTCCGTCACCGTCGTGGTGATCCTGCTGATCCTCGTGCCTATGGCGATCTTTAACAAATACAAAGCCGAACAGGAGGCCCGCTAATGAGTGGAAACTGGTTACAGCGCTGGTTCGGGCGCGGCTGGCTGTCGATGGGCTATCTGTTCCTTTACC
>NZ_CAXIQN010000002.1:0-214327 GCF_964031615.1 Duganella fentianensis
GCGTTCAGCGCCGTCGAGCTCAGGGCCAGCACCTGATTGCTCGACAGATTGGCCACCTGATCAGCGCTCAGACCCAGCACCTGCGTCGTACGCATGGCCGCCATCTGGTTAGTCGTCAGACCGGCCAGATCCGCCGTTTCGATAGCGCCGATGGCTTTGCTACCCAGCGCAACGATTTGCGCCGTCGCCAGACTGCCCACTTGCGCCGAAGTCAGCGCGGCCACTTGTGCCGTGCTCAGCGCACCCACAGCGACCGAGTTCAGCGCCACCAGCGAAGCGGTGGCCAGCGAAGTGACCTGATTGGTGCTTAGAGCGCCCACTTGCGTTGTACCGAAGGCGGCGATACCAGCCGTCGCCAGTTGATTCATATCGACGGTTTCCAGTGCAGCGACCGCATTGGCTGTCAGGGCCGCCACCTGTGCCGAGCCCAGCGCACCAGCCTGATTGCTGGTCAGCGCCACCACCTGATTGGTGCTCAGCGCTTTGACCTGAGCGGAATTCAGTGCAGCAATGGCACGGGTGCTCATCGCAGCCAGATCGACCGTTTCAATCGCGCCCACGTTATTGGTAGTCAGCGCAGCAATCTGGGCCGAACCGAAGCCGGAAGCCTGCTCCGTGGTCAGCGCAGCAATCTGCGCCGTGCTGAAGGCATTCAGCGCCGTCGAGCTCAGCGCCAGCACCTGATTGCTCGACAGATTGGCCACCTGATCGGCGCTCAGACCCAGCACCTGCGTCGTACGCATGGCGGCTACCTGGGTCGTGGTCAGACCGGCCAGATCCGCCGTCTCGATAGCGCCGATAGCCTTACTACCCAGCGCAACGATTTGCGCCGTGGCCAGACTCCCCACTTGCGCCGAGGTCAGCGCGGCCACTTGTGCCGTGCTCAGCGCACCCACAGCGACCGAATTCAGCGCCACCAGCGAAGCGGTGGCCAGCGAAGTGACCTGACTGGTGCTCAGCGCAGCCACCTGCGCCGTCGCCAGCGCAGCTATACCTGCGGTCACCAATTGATTCAGATCAACTGTTTCCAGCGCACCCACCGCATTGGCGCTCAGTGCAACAATCTGTGCCGATGTCAGTGCGCCGGCTTGCGTGCTGGTCAGCGCCACCACCTGATTGGTCGTCAGGCCTTTGATCTGGTTCGAGTTCAAACCCAGCAACGCCGAGGTCTGCAGCACGGCCACATCTGCCGTGGCGAGACTGGCAACATTCAGCGTAGTCAGCGCCCCAAGCTGGCGCGAAGAAAGCGCAGTTGCCTGCGAGGTAGTGAGGGCGCCAGCCTGCTGAGAATTCAGGCCGTAAGCCAGCTGGGCCGTGCTCATCACGGAAATGGCGGCAGTCGAGAATGCCCGGATCTGGTCCGTGCTCAGCGCGATCAGATCAGCGGTCGCAATGGAGGCAATCTGGCTCGTATCCAGATTGGCTATTTGCTGGGTGCTGAAAGCAATAAATGGGCTTGGCATTCTCAATCTCCTGAAGGGCACTGCTGCGTTCTGCTCATCGAGCAATCCGGTAACAGGCCGTGCCTGCTTGCGGAATTCTGTTATTGGTTATATTTCAAAAAATTCATCTTGCTGGCTTGCATCACTGCATTTCCCGAGGGTAGCGCAGCACTCACCAAGCCGGTCATCTTGCCTTGCCATAAAGAAACTTGGCTGCTTCAGCGGGCAAAATTACCTGTCGTCTTCGGTATAACGGCTGAATTTCGACTTTCATTAAGTAAACTTTTGATCCGCGCCTAAAATATTTGCCGACCCGCTTACCTAGGCCTTTTCTGCCTTACCCAGCAACAGTTTCCACACGTAAATTATATCCTCAAAACTTTCCAAGAGAAAATATTTTTACGGAGAAAAATCACGCAAGCTGTTGAAATATAATGATTATTTTTTCGAAAACTATCTCCCAATATGATGTGTATCTGCCTACAGAATTGCCATAAATACTATGAATGGCAAACTGCGCAAGCGCACATCAATGACCGCAAACCCGGCCTAACAGTGACCCTGATACATTGTGCCGTGGCGAGGCAAAAGTTGAACTGCGGAAATGCGAGGCTTTTCCGCGCCAAATTAGAAAATTAGTAATTTTCATGCAGGCAAATACCCGTCTTTTCCCACCCTGCTCGCCTGTTTGAATACAGCGCGGCCACGCTATAGTGGCGGCACGTCCTTACCGGTGCCGATAAAGTCCCACGGGCGCAACAGTGATGACGTAAAATTCCCCCACTACTCAGCGTGGCTGCCGACCGGGCAAGGCGCGCAGATCTTTCAGGTCAAAAGGACAGCATGAAGAAAGCGGAACCGATTTTTGTCACCCAGCCTTCCTTGCCCCCGCTGGCGGAATTTATGCCGTATCTGGAGCAGATCTGGGAAAACAAGATCCTGACTAACGGCGGCCCCTTCCACCAGCAACTGGAACAGGCTCTGTGTGACTATCTGGGTGTCGAGCACATTGCGCTGTTTTCGAATGGCACGCTGGCGCTGCTGACTGCGCTGCAAGCCTTGCGCGTTACCGGCGAAGTGATCACCACGCCGTATTCCTTCGTGGCCACCAGCCACGCCATGCTGTGGAATAGCATCCGTCCCGTGTTCGTCGACATCGATCCGCACAGCTTCAATCTCGATCCGGCCAACATCGAAGCTGCGATTACGCCGCAGACCACCGCCATCCTGCCCGTGCATTGCTATGGCCGCCCGTGCGATGTGGACGCCATCCAGAAGATCGCCGATAACTACAACCTGAAAGTGATCTACGACGCGGCTCACGCCTTCGGCGTGCGCGACCAACGCGGCAGCATACTGAATTTCGGCGACCTGTCGGTACTGAGCTTCCACGCCACCAAAGTCTTCAATACTTTCGAGGGCGGCGCCATCATCTGCAAAGATGCCAAGACCAAGACCCGCATTGACCAGCTAAAGAACTTTGGCTTCGTCAACGAAACCACCGTGGTGGCGCCCGGCATCAACGCCAAGATGAGCGAGATGAACGCCGCTTTCGGCCTGCTGCAGCTCAAGCATGTCGATCAGGCCATTGCGCGCCGCCAGATCATCGATCAGGCTTACCGCAGCGGCCTGCAAGGCATCCGCGGTATTCACCTGCCTGCCCCCATGGCTGACGTGCAAGCCAACTATTCCTATTTCCCGATACTGGTGGGTAGCGAGTATGGGCTGTCGCGCGACGCCCTGTACGACAAGCTCAAGGAAGAGAACATCTTTGCGCGGCGCTACTTCTATCCGCTGATTACGGATTTCCCCATGTACCGCGGCTTGCCTTCGGCACGCAAAGATTTGCTGCCGAAAGCCGACCGCGCTGCGGCCGAAGTGATCTGCCTGCCTATCTACCCCACGCTATCGAGCGAAGATGTGCAGCGCGTGATCGCCGTCTGCGCCCGCTACGCCTGAAGCCCGGCGCCGGCGCCGGGCTGGCCCTCGTTACAGGCGGATATCGATCTGGCGGGTGAACGACTGCAGCAGGTTGCCGCCATCCCACACATGACTAAAGTCCAGCGCATGACCGATGCGGGTGATGCGGTCCAGCGCGCGCATCGGCAAGGCCGCCAGATGGGGCGCCAGCTGCGCCCCGTCATAGCCGAACACAGACAGCGTCTGTTCGCGATCGCTCAGGGTACGGAAGAAAGCCGGCACATCGGCAAACTCCTGCTCGTAGAACAGGCCATTACCGCAGTGATAGTGCTTGAGCGCCGATAACGGTGTATTTTCCAGCAGGATGCGGGTAGGGAAGTCCAGCGCTGGCGTGGCCCGGTGCTGCGGCGTGGTGGCCACCATACAGGCAGCGACAAACCGGTCCATTACCATGCCGGCCGAGTTTTCATACTCTTTATGTGCCAGCTGGGCAGCAAACGCAGCCCAGAATCGCTCGCGCGCAGCCGCGCCTTGTTCGGCCGAACCTATCCATGCCACCAGTCGCGGCGAAGAACAGGCTTGCTGGGAGAACCAGATGGTGTCGTTATAGAACTGGGTGCTGAGCTGGGCCAGCGCCTCGGGCGCCAGTGCACACACCGCCGCAGCATCGAGCATGGCAGCGGAGAAGCGGTCCGGGAAGCACAGTTCGCTGGCGGTAGGGCGCAACGGCAGCGCACGGATCTTGTTGACGGTGGCATCGCCGCCCCACACCACGCGCAGATGGCAGTAGCTGGAGATCAGGCTGGTGATCGCATCGTCATGTTCGTAGGTGAAGACGAAAAAGCGCTCGGACAGACCGGCCGTTTCCAGCGTACGGGCCAGCTTGTCGATGATGAAGCGTATCTGCGGCCCCGCTCCGCGTGAGATGCGGATCAGATTGATGTTGCCGCATAACAGGGACAGCAGACTGGAATACAGGAAGACCGAATCGACATTCGAGGGCGCCATGTGGAACACCAGCCCCCGTCCCTGAAACACCGCAGTGGGCGCGCCGCTGAGTTCCTGCTGCAGTTTGCCAATATTGCCGGACTTGAAAAAATTCGCCAGCACGATCAGTTCGGGATAGGCCCGTGCCGCCGGATCGAGCAGGATGGATTTGGCAAAATCCGCCACGAAGCGCACCAGCACGGGATCGAACGGCGTCATCACGGTACGCGCTGCGGCCTCCTGCAGCAGTACCTCGAGCGACTCGGCCTCGCTGCGGGCCGGAAGGAAAAACTGTAGTTTCATCAGAGCTGCCTTACATCGCTGCAGCCACGCAGTTCGGCCGACGCCAGCCGGCCATGTACGTGGAAGTATTTACCCAACCGTCCGCACGGGCAGTCATCCTCGCCCAGCAGCACGCCCAGATCCTCGCTCAGCAGACTGTGCCCCGGATAGCTATACGGCAGCAGACTGAGCACCTGCACCAGCCCCGTTACGCCCACGCCGCACGGCTGGTAGCTGATGGGATCGCGGATGATCACATCCGAATAATTCGACGTATGCAGGTGGCCATGCTCGCATTCCATGTAGATGGAGCCAGTCTGCTCTATCATGCCGTAGTAATTGTGCACATGGGCCAGACCGGCCCTTTCCTGCAGCGTGGCTTTGAACACTTCGTTGGAGACGCTCTCCTCCACCAGCTTTTTCCAGCCGCCGCCATGTACCAGCACGCTGCGGGGACCGAAATCGAACTTCAGTCCCTGCTGCTGCAAAGCCTGACAGAGAAACTTCCACACCACGAAAGTGAAGCCGAACGCGTAAATGCCGCTGTCGCGGTACTTGTCGCAGAAGGCCTGCACAGCCTCCACCTTGAGCTGCATGGCCGGGTCGAGCGCGTAGGCGTGTTCCTTGCCATACATGGAAAAGCCCAGCACACCGGCTGCGCGGGCATTGAATTTGCGCCGGTCGGTGAGGATATCTTCCGCATCGATCACCAGCATGGGGGTACGCTGCTTGCCCAGAAAGCTGGTCATGATGGCACCCAGCACCTTGGTCTGCATGGCCGCATTATCGCGCCCCAGATAGATGCGCGACACGCTCTGGCCGCTAGTCCCGCTAGAGGTCAGGGTCTTGAACACCTGCTCGCGCGGAATGCTCATCAGGTCCAGATGCTTGAACAGGCGCACCGGCAGGAAAGGCAGATCCTGCATGCGCTGGGCCTGTGCCGGTGCACCCAGACTGGCAACGATACGGGCATATTCAGCCGAATGCTGGCGATGGTGTGCGCCCAGCTCGTTCAGCAGGGCCAGCTGCAAGCGGCTTTTTTCTGCCGCCGGCAAGCCATACGGCTGTTCCGGATCGAGCGCGGCAAAATGATCGTAGTAACTCATCAGGAAATCCTTGTGCCTATCCCGTCCATGGCGGCAGCGATCTCGAAATGGTCGCCACTGAACTGCACATAGTCGGTATCGGGATGATACGAGAAAAACGGGTCAGCGTCCGGCAGATAGATGATGGTGGAGGCCGGCGCAGGCACTTCGCGCGCATGGCGGGCGATGGCCTGATCCGCATCCTGCAACTGTTGCACCACCTGCTCGCGCGCGTTGGCAGCCTTGATACGCCCGCCTATGGTGTCAATAAACTGGGCCAGATTGCGCCGCGTGGCACAACGCACGGGACAGATTTCTATGCTGAGCTGGCGGCAGGAAGGCGCCAGCCGGCTGGCGATCAGTGAGCCCAGCGAATGGGAAATCACCGCGGCCACCTGCCCCTCAGCCTGCTGCGCAATAATCTCCTGCACCTGCTGCACATACGCGTCGATCTGACCACTCTGGCCGATCTGGCGATAATCGATATCGAGAATCAGCAGGCGGTAGGCTTTCAGGCTGGCCAGATACGGCAGCCAGTAACCGGAACTGGTGAACAAGCCGTGCACCAGCAGCACTGTGCGGGGCCGCGAGCGGTTGAGCAGGGTGACACGGATCATGCGCCCAGCATGGCCGGGTAAATCACTTCGTCCGCCGCGATCTCCACCAGCGCCGCTTTGCCGACCACGGCATCCACCTGGGCCGGGCTGTAACCGTCACCGGGCCGCTTGAAGGTCAGATCGTCGAGCGTGATCACGCTGCCGGCCGGAATCAGCCGCTTGCTGACCACACTGCGGCGCATATTGGCCCGCTGCGCCAGTTCGGCCTGCGATACAGTGCGGGTGGCAGAGCCCAGCGATTGCCAGGCGGCGTTACAGGCCGTGATCATGGCGCCGAATTCATCCGGTTCCATGGCCATCTGGTTATCCATGCCGATTTTCTTGGCATCGAGCGTGAAATGCTTTTCGATGATGGGCGCGCCCAGCGCTACCGCCGCCACGGGCGTGGCCAGCCCCAGCGTATGATCGGAATAGCCGATCGGCTGCTGCGGATACAACTGACGGAAAGTCAGCATATTGTTCAGGTGGATAGTATCCGCCTCGGCCGGATAGATGGACACGCAATGCAGCACGCACACATTCGGGTTGCCCGCCGCCAGTATGGTCTGTACCGCACGGCTGATTTCTTCCTGATCGGCCATGCCGGTGGACAGGATGATGGCCGAACCCGTGCGTGCCACATGTTCCAGATACGGGAAATTATTAATTTCCATGGAAGCGATCTTGATGAACGGCACTTCGCACTGTTCGATCAGGAAATCCGCTTCTTCGTTCGAATACGGCGTGGAGGCAAACGAAATACCCTGCTGCTTGGCGAACATGGCCAGTTCCTTGAGCTGCTCGGGCGCGAAGGAAAACTTGTCGACAAAGCGCTTAGCCACCGGGTTCTGGCGGTAATAGGTGTTCGAGTACAGCGTGTTGGCCGACCACGACTGGAATTTGACGCAATCGCAGCCCGCCTGCTTGGCCGCGATGATCATTTCCTTGGCCGTTTCCAGCTTGCCGAAATGGCTGGTATTGAGTTCAGCGATGAAATACGGCTTACCGTAGTTCTCGATCACCACGCCGTTATTTAATTTCACGATTACCTCTTACTGATCTATGGGTTCGACGAGCATTTCAGAAAGGAATTGTTCCCTTTCCAGGAAAGGCCATTGGTCTTCCAGCGGACGGCGGACGAATTTACCGGCGCTATTCTTGGCGTGTGACACTTCCACATATTCCTGCGTGTCCTTGCCCATGATTTCGCACAGCACCGGCCCCTCGCTTTGCAGCACCTGGGCTATACCGGCCTGCAAGCCTTCCAGCGTATCGATGCGTACATAGCCGAAGTCGAACAGGGCGGCCACTTTTTCGAAGCTGGGCACGGTGACGCCGTTGCCGGGATCGGTACCGATGGTACGGTTACGGAACAGCTCCTGCTGGCGCCGGCGGATAATCGAATACACATTGTTATTCACCACCAGCAGCTTGAGTGGAATCTTGTGCGCCCGTATGGTTTCCAGTTCCTGCATATTCATCATGAAGGAACCATCGCCCACCACCACCACGGTCTGGCGACCCGCATCGGCCACGCCCAGCACGGCGGGAATGGAAAAGCCCATGGCCCCTTGCGACACGGGATGAATGGCGCGGCGCTGGCCGGCAAAGTCCAGATTCGACGGCAGGATCACTTCGATCAGGCCGGAATCGGTAATCACGATGGCATCATCGGCTAACGCCGAAGACAGCGCCGGCATCAGATCGTACAGGTCGATACGCTCGTCCGAGGCAAAATACGGCTCGCGCGCGAACACGGTTTTCCAGTGCTGGCAGCGGGCCACCCACGCCGCCGTATCGCCGCTCAGGCGCTGCGGACCCAGCCGCTCGAACAGGAAACGTAGATCCTGCACGATCAGACGATCTATCTTCAGCTCATTTTTCTGGTGCTCGTCCTGATCCAGATCGACCACGATCAGGCGGGCATTGCGGGCGAATTTGCACAGGTCCACGCCCGTCGTGATGGACGACAGACGGTTGCCCAGCACCACCACGCAATCGGCATTCTGCACCGCGAAAGCACCGGCGCGCGAACAGCCCATGCTGCCCAGCGAACCCACCGAGAGAGGGCGGCCCAGCGGATAGCAATCGGCCGAACTGGGGGTGTACACCACGGGAATCTGGTTGGTTTCGGCAAACTCGGCAAACGGAGCCAGCATATCGGCCGAGCGTATGCCGGAACCGATCAGCAGCACGGGACGCTGGGCCTGTGCCAGTGCGCTGCGCAGATAATCGATCTCGGCGGCCGGCGCCTGCACGGGGCTGTCCGGCGCGACGAAAGCTGCCAGCTCGTCCGGTTCGATCTGGGCGCTTTGCAGGTCGAGCGGAATATCGATCCAGACTGGCCCCTTCTTGCCCTCATTGGCCAGATAGATGGCCTGTTCCAGCTGCTGGCGGATCTGGCGCGGGTCCGTCACCGTCACCGCATACTTGGTGATCGACTTGACGATCTCGATGATGTTGGCTTCCTGCTGGCCATAGGTGCGCAGCTTGTGGCCCGTGTAGTAAGTGGTTTCCTTGAGCACGTTCTGGCCCGAGATGAACACCACCGGCAAGCCATCCTGATAGGCGCTCAGTACGCCCGTGACGGTATTGGTCGAAGCGCAACCCGTCGATACCAGACACACGGACAGGGCGTTGTGCAACTGCGCGCGCGCCGCCGCCGCATACGCGGCCGACTGTTCGTGGTGGGTACAGACCGGGCGCAAGCGCTTGGACTTGGCCACCGCATCGGTGAGAAACAGCGCGCCCCGCCCCGTCACCAGATACACGGTGTCGGCGCCATGGTCGGCCAGCTTTTCAAAAACGAAATCTGCCAGCCTCATGCTGCACTCTTGGGTTTGAACTGGTCGAGGACATCGGGCACGGCCACCACAAAATCGGCCGAGCAGGCCGGCTCGTCGCCGACAAAGCTCACCGCCGAGCCGGTGGCAATCCCGCGCCGGTACGATTGCAGCGTGGCGTGCACGGTGAGGGTATCGCCGGGCACGATCTTGCGCTTGAACTTGACATTATTAATGCCAAGGAAGTTGGTCTTCTTGCCCCGTAATTCCTCTTTCGACAGGAACGTCATGATAAAGGTCTGCACCAGCGATTCCACCTGGATGAAGCCCGGTACATTGGGTTCATCGTCAAAATGGGCCGGGAAGAACCATTCGTTGTAGGTGAAGCATTTGACGCCGGAAGCTTTTTCGCCCGGTACCACATCAAACACGCGGTCCACAAACAACAGGGGATGGCGGTTGCGCTGGCAAGCCTTGATCCCGTTGATATCGAAATTCAGGGGTTCAGTCATGATCAGATCGTCACGTTGTACTTGGCCAGTATGGTGATGCCCTTCTTGAAGCTGGAGAAGTCGATGATGTCGTCGACGTCCAGTTCGATACCGAACACATCTTCCAGTGCCGCCATCAGCTGCATATGGCCCACGCTATCCCATTCGGCGATGCCCTGATATTCGAGCTGCTCCAGATCACCCGTGTACTGGAAGGATTCTTTGAAAACTTGCTGGTATTTGTCGAGGTTGCTCATCTTATTTTTCCATTACATTAAAAACGTCTGCGATTTTCTTCATTTTGCGGATCAAGCCGCCATCCACATCGGCACGGCCGAAGTGTTCTTCCAGCAGGGCGATCAGCGACAGCGCGGCCATCGAATCCCACATATCGAAGGACGTCAGCTCCGCTTCCGGCTGGATTTCCGACACATCGACTTCGAGCATTTCTGCCAGTAACTGGCTTTTTTCTGCGATATCCATTGTTTTCCCCTTTTATCCTATGATTTTTGCCGGGTTGCCCATCAGTTTAGATTTTTCCAGCACATCTTTAAACACTACGGTTCCTGCACACAGATAACTTTCGGCCGCGATGCGGGTGGAAGGTATCACTTTCGCGCCCGTGCCGACAAAGCTCAGCGTACCGAGCTGGCTGCCGCCGGCCAGATCACAATAACTCATGATGGCACAATAGTCTTCCACCTGTGCATCATGGCCGACGCCGGAGTGGGCATTCATCATGACCCCGTCGCCCAGACTGGCGTTCGCTGCAACGATGCAATAGGCCTGAATCAGGATGGCGGAGCCGAGCCGGGCAAAGCCCGACACCTGCGCCGTCGGATGGATGATGTTGGGGAAGGCAAAGTCGGCGCGGTATTGCTGGTGCAGCTTCTTGCGCACGCCCGCATCGGCGATGCCGATAATCATGGCGGCACGTCCGCGCAAGGCCGCCAGCGCCTCGCTGCCGCCCAGCACGGGCACACCGTTCACCAGCGTGCCGGGGGCTTTTACCTGATCGATAAAGCCCAGCACCTGGTACTGCGTACCCTGGCCGCCGGCATTGATGGTCAGCAGCGTGTCATAAATCTCCCGCCCCAGACCGCCAGCCCCGAAAATCACTACATCCATATTCTGTCCTGTACTATCAAGCTGCTTCGGTGTTCACCAGACTCTTGGTCTCGTTGTGCAGATTGTCGATATTATCGTCGAAATAATCACCGCACAGCCGGACCTGGAATACCTTGGTATGGCGCATGGTCAGCACGCCCACCCCCAGCGACAGGCCGATGCCGAAGCCGCACACAGAGACGGTTTCGCTGACCTCGGCATCGCCATTGCGGGCATAGTGGTCGCAGATGGTCAGCGGAATGGTGGCGGCGCCCGTATTGCCGTAGCGATCTATACTGACCGGCATCTTGTCTTCCGTGATACCCACCCGCTTGGCGATATTCTTCATGATGAAGATATTTGCCTGATGCAGGATGTGGCGGTCGATCTGGCCATAGTCGATGGCGAAATCATTTTTGAAGTCCTTCACCAGCTTGGGTACTTCCGTGATCGAGAAGCGGAACACGTCGGCACCATTCATATAGCCATCGTAATCGCAGCGCGACACGTCAGGCTCGCGCTCGGTGCGCTCGGCCGAACCGATGCGGTGGCGGTAGCCGCCGTAAGGCACGATCAGGCTGCGGTAGCCGGCACCGTTGGTGCGCAGTTTGAAATAAGCCCGCTCGCTGGCAGCCGCATCCTTGTCGATCAGGATGGCCGAGCCGGCATCGTAGGACAGCATCACCAGCCCGCGGTCCTGCGGCGAGCAGTGCTTGCTGACCGTGTCGCCGCACAGCAGCAGCACGCGACGGATGCCGGGGTTGGCCAGATACGACAGCGCCGCACTGATGCCGTAGACAAAACCGGAACAGGCCAGATTAATGTCATAAGCCAGACAGTCCACCGACAGGCCCAGCCGGTCCTGCAGCACGCAGGCGGTGGACGGTGCCACATAATCCGGCGTCTGGCTGACGAATAGCAGGGCATCGATGGAAGCGCGGTCTATGCCCATGCCATCGATGATGGTGTTGGCGGCGTGCAGGCACAGATCGGCCGTGGTGGTGTGCTCATCGGACAGATGGCCCTGTACCACGCCCACGTTCTTGATGATCTTGTCCACCACATCCTGGCCGTACTGGTCAGCGAAATCCTGGCTGGTACGCACCGGCGTGGGCACGCTGCTGGCCATAGCCACGATGCGGTACTGGTCGAACGACAGATTAGCCATATTAGAATACCTTTCCAGTGGGTCCACCACCATCTATCTTGATTTGCGTACCAACGATGTGGCGCGACAGGTCCGACAGCAGGAACTCGATCAGTGCCACGATTTCTTCAGGCTGGGCCATACCATTGAGCTGCAGGCTATCCACTTCCGCTGCATCGGCGATGCCAATACGGCGCATCCAGCGCCGCGTCATGGCGGTATCGACGATGCCGGGCTTGATGGCATTCAGGCGGATACGCTTGGGCGCCAGCTCTTTCGCCAGCACCCGCACTGCCGCCTCCAGCGCCGCCTTGGAAGCGGCATACATGGTCTGGCCCACGCCACCGCCATCGGAAGCGACCGAGGACAGTGCCACCACGCTGGTCAGGTAATCGGCATCCTTCTTTTTGTTGCGCTCGATCTGGCGCACAATCTCGACGAAGGAGTACAGATGCAAGCGCATCAGATAATCGAATTTGTCGTAATTCACCATGCGCAGCGGCACCACCGATTCCATCCCGGCCGCATGGACAAAACCATCGATACGCTCGGGCAGCTGGGCCACCAGCGCTGCCAGCTGGGTGCTATCGGCCAGATCGGCCGGCAGCACCGTGCCGGGCTGCTGCAAACTGCCCTGCAGCTGTGCCAGTGCTTCGGCCGAACGGCCTACCAGCAGCAGCCGGTGGCCCGCCTGATCGAGCTGACGCACCAGCGCCAGCCCGATGCCGGAAGTGGCTCCCGTCACCAGTATGGTCTTCTGGCCGGCTGGGTTAGCTGGGTTAGCTCGCTTAGTCATGGTGCTGGAATTCTTTCCTTATCGGGAGCGCTTCACACTGCCAGCGCCGCATAATCAATCTTGCCATTGCCCAGCCGCGGCAGCGCTGCCAGTGCATGGCAGCGGATCGCCGTGCGGTGCAGACCCAGCTGGCGCGCCAGGAAGGCAGTCAGTTCTTCCGCCGGCTGCGCACCCACATAGGCCAGCCGTAAGGCATCGTCCTGACCGTAGGCGAGGAATTCGTGAGCCGGATAAGCTTGCGCCAGCAGGGCTTCCACTTCGTCGAGCGACACGCGGTTGCCGAAGATCTTCAGGAAGCGCTTGAGCCGGCCGGCGATGTAGTAGCAGCCGTCGGCATCGCGATAAGCTACATCGCCTGTGTACAAGCGCCCCTGCCATTCGTCGCCCTTGGCCAGATCGGCGCGGCAAGTGGCATAGCCTAGTGCCACATTCGGTCCGTAGTACACCAGTTCGCCTTTGACAGCAGCGCCCTCGATGACCTGGCGCTGTTCATCCACCAGCTCGAAACGGCCATCGGGAATCGCCTGACCTATGCTGCCCAGCTTGCGTTCCAGCCATTCGGCAGGCAGATAGGCCATGCGTGCGCTGGCTTCCGTCTGGCCGTACATGACGTAGCAGGACCAGTGTTTTTCCTGCGCCAGCCGCAGCAGATAGGCCAGTCCGTCCGGTCCCAGTTTACCGCCCGCCTGTGTCAGATAGCGCAGGGCAGGCAGCTCGAAACGCTCGAGTTTGACCCGCTTCAGCATGTCGAACGTGTAGGGCACGCCGGACAGGGAAGTGACGGCTTTGTCCTGCAGCAGATTCCAGAAATCGCGGCTGAGCGGAGTCAGCTCGGTCAGCTGGATGGACGCACCCATCAGCAGATGGGTATGAATGATGGACAGGCCGAAGGAATAGCTGAACGGCAAGGTCGTCACAGCCACGTCGCTGGCACGGATATCCAGATAACGGCAGATCGCACTGGCATTGGCCAGCAGATTCTGCCGGCTCAAGCGGACAAACTTGCTGCTGCCGGTAGAGCCGGAAGTGGTCAGCAGCAGTTGCAGTTCAGGATGCAGCGCCAGCGGGGCCGCAGTGCGGCGCCACAGCACATAGCTGCCCAGCCGGTATTCCACGCTGCCGGCGCCGAATTCGGCGCAGCGCCGCTCGGGCAGCCAGATCAGCGCCGGATCATGCTGGTCGATAATGCTTTGCAGGGCCGCGGTTTTCTGGGCCGCATCCACCAGTATGGCTACCTGATTAAATTCTAGGCAGGACAAATAGGCCAGCAGCGCGGAGGGGGTGTTTTCGCACAGGCACAGCACCAGTTGGCGTTCGATGAAATGCGGCTGCATCAGCGCGAGGGTCTGATGCACTTGCTGATAGGTATAGCGCTGACCATCGCCTTCGAGGCAGGGATGGGACGCAAATTTCATGAAATCGAACATGGGACTGTTTGGTCTAAAGGTACGGATCTCGCGTCCGCTCGCCAGCTTCCGCCACAGTCACCGGGGCGGGTTTGCTGCTCTGGCCGCTCTGACTGCTGAGCCATAGTACATCGGCCACCGCAAATCTCCAACTTGGAGTAGGGCGGGAAATCCGCCTCAGTTCCGGCTATGCCGCCGGCGCCACAGCATCCAGCCGCTGGCGGCCAGCAGCACCAGCGCCAGCATATTGATCACCAGCACGGCACTGGCAAACTGCAGCACCCAGCCTATGCTCAGGCCCGCCTTGAGCGACCAGCCTGTGCCGCCCTGCGGCCCCAGCGGATAGTAGCTCAACACCTGTGCGCCGTAGTACAGCAGCGCACCGGCCCAGCCCAGCGCTTTGCCGCGCAGCGCCAGCAGACCCGACACCAGCCCCAGCAGCGCCGCCCCGTACAGCCACGGCAGATCCGCCGCCGGTTGCGGCGTGCCCAGCAAGCCGAGGCAGACACCGAAAGTCAGGCCGCTGTTGAGTACCAGCACGCGTGCCAGCCATTTTTCGAATTCTTCCATCATGCCTGCCTGCTCCCTGCTCTCTGCCCAATGTGTGCGCCATCAACGGCGCCCATCATCCCTTAGCAGGCACAAGCGTGTCAAACCGGCTCCAGTCCGCTCGGCAGGCGTAGCTGGAAATGGCTGCCGATGCCGGCCGTACTGTCGAGGATGACCTGACCGCGCATCATGCGCACCACCATGCTGTGCACGCTGGCCAGCCCCAGCCCCGTGCCCGTCAGGCCCAGCTGGGTGGTAAAGAAGGGTTCGAACACATGCGACAGGTGCTCGGCGGCGATGCCGCAGCCATCGTCGATCCAGTCGATCACCACGGTCTGCTCCTGCAGCGCCGTACGCACCACGATATTGCCGCTACTGCGGCGGGCGAACGCATGCATCAGACAGTTATCCAGCAAATGCTGGAACACGATCTGGCAGGCCCCCGGATAGCCCACCAGCCACAGCTGCTCGGGTATGGCCAGCGTCAGGGTGATGCCCCGTGCCTGCAACTGCGGGCGCCAGTTGTCGGCACAGTAGCGTAGCCGGTCGCTCAGGTCGAAACGGCTGGCCACTTCCTGCGCCGGTTCGCCGGACAGGCTCTTGAAGCGATCCACCAGCTGGCTGATCTGGCATAGCGCCCGGTCCACCAGTGCACCACCCTGCAGTACATCATCGAGCAGGCCATCGAGCTGACTGCGGCGCAAGCTGCCTGTGCTCATGGTCTGCTGCAAATTAGCCGCCTGTGCCGTAATGGCGCTGGCCGCCACCCGCGCATTGCCCAGCGGCGTATTCAGCTCGTGCGCCATGCCCACCACCAGCCGCGACAGTCCTAGCTGCTTTTCCTGCTGCATCAGCGAATGCATGGCCTGCTCCAGCGCCGCCGTGCGTTCGCGCACTTCCTGCTCCAGCCGGTCGTGCGCCGCCTGCAGGGCCGTTTCGGCGGCCTGCCGCACGGCCACTTCGCGCTGCAGGCTGTCCAAGGTCTGCTGCAATTCCTGATTGCGCTGCACCAGCGAATTCTCCAGCACCGTGCCATGCTGGGCCAGCAGCGCATTCTGGTACAGCAGCTGGGGCCGTTCCATCACAGCCGTCAGGGTTTCGCCCAGCGAGGTGGACAGCTCGCGCTTGTAATAGCGCTCCATCGCCACCTGATCGATGGTAGCCTGCAGCGCCTGTTCCAGATGGCCCCAGCGCCGGCCATAGCGGCGGATCGCATACAGGCTGATTTCGCGCAGCCGGCTGGGGTGCAGCGATTCGCGCGCCAGCGTGGCGTCATAGGCCAGCAGATCCTGCCAGGCCTGCTGGCGTTCGCCTTCGGCACACTGGATCAGCAAACGGCACAGGTGCAGCCATGGTTCCCAGTAGCCATCGTTGCCGTATTTGTCGTACACCTGCTGCATGTAATGGCGGCTGTCACTGGTCTGCTCGCGCGTGGCCGACACCACGGCCAGATTCAGCAGCGCCACGCATTCCTGCGATTCCAGCCCGAATTTGCGGGTGCACTGCAGCACCTGCACACGGCGCGACAGGCATTCGCTCCAGTGCTGGTCAGCCTTGACGGGATCACCTTCTTCCAGCGCCAGATAGTAGGACGCCGAAGCCGAGTAATCGAGCAGGGTGGTATAGATGGCAGGGCTGAGGGTATCGCTGTGGGCCAGCATGCTGGCGCAGAACTGGCGCAGTTCCTCGTGCATTTCCGCGCTCAGCATGACGCGGCAGCGCGCCGCCTTCATCTGCACCACCAGTGCCGGTAGCGCGCAGCGCTCGTACAGCTCGGCCGCGCGCGCCAGACTATCGAGTGCCGCATGGTGTAAGCGCATGCGCATCTGCACCCAGTGCAGGGCACGGAAGGCCGCGGCCTGGGCCAGCGGATGCTGCTCGGTCTGGGCCTGCAGTTGCAGCGACTTGGCCGGCATCAGCAGCGCTTCTGCTACGTTTTCCAGATTGGCGGCGCGGTTAAGCAACTGGAAAGCCTCGAATTCCAGCTTCTGCGCCGCGTTCAGTTTCTCCGTCTGCAACTGCTGCAGCACGGGACGCAGATGCAGCATTTCATGACCGGACAGGCATTCACGCAGTTTGCGCAACTGCAACTCCGCTCCGGCGGCTGCCGCAGCAGAGGCGGCAGTCACTTGCGGTGGACGGATTTCAGAAGCTGACATGACAAGACCCTGTAGCGCACTGGCGCCTGGATCGAGTATCCCATGAAGTGGCTTGCAACCAAACAGCCATGCGCCTGCCAGCTAGGCCAGTGTTGCTATTTCGCAGCTAACATAGCAAATCGGCAAAATGTCTTTCAGGACAAGGGCTTAGGGCTTCTCCACTTGCGCTCAAGGGCGGCACGGGTGCCATTCAGGACGATGGCAGCAAAGCCCCGGTTGAACAGCTGGCGCGCCTGCTCGCCCTGCGGATGCAGGCTGCTGAAGCCGATGTAGGAACCCTGCGGCGTGCTGGCAAAGCCGAACACCACCTGCTGCACCCCGGCTCTGGCGATCAGGGCGTCATCGTTCTTGAATTCATCCATCATGCTGACCACCAGATCGATGTGGCCCACTGCCAGCTTTTTCAGATTAGTTTCCTCCGAACGGGCTTCGAGCAGATGGATGCCGCGTTGCGTCAACTGGCGCACTTCGGCCGGATATTCATAGCCATTGACGATGCCCACGCGCAGGCCCGGTTTCAGCTCGGCCAGCGATTTCGCTGCCACCGGACGGCTGGCATGGTAAAAGAAGCGCGGATAGGCATAGAACAGGGGCAGGCCGGACAGACGCACCTTGCCGGCCAGTTCGGGCGCATCGGACATGCTGAGGCAGGCTGCCACGGCACCCGACATGACATATTTTTTGCAGCGGGCATATGGCACCACCGTCAGCTTGACGGGCGTGTCCACGGCAGCAAACGCCGCCAGCACCACTTCGTTGGCATAGCCGCTGCCGTCCGGATTGGACATGGGCGAGGCCGCATCTTCCACCATGATCTCGATGGGGGCGGCAGCCCGCGCCGGCAGACCGGCCAGCCCTAGCCCTAAGCTCAGCGCCAGCGCCGGCATGAGCGCAAGCCTGCTCCGCCCATATAGGGAAACACCAGTTTGCAACAAATGACGCGCGCGATTTAGCATGCGGTCATGGTAGCGTAAATTGCCCGCGCCAAGTGCCATGCGCGCTGCAAGTCTGACGCGGCTACAACGCTGCGGCGGCAATTTTGGTGGACAAATCGCGCCAAACCCGTCAGATTGGATGGGCCTGCGCTGGTATCGCCCCGAGCTTGCGATATGCTGCCCCGCCGGTGTAATTGCATACAGCGAGATTCCATGCGTTTGATCACCTCTGCCCGTCAGCGTTTCATCCTCTCGGTCACGACACTGTATGTCGTCGGCGCACTGCTGTGGATATTCCTGTCCGACCAGTTGCTCGCGGCCTTCACGGACATCCAGGCGCTGGTCTGGCTGTCCACCGCCAAAGGGGTGTTCTTTGTGGTCACCACGGCCGCGCTGTTCTTCTGGGGCCTGAAGTCGGTACCGGCCAGCGACGCGCCCGCCAACCTGACCCTGATCAATGCCCTGACCAGTGGCCTGAGCATGCAACGGGGCCGCTGGCCCATGTATCTGGTGGCCGCCACCATCACGCTCAGCACGCTGGCCCTGCATCTGGCCTTGGCCACCCAGCGCGATCCCATGCTGATCCTGTTCATGCTGCCCATCGTACTGAGCGCCACACTGGGCGGCATGGGGCCGGGCCTGCTGGCCACGGCGCTGGCCGCCATCAGCACGGAATACTATCTGATCCCGCCCACCTTCGACTGGCATGTGGGCAATCCCGACATCCTGCTGCAATGGGCTTTCATGCTGGTCAACGGGATCGCCGTCAGCCTGCTGAGCGAAATGCTGCAGCAGGCCATCAACCGCGCGGAAGCCAAGCGCCAGTTGCTCGATGCGGTGATTTCCGGCACGTCCGACGCCATCTTCGTCAAGGACCTGCAGGGCCGCTACCTGCTGGCCAATCAGGCCACGGCCGGTTTTCTCGGCCGCCCCGTGCAGCAGATTCTAGGACAGGACGACTATGCCCTGCTCGATAGCGCCTCGGCGCAGGTGATCAAGGACAAGGACCACGCCGTCATGGCCAGCGGCGCCATCCAGTCGCACGAGGAACATCTCACGCTGCCGGACGGCAGCGTGCGCGACTTCTCCGTCACCAAAGGCCCTATCCTCAACCATCTGGGCCAGATCGGCGGCCTGTTCGGCATTTCGCGCGACATCACGGAAGTCAAGCAGGCGGAGCTGCAGAACCGGCTCAACCAGCAGCGCTTCGAAATGGCCATCGAAGCCACCAGTGACGGCCTGTGGGACTGGGATCTGCGCACCGGCAAAGTCTACCGTTCACCCCAGTACTATGCCGTCACCGGCTATGTGGCGGCGGAAGATACCCACGATCTGGCCTTCTTCAAGCGCTTGATCCATCCGGACGATCTGCCCCATGCCATGGCCGCCGTGGATGCCCACCGGACCGGCCATGCGGCCGGAATCGATTTCGAATTCCGTTTGCAGACCCGTAGCGGCGACATCAAATGGATGCATACGCGCGGCCGCGCCACCGAGTTCAACGCCGATGGCACGCCGGCCCGCATCGTCGGCATCCTGTCCGATATCAGCGACAAGAAACACGCAGCGGCGGCCCTGCGCGAACAGCAGCAACGCCTGTCGCGCGTGATCGAAGGTTCGGATCAGGGCTATTGGGACTGGAATGTGCAGACCCAGCACTTCGAAGTCAGCGCACGCTGGGAAGAAATGCTGGGTTACCGTCCCGGTGAAATGAACGTCGGGCTCGACAACTGGAGCACGCTGGTACATCCCGATGATCTGCCGCGTGCGATGGCCTCGATCCAGCGCCATCTGAGCGGCGCCAGCACCAGCCACGAGGCCGAATTCCGCATGCGTACCAAGCAGGGCGGCTGGCGCTGGATACTGACCCGTGGCCGCATCGTCCAGCACAGTGCCGACGGCCGGCCCCTGATCATGTCCGGCACCCATACCGATATTACCGACCGCAAGCAGTTCGAACTGGCCCAGCGTGAAGCCAGCACAGTCTTTGAAAGCAGCTACGAAGGCATCATGGTGGTCAATGCGGAACTGCTGATCACCAAGATCAACCCCGCCTTCACCCGCATTACCGGCTATACGGCCGGGGAAGTCATCGGCCGCTCGCCCAGCATCCTCTCGTCCGGCCAGCAGGACCCGGCCTACTACCGCGCCATGTGGGAATCCGTGCTGCAGAAAACCTTCTGGAGCGGCGAAATCTGGAACCGCCGCAAGAACGGCGAGCTGTATGCGGAACTGCTGTCGATTACCGCCGTACGCAATAGCGGCGGAGAAATCGAACACTATGTGGGCGTGTTCTCCGATATCAGCCAGCTCAAGGCGCACGAAGCGGAGCTCGACCGCATCGCCCATTACGATCCCCTCACGGGCACACCCAACCGCCGCCTGCTGACCGACCGGATGGAACAGGCGATCGCCCGCGCCACCCGCAGCGGCCGCACGCTGGCCGTGTGCTTTATCGACCTCGACGGCTTCAAGCAGGTCAACGACCGGCTGGGACATGCAGCCGGCGACGCCCTGCTGGTAGGCGTGGCACATCATCTGCAGCACATGCTGCGCAGCGAAGACACGCTGGCGCGGCTGGGCGGCGACGAGTTCGTGGTGCTGCTGTCGGATATCGCCACGCCGGAAGAATGCATGCTGATACTCGACCGTGTGCTGCAGGCGATCACCCGCCCGGTACAACTGGAGGGCGAGGCCATCAGCGTCACCGCCAGCATAGGCGTGAGCCTGTACCCGACCGATAACTCCGATGCCGATGCGCTGCTGCGCCACGCCGATCAGGCCATGTATCTGGCCAAGGAAGCAGGCAAAAACCGCTACCACCTGTTCGATCCGGAAGCCGACCGGCAGGTGCAGGAACACCGCCGCGTGCTCGATGCCATCCAGCAGGCGCTGGAACACGACCAACTGGTACTGCACTACCAGCCCAAAGTACACCTGCGTACCGGCCAGCTAGTGGGCGTGGAAGCGCTGCTGCGCTGGCAGCATCCGGAGCAAGGCCTGCTAGCGCCGGCACAGTTCCTGCCTGCCATCGATGGCAGTCCGCTGGAGCAGCCAGTGGGCGAATGGGTACTGCGCGCGGCACTGGCACAGGGCGCCCGCTGGGCGCGGGCCGGCTGCCCTACCAGCATCAGCGTCAACATCAGCGCCGACCACCTGCTGCATGGCGGCTTCGTCAGCCATCTGCAAGCGCTGCTGGCCGAACATACCGACATGCCGCCCGAACTGCTGGAACTGGAAGTGCTGGAAACGGCGGCACTGGCGGATATGGAACAAGCCATCGCCATCCTGCTACGCTGCCGCGAACTGGGGGTGCACTTCGCGCTGGACGATTTCGGCACCGGCTATTCCTCGCTGACCTATCTGCGCCAGCTGCCCGTCGATCTGCTGAAAATCGACCAGAGCTTTATTCGCGACATCCTGATCGATCCCGATGACCGCGGCATCGTCGAAGGCATCATCCGGCTGGCCAGCGCCTGCCACCGCAGCGTGATCGGCGAGGGCGTGGAAACGCTGGAACATGGCGCCGCCCTGCTACAGCTGGGTTGCGAACTGGCGCAGGGCTACGGCATCGCCCGCCCCATGCCGGCCGACCAGCTATTCGACTGGCTGGCGCGCTGGCAGCAGGAACAGGCCTGGACCCGCCTGCCCGCATGGTCGCCGGCCGCCTGACATCACCGGCCGACGCTATCGCACTACACTCAGGACTGGAAATAGGCGGGCAAGGCCAGATCGGCCAGCAGGCCGGGCGCCGCCGTGTGCCAGCCCAGTAGCGCGCTGGTACGGGCGCTACTGGTGGGCATGTGCAAGCCGGCAAAGCCGGCAAACCATCCGAAGTGTTCGGGGCCCCGTTCGGCCACAGGCAGGCCCAGCCCCTGTCCGATGGCCGTGGCGATCTGGCGGAACGGAATGCCGCTTTCGTCGATCGCATGGTAGACCGGCTGCTGCACGCCACTCTCCAGCGCCAGCCGGTACAGTAGCGCCGCATCTTCACGGTGTACGGCGGGCCAGCAGTTCTGGCCATCGCCCAGATAGGCCGACACGCCGGTCTGGCGCGCCAGATTGATCAGGATGCGCATGAAGCCCTGATCGCCCACGCCATGTACGCTGGGGGCCAGCCGCACCGTGGCGGCGCGGACACCCTGCTGTGCCAGTTCGCGCGCGGCGGCCTCGGAGCGGCGCGGATAGCCGGGCGGATCGGCCGGAAGATCGGCCTCCGTGGCGGGCCGTCCTTGGGCCAGATGGGCCACGCCCGACGTCACCAGCAGCGGCTTGTCGCTGCCGGCCAGACCGGCGCCCAGCGCGGCAATAGCGCGCTGATCCTGTGCGCAGTTGTCCGCAAAGCGCGAGAAATCGTGATTAAAGGCCGTGTGGATCACCGCATCGGCCTGCGCTGCACTGTGCTGCAGCAGCGCCAGATCATCCAGCGTGCCCAGCACGCTGCCCGCGCCTATCGCCGCCAGTGCGGTAGCGCCCGCGCTGCTGCGTACCAGCCCCGTCACCTGATGACCGCCATGCAGCAATTCGCGCACCACCGCCGAACCTACCCAGCCGCTTGCTCCCGTTACCAGTACCTGCATGATATTTCCCTTCAAATCGTAGAAGGGTGTACTATCGCTGGCTCTCTTATGCTGGTAAATAAGAGACTTTATACAGGTATAACCATTAACAGGATCGCCATGCCGACCGACCAGCTCACGCTAGGGACCTATCTGAAAGACCGGCGCCAGCGGCTCGATGCCGTGGCACTGGGCTATGGCTGCAGCCGGCGCCGCACGGCCGGCCTGCGCCGTGAAGAAGTAGCGCAGCGCGCCCACATCAGCGCTACCTGGTACACCTGGCTGGAACAGGGGCGCGGCGGAGCGCCTTCACGCGCCGTGCTGGAACGGCTGGCGGCGGCATTGCTGCTGACCGAAGTGGAGCGCGAGCACCTGTTTCTGCTGGCCTTCGGCCATGCCCCGGAAATCCGCTACCAGCCGCAGGACGGGATTACCCCGCGCCTGCAGAAAGTGCTCGATGCGCTAGCTAGCAGTCCGGCCCTGATCCGCAGCGCCACGTGGGATGTGCTGGCGTGGAACCGCGCGGCCTGCGCCGTGTTCGTCGACTATGCGGCGCTGGCCCCTGCGCAGCGCAATATGCTGCGGCTATTCTTCCTCAATCCGGCCGTGCGCGCAGCCCAGCCGGACTGGCACGCTGTGGCGCGCTACGTGGTGCCCGTGTTCCGTGCCGATATCGCCCGCGCCGGCGCCACCGAAACCACCCGCGCGCTGGTAGATGAACTGTGCCGCGAGAGCAGCGAATTTGCTACCCTGTGGCGTTCCAACGAAGTGCTGGAATTCGGCGAAGGGCAGAAGCAGCTCAACCACGCGCTGGCCGGCACTCTGGCACTGGAATACTCGACCTTTGCCGTCGATGGCCGGCCCGACCTGTCACTGCTGGTCTACACGCCCGCCGACCCACGCAGCCTTAGCCGCATACAGGCGCTGATGGATCGCAGCGAGCAACGATTAACCCCGGCATTACACGAAGAAAGCAGATAGACATGGGCAAAGGCAGACTGGAAGCATTCAGCGATGGCGTCATCGCGATCATCATCACCATCATGGTGCTGGAACTGAAGGTACCGCATGGCACCAGTCTGGCGGCACTGGAACCGCTCTGGCCCGTATTCTTCAGCTATGTGCTCAGTTTCATCTACGTGGGCATCTACTGGAATAACCACCACCATCTGGTCCACACCGTCAGCCATGTGACAGGCGCGGCGCTATGGGCCAATCTGCACCTGCTGTTCTGGCTCTCGCTACTGCCGTTTGTCACCGGCTGGATGGGCGAGAACCATTTCGCCGCGCTGCCGCTGGCCGCCTACGGGCTGGTGCTGCTGATGTGCAGCGTGGCCTATTTCATCCTTGCCAGCAGCCTCGCCAGCCATAACCCTGCCCTCAAACAGGCACTGGGTAAAGACCGCAAAGGCAAGCTGTCGACCCTGCTGTACGCGGCCGGTATTGCTCTCTCATTCATCCAGCCCATGGCCGGCTTCGCTGTGTATGTCGGCGTGGCCCTGCTATGGTTCATCCCGGACCGGCGCTTCGAGCCAGCCTGAGCACCAGATCAGCAACGCTCGCTAGTTGCAGGATGCAATTAACAAAAAAGCATTTTTATCTTGTTATCCCCGCGCAACACTCCGTACAATGTGCTTTTTAGACAAGATCGGAGTGCGGCATGAAGGGAATTTACCGAACCGGACTGGTACTCGCCATCAGCAGTCTGGTACTTAGCGCCTGCGGTGGTGGCGGCGCTAGCAGCAGCCCGTCAACGCCCGTCGTTCCCCCTGTTCCGCCGGTGCCACCTGCACCGACTGTCACCGTTACCTCCGGCAATATCAACCGCGTGCAGGCAGTCAATACCAGCCTGCACATCGAAGTCTCGGCACAGACGGCCAACTTCACTCCGGCAGGCACGCCGTATGCCAGCGCCAGCGATAGCGACGGCTTGATGCAAAGCGCCGTGGCGGTGACGGCCGGCAGCAATGGCAATTACACTTTTGCGCTCGACACGCAGGCCACCAAAGCCAGCGGCCACTACACGGGCAAGCTGACCATCAAACTGTGCAGCGATGCCGCCTGTGCCACGGCACTGGCCGTGCCGTCCATCAGCGTGCCTTACGACGTGACCGTGCACGGTATGGACAACGCCTGGCCCGGCGACAAGCTGACCGCGCTGGTGCCGTGGGATGGCGTGGCCGACTGGTCCACCTTCCAGGGCAATAACGCCCACACCGGCTATGTGCCGGTCGAAATCAAAGTCGACCAGATGCAGTTGCGCTGGAAGCGCGGCGCCATCAACAACAGCAATAGCGGTTACAACGCCGGCATCTCGCCGCTGGTCACCGCGAATGGCCGCTACTATGCCAGCGGCGACAAAAAGCTCACCGCCTATCAGGAAAGCGATGGCAAGGCGCTGTGGTCCTACGATACCAGCGGCCTGCGCTACCCCAATGCCAATCCGCCAGCCATCGATAAAGGCGTGGTGTACTTCGCCGCCGGCCAGCAGGATTCCACCTATCTGATCGGACTGGATGCGCTGGATGGCAGCGTGCGCATGAAGTCCGCCATGAGTTCGCAATGGAGCAACTACCTGCCGCCTATCGTGCAGGACGGTGCCATCTATGCCAACTCCGGCACGTATGGCGGCATTTACGGCTTCGCCAGCAGCGGCGACCGGCTATTTTTCCAGAGCCTGTCGCAAACTTCCACCTGGTCGCCAGCCTCGGATGGGCGCAGTATTTTTGCCTACACAGGCGATGCACTGACCATCTTCGAGCCCAAGACGGGCGCTGTACAAACCACTATCCGCGATAGCAACTTCACCAATTACGTCTACGAAGTGGGCGGCGCTGCCGTGGTGGGCGCCAACGGTGGCGTGTATGCGGCGGCCTACGCCAATGGCTATCTGAACGGCGGCGGCATCGGCAATACGCTGATGCGCTTCGATACGGCCAAAGGTTTCCTCGACTGGCGTGTGGCCGGCGTCTACCGCGTCACGCCGGCCTATGCCGACGGCGTGCTGTACGCCCCTAACTTCAATCCCTACCGGCTGGAAGCCCGTGCGGAAGCGGATGGCAAACTGCTGTGGTCATGGGTGCCGCCGCTCGGCGGCGAGGTGAGCTTCCATGCCTCGCCCGTGGTGACGAAAAACCTGCTGTTCATCAGCACCAACCTGAATACCTATGCGCTGGATCTGAAAACCCGCAAAGTAGTGTGGAGCTATCCGGCGGTGGGCTATCTGGCCATCAGTGCCAGCGGCCTGCTGTACATCCAGAGTCCGGATGCGCTCGTCACCGTCAACCTCAAATAACATAGCGCTAACACCTAACGCCAGTGCGCGCGTGGAAGGCGGCGCGGCGGCGAGTAGAGCTGCCGCAACCGCCGAACGACGCGTCAGGCCAGCGCTTCGGCAGGACCGAAGAACTCGTAACGGGCTTGCGCCTCCGGCACGCCCAGTTCAGCCAGTTGCTGGCGGATGGCTTTCATGAATGGCTTAGGGCCGAGGAAATAGGCATCCACATCGCGCGTTGCAGGCAACCATGCCGCTAGCTGCTGCGCCGTCAGATAGCCGGTGGCATGGGCGTCTTCGGAGGTGTCCGCCGTTTCGTAGCAATAGAAGCGCTGCAACTGCGGATGCTGTGCTGCCAGCGCATCCACCTGCTGGCGGAAGGCATGCACACCGGCGTGACGCGCCGCATGGATGAAGTGCACGGGACGCTTGGTGCGCAATGCCGTGGTCAGCATGGCCAGCGTCGGCGTGATGCCGACGCCACCGCTGATCAGCACCAGCGGCTTGTCGCTATCCGTCAGCACGAAATCACCCGCGGGCGGGAACACCTGCAAGCTGCCGCCAACATCGAGCTGATCGTGCAGATAGTTCGACACCGCACCACCCGCTTCGCGCTTGACGCTGATGCGGTAATCAATGCCATTGGCTTCGGCCGACAGCGAATACTGGCGCCGCAGCGGGCTGCCCGCCACCTCGACTTCGATGCCGATGTACTGGCCCGCCAGATGCCGCACCACCTTGCCGCCATCGGCCGGTACCAGCACGAAGGACGTGATTTCTTCGCTTTCCACCGTCTTCTGCGCTACCTTGAACGAGCGCGCCCCGCGCCAGCCGCCTTCGGCCGCCGCATTCTGCTGGTAGATCTGCTCCTCCGCGCCGATCAGGATATCGGCCAGCTGGCCATACGCCGCACCCCATGCGGCCAGCACGTCGTCGGTCGCCACTTCCGCTCCCAGCACTTCGCGGATCGCCTTCAACAGCGAGGCGCCGACGATGGGATAGTGCTCGGGCAGTATCTGTAGCGACACGTGCTTGTTAATGATGGTGGAAACCAGCGGCCCCAGCGCCTCCAGTCGTTCGATATTTTTCGCGTACATCAGCACGGCATTGGCCAGCGCGCGCTGCTGCTTGCCCTCCAGCTGATTGGACTGGTTAAACAGCGGCTGCACCTGCGGGTAATCGCGGAACATGGTCTGGTAAAAATGCCGCGTCAGGGCTTCGCCGCCCTGTTCCAGTATCGGGACGGTGGCGCTAATAATGGCTTTGTGTTCTTTGCTCAGCATGGGAATGACGACTTTCTGAAGTGATGAGATAAAGAAGTATATCAGATACCTGTTTTATCTGCAGACGCTGCCAAAGTCCGACTAAGCCATTACCAACCCTGTGCTTTGAGCGCCTCGATTTCGAAATCGCCATCATCCACCAGCCGTTCCCAGCCAGCGAACTTGCCCACGCCCAGCGAACGCGCCATCGACAGCAGCAGGCTTTGTCCTGCCGCCGCGCGTTCCGGCATCAGCTGGTAGACGGGATCGGCAAACGCGGCCGCGGGCGTGGTAATCGTCCAGCCCATGTCCTTGAACTGGGCGATGGCATCGTCCAGCCACAGCGCATTGATCAGGTTATGGTGCAGCAGCATCACCTGCGGGATATCGCGTCCCTGCAACTGTTGCGCCAGCGCCCGATAGGCCAGCGCACGCTGGCGCAAGTGGCCAAGGTAAGCCTGCCTGATGGCACTGAGGTCTGCCTTCGGGTTAGCGCGCAACACTGTGACCAGTTTTTCATCGAGCCGCCAGTCGCTCGTATCCAGACTCACATAGGCATTGCGATAGCCATGCGCTTGCAGAAAAGCGCGCATGCCGTCGCGCTTCTCCGGCGTGTTGCCTTCGCGCAGATAGGTGTAGCGGAACCACTTCTGGTAACCGGGCAGCGTGGCGATGATACGGTCGCAGTCCAGCACTTCCTGCTGGTACTGGGCTAGCGTGAGCTGGCTGCTGTGCAGATCGGGATGGGTCATGGTGTGGTTGCCCACCGCATGGCCAGCCTGCCCCCACGCCTGCGCCAGCGCATAGCCCTCGGGCCGGTCGGCACCATTGCCGGCGGTGACAAACAGCGCAGCTTTCACCTGATGCTTGGCCAGCGCTGCCAGCAGGGCGGCGTTGCGCTGCTGCGGGCTGAGCAGCGGAGTCTGCTCTAGTCGGGGGCCGTCATCGAAAGTCAACGCCACCGATTGTGCCTGTGCGCTGGCAGCCAGCGCACAGCAGGCGGCAACCGCCACAGTCAGCGTGGCACGCACCAGCGTTTTGAGCATGAAATTAGACATAGAAATCACCGGAAAATAAAAAACCCTCTAGATCAGTGACCTACAGAGTTTTTCGGAAATTGCGCAACTGACGCTGAGTCAGAATTAGTCGGGTTGTGTATACCTGCCAACGTAAATAGCGATGTCAACAAATGCACGGATCCCACGGCTGAAGGCGCTCTGGTCAACCCATGAGTGCATTTGGTCGCTGTATTGTCAATAAGAATTCGGGGATCAAAGCTTGGTCTGCCGATCGACTTGTTCTCGAAATTCAGACTGGAACTGCTGAACAGCGGATAGGATGACATCAAAGGCTGGTGGAGATTCACTGAACATTTCCGCCTGCATTTCGACATAGTCTTGTTCCCAGGCTTTGTACTGATCGGTCGTCGGCATGATTTCCAAAGAATTGGGTTTTAACGTTGTGTAGTCAACCCAGCTTTGCTCAAAAAAAACCTGCCGATGTGCGGCCACTTGGCTGAACAGATTCAGATCCTTGGCAGCAGCGGCCGCCACACCCTTCTGAATGAGGCAATAGACATCGTAGTAATGCCGTGCCATACGCAACCCGCGTACTTTTTCCGGAGGGCGAAATCGCTCTTCGTGCAACAGCATAGCCTTTTCCCAAAAGGTTCGTTCGGCGGCAAGCGCCTGTACGTCCACCGAAGGTATCGCAAGCTGATTGAACATCTCACCGACAATTGGAGTAATCGCGCACGTCGATGCGGGCCAAGGGTCAGCACGTGCCCCAAACTCAATTTTCACTCGGGGCCGAAGGTACCGACTTACGCTGTTTTCAAATAAAGTTGGGTATTCGAACAGGATTGTTTGTTGATCCGGGTCTTCGGCATCAAGCGACAACGCCCACGTCCCCGTCCCAAGTTCTCCGCTAATCCGCTCTGCGAGACTCGGAAATACGGTATTGCGGACATATTCACCTGCAGCTTTGCGTAGCGCCTTTAGCAGCTTACCTTGTTTGCTGGATGTCTGTGCCTGCTCCGGAGCTTTATCACCAACGTAGCCCAGCAGCTCACGCCCAATGGTTAGATCAATGTCTTCCGAAAACCGATCGATCAACGTCCACGCCTTCGATAACGATGTGCCGCCTTTGAACGTCAGGTGGCCCGCTAATTCAGGCATGTTAAACAAATGCCGCAATGCGTAGTACACCCAATAGTCCTTTTCGACGCTTGATGCCACCCATCCTTTTTGCGCACCAGCTTGCTCAAAGGCTGTGCGGCGCTGTTCAGCATCCAGAAGCCAAAAATGACTCATTCGATCCTCTCTGCATTACTTAGCTCTTGCATGATCTTTCCAATCCACGCGGGCGCCAGATGCGCATCCTGACGCAAAATGAGCTTGTCAGTATCACTCAAGGTTTGATGGAGTTTTGAAATTGTCTTCACATCCATCTGTGCTTGTTTCATGTGCCGCAATGCCTGAATCAATAGGCCACTGATGCGGCCTGCTGTAGCCATGTTTTTCGGTGTGGTGTGCTTCAATATCACCGTTTGCTTACCAACCGTGACTGTTCTGGACGGCCCGTCGGTCAGGAATGTTAGTTTCAAAGGGACTTGCTCGCTTAAGCCAAGTAAATTAGCTGCGTATGCACCCGAAGGCTGTATGCGCAACTGCAATTTCTCGGCAACAGCTTCGGCGATCTTGGTAGTGTCAGGGAGCAGTCTGCCGAAAGTCGCATGTTCTCTGGGTTTATCGTAGAAGCCGCGACGGAGCCGCCTTAATGCGCCGTTTCGAACAAGACGTGATAAGGCTTGGTCTACAGCTGCCCGGCTGCCAAGGTGCAGAAAATCAGCTGGGGTAAACACTTTTCCAGGGTCTGACCTCTGTACCAGTTGACGTATCGACGCCTCAACCCCTCCCTTGAGAGGAATGGAGGGATGCTTCCTGACGGCGTGGGATGGTAGAGGCATGTCAGAAATAGTAGCATGTTTTTCTGACTTTTCGTCAGAAAAAGTCATCGAAATTTCTGACAAATAGAAAGCCATCATAAAATAAAAAGCCCCACAACTTCAAAGAGTTACGGGGCCTTGTTTACAACTCGTTCTGAGGTGTACCTTAGAACGGAATATCGTCATCCATATCCGAGAAGTTCGGCGCTGGGCGTGGCGCCGGACGTGGTGCAGCCGGTGCCGGTGGCGCCATCTGCGGACGTGGTGCCGGTGCCTGACGCTGTGGCGGCGCATCGTAGCCGCCGTCGTCCATGCTGTCGCCACCGCCCATGCCCTGACGGCCACCCAGCATCTGCATCTGTTCGGCGATGATGTCGGTTGCGTAGCGTTCTACACCGTCTTTGTCCGTGTATTTACGGGTTTGCAGACGGCCTTCCACGTACACCGAGGAACCTTTTTTCAGGTACTGGCCAACGATCTCGGCCAGACGGCCGAAGAAGGAAATACGGTGCCATTCCGTCAACTCTTTCTGCTCGCCCGTGTTGCGGTCTTTCGAACGGTAGGACGTTGCCACTGCGATGTTCGCAATCGCATCGCCGCTAGGCATGTAGCGAATTTCCGGATCGCGACCCAGATTGCCGACGATGATCACTTTGTTGACAGATGCCATGTATAAAACTCCTGAAGTTCGACCGCCCTGACTTTCGGGCAAATTTTAGCTAAACGACGATTATAGAACACCACCTACCCCTGCGCCTCAACTATCTCGCAACGCGGAATTGAAACAGCGCAAGAAAATACTGGTATTATATACAGTATCGCATAGTCCACGGTCGATCTGGCGCAAGGTCGGCGCAGATAATCAAACCCAGCTATAGTATCGGGTTGACCCCGAAAGGCAGAACATGGAACAAATCCGTATCCGCGGCGCACGCACGCATAATCTCAAAAACATCAATCTCGATTTGCCGCGCAACCAGCTGATCGTGATTACCGGCCTGTCCGGTTCCGGCAAATCCTCGCTGGCGTTCGATACGCTGTATGCGGAAGGCCAGCGCCGCTATGTCGAGTCGCTCTCGGCCTACGCGCGCCAGTTCCTGCAACTGATGGAAAAGCCCGATGTCGATCTGATCGAAGGTCTGTCGCCGGCCATCTCGATCGAGCAGAAAGCCACTTCGCACAATCCCCGTTCTACCGTCGGCACGGTCACCGAAATTCACGACTATCTGCGTCTGCTGTATGCGCGCGTGGGCACACCTTACTGCGTCAACCACCCCGATCAGGCACTGGCAGCGCAGACCGTATCGCAGATGGTCGATGCCGTGCTGGCTATGCCGGAAGGCACCAAGCTGATGATCCTCGCGCCTGTTGTGGCCAACCGCAAGGGCGAGCACAGCGACCTGTTCGAGCAGATGCAGGCGCAGGGCTTTGTGCGCTTCCGCGTGCAGAGCGGCACCCACGACGCCAAGATCTACGAAGTGGACGAACTGCCCAAGCTGAAAAAGACCGAGAAGCACACCATCGATGTGGTGATCGACCGCGTCAAGGTGAATGGCGAGATCAAGCAGCGACTGGCCGAAAGCTTCGAGACGGCACTGCGGCTGGCCGATGGCCGCGCGGTAGCGCTGGAAATGGATACGGGCACAGAGCACGTCTTCTCCAACAAGTTCGCCTGCAACACCTGCGGCTACTCGCTGCAGGAACTGGAACCGCGCCTGTTCTCGTTCAATAACCCGATGGGCGCCTGCCCTGAATGCGATGGCCTCGGTCACATCGAGTTCTTCGATCCGAAACGCATCGTCGCTTTCCCCAATCTGTCGCTGGCGTCCGGCGCCGTCAAGGGCTGGGACCGACGCAATCAGTTCTACTTCCAGATGCTGTCGAATCTGGCCGCGTTCTACGAGTTCGATCTGGATCTGCCATTCGAGCAGCTGCCGAAGACGGCGCAGGAAGTGATTCTGCACGGCTCGGGCAAAACCATGATCCCGTTCACCTACGTCAACGAGCGTGGCCGCACCGTGATCAAGGAACATGCGTTCGAAGGCGTGGTGACCAATCTGGCGCGACGCTACCGCGAAACCGATTCGATGGCGGTCAAGGAAGAACTGGCCAAGTTCATCAACGAGAAGCAGTGCCCGTCCTGCCACGGTGCGCGTCTGCGGCAGGAAGCGCGCTACGTCAAGGTGGGCAGCGGCAAGCAGGAAAAAGCTATCTACGAAATCGCCCAGAAACCGCTGCGCGATTCGCTGTCGTTCTTCCAGCAGCTCAAACTCAAAGGCGCGAAAAAGGAAATCGCCGACCGCGTGGTCAAGGAAATCATCTCGCGTCTGCAGTTCCTCAACAACGTCGGCCTCGATTATCTGTCGCTCGACCGCAGTGCTGACACCCTGTCCGGTGGCGAAGCCCAGCGTATCCGTCTGGCCTCGCAGATCGGCTCCGGCCTGACGGGCGTGATGTATGTGCTCGATGAACCATCCATCGGTCTGCACCAGCGCGATAACGACCGTCTGATCGAAACCCTCAAGCACTTGCGCGATATCGGCAACAGCGTGCTGGTGGTGGAGCACGACGAAGACGCTATCCGCACGGCCGACTTCATCGTCGACATGGGCAAGGGCGCCGGCGTGCACGGCGGCGATGTGATCGCCCAGGGCACGCTGAAGGAAATCCTGAAAAACAAGCAGTCGCTGACGGCGCAGTACTTGAACGGCACGCTGAAAATCGCCGTGCCACCCAAGCGCCATCAGGCCGATCCTGATCGCCAATTGATCATCAGCGGCGCGACCGGCAACAACCTGAAGAAAGTCGATCTGAAGCTGCCGGTCGGCCTGATGACCTGCGTCACGGGCGTGTCCGGTTCCGGCAAATCGACGCTGATCAACGATACCCTGTATCCGGCCCTGTCGCGCCATCTTTACGGTTCGCAGACGGAACCGGCACCGCACGACAGCATCAGCGGTCTGGAACACTTCGATAAAGTCATCGCGGTCGATCAGGCACCGATCGGCCGTACGCCGCGCTCGAATCCGGCCACCTACACCGGCCTGTTCACGCCTATCCGCGAACTGTTTGCCACCGTACCGGCAGCCAAGGAACGCGGCTATAGCGCGGGTCGTTTCTCGTTCAACGTCAAGGGCGGCCGCTGCGAAGCCTGCCAGGGCGATGGCGTGATCAAGGTGGAAATGCACTTCCTGCCGGACGTGTACGTGCCGTGCGATGTCTGCCACGGCAAGCGCTACAACCGCGAAACGCTGGAAGTGCAGTACAAGGGCAAGAACATCACCGAGATTCTGGACATGACGGTGGAAGACGCGCACGAGTTCTTCAAACCCGTGCCGCTGATCGCGCGCAAGCTGCAAACCCTGCTCGATGTGGGTCTCGGCTATATCAAACTGGGGCAGAGCGCCACCACGCTGTCCGGTGGCGAAGCGCAGCGCGTCAAA
The DNA here is from genome assembly GCF_964031615.1 of Duganella fentianensis. Taxonomy (GTDB): domain Bacteria; phylum Pseudomonadota; class Gammaproteobacteria; order Burkholderiales; family Burkholderiaceae_D; genus Rugamonas; species Rugamonas fentianensis_A. The sequence continues at coordinate 33,171 of NZ_CAXIQN010000002.1, forward strand.
CTGTCGCTGGAATTGTCCAAGCGCGATACGGGGCGCACGCTGTACATCCTCGATGAACCGACCACCGGCCTGCACTTCCACGATATCGACCTGCTGCTGAAGGTGATCCACCGCCTGCGCGATCAGGGCAATACGCTGGTCATCATCGAGCACAATCTGGACGTGATCAAGACGGCCGACTGGATCGTCGATCTGGGGCCGGAAGGCGGTGCCGGTGGTGGCCAGATCATCGCCAGCGGTTCGCCCGAGCAGGTAGCCGCCAATCCGGCCAGCGTGACCGGCAAGTATCTGGTACCGCTGCTGAAATAAGCGCAAGCCCCCAGTAAAAACGCCCGCCCTGCAGAATGCAGCGCGGGCGTTTTCTATGCGCGCTTCAGCTTATTGCATGCTGACGCGGTTCTGCTTGGCCTTCTCGGTGCTGACCCAGCCTTTGATATGGCTTTCCAGCACATCCATCGGCAGTGCACCGGCGCCCAGCACCTGATCGTGGAACTGGCGGATGTCAAAGTCCTTGCCCAGTTCCTTGCGGGCGTAGTCGCGCAGTTCGAGAATCTTCAGCTGGCCGATCTTGTAGCCCAGTGCCTGACCGGGCCAGACGATGTAGCGGTCCGTCTCGCTCTGCACTTCCACTTCCTCGATACCGGAGTGGTCATGGAAGAAGTCCACCACCTGCTGGCGGTTCCACTTCTTGTAGTGCAGACCCGTATCGACTACCAGACGGATCGCGCGCAGCATTTCATCCTGCAGATGGCCGTAGTAGCTGTACGGGTTGCTGAAGAAGCCCAGTTCTTCGCCCAGACGTTCCGAATACAGTGCCCAGCCTTCCGCATAGGCCGTGTAATTACCCTGCTGGCGGAAGTTAGGCAGGCCGTCGATTTCCTGCGCAATGGTCAGCTGCATGTGGTGACCGGGCACGCCTTCGTGCAGCGCCGTGGTCTCGATACCGATGGTGGAGCGCTTCTCGAAGTCGCCCGTGTTCACCATCACGCGGCCCGCACGTTTGCCGTCCGGCGAACCGGGCATGTAGGCAGCGCCGGAAGCACCCTTCTCGCGGAATTCCTCGACGGGACGGATCTCCACTTTACCTTTCGGCAGTATGCCGAACTGCTGCGGCAGCTGGGTGTACATCTGGTCGGTATATTTCTGATACAGGTCGATGATTTCCTGACGCGATTTCGGATGCAGTTCAGGATTCTCTTCCACTGCCTTGTTGAAGGTCTTCAGATCCTTGTAGCCGAGCTTCTGCGCGGTCGCCAGCATCTGTCCCTCGATACGGGCCACTTCGGCCAGACCCAGTTGATGGATCTGTTCCGGCGTCATGGTGGTGGTAGTCGAAGAATTAGCCTTGAAGGTATAGCGCGCAGCGCCATCCGGCAGCGACCACATGCCCACTTCCTTGCGGCCGTGCGGCAGGTAGCGGGTCTTGGTGTACTGTGCCAGCTTCTTGTAGGACGGCGTCACGTTCTTCTCGATCGCACCCAAGATAGCCTTGCTCAGACGGGCTTTGTCAGCCTCGGAGAAATCTTTCGGGAAGGTCTTGATAGGCTGGGCAAACGGCGAATCGGCCGGCTTCATGGCTGCCACATCTTCGCACTGCTTGACGATTTTCGGGATCAGGAATTTGGGCGGCATCAGCTTGTCCTGCACGCCTTTTTCCATCTGTACGCGGGTCTGCTCGAACAGCTTGGGCAGCGTGTTCAGGCGAGTGATGTAGTCCTCGTAGTCCTTGACGGTTTCAAACGGCAGGGCGGAGACGATCTGTGGCAGATCGATGTGGATACCGGAGTTCTGCGCCAGTGGCATCTCCCAGTCCTTGAAGCGGGCACCGGTCACGCTGTCGCGCAACTGGCGCAGCATCAGTTCGCGGTTCAGCTGTTCCTGCAGGGGGAAGCCGGTGGTATCGATGGCTTCGAAGCGCTTGAGGAAATCGGCCGATTTTTTCAGATCGGCCTCGATGCCGGCCTGCGAGAAGTCCGACCATTTATCGTTGTAGCGCTTATCGCCCAGCAGCGAAGCCCACTCGGGACTATTCTTCATCGTATATTCCCACTGCTCCTTGATCAGCTGATTGAGCGCATCGCGGCGCGCGGCCAGATCAGGCGCTTCGGCGTGGGCCGTGCCCAGCATCAGAGAGAACAGCAGGGCGCTGGCAACGCCGATGCGGGAAGTTACATTCATCATAGTCGGACCTATCGGTAAAGTGGTGAGCCTCTACTGTATGCGAGCCGGCCGGCGCATGCCCCCAATATATGACGAAATGTAAATTTCGCGGTATGAGCTGCAAAAAACCGAGGGGTCAGGTCGGGCAAAGTGCTGGGGTCAGGTCGGGCATTGGTGCAGCCTCGGCCGTTGCCCCATTGCCCGACCTGACACCTACACTTTGCCCGACCTGACCCCAAAATAGAAAACGGGGCCAATGGCCCCGTTGTGCGGATTAGCGTGCCAGACGCTTTTCCAGTTCGGCTTTCACGTCGCGCAGTTCCTGCGGCAGGTGGTAGGCCAGTTTGGTGAACAGTTCTTCGTGCAGCACCAGTTCTTCGCGCCATGCATCCTTGTCGATCGAGGTGATGGTTTCGAATTCTTCCGGCGAGAACGGAATGCCGTCCCACTTCAGATCGCCGAAGCGCGGGGTGGTGCCGAAGATGTTCTCGATACCGCCGGCCGTGCCTTCGATACGCTCCAGCATCCACTTCAGTACGCGCATATTGTCGCCGAAGCCAGGCCAGACGAAGTGACCTTGCTCGTCGGTGCGGAACCAGTTGACGCAGAAGATTTTCGGCAGGGTGGCGCCGTCGATCTTGCCCAGTTTCTCGCCCATGTTCAGCCAGTGCTGGAAGTAGTCGCTCATGTTGTAGCCCATGAACGGCAGCATGGCGAACGGATCGCGGCGTACCACGCCCATCTGGCCAGCAGCAGCAGCGGTGGTTTCCGAACCCATGGTGGCAGCCATGTACACGCCTTCGATCCAGTTACGGGCTTCGGTCACCAGCGGTACGGTGGTGGAACGGCGGCCGCCGAAGATGAAGGCCGAAATCGGCACGCCAGCAGGATCGTCCCATGCCGGATCGATTACGGGATTCTGGGTCGCCGCCACGGTGAAGCGCGCATTCGGGTGCGCTGCTTTGGTGCCCGAAGCCGGGGTCCAGTCTTTGCCCTGCCAGTCGATCAGGTGGGCGGGTGCTTCCTTGGTCAGGCCTTCCCACCAGATGTCGCCGTCATCGGTCAGCGCGACGTTGGTGAAGATGGTGTCCGAACCCAGCGATGCCATGCAGTTCGAGTTGGTACGGGTGTTGGTGCCCGGTGCCACGCCGAAGTAGCCGGCTTCCGGATTGATCGCATACAGGCGGCCATCGGCACCCGGTTTGATCCACGCGATGTCGTCGCCGATGGTGGTGATCTTCCAGCCCTTGAAGGTCGCTGGCGGGATCAGCATGGCGAAGTTGGTTTTGCCGCAGGCCGAAGGGAAGGCCGCTGCTACGTAGTGTTTTTTGCCTTCTGGCGATTCCACACCCAGAATCAGCATGTGTTCTGCCAGCCAGCCCATGCCGCCGTTCTGGGCTTCCTGATGGCCCATGTTGGAAGCGATACGCAGCGCGAAGCACTTTTTGCCCAGCAGCGCATTGCCGCCGTAACCCGAACCATACGACCAGATTTCGCGGGTCTCAGGGAAGTGCACGATGTATTTGGTGGCGTTGCAAGGCCATGCCACATCTTTCTGGCCAGCGGCCAGCGGTGCGCCCACGGTGTGCACGCAGGGCACGAACTCGCCATCCGTACCCAGCACGTCGTACACGGCTTTGCCCATGCGGGTCATGATGCGCATGTTGACGGCCACGTAAGGCGAATCGGACAGTTCCACGCCGATGTGGGCGATCGGCGAACCCAGCGGGCCCATCGAGAACGGCACCACGTACAGGGTACGGCCAGCCATGCAGCCATCGAACAGCGGGTTCAGGGTAGCGCGCATTTCGGCAGGCGCCATCCAGTTATTGGTCGGGCCGGCTTCTTCCTTGGTTTTCGAGCAGATGAAGGTGCGGTCTTCCACGCGCGCCACGTCGCTCGGATCGGAGCAGGCCAGATAGGAATTCGGACGCAGTTCCTGATTCAGCTTTTTCATGGTGCCAGCGGCGACCATTTCACCGCACAGGCGGTCGTACTCTTCCTGCGAGCCGTCGCACCAGTAGATGCGGGCCGGTTTGGTCAGGGCGGCGATTTCTGCTACCCAGTTGATCAGTTTCTGCTGCTTAACGTAAGCCGGGACGTTCAATGCTGCAACGCCACCCATCACGGGTTGATTCATAAGACCTCCAATGCAATGTAAGAATTCTGTGTCCCTGCGCGGCAGGATCGTCGTCAGCTTGTGGCTTGCGCTCGGAAGCCCATACGATATGGGTCGGCGGGTACGGCGGTCTTGTCGGAAAGCACCCGTACAGACGGGTGGGCAGCCCTGTATGATGGGGGGCCGTTTTATTTTTGTCCGGCGATTGTACACCTGACTATCCCCATTTCCGACAAAAATGTAGGAGAATTGGTTGACTAATGTAGTAGGCTATTCAGCTTTCTGTCCAGACCGTTATTTCCCTACGCAATATCTATTAAATTCGTGCATCTACCATGAAAATCGCAATTCTTGATGATTACCAGAACGCAACTCCGAGCCTGGCCTGCTTCGATCTGTTGCGCGATCATGAGGTTAAAGTGTTCAACAATACCACCCGCGGGCTGGGTCAGCTGGCCATCCGGCTGGCGCCCTACGATGCGCTGGTGCTGATCCGCGAACGCACGGCGCTCAATCGTGCGCTGCTGGCCAAGTTGCCGAATCTGAAAGTCATTTCCCAGACGGGCAAGCTGGCCGGCCATGTGGATGTGGCCGCCGCCACCGAACTGGGCATCGCGATTGCCGAAGGGGTGGGTTCGCCTACCGCACCGGCCGAGCTGACGTGGGCGCTGATCATGGCAGCGGCGCGCAAGATCGTGCCGTATGCCACCAATCTGAAGGACGGGCTATGGCAGACCGCTTCCGTCAATCCGCAGCTCAACGGGCTGGGCATGGTGCTCAAAGGCCGTACGCTGGCCATCTGGGGCTATGGCAAGATCGGCCAGCTGGTGGCCGGCTATGGTCGCGCGTTCGGTATGCAGGTGCTGGTATGGGGCAGCGAGAACAGCCGCGCCAAGGCCGTGGCCGACGGTTTTCAGGCGGCGGACTCGCGTGCAGCGCTGTTCGGGCAGGCCGATGTACTGAGCCTGCACCTGCGTCTGCATGCGGATACCCGTGGCATCGTCACGGCCGAGGATCTGGCGCTGATGAAACGGGAGGCGCTGTTCGTCAACACCAGCCGCGCCGAACTGGTACAGCCCGACGCGCTGGAACAGGCACTGGGACGGGGCCGCCCCGGCTATGCGGCACTCGATGTCTTCAGTTCGGAACCGCTGGGTGCAGATAGCCCGCTGCTGCGCATTCCCACCGTGCTGGCCACGCCCCATCTGGGCTATGTGGAGCGCGACAGCTACGAGCTGTATTTCCGTCACGCGTTCCAGAATATCGTCGATTTCGCGGCCGGCCAGTGCCAGACCATCCACAACCCCGACTATCTTGCGCAGGCACGGCCGCTAGGCTGAAGAGATAAGGGCTAGGCGGCGCGCTATTCGGCCGCGGGTGCCTGTTCGGCATCCGGTTCCTCGTCGGCATCCGATTGCGTGCTGGCCGAGGCTGACAGCGGCGCCAGCATGGGGCCTAGCTCCAGCCGCGGGGCAGGTAGCGCATGCACTTTGCTCCATAGCCCCTGCCAGCCGGGTGGCCACGGCAGCGCCGGCCCCGCATACGGCGGCAGCGATGCACGCACTGGTACCACGGGCAGCGGCGGCATGTCCGTCAGCGGACCGTGAGCAGGACGCGCCATATCGAGGCTGTACATATAACCGGGCAGCAGGGCATCGCAGATGCCGGCAAACCATGCCGTATGGTCTTCGTCGCGGCCCAGCGCCTGCGCCAGCCCGTGCGGGTCGAAACGGGCTAGCGCAGCGATCAGTTCTTCCGTGCTGGCTCCCGGTTTGTCGCCCCAGCCCATCACGGGGTTGACGTTGTAATCGGCGCCCGAGCCATACCAGCCTTCGCGCCACGCACGCTGCATCCAGTCGCGCCGCCCCGTGAACAGATGCCAGCGCCAGTGCAGGCCGGAGGCCTTGGGCCACACATACAGATACAGCCGCTGGTAACCGGCGCTATGCAGCGCCCGCACCACAGCCATCAGACGGGCCTGCGGCATGCGGTCGGGCGGGGCGCGGCGGAACAAAATCGGCACGCCGTCCGCCGTCTGCACTTCGTCGGTGGACAGATTCAGGTCCAGCGTGCGCGCCTCACTACCGAAACGGGCGGCAATCCAGCCCGTCAGCAGATTGACGGCCGTGATCACGCCATACCCGCGATGGCGGTGGAAAATCACGGTACCGGGAGCGAGGTTGGTCATGGGCGGCGCGCAGACAAAGAAACCAGTGTAGACATAGTCGGGGCAGATTGCCAGTGGCTGGCGCGGTGACGGTGCCCTGTCGGTTTAGGTTATGATGCACATCATTTTACCGACACCGAGTACTCACCATGACTTTGCGCATCCTCGCCACCGGCGGCACTTTCGATAAACACTATGACGAAATCAACGGCAAGCTGGGCTTTGGCGAAAGCCACCTGCCTGCCCTGCTGGCGCGCTGCCGCCTGACCGTGGAAGTGGCACTGGAACAGCTGCCGCTGATGGATTCGCTGGACATGGTGGATGCCGACCGCGCCCGCATTCTGGCCAGCTGCACGGCCGCGCCGGAACAAGCCATCGTGATTATCCACGGCACTGACACCATGCCGCAGACGGCTGCCGTACTGGGCCCCGCCCAGCTGGGCAAAACCATCGTGCTGACGGGTGCCATGATTCCGTATGAAATCGCGAATTCGGATGCCATGTTCAATCTGGGTTTTGCCAGCGCCGTGGCGCAGACCCTGCCGGCCGGCGTGTACGTGGCCATGAACGGCAAGATCTTCGCTTGGGATAACGTGCAGAAGAACAAAGCGGCCGGCGTGTTCCAGCCGCTGTAAGCCTGAAGCGCTCGCAAGCGCGCCGGCACTCGCACTAGTAATAAGGCTAGCGGCGCGGTACAGCCAGCAACGCTGGGTCCGCCGGCTGTGGCCAGGTTGGCTGCGCCACGTCGGCAGCGCTGGCCGTGGCCATATGGCCGCTCGTCAGCCCGCCCGTGGCGGCAAACTGCTGCAGCGCCTGCGCCATGCGGCTGGCCTGCAGGTTCAGCGTAACCGCCGCCGGCACCTGATTCCCCTGCTGCAGCCAGACATCGACCAGCGCATGACTGCTGCCATCCGTGCTGGTATAGCTGCTGCTGGCAGCGATCAGATTACCCTGATCCAGCGTGGCCGTAATCTGCGCCGCCAGCGACAGGCTGCGGATCTGCAGCTGCCCCAGCGCGTACAGTTCGCCGGCTGCGCTACGGCCATCGCTATTCCCATCCACCCACACCCGCAAGTCGCCAAACGCGCCATCCTGCGCATCGATCTGGCCATCATGGTTGTCATCCAGCGTAGCCAGCGCTGCATAACCGTCCGCCGCGCGGCCACCATCGGCCAGCGGCGTGGCCATACCGAACAGTTCACTGCCATCGTTGATCACGCCGTCGCCGTTGCGGTCCAGCGCCAGCAAACCATCACCGGACGCAATCCAGCCCGTGGCCTGCGGCTGGCCGCTAGCGGCCAGATCGAACTGCACGCCGGCGCTGGCAGCCAGCGTCTGCACGCCCTGCCCATCCAGATCCAGCGCCAGCGGCGTAATGAAGGTCAGCGCGGCAATCTGGGCCGGACTGAAGGCCGCCTTCTGTGCCGCACTCAGTTCGTTGTACTGGGTAACGGACAGCGCCCGCATCTGTCCCGTAGTGAGGGCCGCCAGCTGGGCGGTCTGCAAGCCGGCCAGCTGGGTGGTCGACAGCACGGTAATCTGGCGGGTAGTGAAGCCACCGATATCGCGCGTCTCGATGGCACCCATGTCGCGCGCACTGAGTGCGGCAATCATGCCGGTACTGAGCGCGCGCAGCTGGCCGGACGACAGCGCCACCATCTGCTCGGTGGTGAACTGGCTGCCACCGCTGCCATTCGGCTGCATCACGCTGATCTGCGCCAGCGTGATGGCAGCTACCTGCGCCGTATTCAGCGCCAGCAACTGGTCGCTGCGCAGGGCGCGGAAAGTTTCGGTACGTAGCTGGGCAATATCGGCAGCATCGATGCCCCGTATCATATCGGTCTGGATCTGCCCCATGGCAGCCGAACCCAGCGCCGCAAACTGGCTGCCCGTCAGCGCCCGCAGCTGCTCGCTGCTCATGGCCGACAGCAGACTGCCATCGCGCCCCGACGCATTCAGCATCAGCGGGTTGATGGCCGCTACGGCGGCCGTGCGCAGCGCCGCCACCTGGGTGCTGGTCAGAGCCGTCAACTGGGTGCTGTTCATGCCGGCCACCTGCTGGCCGCTCAGCGCCGCCACCTGCGCCGCATTCAGGGCTGCCAGCTGGGCCGTCTTCAGCACGGCGATGGCCGCCGTCTTCAGGGCCGCCAGATCGGCCGTTTCCAGCGCTGCCAACTGGGCGGTCTGCAGCGACTGCACTTGCGCGCTGCCCAGCGCGGCCGCCTGCGCCGTGCTCAGCGCGATCAGCTGGGCCGTCGTCAGTCCCTGCATGGCAGCCGTGCGCAGCACCGCCACCTGCGCAGTCGATAGCAGGCCGAATGTCTGCACGCCGCTACCGAAAGGATCTGCCCCCAGCTGCCCCAGCTGGGCCGAACTCAGCCCCGCCAGCGCGCCCGAACTGAGCGCCAGCATGGCAGCCGTATTGAGGGCCGCGATATCGCTGGCAGGCAGATACGCCATCTGTGCCGACGTCAGTGCGCCGACCTGACGTGCGGTCAGCGCCGCGATCTGGCTGGTGGCCAGTGCGGCCAGCTGGCCGCTGCGCAGAGTCGCCATCTGCGCCGTGCCTAGTCCCGCCAGCTGGGCCGTACTCAGACTGGCCAGCACGCTGCCTGTCAGGCCCGCCATGGCGGCCGTATTCAGCGCCGCGAGACTGCCGCTGCCCAGCGCGGCCAGCACATCGCTGCCCAGTGCGGCCAGCTGCTGGCTACGCAGGACGGACAGCTGGGCGGTACGTAGCGCCACCAGCTGGTTGCTGCGCAACACGCTGGCCTGCTCGGTCGACAGGCCAGCCAGTGCCGCCGTTTTCAGTGCCGCCATGCCGGCATCGCTGAGTGCAATCAGTGCTTCGGTGGCGATGCGCACCAGCTGCTGCGAACCCAGCGCCGCGGCCTGCGCCGTGCCCAGCGCCGCTACCTGATAATTGGCCAGCACCGCCATTTGCGCCGTATTCAATATGCTGATCTGCGCGGTATTCAGCGCCGCCATGTGCTCGCCATCGAGCGCACCGATCTGGTCCGTCGTCAGGCCGATCACGGCCGCGGTGCGCAGTGCCGCCAGATCGGCTGTTTCCATCGCCCCGATCAGGGACGGGTCCAGCAGCATCAGCTGGCGGCTGCTGAAGGCCGTCACCTGCGCCGTACTGAGCGCATTCAGCTGGGCGATGGTCAGACCCGGCAAGGCTGCCGTACTCAGCGCTGCCAGCTGGGCCGTACGCAGCGTGGCCAGCTGGCCAGCTGCCAGATCGCCGCCCAGTGCGGCCAGCTGCTCGGCGCTCAGCGCCGCCATGGCCAGCGGCGTCAATCCCGCCAGACTGGCACTGCCCAGCGCAGCAATGGCCGCAGCACTCAGGCCTACCATCTGACGCGTGCCCAGTGCACTCAGCTGTTGCGAACTGAAGCTGGCCACCTGCTGCGGCTGCAAAGCGCCAAACTGGTCGCTGCTAAGTACAGCCAGCTGGCGTGTATTCAGTGCCGCTAGCTGGCTTGGCGTCAGCGCCGCCAGCGCGGCCGGGGCCAGCGCCTGCAGGGCACCCGTGCTCAGTGCGGCCAGCTGGGCACTCGTCAGCGCCGCCTGTGCTTCATCGGACAGGGCACCCAGCTGGGTGCTGCTGAGTGCGGCCATCTGCTGGCTGCCCAGCACGGCCAGCTGTTCCGCGCTGAGGGCGCGCATCTGTGCTTCGTTCAGGCCGCGCAAGGCCAGCGTACGGATGGCGGCCAGATCGCCCAGCTCCAGCGCGGCGATATCGACCGTGCTGAACACCGCCAGTTGCGCGCTGCCCAGCGCTGCCGCCTGCGCCGTGCTCAGGGCGATCACCTGTTCGGCGCCCAGTCCGGTCAGTGCTAGCGTGCTCAGCGAGGCGATCTGCTGGGTGCTCAGCAGATCGATCCGGCTGGCGCCGTTGGGGTCCGTTGCCAGTACTGCCAGCTGGTCCGAACTGAGCGCGGCGATCGCCGTCGTCTTCAGCCCCACCAGCGCCGCCACATTCAGCGCCGCCAGATGCGCCACGGTGAGTGCGGTGATCTGGCGCGAACCGAACGCAGCCAGCTGGGCCGAGCCCAGCCGCTCGAACTGGCTGTCGTCCAGGCTGTTCAACTGCTCATCGCTCAGCGTCGCCAGTTGCCGTGTGCTCAGCGCAGCCACTTGTGCCCCGCTCAGCTGCAGCAACATGGCCGTCGGCAGAGCCGCCATCACGGCGGTGGAAAGTGCTGCCACGTCGGCCGTTTCCAGTCCGGTCAGTGCACTCGCGCTGAGCGCCAGCACCTGATCGCTGGACAGTGAAGCCACCTGGGCGCTGCCCAGCGCCGTTACCTGTGCAGCATCGAGTGCTGCGGCCTGTGCAGTGTTCATGCCGCTCAGCGCACGGGTAGTCAGTGCGGCCAGATCGGCCGTTTCCATGGCGGCGATATCGTCCACGCTGAGCGCGGCCAGCTGGGCGCTGTTGAACATAGCCGCCTGCGCCGTACTCAGGGCAATGGTCTGTTCCACCGTCAAACCCGTCAGCGCCGCCGTGGACAGCACCGCAAACTGGCCCGTGCTGAGCACGGCGATCTGGTTACCCATGGGGTCGGCACCGAGCGCCGCCAGCTGGTCCGAATTGAGCGCGGCCAGTGCCGAAGTCCCCAGTGCGCGCAAGCCCAGCGCATTGATGGCGCCCACATCCTCGGGCGTCAGGCCGACCACATTGCGCGAATTCAGGCCCACCAGCTGGGTAGCGCCCAGACCCGCCACCTGCTCGCTGCGCAGCGCCGCCAGCTGTTCGCTGCTCAGCACGGCAAACTGGCGCGAGCTGAAGCTGGAAAGCTGGGCGGCCGGCATGGCACGCAAGGCATCGGTACTCAGGGCGGCGATATAGGCGGTGCTGAAGGCCGCCATATTGGCCGTGGTGAAGGCCGCTATCACGTCGGCCGGCAAGGCCTGCAACTGCGCCGTGCTGAGCGACAGATACTGGGCCATGGTCAGCGCCGCCAGCTGTTCCGGAGTGAGCGCGGCCAGCTGGCCCGTACTCAGGCCCACCACAGCGGCCGTACGCAGCGCGGAAATATCCAGCGGATCGATGGCCGCAATCGCCTGCGTGCTGAGGGCGCGCAGCTGGCTGCTGGTAAGCACGGATGTCTGGGTCGCCGTCAGGGCAGTCGCTTCGTCCGGCGTCAGTCCGGCCAGCGTGGCACTGCGCAGCACGGCAATCTGGGCAGTGCTGAGCTGCTGGATGGCATTGCTGCCACTATTCGCGGCCAGCACCGCCAGCTGAGCCGAACTCAGCGCCGCCAGCGCCGCCGTGCGCAACGACGACAGCGTGGCCGTGCCCAGTGCCGCTACTTCCGCCAGCGACAGGCCAGCCAGCTGCTGCGAACTGAGCGTGCCGATCTGGACGGCATTCAGGCTGGCGAACTGGTCGCTGCTCAGGGCATTCAGCTGAGCCGTACTCAGCACCGCGATCTGGCGCGTGCCGAAACCGGCCAGCTGGCTCAGCGAGAGTGCCGCCATGCTGGCCGTATTCAGCTGGGCCAGACTGGCCGTATGCAGCGCCGGCCAGGCACTGCTGGACAGTCCCGCCAGCGCATCCGTGGCCAGTGCATTCAGTTGCGCGCTGCTGAGGATGCCCAGCTGGCTAGTGCCCAGTGCGGCCAGCTGGGCGCTGCCCAGCACCCGTGCCTGCTGGGTGCTCAGGGCAGCCAGCACATTGCTGCGCAGGGCCGCCAGATCGGCGCCACTGAGGGCCTGCATCTGATCCGTATTCAGCGCGGCCAGCTGTCCTGTGCTCAGTGCGCCAGCCTGCGCCAGCGTCAGCGCTGCTACCTGATCGCTACTCAGACCGGCCAGCGCTGCTGCCCGCAACGCAGCAATCTGCGCAGTTCCCAGCTGGCCGAACTGGCTGGCACGGATGGCCGCCAGTTGCGCCGAATTCAAGGCCGTCAGCGCGGCCGTATTTAGCGCCAGCAAGGCCGCGTTAGTCAGCGCGGCAAAATCGTCGGTCGTCAATCCGCTCAGCTGGCGGCTGCCCAGCACGGCATACTGGCTGGCACTCCAGCCCTGGATCTGCTCGGTACTCAGCGCTGCCACCTGCGCACTGCTCAGCGCTGCCAGCGCAGCACTGTTGAGCGCCCCCAGCTGGGCACTGCCCAGCAGCGCCAGCACGGCCGGCACCAGTTGCGCCACCGAACTACTACTGACAGCGGCCAGATCGGCCAGCGGCACGGCGGCCAGCGTGTCGCTGGTCAGTGCACTAAGCTGGCGGCTGGTCAGGGCGATGAAGGCGGAGGTGCTGATGGCGCGGATCTGGTTACTGGTGAGCGCCGCCATCTGGTCGGTATTCAGACCGACGATGGCATTCGAACGTAGCACCGCCAGATCCTGCGCTTCCATGGCCGCCAGCTGGTCCAGCGTCAGTACGTTCAGTTGCGCACTATTCAGAGCGGCGGCCTGCGCCGTCGTCAGGGCAACCAGCTGGTCCGTCGTCAGCGCCGTCAGCAAAGCCGAGTTCAATGCCGCAATACCCTGTGTGCTGAGCGCCGCAACGCCGCGCGTGCCCAGCGCCAGCAGATCGTCGCTAGGCAGCGCCAGCAACTGGCGCGTACCCAGCGCGGCCAGCTGGCTGTTGCTGAGCAGGGCAATCTGCTCGGTGGACAAAGCCTGCAGTTGCGCCGTACTCAGCGCCGCCACGCTGGCCGTGCCCAGTGCCTGCACGGCATTGCTGCGCAATGCCAGCCACGCGGTGGTACTCAGGCCGGCAATCTGGGCGGTGCTGAGAGCAGCGATCTGGTGGCTGCCCAGCGCCGCCATGAAATCCGTCTGGGCCACGCCCACGGCATTCAGCACGCTGGCCGACAGCGCTGCCAGATCCTGCGTGCTCAGCGCCGGCACCATGGCCGTATTCAGCGCCAGCAACTGGGCACTGCGCAAGCTGCCGAACTGGGCCGTCGTCAACGCGGCCAATTGATGACTGCCTAGCAGGGCAAGCTGGCGCGTATCGAGCCCATTCAGGCTGGCCGTGCGCACGGCAGCCAGATCCGCCGCTTCCAGTCCGGCCAGCTGGCTACTGCTCAGTGCATTCAGCTGATGGCTGCCCAGCTGGGCCGCCTGCTGCGTGCTCAGCGCAGTGATCTGTGCGCTACTGAGTTCGCCCAGCTGGCTGGTGCTCAGCGCAACAATATCCTGCGTGCTGAGGGCGCCAATGCCGCGCGTGCCGATGGCTGCCAGTGCACCGCTGGCCAGCACTGCCAGCTGGCGCGTAGCCAGTGCCTGCAATTGCGCTGTGTTCAGCAGCGCAGCCTGCTCGGTCGACAGTACTGCAATATTCTGCGTGCCCAGTGCCGCAAACTGGGCTGTGTTCAAGCGCGTTATGGCGGCGCTGCCCAGCGCCGTATAGGCATCCGTGCCCAGCGCTGCCACCTGCGCCGTGGTCAGGGCAGCGATTTGCTGACTCGCCAGTGCAGCCATGAAGCTGCTCTGGCTAGCACCGACGGCATTCAGCGTGGCCCCGCTCAGCGCAGCAATATCCTGGGTCGACAGCAGCGCCAGATAGTCGGTATTCAGTGCCAGCAGCTGGGCGCTGCGCAGGCTGGCAAATTGTGCCGTGGTCAGCGCCTGCAACTGGGTACTGCCCAGTGCAGCGACCTGCTGGCTGTTCAGCGCATTCAGACTGGCCGTGCGCAGCACGGCCAGATCGGCCCCTTCCAGCCCCGTCAGCTGGCTGGTAGACAGCGCCGCCAGCTGGTTGCTGCCCAGCTGTGCAGCCTGCAGGGTGGAGAGCGCCGTCACTTGCGCGCTACTCAGTTCCGTCAGCTGTGCCGTGCTCAGCGCCACAATGTCGGCAGTACTCAGTGCCGCCACCCCGCGCGTGCCGATGGCAGCCAGCGCACCGGCCGTCAGCGCAGCCAGCTGGCGGGTAGAAAGTGCGGCCAGCTGGCCGGTTGCCAGCAGCGCTACCTGATCGGTAGACAGGCTGGCGATGCTGGCTGTCGCCAGCGCGGCAAAGTCGGCCGTTTCGAAGCCAGCGATGGCTTGCGTGGCCAGTGTGCGGAACGCAGCGCTACTGAGCGCAGCACTCTGGGCTGTGGTCAGCGCCACGATCTGGCGGCTGGTCAGGGCGGCCAGAAAATCGCTATTCGCGACGCCTACGGCATCCAGTCTGGCGGGGGCAATCGCGGCAATATCCTGCGTGCTGATGACCGCCACATTGAGGGGATCGAGGTAGCTCAGCTGCAAGGTGCTGAGCGCGGCCATCTGCTGGGTACGCAGGACCTGAGTCTGGGCCGTGCTGAGCGCCTGGATATCTTCCGTCGTCCACGCCGCTACCTGCGCCGTCGTCAGGCCGACGATCTGCAAAGTAGTCAGGGAGGGGACGGACGAGGGCATGCTAGTTCCTAGATTGGCAACGTCTCTTAATATATCAGAAAAAGCCACAATTTCCTCGCGGAAACTGCGATATTTTCGTCGAAATACAGCGTAAAAATGCCGCAAAATCAATGATTTTGCGGCATTCTTGTCAAACTACTCAAGCGGGAGCAAAGCTGCCGGCGCAGCGTCGGCAACTCAGGCCTTGGCTTCGCCGCCCAGCGCTTCCACCACGTCGGCCATCAGCTTGGCCAGTTCACCCGTCATCAGCATGAAGTCGCCATCGAAGCGCTCTTCATCGTTCTTGGTGCTCGATTCCTTCTCGCTGATCACATCCAGCGCTTTCACGGCCTTGATGGCCAGCGATTCGGTGAGCACGAAGGAAATCTTGCTATCCCACGTCATGGCCAGACGCGTGCACTGCTTGCCCGCCGCAATGTGGCGGCGGATTTCTTCCGGTTCCAGCGTATGGCGCACATAGCGCACCGCCGCCTTGCTTTCGCCCGTGGCGCGCAGTTCGGTATCCATATCCACCGTGAAGCCGGCCGGCGCATCGTCAGCCTGCAGCCATTCCGTCATCACGCCCACTGGCGAACGCTGTACCCGTAAACTCTCTAACGGCAATTTATCGACGGCCTTGAGCAGCAATTTGATCACTTCGTCTGCTTTGGCAGGACTGGCCGCATCCACCACCAGCCAGCCATTCACGGGATCGATCCAGGTCCAGACATTGCTGCGGATCGAGAATGCGCGTGGCAGCAGCTCATCAGCCACCCGTTCCTTGAGTTCCTTCATGGCTTTCTTGCCGGGAGCGAAGCCCTGGGCTTCTTCCAGCTCGGCCGCACGGGTCTTGGCCACCTGATTGATCACGGTATTCGGCAACAGCTTCTTTTCCGTGCCCAGCAGGATCAGCATCTGCTTATTGACTACGTGCACCAGACCGCCGTTCGGACGGGGGCGATCCCAGCCCTGACGCAGCAGTTCGTTACTGCTGGCAGGCGTGAAGGAATGGGGCGCCAGCGCCTCTTCCAGTTGTTCCGGAGTAAAGGCCCAAGGGGCCGGCAGACGATAGATCTGTAGATTCTTGAACCACATGTGTTGAGCCTTGTTTCAGTAATGCCAGGGGAGCGCCATTTTACACGGTGACGGCGGCGCCGCACCGTTCTAGGCGAACAATTCGCCCTGAGTGGGAACGCGCAACAACGTCGCTGCACCGGGCGGCTCCAGCGTGCTGGCGCGCACTCCCAGCAGGCGCAGCCGGCGCTGTAGCGGCACCCGTTTCAGACATTCGCGCGCCGCGTGCAGGATGGCAGCGCCATCCACCACGGGCTGGGGCAGGGTCAGGTTGCGGCTGACGATCTGGAAATCGTCGTAGCGCAGTTTGACGCTGATGGTACGGCTGACATAGCCCTTGCGTTTTAAATCCTCGGCCAGCCGCTCGCATAGCGCCGTCAGCACGCCGGACAGCACGGCGCGATCCTGCCGGGCATGCAGATCGCGCTCGAACGTGGTTTCGCGGCTGATCGATTTGCTTTCCGTGCGGGTGGCCACGGCGCGCTGGTCAATGCCGCGTGCTGCCGCTGCCAGCCACGCCGCGTAGTGGCCACCGAAATGGTCCTGCAGCAGGCCGGCATCGGCCGCCGCCAGCTGACCTATGGTGTCGATGCCCAGCGCCGCCAGCTTGTCAGTGGCCTTGGGGCCGATGCCATTGATCTTGCGCACGCCCAGCGGCCAGATACGGGCCGGAATATCCTCATAGCCGAGTATGGTCAGGCCGTTGGGCTTTTCCAGATCGGAGCAGATTTTCGACAGCAGCTTGTTGGGTGTCACGCCGATCGAACAGGTCAGCCCCGTGGCGGCATGCACGGCCTGCTTGATGCGCAGGGCCAGTTCGCGGCTTTCCCCCTCCACATGGGTCAGATCGATATAGATCTCATCGATGCCGCGGTCTTCATAATCGGGCGCGATGCTGGCCACGGCCGCCTTGAACTGGCGCGAAATCTGCCGGTAGGCATCAAAGTTCACGGGCAGCAGGATGGCGTCGGGCGCCAGCTTGGCCGCTTTCATCATGCCCATGGCCGAGCCCACGCCCAGCGCCCGTGCTTCATAGGTCGCCGTGGTAATCACCCCGCGCCCCACATAGTCGCGCAGGCGGGCAAAGCGGTAGCTACCATCCGGCTGGCGTACGGGATGGGCATCGCGCCCGCCGCCGATCACCACGGGCAAGCCGCGCAGCTCGGGATAGCGCAACAGCTCGACAGATGCGTAGAACGCATCCATATCGAGGTGGGCTATGCGGCGCGGGGCTTCGGACATGGCAAAACAGAATTACTGTGAATCCATACAGTATCTAACGAAACATTGCGCTATGCAAGTAGTCGAACTTTATTCTGCCGCGACGGTGCTACACTGAGCTGATAACGATTCGACAACTGGCCCATCATGACGGTATTGCGTGCTGTGACCCTAGTGTTGTTCTGTCTGGCCTGCGCCTCGGCCTCGGCCGCCGCTACGGAGCCTTGCCCGCCAGCGCGCGCCGGCATTAGCGATCTGGGCTTCACTGCCTATCAGGAAAACGGCCAGTTCGGCGGCAGCAATGTCGACCTGCTGCGCGAACTGCAGCGCCGCACCGGCTGCCCCATCGAACTGATCTGGTTTCCCCATGGCCGCCTGTATGCCCAGTTCTACGACGGCCAGCTGGAACTGACGGGCGCCTCGCTGCGTACGCCCGAACGCGATCGCTACGGCATCTGGCTGCCCTACACCTATACCCAGTTCGAACTGGTGCTGCGCAATGACAGCGCGGGTAAATTCCACTCGCTGGCCGAATTCGTCGAGCACAGCAAGGCGCGCCTCAATGTGCCGCGTGGCATCTCCTACTCGCCCGCCACGCTGGTGCAGATGCAGCGCCTGCAACAGTTAGGCCGGCTGGAATTCGTCAACGACTATCAGGCCGTATTCCGCAAAATCGTCGCCGGCCGCGCCGAAGGTACACTGGCCTCGCCCACCATCCACCTGCGCTACCAGCGCCAGCACCAATTACTGGGGCAGATGCGCGCCAGCTTCTTTGCCGAATCGCCGCGCACCATCGTCGGCCTGTATATCTCGAAGCAGGTGCCCCCGCCCATTCGGCGCCGTTACGTCGACAGCCTGCGCAGCATCATCAGCGATGGCAGCGTACAGCGCTACAACGCCCACTATCTGGGTGAAGAGATCAGCCGCCAGATGTTTCTGGGCGGCGTACAGGATATCCTCGACGCCATGCCGCGCGAACCGTGAAAAAATGCCGCTTCCACAAATTATTCAAATAATTTTTAAAATAATTTGGAAAAACCCTTGCGGATTGCCAAAGCCGCCCTGTAGAATACGGCCTCGTTCAGCAGTTGTAGCAAAGTAGTAGCGACAAGCTGATATGTTTTCTGGGTGCTTAGCTCAGTTGGTAGAGCGGCGCCCTTACAAGGCGTAGGTCGGGAGTTCGACCCTCTCAGCACCCACCAGTAAAACATAGACGAACGAATTTGGAGCGGTAGTTCAGTTGGTTAGAATACCGGCCTGTCACGCCGGGGGTCGCGGGTTCGAGTCCCGTCCGCTCCGCCA
This sequence comes from Duganella fentianensis, assembly GCF_964031615.1. GTDB lineage: Bacteria > Pseudomonadota > Gammaproteobacteria > Burkholderiales > Burkholderiaceae_D > Rugamonas > Rugamonas fentianensis_A. The sequence continues at coordinate 51,551 of NZ_CAXIQN010000002.1, forward strand.
AATTCCGAGAGAAGCCTGATGCTTGCATCAGGCTTTTTTCATTTCTGCGCCGTGTCCTTAGCATCATCTTCTACGGCGCTGCAAACTCGCCACGCCATGACAGCCAGACCCGTCAGCTAAGGCCTTGTTTGCGTTATGATCTTGTTCATCTTTCAATTTCACACCTAGCTCGGGGGTTCCCTTGTTATTCGGCTTCCTGAAATCGCCCGAACTGTCGCCGCGCCTGCAACGGCTGAAAGATTCGGCCCTGTTTTCCTCGCTCACGCCGCTCGAGCTGAAGATCGTCGACGATCTGCTGCACGAGCGCCGCTATCTGGCCGATGAAATCATTTTCGATGAAGGCGAAGAAGGACAGGCGCTGTATCTGATCATGTCCGGCCGCGTGATCATCAGCCGGCTGCGCCCGCAGGGGCGGGAAGTGGTGGCGGAAATGGGCCCGGGTGCCTTCTTCGGCGATCTGGCCCTGCTCGATAACTCGCCCCGGAATGCCCAGACCCGCGCACTCGACAACTGCGAACTGGCGGTGTTCTTCCGCGCCGACTTCATGGGGCTGATGGAAACCGATGCCGTGATCGGCTACAAGATTTCGCTGGCACTGGCACGCCACATCGGCAGCCGTTTGCGCGAATGGATGAGCGGCAAGCCGCAAATCGAGGCCATATGACCCGTCTGCCCGCCCAGCAGCATGCCGGCCCCATCGTCTGGAGCGGCATCATCGCCGCCACCTGCGTGCTGCTATTCCTGCTGCAGCAGATGCTGTTTCTGGCCATCCCCTTTTTGCTGGCCATCGTGCTGTACTACATATTGCAGCCACCCATGCAGCGCCTGATCCGGCTCGGCATCAGCCATAACGCCGCCACCCTGATCGTCGGCAGCCTATTCCTGCTGGTCCTGATGCTGGCCACCATGGTGGCGATCTACTGGGAAGCAGGGCCGTCGGAATCGTGGCAAACCATGCTGGGCAAATATCTGAGCGGCGGGCTGGATTTCATCCGTCACACCATGGCCTCGCTGGAACGCCAGTTCCCCATTCTCAAACAGATGAAACTGGCGCGCACCGTCAACGCACGCATGAGCAGCTTCACCAGCACCTTCATCCAGCAGCATCTGACCGAGATCCTGGTATCGGTGGCGGGCTGGCTGCCGTCGTTGCTGCTGGCGCCCTTCCTCGCCTTCTTCTTCCTGCGCGACGGTTCGCGCTTCAAGAAGTTTCTGGCGCGCGCAGTGCCGAATGCCTTCTTCGAACGGGCCCTGTATCTGCTGCATGAAGTGGACCAGACGGCGCACCGCTATTTTCAGGGCCTGATAAAACTGACGGTGCTCGATACCATCGTACTGGCGCTGGGGCTGTGGGCCATCGGCGTATCTTCGCCGCTGGTACTGGGCCTGATCGCCGCCATGCTGGCATGGGTGCCGTATGTGGGCTCCATCGTCGGCTGCATGCTGGTGGTGATGGTGGCGTCGACCGATGCGCCGGCCGATCCGGCCATGGCCTACATGGCGATCGGCGTCTTCATCGCCGTACGCCTGCTGGATGATTTCGTCTTCATGCCGCTAACGCTGGGGCGCAGCCTGCACATCCACCCGTTGATCACGGTGCTGATGATCTTTATCGGCGGCTCGGTGGCCGGCGTGGCCGGCCTGATGCTGGTGCTGCCCCTGCTAGGCGTGGTGATGGTGGTGGGCGAAACGCTGGGCCGCCTGATTACCGACCCCCGCCTGCGTGCACGCCACCGCAACGCCATCCACCTGCGTACCCGCCAGGCCAGTGCCGATCTGGTCAGCTAAGCCACTGGCGGCTGCGGTCTCGCGTCAGAAAGTTTCCCATTCTTCCGATTGCTTGCTGGCCGGACGCGCCAGCGCGACCCGGGCCGGCGCTGCAGCCAAGGTCGGCGCAGCTTGCTGGCGGGCGTCACGCTCGTCCAGCCGGAAGGTGGCGACTACCTGCACCAGATCGTAGGCCTGATCCTTCAGGGTACTGGCTGCAGCGGCCATTTCTTCCACCAGGGCCGCATTCTGCTGCGTCACCTCGTCCATGCTGGTCACTGCTTCACCGACCTGCGCCACACCTTGCGCCTGTTCCGAGCTGGCATTGCTGATCTCGCCCATGATGGCCGTCACCCGCTGAATACTGGCCACGGTTTCCGTCATGGTAGTACCGGCCTTGTCGACCAGCGCAGTACCGCTTTCCACCCGCTCCACGCTGGCATTGATCAGGTGTTTGATTTCGCGCGCCGCCTCGGCACTGCGCGCAGCCAGACTGCGCACTTCGCTGGCAACCACGGCAAAACCCCGTCCCTGTTCGCCGGCACGGGCCGCTTCCACGGCCGCGTTCAGCGCCAGAATATTGGTCTGGAAGGCGATGCCGTCAATCACGCTGATGATGTCGCTGATCCGGCGGCTCGACTCATTGATGCCTTTCATCGTCTCCACCACTTCACCCACCACTTCGCCGCCCTGTATCGCCACGGCCGAAGCACTGGCTGCCAGCTGGTTGGCCTGACGTGCCGACTCGGCGTTCTGTTTCACGGTCGCACTTAACTGTTCCATACTGGCAGCCGTCTCTTCCAGCACACCGGCCTGCTGTTCCGTGCGCGAGGACAGGTCGTGGTTGCCTTGCGCAATCTCGGCGCTGGCCGTAGCCACCCCTTCCGAACCGCTGCGCACATGCGCCACCACACCGGCCAGTTTCACCCGCATCCCTTCCAGATTGTTGAGCAGATGGCCGAGTTCATCGGTGCGCTGCACGTGCACCGCCCGCGTCAGATCACCGTCGGCAATGCTTTGCGCCATCTCCACCGCTTGTTCCACCGGTGCGATCACACTGTTGGGAACCCGCATGATCAGCAGCAGGCCGATCACAATAATGCCGATCAGAACAGCGATGGTGGCACGCTCGGTGGCGCTCACAAAATCCAGCACCTTGTCGGCCGACTTGGCCGTGCCGTCCAGATTAAACTTGAGGATCTTTTCCATTTCGCCATAGGCTGCGCGGAACCGTGCCGGACCATTGGCGATGTAATTCTGCACGGTTTCGCTGGAAGCCCCCGCTTCCGCCTCCAGCCCCTTCAATCCTTGCCGCGCCATGGCGAAATAGGCATCGCGCTTGGCCTGATAATCCTTGTACATGGCGCGCTCGATGGGCCCTTGCGGATCATCGGGCAGGTAATCATCTATCGTCTTGGCATAGACGTCCGTGGTTTTAACCAGCGCCGCTTCGATATCAGCCAGCCGGCGTGCAAATTCGGCAGGACTCGATGCATCCTGACCTGCCATGCGCTCGCTGACGGCAAAATAATGCTCCGCGAGGTGGCCTTTCATGTGGCCGAGGTTTTCAATCGCGGGCACCCAGGAAGTACTGACCTGACCAGCCTCATATTTCGTGACGACGTTACGGTACAGGGAATACGCGGTACTAAGCACGGACAGCAACAGAATCAACGCCAGACCGCCAGTGATGCGGGCACGGATGCCAAGATTACTCAAATTCATTTGATGATGATCCAATAAAAAATGAGACGCTTACAGTGTCACGTAATTCTGTACTCCAACGCAAGATTTTTGTTAGATCAAGCCAACAACAGGCAAACAAAAGGGGCGCACATGGCGCCCCTTTACGTGAATGCTGATGGCCGGACTTAGGCAGCAACCGCCTGTGCTACCGGTGCGGCAGCGCTGTCGTCATCGGCGCGGATCAGGTGGTCGAAGGCCGACAGGGCGGCTTTGGCACCTTCGCCGGTGGCGATAATGATCTGCTTGTACGGCACGGTGGTCACGTCGCCGGCGGCAAACACACCCGGTACGGAAGTCTGGCCACGGCTATCGATTTCGATTTCGCCGTGACGCGACAGGGCAACCGTGCCTTTCAGCCATTCCGTATTCGGCACCAGGCCGATCTGCACGAACACCCCTTCCAGATCGATACGCTTGGCCTCGCCCGACACCCGGTCGTTGTAGCTGAGGCCATTCACGATCTTGCCGTCGCCATGGATTTCCGTGGTCTGCGCCGAGACGATCACGGTCACGTTCGGCAGGCTGCGCAGCTTGCGCTGCAGTACCGCGTCAGCCCGCAGTTCGGCACCGAACTCGATCAGCGTTACGTGCTGGACCAGACCGGCCAGATCGATGGCCGCTTCCACACCCGAGTTACCACCACCGATCACGGCCACGCGCTTGCCCTTGAACAGGGGGCCATCGCAGTGCGGGCAGTAGGCCACACCGTGGTTGCGGTATTCCTTCTCGCCCGGCACGTTGATTTCGCGCCAGCGTGCACCGGTGGCCAGTATCACCGACTTGGCTTTCAGCGTGGCGCCGCTGGCCGTCTGCACCTCGATCAGTTTACCGGGCACCAGTTTGGCGGCGCGCTGGGTATTCATGATGTCGACGGCGTATTCCTTGACGTGCTGTTCCAGTGCCACGGCAAACTTCGGCCCTTCCGTCTCTTTCACGGAAATGAAGTTTTCGATCGCCAGCGTGTCCAGTACCTGACCACCGAAGCGTTCCGCCACCACACCGGTACGGATGCCTTTACGGGCAGCGTACACGGCGGCGGCGGCACCGGCCGGGCCACCGCCCACGATCAGCACATCGAACACCTCTTTCTTGTTCATTTCTGCGGCCTGACGGGCACCGGCATTGGTGTCCAGCTTGGCCAGAATCTCTTCCACGCTGCTACGGCCCTGACCGAAATGCTCGCCGTTCAGGAACATCATGGGCACGGCCATGATCTGGCGTGCTTCCACTTCCTGCGGGAACACGCCGCCGTCGATGGTGGTCACTTTGATGCGTGGATTAATCACCGCCATCGCATTGAGGGCCTGCACCACTTCAGGGCAGTTGTGGCAGCTCAGCGAGATGAAGGTTTCGAATTCGTAATCGCCGTCGAGGTTGCGGATCTGCTCGATCACGGCGTCGTCAAATTTGATGGTGTGGCCGCCTACCTGCAGCAGGGCCAGTACCAGCGAAGTAAATTCATGGCCCATGGGCACGCCGGCGAAACGTACGCCGATATCGCTGCCAGCACGGTTGATGCTGAACGAAGGCAGGCGCACGCCGGGATCGGCACGCTTGACCAGCGTAATCTTGTCGCTCAGCGAGACGATGTCCTGCAGCAGTGCTTCCATCTCTTGCGCCTTGGCGCTGCTATCGAGCGCGGCGACCAGTTCGATCGGTTGCACGACTTTTTCGAGGTAGGCTTTCAACTGGGTTTTGAGCGATGCATCTAACATGATTCTTTTCCTTACAAATATTTAGGCGTATGCCGGGCCGGACGCCCGGACCGGCATCGCGGTATTACTGTAATGGTGCTGCAGTCTTCAAGACTTAGATCTTGCCGACCAGGTCCAGCGATGGGGTCAGCGTCGCAGCGCCTTCGGTCCATTTAGCTGGGCAAACTTCGCCTGGGTGGGAAGCCACGTACAGGGCGGCTTTGACTTTACGCAGCAGTTCGGAAGCGTCGCGGCCGATGCCGTTGTCGTGCACTTCCATCACTTTGATCTGGCCTTCTGGGTTGATCACGAAGGTACCGCGCAGTGCCAGGCCTTCTTCTTCGATCATCACTTCGAAGTTGCGCGACAGGGTACCGGTTGGGTCGCCGATCAGTGGGTAGTTCACTTTCTTGATCGCGTCCGAGGTGTCGTGCCAGGCTTTGTGGGCGAAGTGGGTGTCGGTCGAAACGCCGTACACGTCCACGCCCAGCTTGGCGAATTCAGGCTGGTGATCCGCCAGATCTTCCAGTTCGGTTGGGCAGACGAAGGTGAAGTCGGCTGGGTAGAACATCAGAACCGACCATTTGCCTTTCAGGGATTCATCGCTAACGTCGATGAATTTGCCGTTGACGTAGGCGGTTGCTTTGAATGGTTTGATTTGGGTATTAATCAGAGACATGGTGGTTTCCTCTTGGGTTGTGAATCATTGAGACGCCAGTGTACGGGTTTTCCGGCTATTAGGAAAATTGATTGTTCCAATACAATCAATTTGTTTTAGCTATCAAGCCGTCATAGCGGATAGCCATTATCACTGTTTCAAGCGACAACTGCATGACGCCCGCTACGGGGCGGATCAGACGGGACAGATCCGATTCAGGCCAGGCGCTGCAGGCGCAGCATGGTATCGAATTCCGCGGCCGGGATGGGGCGCGAGAACAGATAGCCCTGCCCGTAGTCGCAGCCCGCTTCGGCCAGCAGAGCACGCTGCTGTTCCGTTTCCACCCCTTCTGCGATCACGCGCAGGCCCAGTTTGTGGGCCATCACGATAATCGCGTCCGATAGCGCCATGTCGCTGGAATCGGGCGCCAGATTGCGGGTAAAGGATTGGTCGATCTTGAGGTAATCAATGTCGAATTTCTTCAGATAGGACAGCGAGGAATAACCGGTGCCGAAGTCGTCCAGCGCCACCTGTATGCCGGCATCGCGCAATTGCAGCAGCTTGCTGGCCACCGTGCTGTTAGCGTCGAGCAGCATGCCTTCCGTGATTTCCACCACCAGTGCCTGACCGGACAGGGTCAGGCTTTGCATCTGGCGCTGCCATTCCAGATAACTGCCATCGTCACGCTGGAATTCCAGCGGCGACTGGTTGACGCTGATCTGGAAGTCCGGATGGTGCTCGCTACGCCAGCGCTGTACCCAGCGCGCCGATTCGCTGAATACCCACATGCCGATATCGAAAATCAGCCCGCTCGCTTCGGCCAGGGGAATGAAGTCCATCGGGCTGACCAGCCCGCGCGTGGGGTGGCGCCAGCGGATCAGCGCTTCGGCCTTGTGGATACGCCCCGTTTTCAGGTGCACGATGGGCTGGAAATACAGCTCCAGCTGGCCACCTTTGACGGCATTGCGCAAATCATTGGTCAGGCGCATGCGCGTCAGCGCTTCCACCTGCAGCGCTGGCGTGAAATAGCTATAGCGGTTGCGTCCGGCGCCCTTGGCCGCATACATGGCCTGATCGGCGTGCTTGAGCAGATCGTCGATATCGTCGGCATCGTCGGGATACAGCGTAATGCCGATACTGGCCGAAATAAAGGCTTGCTCCTGCCCCAGCGCAAACGGCTGGCACATGCGGTCGATGATGTTCTGGGCGATGGCTTCCACCCGTTCGGTGCTATCGAGTTCCGACAGGATCACGGTGAATTCGTCGCCGCCCAGCCGCGCCACCGTATCGGATTTGCGCACGCAATCGCTGATGCGGCGCGCCGCATCGATCAGCAGCACATCGCCCTGATGATGGCCCAGCGTGTCGTTGACTTCCTTGAAGTGATCGAGATCGATGAACAGGATGGCGATGCGGCTGCGGCTGCGCTGGCTTTTCAGCAGATCCAGCGCCAGCCGGTCGAGGAACATGCGGCGGTTGGGCAGCTGGGTGAGCGGGTCGAAATTGGCCTGTTGCCAGATCAGCTGTTCCGTCTGCTTCTTGTCGGTCACATCCTCGATCATGCACAGATGCAGGGCATGGCTATCGGGCGGCGTTTCGATGGCGGTTACGGAGACGGCGATCCAGACCATTTCGCCGTCGGAGCGGAAGATCCGGTTGCTCACTTTGAAATTGCTGATTTCATGTGCCATCAGCCGTGCCATCTGGGCCTTCACCTGCGCCACATCGTCCGGATGGCCGGAATCGAGCCAGCGCATATTGCGCAGCACATCCTGCGACCGGCCGAGAATTTCCTGATAGCGGGGATTGATGTCGCGGTATTCATAGGTCACCGAATCGATCAGCGCGATGCCCAGCGGCGACGCTTCGAACATGGTGCGGAAACGCTGCTCGCCGGCGCGGATTTCCGCACTGGCCCGGCGCCGCTCGCGCGTCAGCATGCTGTAGTGGATCACCGCGCCTATCAGCAGCAGTACGGCCACTGCGGCCAGCGCGCGGTACAGCCAGCGCAGCCGGCTAGCACTGCTATCGACGTTGTACAGGAAACCATCCAGACTGATCTGCTTGGGCAATATGCCCAGACCGGCATACACATCGGCGATATGGCGCCAGCGCTCCGGATTCATATAGCCGATTTCCACCAGCACAGGCTGCACCAGCGGCACCATCTGGCGCGCTTCGTACAGCAGATGCTGGCGGTCGCCGCCGCGCGCATAGTACTTGAGGATCAGTTCCACCATTTCTTCCGGATGGCTCATGGCCCACTGCCAGCCGCGCATGCTGGCTTCACGGAAGGCCCGTACGCGGGCCGGATGGTCAGCGATTTCCTTTTCGCTGGTGAACAGATTATCACCGTAAAAATCGATCCCGACCGAACGGGGGCTATAGATCTCGTAAGGGAAACCGCGCCGGTCGAACAGATCCGGCTCGTTGGTGGTGTAGATGGCCATGGCCTGAACTTTGCCGTTGATCAGGTCATTGACGTTATAGCTATGCTCGACGCGCTGGAAACTATTGGGCGGTATGCCCTCCTTGACCAGATAGGCCAGCAGTTCATCGGAGTTGCCCAGTTCGTCCGTGAGCGTGCCTATCATGGCGCGCTTGCCGATGATGCGGCGCAGGTCCGGTTCGCTGCTGGTCTGGCGCATGGCCAGCGCATACGGCGAATGCTGGAAGATTACCCCCAGTACGACCACCGGCTTGCCAGCAGCGCGGGCCAGCAGCAGGCTGCTGGCGCCCGTGCCATACTGCGCCTTGCCCGCTTCCACATTGCGCTCAGGCTCGTTACCATCGGCCCCTTCGAGTATGCGGACATCCAGCCCTGCTTCGCGGTAATAACCCTGCTCCACTGCAGCGTAATAACCGGCAAACTGGAACTGGTGGTGGTGCTTGAGTTGCAGCGTCACCTGCTCCAGTGCCTGTGCCGGCAGCAGCACGCTTGTACCCAGCAGCAGCGCCAGCAATGTCAGCAAACTGCGCCGCATCAGACGCGCGGCCATGCTGGCAAAAAAGGCGGAAGTGGCTAGGGGCACGAATTATCCTATCGGCAGCAATGGAAACCAGATTGTAGCCGGTTCCGCCCGCCTTAATGCCATTCGGCAAGCTAATCCTGCAAAAACTAAGGGACGGCGCAGCATAAGCTGGGCCGTCCCTCGCGCAAGGCGCTGTTCTACCTGATTAAGGGATGCTTACAGGCACTGGTGCTTGCGTATTATCACCTTTACCAAGTTGACCTTCGACATTCCGGCCCCAGCCCCACAAGGTGTTATCCGAGCGCAGACCAAAAGTATGGGCATTGCCGGCCGTCACAGAAATCCAGTTGCTGGCAGTGCCGATCTGCGCTGGTGCAGAAATATCCGGACCACCGTTACCCAGCTGGCTTTCGGCATTGCTGCCCCAGCCCCACAGCTGGCCTTCACGGGTGACTGCCATGCTGTGCGCAGCCCCGGCCGATACCATGGCCCAGTTGGTGGCGGTGGATATCTGTACCGGCGCATTCACGCTGGCCGAGCCATTGTTACCCACCTGACCGCTCAGGTTATAGCCCCAGCCGTACATGGAACCGTCGGCGCGCACGGCCAGCGAATGGCTGCCACCGGCCGAGACCGAAGCCCAGGTGGACGAACCGATCTTGGCTGGCGCCGTCACATCGACCTGACCGCCATTGCCCACCTGACCATTGGCGTTGCCGCCCCAGCCATACAGATTGAGCGTGTCCTTGGTGATGGCCAGCGTATGGGTATCACCGGCGCTGACGGCCAGCCAGCCGCCCGTGGTAGGCGAAGTCAGCTTGGTCGGTACCAGACGGTCGATGGTGGTGCCATCACCCAGCTGGCCATTGAAGTTACGGCCCCATGCGTACATCACGCCGGTAGTCTTGATAGCGAAGGCATGGCCTTTACCGGCTGCCACGTAGGCCCAGTCGGTATCCTTGCCGATTTTGGTAGGGATCGCGTGATCGACGGTGGTGCCATCGCCCAGACGGCCATTCTGGTTGAAGCCCCACGACCAGATGGTGCCGTCGCTGCGCAGCGCCACCACGAACTGTTCGCCCACAGCGATCTGCTTCCACAGCAGGCTACCGCCACTCACCTGTACCGGTGCATTGCGGTCGATGGTGGTGCTGTCACCGAGCTGGCCACGGATGTTGGAACCCCATGCGTACAGGCTGCCGTCAGCCTTGCGCGCCAGCGTCTGATAGCCGCCTGCCACCACGTTGGCCCAGGGTGCGATCACGCTCAGATTGATACTGCCGGTGATGCCGTCCTGCGTCGCCGTGAAGGTATCGGAGCCCACCGCCTTGGCCGTTACGCTGCCGCTGGAGAAGATGCTGGCCACAGCGCCCGTGCCTTTGAAAGCCCAGACCAGACCGGTAGCCGTGTTGAGCACCTTGGTGCTGTTATCGGAATAGGTGCCGGTGGCCGTCAGCTGCATGGTGGTGCCGACCGGCATGGTGCTGCTCGGCGCCGTCACGGCGATCGATTTCAGCGTGGCTGGCGCAGGCGTGGAGGAACCGCCGCCACCGCCGCCGCAAGCTGCCAGCACGCCTAGCAAAGGCAGCAGCAGATAGGTTTTACAGAATTTTTTCATGATCTTCCAGTTCGCAGAAGGTGGGATGCAATCGAGGCCACGCGCAATGGTGGCCAGCTTGCGAACTAGTTTAGCGGGAATCCTGCTGCCGGCATCGCCGGAGCAGGACGGAAAACCGGGGCTAACTCGCGCCTTAGAAGGCCGGCCCGCATGGGGCCAGCTTAATCAGCAGTCAATTTTGCCATCTAGGCAAAAATAAATTCCGTCGGAACTTATTTGCGGCCGCGGGGACTGGCCGGTTTCTTGACCTTGATGGTGTCCAGAATCGAAGCGCGAGGCTTGGTTTCCTGCGATTTACGGGCAGTCAGCGAGCCGGTCAGCGCGTTGGCACGGGGCCCCCGCGCCACCGGCTGCACGGCAGCCACCACGCCCGATTTGCCAGCGCGCGCCGGACGGCCGGTGGCAGCCGGTGCAGCCGACTGGCTCTGGCCGGCAGCAGGAATCAGATGGCGCTCGCCGTTGCCGATCAGATCGGCACGCCCCATGGCCACCAGCGCTTCGCGCAGGATAGGCCAGTTTTCCGGATCCTGATAGCGCAGGAAAGCCTTGTGGGTGCGGCGGATCTTGCCGCTACGGGCGGTTTCCACTACTTCCGAATCGGCCGTGACCTTGTGCAGCGGGTTGCGGCGCGAGTGGTACATGGTGGTCGCCATGGCCATCGGGGTCGGCATAAAGGTCTGCACCTGATCGAGCTTGAAGTTATTCTTCTTCAGCCACAGGGCCAGATTCAGCATGTCCAGATCGGTCGTGCCCGGATGGGCTGCGATGAAATACGGGATCAGGTACTGCTTCTTGCCTGCTTCCAGCGAGAAGCGATCGAACATTTCCTTGAACTCGTCGTAAGCACCGATACCGGGCTTCATCATCTTGTTCAGGGTGTTTTCTTCCGTGTGCTCGGGGGCGATTTTCAGCAGGCCGCCCACGTGGTGGGTCACCAGTTCTTTCACATACTCGGGCGAACGCACGGCCAGATCGTAGCGCAGGCCGGACGAGATCAGGATCTTCTTCACACCGGGAATCGCGCGCGCCTTGCGGTACAGCGAAATCAGCTTGCTGTGGTCAGTGCCCAGATTGACGCAGATGGACGGGAACACGCACGACAGGCGGCGGCAGGTTTTCTCGATTTCCGGATCCTTGCAGGACAGCCGGTACATATTCGCCGTCGGCCCGCCCAGATCGGAGATGGTGCCCGTGAAGCCCTTGGTCTTGTCGCGGATGTGTTCGATCTCACGCAGGATGGACGGCTCGGAGCGGCTCTGGATGATGCGTCCTTCGTGCTCGGTAATCGAGCAGAAGGTGCAGCCGCCGAAGCAGCCGCGCATGATATTCACCGAGAAACGGATCATTTCCCATGCCGGAATGCGCGCCTTGCCGTAGGACGGATGGGGGGCACGGGCATAGTTCATGTCGTACACGCCATCCATCTCATCCATGCGCAGGGGCAGCGGTGGCGGGTTCAGCCACACATCGCGTTCGCCATGCGCCTGCACCAGTGCGCGCGCATTGCCGGGATTCGACTCGAGGTGGAACACGCGCGACGCGTGCGCGTACATGATGGGATCAGTGCTGACGGTTTCGAACGACGGCAGGCGCACCACCGTGCGCTGGTGTTTTTCCCGCTCCATGGCCTGCCGTTCGGCGCGGCTCATGATGCGGATCGGTTTTTCCACGACGGCTGGCGCGCTGCTCGCCTCGGCGCCGCCATTGCTGGCGCAGGACGAGGTATTCGGCTGCACCATCAGATACGGATCGGGATGGGCATCCACCTTGCCCGGCGTATCGACGCGGGTGCTGTTATGCACGCCCCATTCAGGCGACGGCAGCCAGCCACTCGGCACCATGAAAGCCGTACCACGCAGATCGCGGATGGCCTTGATATCTTCGCCCGCGTTCATGCGGTGGGTCAGGTCTACCAGCGCCCGTTCGGCATTCCCGAAAATCAGCAGGTCGGCCTTGGAATCGACCAGCACGGAACGGCGCACCTTGTCCGACCAGTAATCGTAGTGGGCAATACGGCGCAGCGACGCTTCGATCGAGCCGATCACCACGGGGATGCCGGGATAGGCTTCGCGCGCGCGATGGGAATAGGCCGTGACGGCACGGTCCGGACGCTTGTTCGGTTCGCCATTGGCGGTGTAGGCATCGTCCGAGCGGATCTTGCGGTCGGCCGTGTAGCGGTTGACCATGGAATCCATATTGCCGGCCGTGATGCCGAAGTACAGGCGTGGCTTGCCCAGCACACGGAAGGCTTCTGCAGAAGTCCAGTCCGGCTGGCTGATGATGCCGACACGGTAGCCTTGCGCTTCCAGCAGGCGGCCGACCAGCGCCATGCCGAAGCTGGGGTGGTCAATATAGGCGTCGCCAGTGACGAGAATCACGTCGCACTCGTCCCAGCCGAGCGCGTCCATCTCGGCGCGGGACATCGGCAGGAAAGGCGCAGAGGCAGCGCGGGCAGACCGCTTGGGGACGGTCGCAAATAAATTGGTAGGGGAGCTCATATCGGACGGCATTGTACCGGAAATGCGCCGCCCCCGCTTGGCGCGCCAGCGGAAAACCTTTTAGTATTCAAACACTTGGGCAATACAGGCAAGCTAGACAATCCGGCAATGATGTCAGAATCACCTTGCGTGCGCGGCGTGGCTGGCTATAACGAAAGCATCACCATGCGAGGAGGACTACCATGCGACGCCGCCTCTACTTCATGCTGCCCGATAGCGCCAGCGCGCGCAGCCTGCTCGACGAACTGCTGCTGGCCAGAATCTCCGTGCGCCACATCCATTTTATGGCCCAGCACGCTATGCCGGAGGATTTACCGGCGCTGGGCATGCTGGCCCGCACCGATATAGTCCATGGCGCCCAGCTGGGTGCCGCGCTGGGTGCGGCCATCGGCCTGAGTGCTGCCGTGCTGCTGGCGCTACACCCGCTGGCGGGCTGGCAAAGCGGCACGCTGGCCATCCTGCTGCTGATGCTGGCCGGAGCCCTGCTCGGTAGCTGGGCCAGCGCCATGAATGCCGCAGCCGTGCCGAATACGCGGCTGCGCCGCTTCGGGCCGGCACTGGCACAGGGCCAGCTGCTGCTCATCCTCGATGTACCCGCTGCGCGGGTAGAAGAAATCGAAGCGCTGATCGCGCGCCGCCATCCGGCCGCGCGCTTTGACGGCATGGAACCGCCGGCGCTGGCTTTTCCCTGAACGGGTAGGCTTTAGATACCCATGCTGGAGAGAATATTGCCCAGTTCGCGCAGGGCCGGTTCCAGATGCGGGTGTTTGACGGCAAATTTGGCACCCAGCTCCTGCGCCCGCTCGGCCAGACCGAAGGTGCTGCTTTGCTCGGCAACGTCGGCTTCGGCGGCAGCATTGCGGGCCAGCAGTTGCTGGATATCGCCGTCGAGCTGGCTCAGCAGGGCACGCGATTCCTCATCCAGCGGGCCGCTCTGGGCCAGATGGCTGTGCAGGGTCGTCAGAGTGGCCTTGAGTTTGCTATCCATGTTGCAATCCTAATCGTTAAAGTGGGTGGCGCAATACAGCGCTTCGACGCGCTCGCGCGCCCACGGGGTTTTGCGCAGGAATTTCAGGCTGGATTTGATGCTGGGGTCGCTCATAAAACAGTTGATCGCGATGCGCTGGGCCAGTTGCTCCCAGCCGTAATATGCGTGCAAGCGGATCAGGATCGCTTCCAGTGTCATGCCCTGCAGTTGTTTGCTCATACTTTATCTTACCCATAAAAAAAGACCGCTGGGCCGATTTTCACATAAATCGACCCAGCGGCCCTTGGCAGCGCGCTGCCTGACCTAGCGGGACTGCTTATTTTTCCGTCAGGCCGCGGCGTTCCAGCAGCGGTTCGACGGTGGCATCACGGCCGCGGAACTTGCGGTACATCTGCATGGCATCCATGGTGCCGCCGCGCGACAGCAGCATCTTGCGGAACCAGTCGCCGTTCTTGCGCAGCATGCCGCCTTGCTCGTTGAACCAGTTGACGGTATCGGCATCGAGCTTCTCCGACCACAGGTAGCCGTAGTAACCGGCCGTGTAACCACCGGCGAAGGTGTGCGAGAAGTAGGTGGTGCGGTAGCGCGGTGGCACGGGCGCGTAATCGATGCCGGCCGACTTCAGCGCGGCCGCTTCAAACCCGAGTACATCGGTCGGGATCTGCGCCACACTGAGCTGGTGCCATTTTTGATCCAGTATCGATGCGGCCAGATATTCCGTGGTGCGGAAACCTTCGTTGAATTTCTTCGACGCGATCACCTTGTCCAGCAATTCCTTGGGCATGGCGGCGCCCGTCTGGTAGTGGGTGGCGTAGTTGGCCAGCACTTCCGGCCAGACCGACCACATCTCGTTGACCTGCGACGGGAACTCGACGAAATCGCGCGGTACACGGGTGCCGGCGAAGCGCGGATAGGTCACATCGGAGAACATGCCGTGTAGCGCATGGCCGAACTCGTGGAACAGGGTGCGCAGTTCGTCATAGGTCAGCAGGGTGGCTTCGCCATCCTTAGGTTTAGGAATGTTGAGGTGATTGGCCACCACCGGATGGGTGCCCATCAGCTTGGATTGCGACACGTAGGCATTCATCCATGCGCCGCCGCGCTTGTTGCTGCGCGCGTAGAAGTCGGCGAGGAAAATAGCCAGCTGCTTGCCATCGGCATCGTACACATCGAACACGCGCACATCGGGATGGTAGACCGGCAGATCCCTGCGTTCCTTGAACGTCAGACCGTACACCTTGTTGGCAGCAAAGAACACACCCTTGGTCAGCACGTTGTTCAGCTCGAAGTAGGGGCGCAGCTGGTTCTGGTCGAAGTTGAAGCGCTCGGCGCGCACCTTGTCGCTGTAGAACGACCAGTCCTGCGCGGCCAGCTGGAAGCCGCCCTGTTCGCGGTCTATCACCTGCTGGATCTCCGCGCCTTCTTTTTTGGCATTCGCCACGGCCGGGCGGGCGAATTCGGCCAGCATGCGGTTCACGGCCTGCGCATCATGCGCCGTCTGGTCTTCCAGTGCGTAATCGGCAAAGCTGGCGTAGCCCAGCAGCGCCGCTTTCTCGGCGCGCAAACGCACCAGCTTCAGCACCACTTCGCGGTTATCGAATTTACCGCCATGGCTACCGCGCTCCAGCGAAGCGGCCATCAGGCGCTCGCGCACGGCGCGGTTGGTCAGCACGGCCAGATTGGCCTGTCCCGAAGTATTTACCACCGGAATCACGAATTTGCCGTCCAGACCGCGCGCCTTGGCCACGGCGGCGGCGGCATCGATGGCGGCATCGGACATGCCGGCCAGTTCTTCACGGGTATCGACTACCAGTGCCGACGCATTGGCTTCTTCCTGCACGTTCTGGGCAAACGCGGTCTGCAGATTGGCCAGCTGGCCGTTCATGGCTTTCAGCTTATCCTTGTCGGCGGCCGACAGGCGGGCACCGGCGCGTACGAAGTCGGTGTGGTAGCGCTGCAGCAGGTATTTGGCTTCCGCGTCGAGGTGCAGCTTGTCGCGCTTGTCGTACAGCGACTTGATGCGCGCATACAGCTTCTCGTTGAGACGGATGGCATCGCTGTGCGCCGCCAGCTTGGGCGACAGTTCGCGTTCCAGTGCCTTGAAGCTATCGTTGGTGTTGGCGCCGGACAGATTGCCGAACACCGAGCTCACGCGCGACAGCAGCTGGCCGGATTTTTCCAGCGCCACGATGGTGTTGTCGAAGGTAGCCGGTTTGGGATTGTTGGCGATCGCTTCGATTTCCGCAGCGTTGATGCGCATGCCTTCGGCAAACGCTGGCGCGTAGTCTTCGTTCTTGATCTGGTCAAACATCGGGTAGCCGAATGGCAGCTTGCTAGGCTGGGCAAACGGATTGCTAGCTGGCAGCATCGAGGCCGGTTCGGCAGCGTGTGCCGCACTGCATACGAGCGCAACGGCGGCAGCAATCATCAGAGGACGGTTCATGGTGTTCCTGTCTTAAATGGTAGGTGTTGAACTGGGCAAGGGCTTATTTCAGGCCGCGGCGTTCCAGCAGCGGCTCGATGATGGCATCGCGGCCACGGAAGTTACGGAACAGCTTCATCGCATCATCGGTGCCGCCGCGCGACAGCAGCTGGTTGCGATACCAGTCGCCGCTAGCGCGCTTCAGACCACCGTTCTGCTTGAACCAGACTTCCGTATCGGCGGTCAGCTTTTCCGACCACAGATAGGCGTAGTAGCCCGCTGCATAGCCACCGGAGAAGCTATGCGAGAAATAGGTGGTGCGGTAGCGTGGCGGCACGGGCGCGAAGTCCACGCCCAGATCTTTCAGCGCACTCGCTTCGAAAGCCAGTACATCGCTGGGAATCTGGGCGGGTGTGAGCTGGTGCCAGCGCTGATCGAGCAGCGAGGAGGCCAGATATTCGGTAGCAGTAAAGCCGCGGTTGAATTTGCGCGACTCGATTACCTTGTCCAGCAATTCTTTCGGCATCGGCTCGCCCGTCTTGTAGTGCTTGGCGTAATTGGCCAGCACTTCCGGCCACACGGCCCACATTTCATTGGCTTGCGACGGGTATTCCACGAAGTCGCTCGGCACGCTGGTGCCGGAGAAGCGCGGATAGGTCACGTTGGAGAACATGCCGTGCAGCGCGTGGCCGAATTCGTGGAAGGCAGTCGACACTTCATCGTAGGTCAGCAAGGTCGGTTCGCCCGCGGGTGGCTTGGGAATATTCAGGTGGTTCGCCACCACCGGATGACGGCCCAGCAGCTTCGATTGCGAGCTGTATTCGTTCATCCATGCGCCGCCCTGCTTATTGCCACGGGCGTACATGTCGGCCATGAAGATGGCCAGCTGTTTGCCGTTAGCGTCGAACACATCGAACACGCGCACGTCGGGGTTGTACACGGGCAGATCCTTGCGTTCCTTGAACGAGATGCCGTACAGCTTGTTGGCGGCGAAGAACACGCCCTTGGTCAATACGTTATCCAGCTCGAAGTAAGGCTTGATCTGCTTCTCGTCGAAAGCGTAGCGCTGGGCGCGCACTTTGTCCGCGTAATACGCCCAGTCGGCAGCGCCCAGCTGGAAGGTGGCACCATCGGCCACCACCATGGCCTGCAGATCAGCCGCTTCCTTGCGCGCGTTATTCACCGCCGGTTTGGCCAGATCGCCCAGCAGTTGATTGACCGATTTGGTGTCATGCGCGGTCTGGTCGTCTAGCGCATAGGCAGCGAAGTTGGCATAACCGAGCAGGGTGGCTTTTTCGGCACGCGCCTTGGCGATCTTCAGCACGATCTCGCGGCTATCGAATTCACCGCCATGGCTGCCCCGTGCCAGCGACAGCGCCATCAGTTTTTCGCGAACGTTGCGATCCGTCAGTTCCGCCAGTGCCGGCTGGCCGCTGGTATTGACGATAGAGACGAGGAATTTACCGTCCAGACCTTTGGCCTTGGCGGCAGCAGCGGCGGCATCGATGGCTGCTTCGCTCATGCCGGCCAGCTCGGCGCGGCTATCCACGATCAGCGCGGCAGCATTGGCTTCTTTCAGCACGCTCTGACTAAAGCTGGTCTGCAGCGTAGCGATGCTGGCGTTGAGGTTCTTCAGCTTCTCTTTGTCCGCATCGGACAACTGGGCACCGGCCCGTACGAAATCCTTGTGGTAGCGCTCCAGCAGGTGGCGCGCTTCCGCATCGAGCTTGAGCTTGGCGCGCTGCTGGTACAGGCTGTGTACGCGGGCGAACAGTTGCGGGTTGAGATAGATAGCATCGCCGTGGGCGGCCAGTTTGGCCGACATTTCACTATCGATGGCATCCATCTTGTCGTTGGTATTCGCGCCCTGCAGGTTGTAGAACACGGTCTGAGTGCGGCTCAGCAGCTCGCCCGATTTTTCCATCGCCACAATGGTATTGTCGAACGTGGCCGGTTTCGGGTTATTGGCAATCGCGGCTATTTCTTCCAGCTGGATACGCATGCCTTCCGTGAAAGCGGGAGCGAAATGCTCGTCCTTGATCTGGTCAAACACAGGATAGTTGAACGGCAGCTTGCTGGCCGTTGCCAGCGGATTGCCAGCCAATACAGCCGATGCAGCAGGAGTTTCCGCTGCGGCGATCACGGTCTGGGAAAACGCCAGGCCGAGTGCGGCCGCGACGACGAGCATTTGTGGACGGGACATGGGGGACTCTTTCAATAAACGCCGGTGGAAGATGCTGACGTGCGCAGCAGATACAGCGGCGATGATAGCAGTCGCTCATGACGGCCGTCACGGGCAAAAGATGCTGCACTGCACTTTATCGGAGAGTTAGCAGTTTTTCCGAACAAAGCTTGGCCGCCAGCGGCCTAGAAAGGGGATGTGCAGTGCCCAGATGCAACTATGCAGAATTACTGGGGAATTTCCGGCTCGACCAGCTGAGCCAGCAAGGTCAGTGATTCCTGCCAGCCCAGATAACAGGCTTCCGGCGGGATTACTTCCGGCACGCCCTGCTGCACCACGGCCAGCTCCGTGCCGCAGAACACGCTACGCAGAGCGATCGTGGTCTGCATCTGGCCCGGCAAATTGGGATCATCGAACTGGGCCGTGTAGATCAGTTTTTCATGCGGCACCAGTTCCAGATATTCGCCGCCGAAGGAGTGGCTGTTGCCGCTACCGAAGTGGGTGAAAGACATGCGGTAGCTCCCGCCCACGCGTGCATCGAGCGCATGTACTTTGCCGCTGAAACCATGCGGTGGCAGCCACTTGGCCAGAGCATCGGCATCCAGAAACGCCCGATAGATACGCTCGGCCGGGGCGCGCATTACGCGGTGCAGCTTGATAGTGTGGGTCATGGTTCTGCTCCTGTCGGATACGGTAAGTGGCCATCCGTGCGCCCCGCCTCAGCTGACCGGCGCAGCAGCTTTACGCTACACTGCCAGCCTGATGAAAGCTACAGGACTTGATGATGGAAAACGAAGCTGAGCTGCTAGCGACTCTGGCGCAGCAGGAAAACGCACTGCAATTTACCACTTTCAGCAGCGAGACGGCGCTCGCACTGGGCCTGAAGGTGATAGAACTGGCGCGCCAGCGGCAAAAAAATGTCACGGTGCAGATTAGTGTGAATGGCAAACAACTGTTCCAGCATGCCATGCAGGGCTGCACGGCGGATCAGGCCGACTGGATCCGGCGCAAGAGCAACGTGGTGCTGCGCTTTGGCCGCAGCTCATATGCAGTGGGCTGCGACTATCGCCAGCGCGGTGTGGCCTTTGACCAGCAAAAGCATCTGCCGCCGGAAGACTACGCAGCCTTTGGCGGGGCCTTCCCGATACTGCTGCGCGGCACGGGCATGATCGGTACGGCCGCCGTGTCCGGTCTGCGTCAGGCCGAGGACCATGCGCTGCTGGTCGAAGCGCTGGAGGCAGTGCTGCGCTAGTCAGGCAGCGTGCGCGCCAGTCTGGCGCGCCGCCCGTGGCTTAGTAGTGCGGTGGCGGTTCGTGTGCCAGCGGCGCAGCACCGGCATTGCGCGCCTGATCGCGCACATGCTGCACCAGCAGATTGCACAACTGCTCGAGCTTGTCGATCTGCTGCTGCTGTTCATAGATGCGCTGGTTCAGCGCTTCCACCAGATGTTCCTGATGGGCCAGTTTGATTTCTATATCGATAAATCGGTCTTCAGTATTGCTCACGCCATGCTCCCGTCTGGAAAGCATGCATTTTACCGGCTCTGCCGCTTTACGACTTGGCGATGGCCAGCCGCTTGCCCACGCCCCCATGGCCACGCCGCTTTAGCAGGCTGGGCACATTACTCGCTGCGGCCGAGGCTGCCCCTGCTTCCGGCACGGCGGCTACGGCGGCCGAGGCGGGCAACTGGAAGCTGCTGACAGCCTTGAGCAGCTCGTGCGCCTGCTCGCGCATGCTCTGCGCAGCTGCGGCGGCCTGTTCCACCAGCGCGGCATTGCGCTGGGTCAGATCATCCATTTCCGTGATCGCACTGTTGACCTCCTCGATCCCCTGCGTCTGACGCCGGCTGGCCACGCTGATGTCGTTCATGATTTCCGTCACATGGCGCACCGAAGTGACAATATTGCCCATGGTCTGACCAGCCGTGTCGGCCAGCTTGCTGCCGGTTTCCACCTTGCCCACCGAATCGTCGATCAGGTGCTTGATTTCGCGCGCGGCCTGCGCCGAACGCTGGGCCAGCCCCCGCACTTCGGTTGCCACCACGGCGAAGCCGCGGCCCTGTTCACCGGCACGGGCCGCTTCCACGGCGGCATTCAGCGCCAGAATATTGGTCTGGAACGCGATCGAATCGATCAGCGAAATAATGTCCACTACGCGCGCCGAGCTTTCCTTGATGGAGGCCATCGTATCGACCATTTGCTCCATCACCTGCCCGCCCTGCACGGCCACATCGGAAGCCGACACCACGAGCTGGTTGGCCTGCTGGGCGTGATCGGCATTCTCCCGTACGGTGTCAGTCAGTTCGTGCATGGAGGCTGCGGTTTCTTCCAGCGAACTGGCTTGCGATTCCGTGCGCGCCGACAGGTCGGCATTGCCTTGCGCGATCTCGCTGGCTTCCTGCGTAATCGTATGGCCGGCCGTACGGATATCCGTCAGCAGATGGGTCCAGTTATCGATCACTGTGCTCAATGCACGCGACAGCGCGCCCATTTCATCATCGCGCCGCATCTCTACCGGCGTGGCCAGATCACCGGCGGCCAGCCGTTCGGCGGTGGCACAGGCATCGGCAATCGGATGCAGCACGGCCCGCGTAATGGCGCCCGTCAGCGCCAGCAGCACCAGCGAACCGATGCCCATCACGATCAGTATCACCCATATGGCACGACTGTCGGCGGTCTTGGCTTCCTGCAGCGACAGATCGGCCTGCTGGTTGAGATTGCCCACCACCTTGTCCAGTACGGCACGCATTTTCTGGTACTGGCCGTCCGCCCCCTGCATTGCGGCCACCCCCGTATTCGCATCCATCGAGGCCAGATCGAGTGCCTGCGCGACGCCGGCACGGTAGGCCGCCAGCATGGGCAGCGCCAGCGCTGCCTCGTTAGCGCCCGTCATATCCTTGAGCCGGTTGAGTTCGGCGGCGACCTTATCCAGTTCGCCCGAAGTCTGCTTGCCGAAGGCCGCTAGATCGGCTTCCGTCAGACTGCCCGCAATGGCAATTTTTGCGTAGCTTGAAGAATGGATCTGCCCCAGCACATTGCTTTGCTGGCTAGCCGTTCGTAGCGCTACGAAGGTGCTTTCCTTCAAATTCTGTATGCGGCCTTCGTTGTCCTGCATGGAGAAGTAAGACACAGTACCGAGGAACATCAAACAGGCTAATGCCGCTGCTGGCACGACCAGCAATTTATGTGCGATCTTCAAGGTCTATCCATCCAAATCTTTGCGCGCCGCCCAGCGGCGCGCAGGTACTAGGGATCAAAGATATATGCCGCCGCAAACCACCGTATCGTTGAGCTTCTCGCAGTACATCTGCTTGGGCTCGATCTTCTTGGTTTCTGGATTGGTAAATTTATAGTCCTGCCAGAACGTGCCTTTGGCTTTGCCCAGATCCACCCGTTCTTTGACGAAGGCTTTGCCGTCGATATCCTTCAGTTCGATCAGGTTCTTGCCCACCATTTTGGTGTTGCTACCATGCGCCAGCACCGTGCCATCGAGACGGTAGACCACGATGTACAGATCATGCAGGATGAACTGCGGCGCCTTGCCAGTGAAATCAGCGTAGGCTTTGGTATCGCCTTCTTTTTTAATATGCGCCACGGCTTTTTTCACCATGGCTTCGGCATCGGCCCGGGTGGCACCGCCTTCGGCAGCGTGGAGAGACGGCACCAGCGCGCAAGCAGCCACAGCCAATGCCAGACGGAGGGAAGTAGTCTTTAGCATGATGTCTCTTTTTGTAAGGAATCAGGATGAAAGTTGACGTGCATTAACATTTGCACGACAACTTCATACTAGTCCTGTTCTTCCTCACGTGCACACGGGACGCCATGAATTGTGTCGCCGCGCCACTTTTTGCGACACCTGCGCAACACTCAAAGTGGCAATTTTTGCGTAACCGTCATCATTGCTTCAGGACTTGGGCGTGGCCAGCAATTCCTTCATTCTTGCTAGCCTTTCCTTGGGTGTCAGCACTTCCGTTTCCAGCGGCACGGCCGTGCCCACATCGAGTGCCATTTCCTTGATAAAACGGGAGGGATCGCAGTGCACCAGCTCGCCTGCGCGCTTGCGCTTCTTGCACCAGCTGACGTGCAGCGTGCGCTGGGCGCGGGTAATCCCCACATACATAAGGCGGCGTTCTTCCTGTACCCGCGCAGCGATCTGCTCGGCCGGAGCATCGGCATCACCCTTGTGCGGCAGAATGCCTTCTTCCACCCCCACCAGAAACACGTGGGGATATTCCAGCCCTTTCGACGCATGCAGGGTGGACATGCGCACGGCATCGGGATCTTCGTCCTGCCCTTCCAGCATGGACATCAGCGCCACCATCTGGGTCAGTTCCAGCACGTTCTTTTCGTCGCCATCGCGGTCCTTGCCGCCACGGCCACGTTCCTTGAGCCAGTTGGTAAATTCCAGCACGTTCTGCCATTTGCTCTGGGCCGCACGCTCGTCGAACATATCGTACAGATAGGATTCGTAGTTGATGGCTTCCAGCAGATCGTCCAGCACCTGCGCCGCATTGTCGCCGCTGCCACTCGGGCCGGGCCGGCTGGCACGCGATTCCAGATCGTTGATGAAGTTGCAGAACTCGCGCAGCGGACGCAACTGCTTTTCCGCCAGCAGCGCTTCGATGCCGCCCTTGAACACGGCTTCGAACAGCGAGCACTGCCACTGGCCCGAAAACGTCCCCAGCGTTTCCAGCGTCGACTGGCCGACCCCGCGCCGTGGCGTGGTGACGGCACGAATGAAGGCCGGATCATCGTCGGTATTGGCCAGCAGGCGCAGATAGCTGATGATGTCCTTGATTTCTGCCTTGTCGAAGAAGCTCTGGCCGCCGGAAATGGTGTAGGGAATGCGCTCCTTGCGCAGGCATTGCTCGATCACGCGGGCCTGATGGTTGCCGCGGTACAGAATCGCATAATCGGACCATTTGTTCTTGCGCTCGAAATGGTCGGCCGAAATCATGATGGCCACCTGCTCGGCTTCCTGATCGTCGTTGGCCATGCCCAGCACCTTGATCGGTTCGCCCAGTCCGTGTTCCGACCACAGCGATTTCTCGAACAGCTTGGGGTTGTTGCCGATCACGGCATTGGCCGCCTGCAGAATGCGCGTGGTGGAGCGGTAGTTCTGCTCCAGCTTGATCACGGCCAGATCGGGGAAATCCGTCTGCAGCGTTTTCAGGTTTTCCACCGAGGCGCCGCGCCATGCATAGATGGCCTGATCGTCATCGCCCACGGCGGTGAACATGGGCTTCTTGCCCAGTCCCGTCACCATCAGCTTGACCAGCTCGTACTGGCAGGTATTGGTGTCCTGATACTCGTCCATCAGCAGATAGCGCAGGCGGCGCTGCCACTTGTCGCGGATCGGCTCGTTGTTGCGGAACAGCTCTACCGGCAAGCGGATCAGATCATCGAAATCCACCGCCTGATAGGCCGACAGCGTGGCCACATAGCTGGCGTAGATGCGCGCCGACTGGGCCTGATCTTCGTCCTTGGCCTGATTCAGCGCCTGTACCGGATCGATCAGGCCATTCTTCCACAGCGAGATATCGGTCTGGATGCGGCGCACGATCTGCTTGTCCGTGGTGATGGCCAGATCCTGTATCAGCGAACCGCAGTCATCGCTATCGATGATGGAAAAGCGGTCTTTCAGGCCCACCCCGTTGGCTTCCTGGCGCAGTATCTTCACCCCCAGCGAGTGGAAGGTGGAGACGGTCAGCTGCTTGGCCTGACGGGGCTGCTTGAGCAGCTTGGCAATCCGCTCCTGCATTTCCAGCGCCGCCTTATTGGTAAAGGTCAGCGCCGCAATGGTGCGGGGGTCGTAGCCACGGTCTTCGATCAGATGGGCGATTTTCTGCGTGATCACGCGGGTTTTGCCCGAGCCGGCGCCGGCCAGCACCAGACAGGGGCCGTCCAGATAGGTCACGGCCTCGCTTTGCGGAACATTCAGGCCGAACATAGGGGCTTTGGACATCGGATCAGGCTCTTGCAGGGAAATTCAGAATCGCATTGTAGCAGCCCGCCGCAGCGGCCCGGACAAGCCGGGGGCTATTGCGTTACCATGCGGGATCGAGGCGCTGGCGCCTGACCTGAAACACAAAGACCATGAAATTCGAACATCTGATAGAAATTAACGACCCGCTCAATCCTCTGCTCGAACCCCTGAGCGTAGAACAACTGTGGCGCGGTCTGGTGCTGCGCGCGGAATCGCCGCAGCTGTTCATGCCCCATCTGGACGAATGCCAGATCGAGGAACGCAGCGTGGAAGGCTTGCGCCGCCGCCTGCGCTATGGCGAACTGGTGGTGTCAGACCGGGTGGAATTCGAGCCACTGCGGCAAGTGCGCTATCTGGTGGCCGCGCAGGGCGAAATCAGCGCGTCCAGCCTGATCATGAGCATCGAAAGCCCCACCGAAGGCGCGCTGTTCGTGCGCTTCCAGTACGACGACGGCCACGATGCCGCCACCGATGCGGCCAACAGCATGTATGACGATTATCGCCGTTCGGCCTATCACGCCGCCGATCTCGATACCATCCGCGTACTGCGCGATCTGGCCGAGCAGGGCCGGCTCGACTCGCTGCTGAATTAATTCGCGACTGCGCTGATTACAGCGCAGCGCGCCCGCCCCACACCTGCTCCATGCGCAGTGGCGGTGCCTGCAGCGCTGCGGCCTGTGCCGTCGTCAGCGCATCGCGGATGCCATGCACACCGGCGCGGGTATCGCGCGGTTCGCTGCGCGCCAGCGGGCCGCTACGGGGACACAGCACGGCTTCCACCTGCGGCGTGGTCGATTGCAGGCCACGCTTGGCCACCACCGCCACTTCGCCATTCAGCAGACGCACATAAGTGCCGACCGGATAGATGCCCAGCGCACGGATCAGCATCGGTGCCAGATTGCCATCCACCGTCACATTCGCATCGAGCAGCAGATCGCGCAGGGCCAGATTAGGCGCCATGGTCTTACGGTAGGCACGTTCGCTGACGCGTGCGCAATAGCGGTCGGCCAGCGCCAGCAGCCGTGCCAGCGGCGGAATCTGGGCGCCCGATTTACGCAGCGGATAACCGCTGCCGTCTTCATTCTCGTGGTGGTGCAGTACACATTCCAGCCAGCGCGTATCGCTGATACCGGCGGCCTGCAGCAGCGCCACGCTGCGCTCGCAATGGGCCAGCACCATGGCGCGGTCGTCGCTGCATAGCTCCGCGCTGCAATCCTGCAGCCGCTGGTGCTGGGCCAGCATGCCCACGTTCATGGTCAGCGCGGCCAGCGTCAGGCTGCGCACGTCCTGCGCCGGAAGCTGGCGAGCCTGTCCCAGCAGGTGGACTACGATAGCGCTGTTGAGGCTGTGACGGATGCTGTAGGGCAGCCTCTGCTGGTTGTGCAGAATGGAGGCCACGGCCACATCGGCATCGACCATCACGGCGCGTGCCACCAGACTGGCGATCGCGTCCAGCTGGCTGGCCACATCAGGCGGCGCCATCCCTTGCTCGACCAGAGGCAGCAGCGCATCCAGCTGCTGGCCCGCGGCATTGAGTTTGCGCACCGCCGAACGCTGCACGCTGCTGTGGCCGCTGTCATCCATAGGCAGGCCCGGCTGAAGATCGGCCGCTGTCACTTTATCTAGATTCATTGCTGTTATGTAGAAAGCCACCGAGCCCGCAGCATACGATGTTTTTTAGTGACAATGTGTGAGAATGTTGTATTTTTGCACTACATTCTCACAGATTCTCACTCGCACAGTGCCACATCGGACTGTAGAAACTTCAACAAGCTGCCGTTAGAGGTATTAGTATCGCTTATCGTTTTAAATTTTTATAAGTGCAGCTTATGGGAACTCTGGATTACCGTGCGCTCGCCGTACTCGATGCTGTGGTCAGTCAGGGCAGCTTCGACAAAGCTGCACTAGCGCTGGGCATCAGCCAGTCGGCCGTATCGCAACGCATCAAGGCACTGGAAGATGCGGCTGGCCGCCTGCTGATTATCCGCGGTCAGCCGGCCGTGCCGACGGGGCTGGGCATGCGGCTGGTGTCGCACCACCGCAGTGTGCGGCTGATGGAAGCGGCGCTGGATATTGATCTGGGCCACACCACCAGCATGCCGGAAATTGCCCTTGCGGTGGATCACGCCAGCCTGGGCACATGGTTCCCCCTGTGCCTGCCACCGCTGCTGGCGCCGCCGCGCTGCCAGCTGAAAATCCACAGCGCCAGCCGCGAACAGGCGCTGCAGCAGGTGCATGAAGGCAGTGTATTCGGCAGCATTGTCGCTGCCAGCCATGGCACGCCACCGGCCAGCGGGCCCGAGATCACACCGCTGGGACGACTGCGCTACGTCTGCGTGGCCACGCCGGCGTTTGCAGCGCACTGGTTCGGCGACGGCTTTTCAGCCGAAGCCGTGCGACTGGCACCGGCCATCGTCAGCGATGCCGAACTTATGGCCAGTTTCCTGCATAGTACGCTTGGCATACAAGGCGCTTATCCGCATCACAGCATGCCGCACTCGGCCGCCACCACGGAGTGCCTGTACGGCAGTCTGGGCTATGGCCTGATGCCGCTGTTGCAGGTGGCCGGTGCGCTGGCCACGGAACGGCTGGTGGAGCTGACCCCGGGCCAGCCGCTCGATGTGGCGCTCGAATGGCACGCGTGGAATCTGGATACCCCCTTCACCCGCGCCCTGAGCGAGCAGATCACCCATACCGCCCAGCGCTACCTACTGTAACGCCCCCCGTTCAGATATCGACGGGGTCCACTTCAAGCGACCACTTGACGCGGGTTTTCACCGCCCGCAGCGCCTGTAGCCATTCCTTGAGGAAGGCTTGCAGCAGCGGGCGCGAGGCCGCTTCCAGCAACAACTGGGCACGGTCGACGTTATGCACGCGCGTCATGCTCATCGGAATAGGGTCGTGCAGCGTCACCTCGGGATGGACCAGCAGATCGCGCGCCTGCGTGAGAAACGCGATGGCCGTGGCCAGTTCCGGCGCTTCCGCCCGCAGCAGCGCCTGATACAGGAAAGGTGGCAACGCCGCCTGCTGGCGTTCTTCCAGCAACGCCGAAGCAAAATTATCGTAGTCATGCCGCACCACCGAACCGTACAGGGGGTGCTGCGGGTAGCGGGTCTGGATCAGTACTTCGCTGACACTGCCACCCGCGCTCTGGCCTGCCCGCCCGGCCCGTCCGGCCACCTGCATCAACTGGGCAAACAGGCGTTCGCTGGCACGGTAATCCTGCGAGAACAGCGCCGTATCGGGATTCAGTATGCCGACCAGCGTAAGGTTTTTGAAATCATGCCCCTTGGCCACCATCTGGGTGCCGATCAGGATATCCACCTCGCCCCGGTGCACGCTGTCGAACGCGGCCTGCGCGCTGCCCTTGCGACGCGTGGAATCGGCATCGATGCGCAGAATCCGCGCGTCCGGGAAAATCTGCTGCAAGCCTTCTTCCACCCGCTGGGTACCGCGCCCCAGCGGCTGCAGATCGACATTACCGCAATCGGGGCAGTGGCGGGGAATCCGCATCTCCAGACTGCAATGGTGGCAGCGCAGCCGGTGTTCAGGCCGGTGCAGCACCATGTAGGCAGTGCAGCGGTGGCAATTACTGATCCAGCCGCAGGCCTCGCAGCAGATCACGGGCGCATAGCCGCGCCGGTTGAGGAACAGCAGCGACTGTTCACCGCGTTCCATGCGCAGCCGCAGCGCCGCCACCAGCGCCGAGGTCAGCCCGTCCTGCGGCTTGTCGCGCTCCATATCGAGCAGGCTGATACGGGGCAGCACGGCATTCTGCACGGCGCGCTCGCGCAGCGTCAGCAGGCGGTAGCGGCCCGACTGGGCATGCTGCCAGCTTTCCAGCGAGGGCGTGGCCGAACCCAGCACAATGGGGATATCGAGCTGACGGGCGCGCCACACAGCCAGATCGCGCGCCGAATAGCGCAACCCTTCCTGCTGCTTGTAGGACGGGTCGTGCTCCTCGTCGATCACAATCAGCTTGAGCGCCGGTAGCGAAGCGAGGATGGCCAGCCGCGTGCCCAGCACGATGCGGGCGCGCCCCTGATGGGCGGCCAGCCAGTGCAGCATACGCTCGCCTTCCGACAGGCTGCTGTGCAGCGTGGCCAGCATCACGCCGGGGAAGCGCGCGCGGATATTGCCTTCCAGCTGGGGCGTCAGATTGATTTCCGGCACCAGTATCAGAATCTGGCCGTCCGGCTCGCGCGCCAGCACCTGAGCACAGGCCTGTAGATAGACTTCCGTCTTGCCGCTGCCCGTGACCCCGTGCAGCAGGGTAGGCAGATAGCCCTGCGCGCCGCCGATGGCATCGGCCGCCTGCTGCTGGGCCGGATTCAGCACCGGTACGTTGAGCGGCGTGCCGTCATGTTCGAGATCGAGCTTGGCGAGTTTCTTCAACGCACGATCGAGCGCCACCGTGGTGGGCAGACGGGTATTCTTGGGCAGGCCGGGCAGCGCCACTTCGCCCAGCGGGCGCTGATAATAATCGGCCGCAAAGCCGGCCAGCGCCAGCCACTGGGGCGACAGAGGGCTGAGCTGGCTACGCACGGCCAGTGCATCCTTGAGCTTGTCTTCAGGCACTTCGCTGCTGTCGGCCACGCCCACGATCAGGCCCGCCACTTCGCGCCGGCCAAACGGCAGCAGCGCCAGTTGTCCGACCTGTGGCCGCTCTGCCGCAGCGCAAGGCCAGCGGTAATCGAACACGGCATGCAGCGGCGTATCGAGCACGACCTGCAAGATGCAATGGTTTAAAAGACCAGACATAGCTCCCGTTACAGTAAGGTCGCCGCGGTTCGGGCGCCTCGCCAGACCCACACCACTTCAACTATTTGATGTATCCACAGTTTTTGTGGATAACTTTGTGGACAAAGGAATCTTAATCCCCAGAAACGTGCACAGACAACTTGGTGCGCCCGTAAACTGGTCAAAAATTCACAATTATTCCCTTTTAAAATCAATTACTTAGAAAATGCTTCCTAGAGCAGAAAAAAAGCCCTCTGTGACGTCTCTGCTGTGCATAAGTGCTGTATTTAGAGAAAATTTTTTGCCGAAATCAAGCACTTTTTGCACAGGGTGAGGCAATACTGCACAGCAGCATAAGGCCGCGCTGCCGGCGAATTCTACACATGCCTCAACGACAAGGTTTGTGCTCTCACAACTTCTCCAAAGTCATCGTATCACTGCCTAAAAATCGTGCAACGCAACATGAACTTCATGAAAAACAACAACATTATGGCTAAGTCACGGTTTACTAAGTACTTTTATTTTTTATCCACAGTTTTTGTGGATAACTTTGTGGACAATGAACAAATAAACCAGTTGAAGTTCCATTTCAGCGTTTACGACTTGCTAAAAGTTACTTGTGGGTA
Source organism: Duganella fentianensis (assembly GCF_964031615.1). Classification (GTDB taxonomy): domain Bacteria; phylum Pseudomonadota; class Gammaproteobacteria; order Burkholderiales; family Burkholderiaceae_D; genus Rugamonas; species Rugamonas fentianensis_A. The sequence continues at coordinate 81,447 of NZ_CAXIQN010000002.1, forward strand.
AATAAATTTATCCGTTTAAAATCAGTGACTTAGAAAAGCCTTCCTAGAGCAAAGTTATACAGTGCTGGATATTTCCACAGCTGAAAAAAATGTGTATAAGTCGCTACGGATTTCTTCTATACACCAATGAAAAAGGGCACGTTTCCTCACGAAACGTGCCCTCTGTTAGCAAACTACCTTAGGCGCGCTGGGCTTTGCTGTAGCTGTGCACAGTTTCCACCATGGCGGCCACGTTCTCCGGCGCGGTGAACTGGGAAATGCCGTGGCCCAGATTGAATACATGGCCGTGACCCGCCGACGGCTTGCCGTAGGCATCCAGCACCTTGCGCACTTCGGCCTGCACCTGCTCCGGGCTGGCCAGCAGAATGGCCGGATCCAGATTACCCTGCAGCGCCACCTTGTCGCCTACCTGCTGGCGGGCCTTGGTCAGATTTACGGTCCAGTCCAGACCCACCGCATCGGCGCCGATGTCGGCAATCTGCTCGATCCACAGGCCGCCGCCTTTGGTGAACACGATGGCAGGAATCTTCACGCCGTCTTTTTCACGTTTCAGCTGCGCCACCACCTGCTGCATGTACTGCAGCGAGAACTCCTGATAGGCGCCATCGGCCAGCGCACCGCCCCACGAATCGAAGATCATCACAGCCTGTGCGCCCGCGTCAATCTGGGCGTTCAGGTAGTCGGCCACCGATTTGGCGTTGATGCGCAGGATGTGGTGCATCAGTTCCGGACGGTTGTACAGCATCTTCTTGATGGTGTGGAACTCGCGCGAACCCTGACCTTCCACCATATAGCAAGCCAGCGTCCACGGGCTGCCCGAGAAACCGATCAGCGGCACGCGGCCATTGAGTTCGGTGCGGATCTGGGTCACGGCCTTGAATACGTAGTCGAGCGAGCCTTCGGCCGGTTCGCGCAGCGCCATCACATCGGCCTCGGTTTTCAGCGGACGCTCGAATTTCGGCCCTTCGCCTTCGACAAAATACAGACCCAGACCCATGGCGTCCGGCACCGTCAGAATGTCCGAGAACAGAATCGCGGCATCCAGCGGATAGCGGTCGATAGGCTGCAGCGTGACTTCGGTAGCGTAGTCGGAATTGGTGGCCAGACCCATGAAGGAGCCGGCTTTCTGGCGCGTGGCGCGGTATTCAGGCAGGTAGCGCCCCGCCTGACGCATCAGCCACACAGGCGTGTATTCGGTCGGCTGGCGCAACAGCGCGCGCAAGAAGGTGTCATTCTGGAGCGGGGCAAATTGTGGCATGGGTAGCAATCGAAAGCGGTGAAACGGCTATTATGACATCCCGCGCGGGCTTTTTTGCTGGATGATCGTCGCGCGATTCACTATCATGCCTAGCACTGTGCAATTCCCCCTCCCGGAGACCCCATGAGCAACACTATCCCCCCCATCGCGCCCGTCCTACCGTTTGGCGCATGGCCATCGACCATCAGCGCCGCACAGGTGGCAGCCGGGGCGACGCCGCTCTCGGGGCTGATGCTGGGCGGGGCCGATGGCTGCGATATTTTCTGGCTGGCGGGACGGGCCGCACAGGCAGGGCGCAGCGCGCTGCTGCGCTACCACGGCGTGCATGAAGAAGAAGTCACACCCGTGCCCTACAACGTGCGCAGCCGCGTGCACGAATATGGCGGCGGCGCCTATGCGGTTGATGGCGACACGGTATATTTCTCCCATTTCGCCGATAACCGCCTGTACCGACTTGATCTGACAGCAGATGCGCCGGAACCGCAGGCCATCACGGCAGCCGGCCGGCAGCGTTTTGCCGATCTGGCCATCGACCGCCTGCGCAACCGCCTGATCGCCGTGCGCGAACTGCATGGCGACGACCACGGCCAGCCACAGAACACCCTCTGCGCCATCGATGCCGACGGCAGCGAGCAGGTACTGGTGCAGGGCGCCGACTTCTTTTCCTCGCCGCGCGTGGCACCGGACGGCAGCGCGCTGGCGTGGCTCAGCTGGAATCACCCCGACATGCCATGGCAGGGCACCACGCTGTGGCTGGCCGCCTTCGCCGCCGACGGCACGCTGGGCGAGCCGCGCCGCATAGCCGGCAGCCGCGAAGAATCGGTCTGCCAGCCGGAATGGTCGCCGGACGGCCTGCTGCACTTCGTTTCCGACCGCAGCGGCTGGTGGAATCTGTACCGTCTGTGCCGCGACGGCCAGCGCACCGAGGGCCTGTGCCCGATGGAAGCCGAATTCGCCACCCCGCACTGGACCTTCGGTAACAGCATGTATGGCTTCCGTTCGGCCAGCGAAATCATCTGCACCTATATCGTCAAAGGCGTCAGCCATCTGGCGCGCCTGCTGCCCGCTAGCGGCAAGCTGGAAGCCATCGCCAACCCGTATGCGGAAATCCGCGAGCTACGCGTAGCACCGGGCTATATCGTCATGCTGGCCGGCAGCCCCACCATCCCGCTGGAACTGGCGCGCATCGACTTCACCGAAGAAGGGGTGGAAATTCTGGCGCAGTCCATCGCCGAGCTGCCGGAAGAAGCCTGCCTGTCCATCCCATCCAGCATCAGCTACCCGAGCGCCAATGGCCGCACCGCGCATGCCTTCTTCTACCCGCCATGCAATCCGGCCGTGCAGGCGCCTGCGGGCAGCAAGCCGCCCGTAATCGTCATCGGCCACGGCGGCCCGACCGGCATGACGGTGAGTACGCTCAAGCTGGCCACCCAGTACTGGACTAGCCGCGGCTTCGGCGTGCTCGATGTGAACTACGGCGGCAGCACCGGCTTTGGGCGCGCCTACCGCGACCTGCTCAAAGGCCAGTGGGGCATCATCGATGTGGAAGACTGCGTGGCCGGTGCCAAGGCGCTGGTAGCACGCGGACTGGCGGACGAACAGCGCCTGATCATCCGCGGCAGCAGCGCGGGCGGGCTGACCACGCTGTGCGCGCTGACCTTCCACCACACCTTCAAGCTGGGCGCCAGTTACTACGGCGTGTCCGATCTGGCCGGCCTCGATGCCGATTCGCACAAATTCGAATCGCACTACAACGAATACCTGATCGCGCCACAGCCTGCCGCTGCGGAACTGTACAAGGCGCGCTCGCCCATCCATCACACCGATAAGCTGTCCTGCCCGATGATTTTCTTCCAGGGGCTGGACGACAAAGTAGTGCCGCCCAAGCAGTCGGAAATGATGGTGCAGGCGCTCAAGGCGCGCGGCGTGCCGGTGGCCTATGTGGCACTGGAAGGCGAGGGCCACGGCTTCCGCAAAGCCGACACCATCATCCGCACGCTGGAAGCGGAGCTGTACTTCTATCAGCGCATGTTCGGCCTGCACGATGCCACAGCCAGTGCGCCCGTGCAGATCGATAACCTGCAGGACTAAGTCTGCATGAGTGACTCCATGCTGCTGGACGAATTCGCTGCACTGGCTCCGCACGAGCAGATGATACTGGCGCAACTGGCGCTGATCGGCGAGCCGGTAGGCCGCACCGCCTTGCTCGACCAGCTGGATTCGGCACGGGTGCTGGACACGGCGCGCCGTCCGCTCGATGTGGGCAGCCTCGATCAGGCCCTGCTGCGACTGGAGCGGCTGGCCTTCATCAGCGTGGTGGTCGGGCGCGGCTTTGTCTGCAACCCGAAGCTGCGCTGGCCCGCGTTGCGCGCCGCCATCGACCAGCACATGCTCGACGATCTGTGCCGCGCCTACGAAACGCTGGCGCCCCTGCGCCAGACGTGGAACAGCATGGAGCCGCGCAGCTACCGCGCCGGCATCGCGCGCCTGCGCATGGGCTATCTGCGCGGCCACACGCCGCAACAGATCCAGCCCCTGCTGACCTTCTGTCTGGGCAGCTATGAAGCGGCGCAGCTACACCCCGTACTGGAAATCTTCGGCCGCCCGTTCGAGCCAGAGATGCTGGCACCAGTGCACCCGCTGCTGCGCGACGATGTGCTGGAAGTGCTGCTGCAGGCAGCCCAGTATGCGCCGGCCACGGCACCCACCATCCGCCTGTATTGCCAGCAGCACCAGCAGAACCGGCAAGCGGCTGGCGACGACATCAGCATGGAACTGCGCATGGCGCTGGCCGAAGACGCCATCCTGTGCGGCCGCTGCGACGACGCCGAGCGCTATCTGGCCGGTACGCAAGGCTGGCAAAGCCAGTATCTGGCGGCCAGCGTGCGCCTGCTGCGCGGCGACACCAGCGCGGCACTGACTGGCTACGAAGCGGCACTCAAAATCCTGCGGCGCGAAACGGGAAAACGCACGCGTCTGTTCAGCGGCATGGGCAGCTATCTGTACATGCTGGCCCTGCTGCGCAGCGACGACGCCAAGCACCGCAAGGCTGCGGGTGCCTATCTGGAACTGGCCGTGCGCGCAGGGCACAACCACGACAGCGCGATTCACCAGCAGATCGATCTGCTGCGCCAGATCCGCGCCGGTACACTGCCAGCCGAAGCGGCCGCGGCGCTGGCATGGGGCAACCAGCTGCAGACGCAGGTGTTCCAGTGCCTGCTGTACTTCTGGCTGTCGCTGCCACAACTGGCCGAACGTCGCGCCGAAATGGCAGATGCGCTGGCCGCTGCGGAAGCGGCCGGCTATCTGCTGCTGGCCGGTCAGCTAGCCAGCCTGCTGGGAACACTGGGCGACCACGCACGCCAGCAACAGGCGCAGGCGCTACGCACACAACTGGGGCTGTGCGATCTCTCCATCTGGTTCGAGCGGCAGGAAGCATGGCAGCGCCAGCTCACTGCACTGATCAATCTGCAGCAGCCGGCCAGCGCCGACAGCAGCAGCGGCGCGGCAAGGCTGGCATGGCTGCTGCGCTACGATAGCCGCTATGGTCTGCACGAAATCAGCGCGGTAGAACAGAAGCGCGATGCGCGTGGCACGTGGAGCAAGGGCCGCGCCGTCAGCCTGAAGCGGCTGCGCTTCGAGTCCGAACAGTTCGACTACCTGACGCCGCAGGACATCCGTGCAGCGGAGGCCATCTCGGTGGCCCACCGCAACTACCACGCCAGCGGCCTCAGTTACGAAGTCGATCCCCAGCGCGCCGCGCCACTGCTGGTGGGCCACCCGCTGCTGTTCTGGGCCGACGCGCCGGATACGCGGGTAGAACTGCTGGCCGGTGCACCGGAACTGCTGATCACCAAACAGGCCGGCAGTCTGGAACTGCGTTTGCAGCCGCCGATACCGGACGATAGCGCGCTGGTCATCATCAGCCGCGAAACGCCTAACCGCCTGCGCGTGATCAGCATCCTCGACGAACACCGCCGCATCGCTGCCATCGTCGGCACGGGACTGGTAGTGCCGGCACGCGCCGAAGCGCAGGTGCTGGAAGCCATCAGCGCCATGTCCAGTATGGTCACGGTGCAATCGGAGATCGGCGGCGCCACGCCCGACATGCTGCAAGTGCCCGCCGACACCCGCTTGCACCTGCACCTGCTGCCTTATCAGCACGGCCTCAAGCTACAGATACTGGTGCGCCCGCTGGCCAATGGCGCCTACTACGCGCCCGGTGCCGGAGCTGCCAACGTGATCGCGGAAATCGACGGCAAGCCGGCCCGCGCCACGCGCGCACTGGCCGATGAAAAGGACGCCGAGCGCCAGCTGATCGAACGCTGTCCCGTGCTGGGAGAAGCCGAGCAGGATCACGATGAATGGCTGCTCGGCCAGCCGGCTCTGTGTCTGCAACTGCTGGCCGAACTGCAGGAGCTACCAGCCGACACGCTGGTACTGGCATGGCCGGATGGCCAGCCGTTCGCGCTCACTGCACAAGCCAGCACGCGCCAGCTACGCCTTGCCATCAAGAGCAATAAGGACTGGTTTGCTGCCAGCGGCGAACTGCAAGTGGCGGAAGATCAGGTGATCGATCTGAAAACCCTGCTGGAACTGATGCGCAATAGCCAGAGCCGCTTTGTCGAACTGTCGGCAGGCCGCTATCTGGCGCTGACCGATGCGCTGCACCGTCGCTTGCAACAGGTGGCCGCCTACGGCGAACTGCAGGGCGATGGCGTGCGCCTGCACCCGCTGGCCGCCTTCTCGCTGGAAGAACTGGCCAGCGAAGTGGGCACGCTGAAATCGGACAAGCGCTGGAAGCAGCATCTGGAACAGATGGCGGCGCAGGCCGCATTCCAGCCGCAACTGCCGTCCACCCTGCAGGCCGAACTGCGCGACTACCAGCTGGAAGGCTATAACTGGCTGGCCCGTCTGGCCCACTGGGGCGTGGGCGCCTGTCTGGCCGACGATATGGGTTTGGGTAAAACCCTGCAAGCACTGGCGCTAATCCTGTCACGCGCACCGCAAGGGCCGACGCTGGTGGTGGCACCTACCAGCGTGTGCCTGAACTGGATCAGCGAAGCGGCCCGCTTTGCCCCCACGCTCAAGGTGCACCAGTTCGGCATTGGTGATCGCGCCGCCATGCTGGGTGACTTGCAGCCCTTTGATGTGGTGGTTACCAGCTACGGTCTGCTACAACTGGAAGCGGCCCGCTTCGCGGGCGTGCAGTGGCACACCATCGTGCTCGATGAAGCGCAGGCCATCAAAAATGGCGCGACCAAACGTTCGCAGGCCGTGATGGCGCTGAAAGGTAATTTCCGCATGGTGGCCACCGGCACGCCGCTGGAAAACCATCTGGGCGAGTTGTGGAATCTGTTCCGCTTCATCAATCCCGGCCTGCTCGGTAATCTGGACCAGTTCAATCTGCGCTTTGCCGGCCCGATCGAGCGCCAGCAGGATCACCGCGCCGAAGTGGGCGCACGCAATCGTCTGCGCCGCCTGATCCAGCCCTTCATGCTGCGCCGGACCAAGGCGCAAGTGCTCAGCGAACTGCCGGCCCGCACGGAAATCACGCTGGAAGTCGATCTGTCGCCGGAAGAGGCCACGCTGTACGAATCGCTGCGCCGCGCGGCACTGGAAAAACTCGCACAAGTGGAAGGTCCTGCCGAGAAGAAATCCATGCAGATACTGGCCGAAATCATGAAGCTGCGGCGTGCCTGCTGCAATCCGCAACTGGTAGCGCCGGAACTGGGGCTAGCCAGCAGCAAGCTGGCGGCGTTCTCGCGCCTGCTGCTGGGCTTGCTGGAAAACCGCCACAAGGTGCTGGTGTTCAGCCAGTTTGTCGACCATCTGGCGCTGATCCGCACCCACCTCGACCAGCAAAACATCGCTTACCAGTATCTGGACGGCGCGACGCCTATGGCCGAACGCAAAAAGCGCGTCGATCTGTTCCAGTCGGGTCAGGGCGAAGTCTTCCTGATCAGCCTGAAGGCGGGCGGGGTAGGCATCAACCTGACGGCGGCCGACTACGTCATCCACATGGACCCGTGGTGGAATCCGGCGGTAGAAGATCAGGCCTCCGACCGGGCCCACCGCATGGGCCAGCAGCGCCCTGTTACCATCTACCGGCTGGTGGCGCGTCACACCATCGAGGAAGGCATCGTCGAACTGCACCAGCATAAACGCGATCTGGCCGATAGCCTGCTGGAAGGCGCCGACGTGTCCGGTCGCATGTCGGCCAGCGAAATGCTGGCCATGCTGCAGGAAGGCTTGCGGCGCTGATCCAAATGTAGCAAACAGGGGGCGTAACCGTTACAAACGGAAGCGCGCAAACCGGCGATTTAATGATAATCTCCACCGCTTCGGTCCGGTACCCACCCGGGCCTCTACGACAAGGCTGTTCACGATGATCAAAACCAGGATTGCGCTAGCTGTATTGATGACGACGCTCGCCGTCGCACCGGCCAGCGCCAGCAAGCACCACCACAAGGATACAGAAGAAACCAGCAGCAGTGGCAAACGCCACAAGAGCTCAGGTAAAAGCAGCCATAGCAGCAAGGGCAGCGAAAAAAGCAGCACTAAAAGCAGCAGCAAAAGTAGCAGCAAGAGCGGCAAGTCCAAGAGCGGAAAAAGCAGCAAGGACAGCAGCACGAGTAGTAAGAGCAGCAAGCACAGCAAAGACAAACACGCCAGTACGGGCAAGGCACTGGTAGCCGGTGCGGCCATCGCCACGCCCGCATCGCTGAAACTGGTCGCGCCAGAGAGCTACCGCGACCGCAACTTCAACAGCCTGAGCAACCAGTTCCTCAACGCCCTGTGGCGACTGGATTCGGAGAGCGCCGTGTATGCGGGCAAGTACGATACGGCAGCGACGCTGGCCATCCCCGACAAGGCAGGACATGCCCGTGCGCTGGCCTTCATCGATGAATGGAAGATGAAGTTTGCCGCCGTCGAGGCCAGCAAGCTGGCGCTCAAGCAGCGCACCGATCTGGCGCTGCTGATGAACAAGCTCGACAGCGACCGCTTCCGCCTCACCACCCTCAAGGAATGGGAATGGAATCCTGCCAGCTACAACGTGGCCGGCCCGATCGACCTGATCCTGAACACCGAATACGCGGCCCAGCCGCAGCGTTTGCGCACACTGCTCAAGCGGATTGCCGGCATTCCCGCCTATTACGAAGCGGCGCGCGCCAACATCGTCAATCCCACGCGCGAGCACACCCGTCTGGCGATTGCACAAGCGCCCGGCATCCAGACCCTGCTGACGGAAGTGGACAAGGCGGCACAGGCTTCCATCCTCACGCCGGTAGAGAAGCAGCTGTACACCCAGCGCATCAACGCTGCCCTGACGGCCATCGATGGCTATGTGGCCTTCCTCACCGAGCTGGATAAGCAGTCCGACAGCACGGGCCGCCGCAGCTTCCGTCTGGGCAAGGAACTGTACGAACAGAAGTTCGCTTTCGATATCCAGTCGGCCAGCACGGCAGAGGAAACCTACCAGAAGGCGCTGGCGGCACGGGAAGAACTGCTATCGAATATGAGCCGGATTACCGATGAACTGTGGGAGCGCTATCTGGGGGCCACGCCCCGTCCGGCGGACCGCTATGGCCGCATCGGCATGATGATCGACAAGCTATCCGAACGCCATGTGGCGCGCGAGGATTTTGTCAACGAAATCCGCCGTCAGGTGCCGCTGCTGCAGGACTGGGTGATCAGCCATGATCTGCTCACACTCGACCCCAGCAAGCCGCTGGAAGTACGCGCTACGCCAGCCTATGCGGCCGGTGTGGCGGGTGCCAGCATCGATGCGCCCGGTCCTTACCGTCCGCAGGACAAGACCTATTACAACGTGACCCCGCTGGACGGCGCCACGGCGGAACAGGCCGAAAGCAGCCTGCGCGAGTACAACTACTGGATACTGCAGATCCTGAATATCCACGAAGCCATCCCCGGCCATTACGCCCAGCTAGTGTATGCCAACCGTTCGCCGTCCATCGTCAAATCCATCTTTGGCAATGGCGCCATGGTGGAAGGCTGGGCCGTGTACGGCGAGCGCATGATGCTGGAATCGGGCTATGGCGACAATGCGCCGGAAATGTGGCTGATGTATTCGAAGTGGAATCTGCGCAGCGTGACCAATACCATCCTCGATTACAGCGTGCATGTGCTGGGCATGACGGAACCGCAGGCGCTCGATCTGCTGACCCGTCAGGCCTTCCAGACCCGTAGCGAAGCGGTGGAAAAATGGCATCGCGTGCAGGTCTCGTCAGTGCAGCTGACCAGCTACTTCAGCGGTTACAGCGAAATCATGGAACTGCGCGAACAACGCAAACAGGCGCTGGGCAGCAAGTTCAAGCTGAAAGACTTTCACGAGCAATTCCTCAGCTACGGCAGCGCTCCCGTGCGCGTCATCAAAGGGCTGATGAACCAGTAATGTAGATGGGTGCGGCACGCTTGCGTGTCCGCAAACAGTCCCGCCCCTGATTCGATACGATGACGAACTGGCAGCCATTTCGGCCAGTTCTGCTAGCATGCGAACAGGGAGCGGTAATGAATATGCCCATTCATTTCAATACGCTGGACTATGCGCGCAAGCTGGGTGACGCTGGCGTGCCGTCCGATCAGGCCGAGGCGCAAGCTCAGGCGCTGGCCGAGGTGTTGCACGACGCCACTGTCACGCCCGCCGACCTGCTGTTGCTCAAAACCGATGTACTGGCGCGCATCGACATCCTGCGCAATGAAATGCATGCCCAGCTTAGTGCGCTACGCACCGAAATGCAGACACAGATTGCCGCCTTACGTGCTGAGATGCAAGCAGAGATCGCCGCGTTGCGAGCTGAAATGCAGGCGGAGATCGCCACCTTGCGCGCCGAAATGCGTGCAGAGATCGCAGCTTTACGTGCGGAAATGCGGGCGGAGATCGCGACTTTGCGTGGCGAAATGCTGGCGATGCTAGGCGCGCTGCATAAAGATCTACAAGCTCAGATCAATGGTCTGCATGGCGAAGTGGCCGACTTACGTAGCCAAGTGGAAAGCCTGCGTAACGAGGTAAATAAGATACGCATGGAAATGGAGGCCCTACGCAAGGAAATGCATGAGCAACTGCATGCGCTGCGGCAGGAAATCAATGGCAAACTGGAAGTGCTTAGCGCTCGGATCGAACACCTAGAACAGCGTTCCAAGGTGGTTTTCTGGCTGGTCGGCAGCTCGCTGCTGATCAACGCCGTCACCCTGTGCGGCGTTGCAGCTTTGCTAGCCCGGACTTAGGCTTTATCTTCCGGCGCCGTTGACATGCGCACAAATAGTGGCGCAACCAGTATGCCCAGCTCGAACAGCAGACACATGGGAATGGCCAGCGAGAACATACTCACCGCGTCCGGTGGCGTCACCACGGCGGCGATAGCGAACGCACCAACGATGGCATACGGCCGGATCTCTTTCAGCTTGGCCACGCTGACCAGCCCCATACGCACCAGTATCACGACCACCACCGGCACTTCAAACGTCGCGCCGAAAGCCAGACACATGGACATGACGAAATCCAGATAGTTCTCGATATCAGGCGTCACCGCGATCGACTGCGGCGAAAACTCGGCAATGAATTTGAACACGCGGCCAAACACGAAGAAGTAGCAGAACGCCACCCCCGCCATGAACAGCAGCGACGACGAAATAACTAAGGGCGCCACCAACCGCTTCTCATGCGCATACAGGCCCGGCGCCACAAACGCCCAGATCTGGTACAGCACCCACGGCAAGGCCAGCACCAGCGCCAGCACCAAGGTTACCTTCATCGGCACCAGAAACGGCGACGTCACGCCCGTGGCGATCATCTTCGAACCTACCGGCAGCGACGCGATCATAGGCTCGGCCAGAATGTCGTAAATGCGGGCCGGACCCGGCCAGATCAGCAGACCGACGCACATCACCACCACACCGATGGTGGCACGTACCAGACGGTCGCGCAGTTCGATCAGGTGAGAGATAAAGGTCTCTTCGCCCGGCTTGGAAGTAGTCATTTAGTAAAACGAGGTAGGGGTTTGATTGCGGGGACGGAAACGTGCCACCCGCGCAGCGCCAGACACGACGTGCTGGCGTCCACCGTGCATCTGCTTGTACCAGCCCGGCACAGCGGCATTACGCACCAGCTTTTTGCGGCGGAATTCGCGCGCCTTGCGCTTGAGGTCCTCTTCCGTGGCGCTGATGATGCGCGTCTCGGCCACCGAGTCCGGCCACATATTCTGTACTTCGGCCACGCTTTCTGCCAGCGAGGCTTCCACGTCCTGCTTGATGTTCTGCGCCGCCGTCTGCACTTCCTTCTGCATATTGCGCAGTTCTTCCATCTCGATTTCGCGCGAGACTTCCGATTTGACTTCGCTCAGATAACGCTGGGCACGGCCATACAGCGTACCCGCCATACGCGCCACCTTGGGCAGCTTTTCCGGTCCGATGACGACCAGCGCCACCACACCGATTACCGCGAGTTTGGTCAGACCAAGATCGATCATAAATATCCGGCATCAGAGCAGGCCAGCAGCCAGCCTCCGTCCAAACGGAAACCAGCCGGCAGGCCAGTGCTTACTGCTTGCTCTTTTCCTTGGCTTCGACGTCGATGGTGCTCTTGTCAGCCACCTGTGCCGGCGCCGCAGAGGGTGCAGAAGCGGCAGATGCCGCCTTGTCTTCTTCGCCCTTGATACCGTCCTTGAAGCCTTTAACCGCTTTACCCAGATCGGAACCCACATTACCGAGCTTTTTGGTGCCGAAGATCAGAATTACGACCACCAGCAGAATTGCCCAGTGCAACCAGCTACCTGTACCCATTTCTATTCCCCTTGCAGGACGCATGCGCCCCAAAATTCCGTTGATTCAAAAAACGCCTGCGACAGTATAAGCGAAGCGCCAAAGTCATGCATTTGTAATGTTTTCATACAAGCAACAATGACCAAAAGGCCGGTTTTTACCGGACCTTAACCCAACGTTTTCTAGCGCTGGCCACGCCACGGATGCGGCCCGCCGATGATGTGCATGTGCAGATGGTACACCTCCTGCCCGCCGTCAGGACCACTGTTAATCAGCGTCTTGTAGCCGCCGCTAGGTTCGCCGTCGGCACCATATTGCACGCCGCAGCCGAATTCCGCCGCCAGCTTGGGCGCCAGCGCCAGCATCTTGCCCAGCAGCGGCGCATCGTCCGCCGTGCAGGCCGACAAGGTGGCGTAATGCTTCTTCGGAATCACCAGCAGATGCACGGGCGCGGCAGGATTGATGTCCTTGAAGGCCAGCAGATCGTCATCTTCATAGACGATGGTGGACGGGATTTTTTTCTCAGCGATTTTGCAAAACAGGCAGTTATCCACAACAGCTCCGGTTAGACAGGTTTATTCCTTGCGTGCCGCTTTTTCGGCCAGACCGGACACGCCTTCGCGCCGCGCCAGTTCATCCAGCACCTGCTGCGGCTTGAGGTCGAACTGGGCCAGCAATACCAGCGTGTGGAACCACAGGTCAGCCACCTCGTACAGCACTTTACCGCTATCGGCGCCCGCGCGCACATCTTTGGCGGCCATCACCGTTTCGGTGGCTTCTTCGCCGATTTTTTTCAGAATGGCGTCATCGCCCTTGGCCAGCAGTTTGGCCGTGTAGGAAGTGGCAGGGTCGCCGCCCTGCGCCGGCTTGCGCGATTCGATGATCTCGGCCAGACGGTCTAGTATAGTGCTCATGGGGTGGTCTTTTTCGGTTTGGCGGCCTGCTCGGCCGCATAGATTTCTGCCGGATCTTTCAGCACCGGCTCGGCCGTCTGCCAGTCGCCATCCAGCGCATCGCCTTCGAACTTCTGGTAGAAGCAGGAGTGCCGGCCCGTGTGGCAGGCGATGCCGCCAGCCTGTTCGATTTTCAGCAGCACCACGTCTTCATCGCAGTCGAGGCGGATTTCCAGCACTTTCTGCACGTGGCCGGACTCTTCGCCCTTGTGCCACAGCTTTTTACGCGAACGGCTCCAGTACACGGCTTCGCCCAGTTCCACCGTGCGGGCCAGTGCTTCGCGGTTCATCCAGGCGAACATCAGCACATCGTTGCTGCCCGCTTCCTGGGCGATCACCGGCACCAGACCATGCTCGTCCCAGTGGATTTTTTTCAGCCATTTAGCCTTGGCGAGGCTGCTAGCAGTAGGCGTAGACATCGTGTTTCCTTTAATTCCCTATGCCAGACGCATAGGGATACCCTGCTGCGCCATGAACTGTTTGGCTTCCTGCACCGTGTGCTGGCCATAGTGGAAGATACTGGCAGCCAGTACCGCATCGGCCTTGCCCAGCTTGATGCCGTCGGCCAGATCCTGCAGACCGCCCACACCGCCCGAAGCGATCACGGGAATGCTGATCGCATCCGATACACCGCGCGTTAAGCCCAGATCGAAGCCGGACTTGGTGCCGTCGCGGTCCATACTGGTCAGTAGGATTTCGCCCGCGCCCAGTTGTTCCATTTTCCTGGCCCATTCGATGGCATCGAGGCCGGTCGCCTTGCGGCCACCGTGGGTAAATACTTCCCACTTGCCCGGTGCCACCTGCTTGGCATCGATCGCCACCACGATGCACTGCGAACCGTGCTTGTGGGCGGCGTCATACACCAGCTGCGGATTGGCCACGGCAGACGAATTCATACTGACCTTGTCCGCGCCCGCATTCAGCAGACGGCGCACATCGGCCACTTCGCGCACCCCGCCACCCACGGTAAGGGGAATGAACACTTGCGAAGCCACCGCTTCGATGATGTGCAGGATCAGGCCACGGTTATCGCTGGTGGCGGTAATGTCGAGGAAGGTCAGTTCGTCGGCGCCCTGTTCGTCGTAACGGCGGGCGATTTCCACCGGATCGCCAGCATCGCGCAGCTCGGTGAAATTGACGCCTTTGACGACGCGACCATCGGTCACGTCGAGGCAGGGAATGATGCGTTTAGCGAGCATAGGGTTATTCAGCTTCGTCGTCGACCAGATCGCCGCTCAGTTCATCGGCACGCACCTGAGCCGTGGCCAGATCGATAGTGCCTTCGTAAATCGAACGGCCGCAGATCACGCCTTCGATACCTTCGTCCTGCACCGCGCACAGGGCTTCCACGTCGGCGATGTTATGCAGACCACCGGAGGCGATCACGGGAATCTTCACAGCCTGTGCCAGTTTCACGGTGGCTTCGATATTCACGCCGCCCATCATGCCGTCGCGGCCGATATCGGTGTAGATGATCGATTCCACGCCGTAGGCTTCGAACTTCTTGGCCAGATCGATCACTTCGTGGCCGGACATTTTGCTCCAGCCATCGGTGGCCACTTTGCCGTCCTTGGCATCGAGACCAACGATGATGTGGCCGGGGAAGGCGCCGCAGGCGTCATGCAGGAAGCCCGGTTCTTTCACGGCCGCCGTACCGATGATGACGTAGCTGATGCCGGCGTCGAGGTAGCGCTCGATGGTGTCCAGATCACGGATACCGCCGCCCAGCTGCACAGGGATTTCGTCGAGATCGTTCTCTTCGGCGTATTCCTGCACCACTTTCAGGATGGACTTGATGGCCGCTTCGTTCTTCGGCTTGCCGGCAAAGGCGCCGTTCAGATCGACCAGATGCAGACGGCGTGCACCCTGCTTGAGCCAGTGCAGCGCCATGGCAGCAGGTTCTTCGGAGAATACGGTAGCAAGTTCCATATCGCCTTGTTTGAGGCGTACGCAGTGACCGTCTTTCAGGTCGATGGCAGGAATGAGCAGCATGATGATTTGATCAGTAAAGTGAACTGTAAATGGGTGAACGTTAAAGCGTTAAAGTTAAAGCTATCACTGCGCCGGAATCAGGGATTCCAGTGGACGAAATTCTTGTACAGCTGCAGACCCGTGGCGGCACTCTTCTCAGGGTGGAACTGGGTCGCAAAAATATTATCACGTGCCACGGCGCAGCTGAACGGCGCACCGTACACGGTCACGCCCACGGTGTGTTCGGCCACACTGGGACGGGCAAAATAGCTATGCACGAAATAGAAATAGCTATTGTCGGGAATATCCTGCCACATCGGGTGGGCAGCGCTCTGCTGTACCTGATTCCAGCCCATCTGCGGCACTTTGAAGCGCGAGCCATCTTCCTGCAGCAGGCCGTCGAGCTGGAAGCGCACCACCTCGCCGGGCAGCAAGCCCAGACCGGCAGCATTGCCTTCTTCACTGTGCTCGAACAGCATCTGCTCGCCGATGCATACCCCCATCAGCGGCTTGTTGCGCGCAGCGGCCAGCAAGGCTTCCTGCACACCCGATTCGCGCAGGCTGCGCATGCAGTCCGGCATGGCGCCCTGTCCGGGCAAAACGATACGGTCGGCACTTTCAATGTCGGCCACCTCGCCCGAAATCACCACATCGGCTTCCGGCGCTACTGCGCGCAAAGCCTGGGCGACCGAGCGCAGATTGCCCATGCCGTAATCCACTACTACGATTTTATTCATGTTGATTGAGCTGTTACAGGCTGCCCTTGGTCGATGGGATGGTGCCAGCAGCACGGGGATCGAGTTCCGATGCCATGCGCAGCGCGCGGCCGAAGGCCTTGAACACGGTTTCGCACTGGTGGTGCGCATTGGTACCACGCAGATTATCGATGTGCAGGGTCACGCCGGCGTGATTGACGAAGCCGCGGAAGAATTCCAGCGTCAGGTCGACATCGTAGGTGCCGATCATCGCGCGGGTGAACGGAATATGGTATTCGATGCCGGGACGGCCCGAGTAATCGAGCACCACGCGCGACAGTGCTTCGTCCAGCGGCACATACGAGTGGCCGTAGCGGACGATGCCCTTGCGGTCGCCGATGGCCTTGGCTACCGCCATGCCCAGCGTGATGCCGACGTCTTCCACCGTGTGGTGGTTATCGATGTGGATATCGCCGGTGGCTTCCACTTCCAGATCGATCAGGCCGTGGCGGGCGATCTGGTCCAGCATGTGATCGAGGAATGGTACGCCGGTATTCAGTTTCTGCTTGCCGGTACCATCAAGATTGAGCGAAACGCGAACTTGCGTCTCGTTGGTGTTGCGGATAATTTCTGCGGTGCGGTTCATGAAAGGCTCGCGATAGCGATGTCGATAACTTCAGGCCGACAGCGATGCAGCAAAGGCATCGAGGAAGGCACGATTTTCTTCCGGCGTACTGACCGTGATACGCAAACAATTGGCCAGCACACCGTGCATTTTACTCACATTTTTAATTAATACCTTGCGAGACAGCAGTTTCGCGTAGGCATCATCGGAATTTGGCACCCGAATCAAGATAAAATTCGCCGCCGACGGGAAAACCTCCACGCCGGGCAGAGCGGCCATGGCAGCTGCCAGATCGGCGCGTGCGGCGCGCAAAGCACTGGCCTGCTGGTTCAGCACCTCCACATGCTCGAGCGCGAACTCGGCCGCAATCTGGGTCAATACGTTGATGTTGTAAGGAGGCCGCACTTTGTCCAGTTCAGCCAGCAGTTGCGGTGCCGCCGACATATAACCGAGGCGGATACCGGCCAGCCCCAGCTTGGACACCGTACGCATTACCACCAGATTCGGGAACTCCGGCAGACGGCCCATGAAGGTGTCGCTGGCGAACGGTTCGTAGGCTTCATCGACGATGGCCAGACCGAAACCATCGAGCGCGCGGATGATGGCGACGATCTGCTCGGCATCGAACAGATTGCCGGTCGGGTTATTCGGGTAGGACAGGAACACCAGCGCAGGGCGGTGTTCGGCGATGGCCGCCAGCATGGCCGGCAGGTCCAGCGTCAGGTCGGCCTTGAGCGGCACGCCCACATAGTCCATGCCGGCAAACTGGGCCGAGCGCTGGTACATCACGAACGAAGGCGTCGGTGCCAGCACCACGGCGCGCCGGTCCTGCTGGGCGCAGGCCATGCACAGTATCGAGATCAGTTCGTCCGAGCCATTCCCCAGCATGACATCGTAGCCGGCCGGTACGCCCAGCGTTTCGCGCACGCGCTGCTTGAGGGTGGCATAAGAAGCAACGGGGTAGCGATTCAGGCTGGCTTCGGCCAGCCGCGCGCCCAGTTGCTGGCGCAGCGCATGAGGGAGCTCGTAAGGGTTCTCCATCGCATCCAGTTTGATAAAGCCACTGGCATCGGCAACGTGGTAGCTCTGGATGGAGCGCACGTCGGAGCGGATAGTGGTGTTGATCAGGGTGTCGATGGGGGACATCTTGCAAGGGCTCCTAAGCTATGAGTTCACAGAACTTCGTTTAACGACGGGTTTGCGCGTACGGGGCGCAGATTTTTTCTTGCTGGCGGCGGCCTGCACGGCCACCGGCTCGGGCAACGCGGTAGTGGCGGTGCTAGCGGCCAGCGCGGCATCGGCGAGCTGCTGTTCGCGTGCCAGCCGTGCGGCGATGATGGCGCAGTAATCGGGATTGAGCTCGAAGCCGACGAAATGGCGGCCGCAGCGCTTGGCGGCAATCGCCGTGGTGCCGCTGCCCATGAACAGATCGAGCACCACGCCTTCGGGCGGGCAGGAGGCCTTCACCATGCGCTCGATGATTTCCAGCGGCTTCTGGGTCGGATGGTCGGCCCGCTCGGGATGCTCGCGGTGCAGGCGCGACACGCTCCACAGGTCTTTCGGGTTGTAGCCCACTTCCAGCCATTTGGCGCCCACGAAGATCGAGCGCGAACGGGCTTTCTTGGTCTCGGCATCGTAGGGAATACGCACCGCATCGAGATCGAAGTAGTAATCCTTGCGGCGTACGAAAAAGCCGATGGTGTCATGCACCGACGAGAAGCTGCGCACGCTGCCACCCATGGACGGCACGCGTCTATCCCAGATGATCTCGTTCATCATGGTCATGCGCTGTTTCAGCAGCACGAAGATCTCGGGCGAGAAACGCCACGTGAGGAAGATGTACAAACTGCCGTTAGGCTTAAGCTTGGGCAGCGCTGCATCGATCCACTGCTCGGTCCAGCGCAGATAGTCTTCCACCGTCTGGCTGTCGGAATCGTTGCCGTAATCCTTACCCAGATTGTAGGGCGGGTCGGTCAGAATCAGATCGATAGCACCATCGGGGATGCGCGCCAGCCCTGCTAGCGCATCCTCGCAAAATACCTGATCGATCCAGCCGGCTGCCGTCATGGTGGTGAGTATTGTCCTGTGCTGCTTATTTCAGACGCAGTTCGGCGCTGCGGGCGTGTGCCTGCAAGCCTTCACCGTAGGCCAGTTCCGCCGCCACCTTGCCCAGCGTCTGCGCACCCGCTTCGCTGACGTGGATCAGCGAGGAACGCTTCTGGAAGTCGTACACACCGAGTGGCGACGAGAAGCGCGCCGTGCGCGAAGTGGGCAGCACGTGATTCGGGCCGCAGCAGTAGTCACCCAACGATTCGGACGAATAACGGCCGAGGAACATGGCGCCCGCGTGGCGGATCTGGTCAGCCCAGCGCTGTGGATCTTCCGCCGAGATTTCGAGGTGTTCCGCCGCGATCGAATTGGCGATGGCGCAGGCTTCGGCCATATCGGCCACCTTGATCAGCGCACCGCGATCGGTCAGCGAAGTGCGGATCACATCGGCACGCGGCATGGCCGGTAGCAGCTTGTTGATGCTAGCTTCCACCTTGGCGATGTAGTCGGCATCAGGACACAGCAGTATCGACTGCGCCAGTTCGTCGTGCTCGGCCTGCGAGAACAGATCCATCGCCACCCAGTCCGGATCGGTAGTACCGTCGCAGATGATCAGAATTTCGGAAGGGCCGGCAATCATGTCGATGCCGACGATGCCGAACACGCGGCGCTTGGCAGCAGCCACATAGGCATTGCCGGGGCCGACGATTTTATCGACCGGGCTAATGGTTTCCGTGCCGTAGGCCAGTGCGCCCACTGCCTGTGCGCCGCCGATAGTGATCACGCGGGTCACGCCGGCAATCGCGGCAGCGGCCAGCACCATCTGGTTCTTCACGCCATCCGGCGTCGGCACCACCATGATGATTTCCTGCACACCGGCCACGTGGGCGGGAATCGCGTTCATCAGCACCGAAGAAGGATAGGCAGCTTTACCGCCCGGCACGTAGATGCCCACGCGATCCAGCGGCGTGATCACCTGACCCAGCACCGTGCCATCGGCTTCAGTGTAACGGAAGCCTTGCAGTTCCTGCTTCTGGCGTTCGTGGAAAGCGCGAATGCGCTGCGCTGCCGTTTCCAGTGCGCTGCGCTGGGCGGCAGGGATGGCGGCCAGCGCCGCCTGCAGTTCGGCTGTGCCAATGTCGAAGGCCGCCATGCTGGCAGCACCGCCATCAGGGATGCGGTCAAAACGGTTGGTGTATTCCAGCACGGCGGCATCGCCGCGCGCTTTCACATCGGCGAGAATGCCGGCGACGGCACGCTCGATCGCTTCATCGGTACTCGCTTCAAATGCCAGCAGGGCATCCAGCGACTTTTTGAAATCTACTTGGCTTGAATCTAGCTTGGTAATCTGAATCGACATGATGAATGTGCTTTATTTTTTGGAGGCGCGTTCGAAGGCCTCGATAATCGGTTGCAAGCGCTCGCGCTTGAGCTTGAGGGCCGCCTGATTCACGATCAGACGCGACGAAATGTCCATGATGGCTTCCACTTCCTTGAGGTCATTGGCACGCAGCGTGTTGCCGGTGCTGACCACGTCGACGATGGCGTCCGACAGGCCCACCAGCGGCGCCAGTTCCATCGAACCATACAGCTTGATCAGATCAACGTGCACGCCCTTCTTGGCGAAGTGCTCACGCGCTGTCTGCACGAACTTGGTGGCCACGCGCAGACGCGCACCCTGACGTACGGCCGTCTCGTAGTCGAAGCCGTTGCGCACGGCCACCGACATGCGGCAGGCCGCGATATTCAGATCGATAGGCTGGTACAGGCCCTCGCCGCCATGCTCGAGCAGCACGTCCTTGCCGGCCACGCCGAAATCGGCCGCGCCATGCTGCACATAGGTCGGCACGTCGGTCGCGCGCACGATGATCACGCGCACGTCGGGATCATTGGTAGACAGAATCAGCTTGCGCGAAGTCTCGGGGTTTTCGGTCACGGTAATGCCTGCTGCTTCCAGCAAGGGCAGGGTGTCCTCGAAAATACGTCCCTTCGACAGCGCCAGTATCAGCTGCGAGTTGGCCTGAAATCCGCTCATGGTTCTTCCTAATTAGGTTCTTATTTGATGCGCTTGATGTCCGCGCCCACTGCCGACAGCTTGACTTCCATCTGGTCGTAGCCACGGTCAAGGTGGTAGATGCGGTCGATCAGGGTTTCGCCACGGGCAGCCAGCGCTGCAATCACCAGCGAAGCGGAAGCGCGCAGGTCGGTGGCCATCACGGGCGCTCCTACCAGCTGTTCCACGCCCTTGATGAAGGCGGTGTTGCCGTCGGTCTCGATGGCCGCACCCAGACGGTTCATCTCCTGCACGTGCATGAAGCGGTTTTCGAAAATGGTTTCCGTCACGCGGCTGGCGCCATCGGCGATGGTATTCACCGCCATGAACTGCGCCTGCATATCGGTCGGGAAGCCCGGATATTCGGTGGTACGGAAGGTGACAGGGTGCGGGCGCTTGTCCATCTGCGCACGGATCCAGTTATCGCCGATGGTCAGTTGCAGGCCGATTTCGCGCAGCTTGTCCAGCGCCGCATCCATGATGTCGACGCGGGTGTTGCGGATGGTGATGTCGCCACCCGTGGCCGCCACGGCGCACAGGAAGGTGGCCGCTTCGATACGGTCGGAAATCACCGCATGTTTGGCGCCGTGCAGTTCGCTCACGCCCTGAATGGTCAGGCGGTTGCTGCCGATACCTTCGATCTTCGCCCCCATTGCCACCAGCAGGTTGGCGAGGTCGGTCACTTCCGGCTCGCAGGCCGCGTTCTCGAGGATGGTTTCGCCTTCGGCCAGCGTAGCGGCCATCAGCAGGTTTTCCGTACCCGTCACGGTAATCATGTCGGTCACGATGCGCGCGCCTTTCAGCTTGGCGCACTTGGCGTAGATGTAGCCGCCTTCGATGGTGATCTCGGCCCCCATGGCCTGCAGGCCTTTGATGTGCTGATCGACGGGACGCGAACCGATCGCGCAGCCGCCCGGCAGCGAGACCTTGGCCGAACCGAAACGGGCCAGCAGCGGGCCCAGTACCAGTATCGAAGCGCGCATGGTTTTCACCAGCTCGTACGGTGCTTCCAGCTTGTCGATGGCGCTGCCGTTGAGCGTCACGCTGTCGCCATCCTGCTGCACTTTCAGGCCCGTCTGGCCCAGCAGCTTGAGGATGGTGGCCACATCGTGCAGATGCGGCACGTTGCTCAGTTCTACGTCACCGGAAGTCAGCAGACCGGCGCACAGGATAGGCAGAGCAGCGTTCTTGGCGCCGGAAATGGTGATCTCACCTTGCAGGCGGTTACCGCCTTGAATGAGCAGCTTGTCCATACTTATCCTTGGTATTCTTCAGGGGTCAGGGTTTTCATCGACAGCGCGTGGATTTCTTCACGCATGCGGTCGCCCAGTGCGGCATACACCAGCTGGTGACGCTGCACCATGCGCTTGCCGGCAAAGGCCGGCGAAACGATCAGCGCCTGGAAGTGCTGGCCGTCGCCTTCCACTTCCAGATGGGTGCATTCGAGACCGGCGCTCAGGTAGCCGTGGATCAGTTCCGGGGTAGTAGTCATGATGGTGTCCTTGTTATTTGGAGGCTTAGTGGCGCAGGCGGTATCCGCTTTGCAGCAGACGGATCGCCAGCAAAGCCAGCGCCACGAGGAAGGCCGCGACGATGCTCACGCTAACCAGCGGATTGACGTCGGACTGGCCGAAGAAACCGTAACGGAAGCCGTCTATCATGTAGAAGAACGGATTCAGGTGCGACACCGTGAGCCAGAACGGTGGCAGCGAATGGATAGAATAGAACACGCCGGACAGGAAAGTCAGCGGCATGATCAGGAAGTTCTGGAACGCCGCCAGCTGGTCGAATTTCTCCGCCCAGATACCGGCGATCAGGCCCATGGTGCCCAGAATGGCAGCACCGAGCAGGGCGAATACGATGATCCACAGCGGCGCCGTAAACGACAGGTGGGCGAACCACGCCGTGACGATGAACACGCCGGCACCGACCACGATGCCGCGCACCATGGCCGCGATCACGTAGGCCGAGAAGATCTCCCAGTGCGACAGAGGAGTCAGCAGCACGAACACCAGATTGCCCGTAATCTTGGACTGGATCAGCGACGAGGAGGCATTGGCAAACGCATTCTGCAGCACGCTCATCATCACCAGCCCCGGAATCAGGAAGGCGGTGTAACTGACATCGCTATACACCGTCACGCGGCCTTCCAGCACATGGCCGAAGATCAGCAGGTACAGCATGGCCGTCAGAATAGGGGCGGCGATGGTCTGGGTAGCCACCTTCCAGAAACGCAGGGTCTCCTTGTACACCAGCGTGCGGAACCCGATCGACATCAAACTCATACGCTCCCCTTATCCATAATCTGCAGGAAGATGTCTTCCAGATCGGCCTGCTGCAACTGCATTTCGTCGAGCTGCACGCCGCTCTCGCGCAGGCGCGCGAGGATAGGTTCCACTTCGGCGTAATCATTGATGCGCAGGCTGTACTTGCGGCCGTCGTCAGTCAGGTCAGGATGGCTGACCAGATGGCGCAGATCGGCCGGCAGTTCGCCCTGACGCAGATTCAGCACCAGTTGCGAGCCAGAGATGCGGCGGATCAGCGCGGCCATACTGTCGAGCGCTACCACCTTGCCCAGTTTGAGCATGGCCACGCGTTTGCACATGGCCTGTGCTTCTTCCAGATAGTGGGTAGTCAGCACCACCGTGTGGCCTTCGCGGTTCAGGCGCGTGATGAACTGCCACAGGGTCTGGCGCAGTTCCACGTCCACCCCGGCGGTCGGTTCATCCAGCACGATCACGGGCGGCTTGTGCACCAGCGCCTGCGCCACCAGCACGCGGCGCTTCATGCCGCCGGACAGGGCGCGCATATTGGTATCGGCCTTGTTGGTCAGATCGAGGTTGTGCATCACCTCGTCGATCCACGCATCGTTATTCGGCAGACCAAAGTAACCAGACTGCAGGCGCAGCGTTTCGCGCACCGTGAAGAAGGGATCGAATACCAGTTCCTGCGGCACCACGCCCAGCTTCTTGCGCGCGGCACGGAAATCGCCCGTCACGTCGTGACCGTGGATGGTGACCTTGCCCGCATCAGGGCGGATCAGACCGGCGATGATGGAAATCAGGGTGGTTTTACCGGCACCGTTAGGGCCTAGCAGACCGAAAAATTCGCCTTCTTCGATGGTCAGGGACACGCCACCTAGCGCCTGGAGCGACTTGTAGCGCTTCTCGACATTGCTTATTTGGATCGCTGTCATGCTTGATTTATTCGTAAGGTGCGGCGGCTTTAGTCCGGCGCGTGGTGCCCGAGGGCGGGGACTACTGGGAACGCCACGGCTCTACGGCAGCGGCAACCTTCAATTATAGGGGAAATCGACGGGAACCGAGCCAGAGCGCTAGTTTCTGGCCCAATTCGATGAGGCGGGGGTCAATGATGGTGATGCGCTGCTTCAGGGCTGGCGCCCACTTTCAGCTTGGCCGTATCGGGCTGGCCCGTGACGGCGTGGAATTCTTCATGCAGTGGGTTGGCGGGTGCTGCCTCGCCCGGCTCCAGCGTGACCGAAGTCGGGAACAGCAGCGAGCACACGCCATACAGCTTGGTCAGGCTTTGCAGAGCCGGCGGCAGGTTTTTCAGTTCCAGCTTGAGGCCTGCGTCCTGCGCCGCTTTTTCCCATGCCAGCAGCACGGAAACTGCGGCCGAGTCCACCGTCAGCACGTAGCGCAGATCGAACACGGTCTGGCCGGCCTTGAGGGCCGTCAGACCGCGCTCCAGCACCGCCGTGGCGTTCTGCACGTTCAGAGTGGTGAGCGATTTGAAATCGTCGATGGCTTCGGCAACAGCAGTGGACATGGCAGACAGTCTTATTTAGCGGCAGGTTTCAGTGGTTTATTGGCCAGCTTCTTGTTCTTCTCGGTCAGCGCCTTGATCAGGCCATCCATGCCGCCCTTGTTGATTTCCGAAGCAAACGTGCCTTTGTAGGTTTCCACCAGCCAGGCGCCCAGCACATTGATATCGTAGATTTTCCAGCCGGTGGCCGATTTCGCCACGCGGTAGTTCAAGGGAATCGGCTCGCCACGGGCAACGTTGACCTGCGAACGCACTTCCACTTCCGTGTCAGTTGCGTCGGCGCGCAGCGGTTTGAACTCGATGGTTTCATCCTTGATCTGCGAAAGCGCACCGGAATAGGTGAAGATCAGCAGGGTGCGGAACTGTTCCGACAGGGCTTTCTGCTGTTCCGGCGAAGCATCGCGCCAGAAACGGCCAGCTGCCAGTGCCGTCATACGCTGGAAGTCAACGTAAGGCAGGATCTTGTTTTCCACCAGATCCATGACCTTTTTCTGGTCGCCAGCCTGAATCGCCTTGTCCGTCTTGGCAATCTCGATCACTTCCTGGCTGATACGCTTCACCAGTGCATCGGGTGCTTCGTTGGCCGGTACAGCCGCCTGTGCCATGGTGGCCGCAAAAGTCAGGCCTGCCGCAGCGATAAGTTGTTTAATAAAAGTCATGTTTTCTACCTATGAAGTGTTCTTCGGGTTCACGGGCTGACAGAAGTTGCAGCCAGAGCACCAGAGTTTACCTCTTTTGGCGTGAGCGCGTCGGATGCCGGCGCAGTTTTTTCCTCGGTAGCAACAGGTTCGCTGGCCGGTACTGCCTCGTAAGCCGACTCGTCATTCTTACGCTTGCGCCGAGGCGCATTGTCGTCGTCCGGATGGATCAGGCTTTCACGGCGCTGCAGGAAACTGTCGCGGATGAACTCGTAGCGATCCAGTGCCGCATCTTCCAGCAGGGTGGAGGCATCGAGCAGACCAGCGCGCTGATCGACCACGCGCAAGGCCGTACCCGTGTTGCGGATGTAGGCCGGCTCCTTGTAGCGCCAGATGTCGCCGGTGATGTCGAGCGGCAGGGCAGCAGCGTCACGCACGGTGGACGGGCCCAGCAGCGGCAGCATCAGATAAGGGCCGGATGGCATGCCCCAGGTACCCAGCGTCTGGCCGAAATCTTCCTTGTGCTTGGGCAGACCCGCTTCGGAAGCAATGTCGAACAGGCCGACGATGCCCAGCGTGGAGTTGAGCGCAAAGCGCGTCACGTCGGACAGACCCGCTTCGCCTTTGCCCTGCAGCAGATTGTTCACGCCCGTCCACGCATCGGCCAGATTGCCGAAGAAGTTGTTCACGCCCGTTTGCACGAACGATGGCAGCACCGTATGGTAGGCGGTAGCGGCAGGTTTCAGCGCATAGGTATCCACCGTGTCATTAAAGGTGAACATGGCACGGTTGAAGTTCTCGTACGGGTCGCGCGGGTTGGGGCCGGCACAGCCGGCCAGCAGCACAGTCAGGCCCAGCGCCAGAGCGGCGCGGGCCGGGGCGGCGGATTTAGCAACGGTCAGGCTCATTTACTGTCCTTTCCTTCAGCGGCTTTGCTGTAGATAAACTGGTTGATCAGGTCTTCCAGTACGGCGGCCGACTGGGTGCGGGCGATCTTGTCGCCAGCCACCAGATTGTTCATATCGCCACCCGCTTCGATGCCCACATACTGCTCGCCCAGCAGACCCGAAGTGAGAATCTTGGCCGAGCTATCTTTCGGGAACTTGTAAGTTTCTTCCATATTCAGCGTGACCAGCGCCTGATAGCTCTTGTCATCGAAACGGATCTCGCCCACGCGGCCCACTACTACACCGGCGGCCTTGATCGGCGCTTGCGGACGCAGGCTGCCGATGTTGTCGAATTTAGCCGTGACCGGATAGACCTTGGCGAAAGACATGGATCCCATGTTGCCGGCTTTCAGTGCGAGGAACATCAGAGCGGCCACGCCGACGACGATGAACAGACCGACCCAGACATCCAGAGATTTACGTTGCATAGTGATTCCTTCGTTACATTATCTTGTTTGCGTGCAGTGCTTACTAGTCGCTAGCACCTGCCCTGCTTATTTGCTGAACATCAGCGCCGTCATCATGAAATCCAGCCACCAGATCATCAGCGACGAGATCACCACGGTACGGGTGGTGGCGCGCGCCACATCTTCCGGCGTAGGCTGGGCCTCGTAGCCCTGATACAGCGCGATAAAGGTGATGGCAATGCCGAACACCACGCTCTTGGCGAAACCGTTGTAGATATCTTTCCAGATATCCACACCATCCTGCATCTGCGACCAGAACGCGCCGTTATCCACCCCGATCAGCTGCACGCCGACCAGATAGCCTCCGAACACGCCCACCGCGCTGAACACGGAAGCCAGCAGCGGCACGGAAATCACGCCGGCCCAGAAGCGGGGGGCCAGCACGCGCTGGATAGGATTCACCGCCATCATTTCCATGGCCGACAGTTGCTCGCCCGCCTTCATCAGACCGATTTCGGCTGTCAGCGAGGTACCGGCACGGCCGGCAAACAGCAGCGCCGTAATCACGGGGCCCAGTTCGCGGCTCAGACCCAGCGCCACCAGCAGGCCCAGCGACTGTTCCGCGCCGTACTTGTTCAGCGTGTAATAACCCTGCAGACCCAGCACCATGCCGACGAACAGGCCGGACAGGGTAATGATCAGCATCGAATAATTGCCGATGAAGTGCAACTGCTCAATGATCAGACTCGGCCGCTTGAGCAGGCCGGGCGACACTTTCAGCACATTGAAGAAAGTACGGGCGCCATAGCCTATGCTCTCGATGTAGTCGCGCAGGGTGGCGCCCAGCTTGGATAAACCGTTGTGTATTCTCATGCCTGTGCTCCCAGACCCAGATCATCGGCCAGCGATTTGCCGGGGTAGTGGAAGGGCACCGGACCATCGGCTTCGGCATTGACGAACTGCTTCACGTACGGATCGGTCGAGACCATCATCTCGTCCGGCGTGCCATGGGCGACGATCTTGCCTTGGGATAAGAAGTAAACATAGTCAGCGATAGCGAAGCACTCTTTCACATCGTGCGACACCAGCACCGTGGTGGAACCGAGCGCCGTATTCAGGTTGCGGATCAGATTGGCGGTCACGCCCATCGAGATCGGGTCCAGACCGGCAAACGGTTCGTCATACATAATCAGTTCCGGATCGAGCGCGATGGAACGGGCCAGCGCCACACGGCGTGCCATACCACCGGAAATCTCGCCCGGTTTGAGTTTGGCAGCATTACGCAGGCCGACCGCGTGCAGCTTCATCAGCACCAGATTGCGGATCAGCTCTTCCGGCAGATCGGTATGTTCGCGCAGGGGAAACGCCACGTTTTCGAACACGGTCAGGTCGGTAAACAGGGCGCCATGCTGGAACAGCATGCCCATTTTGCGGCGCAACAGATACAGACCGGCAGTATTTAACTGATGCACGATCTGACCGTGCACCTTTACATGGCCGCGCTGGGGCCGCAACTGGCCGCCGATCAGGCGCAGTACCGTGGTCTTGCCGCTACCGGAGCCGCCCATGACGGCCACCACCTTACCACGCGGGAAGTCCATCTGCAGGCCCGAAAGGATCGCGCGCTTCCCGTATGCAAAGTGTAAATCACGGATTTCGACAAGATTGGACACGTCAGAACTCATTGTTTTTAATGCCGTATTGTAGTTCAGAAAGGACTTAGTCTGCTGACGCACCCCTGAACGGGCTGGCGAGGCCCACCAAATGGCAGATAATACAACATTAATGAATCTCAAGTCAGCAATTTACACCTGACATCAAATGTTACATTGCTGCACCGCACTAGAAGACTGCGTCAGTCGTCCAGTGCCGACGATCCAGCGCGCGTAATATTGTTGGAAACACCAGCGCAAGATAAAAAAAACCGGTGGCTGCGGGGATCACCCGTACACCACCGGTGGGAACGAAGCGGTAAAGTTTTGCTAATTAGCGCGGCAGTACCGAACTACCCATCAGGAACTCGTCAACCGCACGGGCGCACTGACGACCCTCGCGGATCGCCCACACCACCAGCGACTGGCCGCGGCGTACGTCGCCGGCGGCAAATACTTTAGGCACGTTGGTCAGGTAGCAGCCGGCACCGTCGGTGCTGGCTTTGGCGTTACCACGTGCATCTTTGTCAACACCGAAGGCTTCCAGCACGTTGGCCACTGGCGACACAAAGCCCATCGCCAGCAAGACCAGATCGGCCTTCATTTCGAACTCGGAACCTTCGACTTCGGTCATCTTGCCGTCTTTCCACTCGACGCGGCAGGCGATCAGCTTCTCGACTTTGCCGCCTTTGCCTTCCAGACGCTTGGTCGCCACCGCCCAGTCACGCGAGCAACCTTCGTCGTGCGACGAGGAAGTGCGCAGCTTGGTTGGCCAGTAAGGCCACACCAGCGGCTTGTTTTCCTGCTCAGGCGGCATAGGCATCAGTTCGAACTGGGTTACCGAAGCGGCGCCATGACGGTTGGAAGTGCCCACGCAGTCGGAACCCGTGTCACCGCCGCCGATCACCACCACGTGCTTGCCGGTGGCTTTGATCTGGTCTTTCACCTTGTCGCCTGCATTGACCTTGTTCTGCTGGGGCAGGAAGTCCATGGCGAAGTGCACGCCTTTCAGTTCGCGGCCCGGTACCGGCAGGTCACGCGGCTGCTCGGCACCACCGGCCAGCACCACGGCGTCGAAGTCTTTTTCCAGATCTTCAGGGAAGATGGTTTCCTTGGCCCAGTTGTTGACGTTGGCAGGGAAATCTTTACCCACCAGCACGCTGGTGCGGAATACCACGCCTTCGGCCTGCATCTGCTCGACACGGCGGTCGATATGCGATTTTTCCAGCTTGAAGTCAGGAATGCCGTAACGCAGCAGACCACCGACGCGATCGCTCTTTTCGAACACGGTCACGGCGTGACCGGCGCGCGCCAGCTGCTGGGCAGCGGCCAGACCGGCAGGACCGGAGCCGACCACGGCCACTTTCTTGCCCGTTTTAACGGCAGCGACCTGTGGCGTCACCCAGCCGTGTTCCCAGCCTTCGTCGATGATCTTGTGCTCGATCGACTTGATGCCCACCGGTGCTTCGTGGATGCCCAGCGTACAGGCCGCCTCGCACGGTGCCGGGCAGATACGGCCGGTAAACTCGGGGAAGTTATTGGTCGAGTGCAGGGTTTCCAGCGCTTCGCGGTAGTTACCGCGATACACCAGATCATTCCAGTCAGGGATGATGTTGTTGACGGGGCAGCCGTTGTTGCAGAACGGGATGCCGCAGTCCATGCAGCGTGCGCCCTGGATGGTGGCCTGTTCCTTGGTCAGCGGAATGACAAATTCAGCATAGTTTTTCAGGCGCGTAGCAGGTGGCAGATAGCCTTCGTCCTGACGCTGGAATTCCATAAAGCCGGTGATTTTACCCACGATAGTTCCTTAAATATGTTCTGTCTGCAGTCTGTGCCGGTGAATCAGGCAGCAATCGGTTGCGCGGCGGCCAGTTCGGCCATTTCTGCCAGCGCCCGTTTGTATTCGTTAGGGAAGACCTTGACGAACTTGCTGCGGCCTTCGGCCCAGTTATCCAGCAACAGGCGGGCACGCGTGCTGCCGGTGTGCTTGAAGTGACGCTCGATCAGACGCTTGAGGATCACTTCATCCGCTTCACGACCGTTATCCTTGTGCTGGATATGGAAGGTGGCGGCATGAGCATCCTGCTCTTTGGCCGACAGCACCGGCTCCAGCGACACCATGGAGGTGTTGCAGCGGCTGGCGAAATCGCCGTCCGGATCGTACACATAGGCCACGCCACCCGACATACCGGCGGCGAAGTTACGGCCCGTGCTGCCCAGTACCACGACGGTACCGCCCGTCATGTACTCGCAACCGTGGTCGCCGGTACCTTCGACGATGGCGGTAGCACCCGAGTTACGCACAGCGAAACGCTCGCCGGCCACGCCGTTGAAGAAGGCTTCACCAGCGATCGCGCCGTACAGCACGGTGTTACCGATGATGATGTTGTTGACGGCCCAGCCACGGAACTCGGTGTTCGGACGCACGATGATGCGGCCACCGGACAGACCTTTACCCACGTAGTCGTTACCCTCGCCCACCAGATCGATGGTGATACCGTGTGCCAGGAAGGCGCAGGCCGACTGACCCGCCGTACCTTGCAGCTGGATGTGGATGGTGTCATCCGGCAGACCGGCATGACCATAACGCTTGGCCACTTCGCCCGACAGCATGGTGCCCACGGTGCGGTTCAGGTTCTTCACTGGCGAGATGAACGATACGCGCTCGCCTTTTTCCAGCGCAGCCTTGGCTTGCGCGATCAGCTTGTGATCGAGCGCCTTGTCCAGACCGTGATCCTGTTCCATCGTGTGATAGATCGAATCGCCGTTCGGCACTTGCGGTGCGTAGAAGATGCTGCTGAAGTCCAGACCTTGCGCTTTCCAGTGCGAGATGGCTTTCGATTTGTCCAGCAGATCAACGCGGCCGATCAGTTCGTCGTAGGTACGGATACCCAGTTGCGCCATCAGCTGACGCGCTTCTTCGGCTACGAAGAAGAAGTAGTTGACCACGTACTCAGGCTTGCCGGAGAACTTGGCGCGCAGCACCGGATCCTGGGTCGCAACGCCGACCGGGCAGGTATTCAGGTGGCACTTGCGCATCATGATGCAGCCTTCTACCACCAGCGGTGCGGTGGCGAAGCCGATTTCGTCGGCGCCCAGCATGGCGGCGATGACCACGTCGCGGCCGGTACGCATCTGGCCGTCGGCCTGAACGCGGATACGGCTACGCAGACCGTTGAGCACCAGCGTCTGCTGGGTTTCAGCCAGACCCAGTTCCCATGGCGTACCAGCGTGTTTCACCGACGACAGCGGCGAAGCACCGGTACCGCCGTCATGGCCGGCTACCACCACGTGGTCGGCCTTGGCCTTGGTGACACCGGCAGCCACGGTACCGATACCCACTTCCGATACCAGCTTGACGGAGATCGAAGCGCGCGGATTGGCGTTCTTCAGATCGTGAATCAGCTGGGCCAGGTCTTCGATCGAGTAGATGTCGTGGTGCGGTGGCGGCGAGATCAGACCCACGCCCGGCACGGAGAAGCGCAGCGTCGCGATGTATTCCGACACTTTGTGGCCCGGCAGCTGGCCACCTTCACCGGGCTTGGCGCCCTGTGCCATTTTGATCTGGATCTGGTCAGCGGAGTTCAGGTAGGCCGCGGTCACACCGAAGCGGCCCGAAGCCACCTGCTTAATGCGCGAACGCAGCGAATCGCCTTCCTGCAGCGGAATGTCGACCACCATCTGCTCTTTGCCCATGACGCTAGCCATGGTTTCGCCCTGCTTGATCTTGATGCCTTTCAGATCCATGGTGTAGCGCGATGGATCTTCGCCGCCTTCACCCGTGTTCGACTTGCCGCCGATACGGTTCATGGCCACGGCCAGCGTCGCGTGGGCTTCGGTCGAAATGGAACCCATCGACATTGCACCGGTGGCGAAACGCTTGACGATTTCCTTGGCTGGTTCCACTTCATCCAGCGGGATCGCCTTGGTCGGATCGATCTTGAACTCGAACAGGCCGCGCAGCGTCAGGTGACGCTTGCTCTGATCGTTGATGATCTGGGCGTATTCTTTGTAGCTGTTGTAGTTGTTGCTACGGGTCGAATGCTGCAGCTTGGCGATTGCATCCGGCGTCCACAGGTGGTCTTCACCGCGTACACGGAACGCATATTCGCCGCCCGCGTCCAGCTTATCGGCCAGCACAGGGTCGTTGCCGAAAGCCAGATGGTGCAGGCGCAGCGCTTCTTCGGCCACTTCGAACACACCGATACCTTCGACATTCGAAGCGGTGCCGCGGAAGTATTTGTTCACCAGCGATTTATTCAGACCAACGGCTTCGAAGATCTGCGCGCCGCAGTAGGACATATAGGTGGAAATACCCATCTTCGACATCACCTTCATCAGGCCTTTGCCGATGGCTTTGGTGTAGTTGTAGACAGCTTGTTCGGCGCTCACATCGCCCGGCAGGCCCGGTGCCATTTCGGCCAGAGTTTCCATCGCCAGGTAAGGGTGGATCGCTTCGGCGCCATAGCCGGCCAGCAGTGCGAAGTGGTGGGTTTCGCGGGCAGAACCGGTTTCCACTACCAGACCGGTAGAAGCACGCAGGCCTTTGCTGACCAGATGCTGGTGGATGGTGGAGGTGGCCAGCAGGGCTGGAATCGCCACGCGGTCAGCCGCCACCGAACGGTCGGTCACGATCAGGATGTTGTGGCCCGATTTGACGGCGTCCACCGCTTCTGCGCACAGCGAAGCGAGGCAGGCTTCCACGCCTTCTTTGCCCCAAGCCAGCGGGTAGCAGATATTCAGTTCATACGATTTGAACTTGCCGCCCGTGTGCTGGCTGATGCCGCGCAGACGTGCCATATCGTCGAAGCCCAGCACTGGCTGCGCTACTTCGAGACGCATAGGCGGGTTGACGTTGTTGGTATCGAGCAGGTTAGGTTTCGGGCCGATGAAGGACACCAGCGACATCACCATGGCTTCGCGGATCGGGTCGATCGGCGGATTGGTTACCTGCGCGAACAGCTGTTTGAAGTAGTTGTACAGCGGTTTCAGCTTGTTGGACATGACGGCCAGCGGCGAGTCATTACCCATCGAGCCGGTGGCTTCTTCGCCGTTGGTCGCCATCGGCGCCAGCACGAATTTCAGGTCTTCCTGGGTGTAGCCGAAGGCCTGCTGGCGATCCAGCACGGAAGCCACGGCTTTTTCGCCCGGCGCAGCGCTGTACTTGACGCGGTTCACCGCCAGCTGGCTTTCGCTCAGCTTGATTTCATTGAGTTTGATCCGTACGGCGTTAATCCATGCCTTGTAGGGCTTGGCGTTAGCGTAGGTATCTTTGAGTTCCTTGTCGTCGATGATGCGGCCGGCTTCCAGATCGATCAGGAACATTTTGCCCGGCTGCAGACGCCATTTCTGGATGATTTTCGATTCAGGAATCGGCAGCACGCCCGATTCCGACGCCATCACCACCAGATCGTCGTCGGTGACGATGTAGCGCGCAGGGCGCAGACCGTTACGGTCCAGCGTACCGCCGATATAGCGGCCATCGGTGAAGGCCATGGCGGCAGGGCCGTCCCATGGTTCCATCATGGCAGCGTGGTATTCGTAGAAGGCGCGACGGTTGTCATCCATGGTGCCGTGGTTTTCCCACGCTTCCGGAATCATCATCATCATCGCCTGGGCGATAGGGTAGCCTGCCATCAGCAGAAGTTCCAGCGCGTTATCGAAGCAGGCGGTGTCGGACTGGCCTTCGTAAATCAGCGGGAACAGCTTGGACAGATCGTCACCCAGCACGGCCGATTTCATCACGCCTTCACGGGCGCGCATCCAGTTGAAGTTACCTTTTACCGTGTTGATCTCGCCGTTGTGGGCCAGCAGACGGTATGGGTGAGCCAGCGGCCACTCAGGGAAGGTATTGGTGGAGAAGCGCTGGTGCACCAGTGCCAGAGCGGAGATGCAGCGGGCATCCTGCAGGTCTTTGTAGTACACGCCAACCTGATCGGCCAGCAGCAGGCCTTTATAGACGATGGTACGGGCCGACATCGAGGCCACGAAGAATTCTTTACCGTGGATCAGTTTCAGAGCCTGAATTGCGTGGCCCGACGATTTACGGATCACATACAGTTTGCGCTCGAGCGCATCGGTCACCATGATGTCGGCGCCACGGCCAATGAAGATCTGGCGGATCACTGGTTCTTTGGCGCGCACGGTAGGCGACATCGGCATGTCGCTGTCGACCGGCACATTACGCCAGCCAAGTACTACCTGACCTTCGGCGCGCACGGCGCGCTCGATTTCCTGTTCGCAGGCGATACGCGAAGCGTTCTCTTTCGGCAGGAACACCATACCCACGCCATATTCGCCCGGTGGCGGCAGTTCCACGCCCTGCTTGGCCATTTCGTCGCGATAGTACTGGTCCGGAATCTGGATCAGGATACCGGCGCCGTCACCCATCAGCGCGTCCGCGCCCACGGCACCCCGGTGATCGAGGTTTTTCAGGATCAGCAGACCCTGTTCCACAATGGAGTGGCTCTTATTGCCCTTGATATGGGCGACGAAACCGACGCCACAGGCGTCATGTTCATTGGACGGATCGTACAGACCTTGGGCTTTCATGAGTTCTCCACTGCAATTTGACTAACGAAAAACTAGAGTAGTGCAATGCAGCAGAAAACTCAACAAGAAAAATTAGGGTCGGAGTCGAATTAATTTTTTAAAAGATGCTGAAAAATTTAAATAGGGACAGAGTGGTGCGATCTAATAAAAAACCACGAAATTTGCGATTTCGTGGTGGTTTACTTGGCGCACGTAAGGTCTAGCGCCGGATTATTCGGGATTTTCTTCTTTTGGACTAAGCTTGAATGGTCGGCCTCGTTTCGCCGGCAGCACCTGCCGCTTGACCCGCTGCTGCAGCGTAAGCTTGAACTGCTCGGAACCCAGCGGCCAGCCTTTCAGCAGTGCTTTGGAGATATGCGCCACTTCGTCCGCGCTCAGTGCCGGCTCGGACAGGGCCAGATAGGCCGCTTCGCGCTCGAACGGGGTATTGCCTAGCTGCCAGAAGCGGGCGTGGTCGATAATCAGGCCGTCGGCGCGCAAACCGGCATGGTGGCCGAAACTGGACCATGGATAATCCTGCGCCCGCGCCACCATGCCATTGCGCACAGGGTTGAACTCGATGTAGCGGCAGGTCGCCATGAAATACTGCTCGGCATCGATCAGCGAAGTTTTGTAGCGGCCATTCCATAAAGTGCCGCCACGGCCATATTTCTGGTTGAAATAGGGCACGTAATAGCGGCCTATCCACTGCATCATCTGGCCCAGCCCCTGCTCATCAGCCGGCGTGGCCAGCAGATGCAGGTGATTCGGCATCAGCACATAAGCGTGGATGGCCACCTTGTAGTTTTTAGCGGCCGTGCGCAGCCAGCCCAGAAAAGTCTGGTAATCGTCAGTGTCGCGGAATATCAGCTGATCGTTATTGCCGGTCTGAATCACATGGTGAGGCTGGCCGGGCACGATCAGGCGCGGTAAGCGGGCCATCAAGCAGTGCTCCAGAGTGGGTATGCAGGGATTTTACACCACTCTGTCCCCGATTATTTTTCCAATTGAAAAAATCGGCGCGACTCTGTCCCTATTTAGGCAGGGAGGCTTAGGAAAGGTTGAAACTGGCCGACAGGCTATAGCCTTCGCCATAGGCGCTGCGCAGCGGCAGATCCTGCCCCAGTCCCGTACGGGCTTTCTTGCGCAGGCGGTAGACCAGCATATCCACGCGCCGTCCCGCATCGGGATCGTCGCCACCGATACCGGCCACAATGACCTGACGCGGCACAGGCCGGGTATTGATGGTCAGCAGATGGAGGAAATTGCACTCTTTTTCCGTCAGGCCGATGATGGTGCCTTCCAGTTCCAGCTTGCGGCCACTGACATGCAGCGTCCACTTGCTGACCACGGGCGCGGTTTCCTGCGGCCCCACGCGGCGGTTGAGCGCCTCGATATGGGCTGCCAGTTCGGGGAATTTGATAGGTTTGGTCAGATAATGGTCGGCGCCCAGACGCAGGCCCAGTATGCGGTTATCGAAGGCCACGCGGCCCGTCAGCACCAGCAGGCCGATCTGCGGATACAGCTGGCGCATGCGGGGAATCACGTTGAAGCCGTCTTCATCAGGCAGGCCCAGATCGAGCACCACCACGCCCACATTGCCGTGGCTCAGGGCCGACCACATATCGCTGGCGCTGTTGGTGATGCGCACTTCATGCTTGAGCTCAACCAGAAACTCTGCCATTTCTTCGGCATAGTCCAGATTGTCTTCTACGATGAGTATCTGCGTCATTGATGCGCCATGAGTTCTAATTCTGAGCAACGTGCCCAGCCCCGCCCTGCCAGATTAGCTTGCGTTTAGGAATTATCACTGCTGCAACCTTACTAAGCAAGAACTTTCCCTGTCTCACTAGCAATTGGCAACCAAATACGGAATTCCATTCCCCCGCCCTGCGCATAGCGCGCCGTCAGCGTACCACCGTGTACCTCGATGACTGCACTGGCCATGTACAAGCCCAGCCCCGAACCGGCCACCGCCGCAGCGTTGTTTCCGCGATACGCTTTCTGGAAAATCTGCCCCAGTTCGCTCTCGGCCACACCGGCGCCATGGTCGCGTACCAGCAGTTCCAGTCCGCCGCCGCCGGCCATGCGGCCTGTCACCTCGATCGCCGTAGCGGCTGGCGTGTACTTGACGGCATTGTCGAGCAGGATATCGAGGCAGAGCCGCATCCCGGCCGGATCGCAGCGCATCTGCGCGGGCAAATTGCCTAGTTCCAGCGTAATGCCGCTGCGCCGGCTCACCGCCTGCTGCACGGCAGCCTGTAGCAAACTCGCGGGC
Source organism: Duganella fentianensis (assembly GCF_964031615.1). Taxonomy (GTDB): domain Bacteria; phylum Pseudomonadota; class Gammaproteobacteria; order Burkholderiales; family Burkholderiaceae_D; genus Rugamonas; species Rugamonas fentianensis_A. The sequence continues at coordinate 118,072 of NZ_CAXIQN010000002.1, forward strand.
GCCACCTGATCAGGCTGGCGCTCGCGGCCGATTTCGGCCATGCGCTGCGGCGTCAGATGCTCGTCTACCAGCGCCAGCAGGCGGTCGGCCGCCGTCTGGATCTTGCGATAACGCTTACGGGTGCCCTCGTCGTGGCTGCTGCCCGTCATTTCCAGCAATTGGGCGGCGCCATCGATCACCGCCAGCGGCGTACGGAATTCGTGCGACAGCATGGAGGTGAACTGTTTCTGCTGCACGGCCAGCGCATGGGCTGCCGTCAGGTCGCGCACGATACCGTGGATGCGGCGTAGCGTGCCATCCGCTTCGGGCAGCAAGGTGGTGGTGATTTCGAGTGCTAGGGGCTGGCCGTCGGCATGCGCCAGTTGCAGTTCGCGCCGTAATTGCCAGCGCGTGGCATCGCCGCTGGCATAACGGGCCAGCCGCGCCGGCAAGGCGGCCAGCAGCGGCGCAGCCAGCGCCTGCGCACTGGCCAGCGTGTAGCCGAACTGGCGTTCACAGGCCGGGCTGAGCCAGAGCAGCCCCGTGGCGTCGGCAATAAAACTGGCTTCCTCGCTATAGGCCAGCCATTCACGGCAGCGCTGCAACTCGGCCTGCGCTGCCGCCAGAGCGGCCTCCAGTTCGGCAGGGGCGGTCATTATTCCACCAGCGGCGCAAAGATCTGCTGCAGGTCTTCCTGCGTCAGTGCCATCTTCTGCGACTCGCCTTCCGCCAGTATCGACTGGGCCAGATCGGATTTCTTCTGCTGCAGTACCTGTATCTTCTCTTCCAGCGTGCCTTTGGCGATCAGCTTATACACAAACACCGGCTTGTCCTGACCGATACGCCATGCCCGGTCGGTGGCCTGATTTTCCGCCGCAGGATTCCACCACGGATCGTAGTGGATCACGGTATCGGCTGCCGTCAGGTTCAGACCCACCCCGCCCGCCTTCAGGCTGATCAGGAAGATCGGCACAGCGCCCTGCTGGAATGCTGCCACTTGCGCGCTACGGTCTTTGGTGTCGCCGGTCAGCAGTGCATACGGAATATCGCGCTCGTCGAGTTCTTCCTGTATCAGTTCGAGCATGCTGGTGAACTGCGAGAACACGAGGATTTTGCGTTTTTCTTCCAGCAAGTCCTCGACCATCTGCATCAGGTCGACCAGCTTGGCCGACGGTGCTACCGATTTCTTGCCGGTCAGCGACTTCACCAGCCGCGGATCGCAGCACACCTGCCGCAGCTTGAGCAGCGCTTCCAGTATCACGATCTGGCTGCGCGCCACGCCCTTGCGGTCGATTTCCTCGCGCACCTTCTGGTCCATCGCCAGCCGCACGGTTTCGTACAGGTCGCGCTGGGCGCCCGTGAGTTCCACCTTGCGCACCATTTCCGTTTTCGGCGGCAGTTCCTTGGCCACGTGGTCCTTGGTCCGGCGCAGCAGGAAAGGCTTGATGCGGCGGTTCAGCAGGGCACGTCGCAGCGGATCATCCTGCCGTTCGATCGGATGACGGAATACCGTGTTGAAGCCTTTTTCGTCGCCCAGCAGACCGGGCAGCAAGAAGTGGAATTGCGACCACAGTTCGCCCAGATGGTTTTCCAGCGGCGTGCCGGACAGGCACAGACGGTGGCGCGCTTTCAGCAAGCCGGCACTCTGGGCCGCTTTGCTGCGGGTGTTCTTGATGTAGTGCGATTCGTCCAGAATGACCAGATGGAAATCGTGCTCGCGCAGTTTTTCCTCGTCACGGGGCAGCAGGGCATAGGTGGTCAGCACCAGATCTGCTTCGGCGATCTGGTCGAACTGGCCCATGCGCTCCTTGCCTTGCAGCAGCAACACGCGCAGGCCGGGCGCAAAACGGGCCGCTTCTTCCTGCCAGTTGCCCATCAGGCTAGTCGGCGCAATCACCAGAGCCGGTGCCGTCAGGCGGCCCGCCTCTTTTTCCACCAGAATGTGGGCCAGCGTCTGTACCGTTTTGCCCAGACCCATATCGTCGGCCAGTATGCCGCCGAAGCCATATTCACGCAGGAACTGCATCCAAGACAGACCATCGGTCTGGTAGTCGCGCAGCGTGGCCTGCAGGCCGGCCGGCGTGGCGATACGCTTGATAGCACCGAACTGGTTCAGGCGCGCGCCCATTTCGCGCAACTCTTCACCGCCCGTCCACGCCATGTCCACCGAACGGGCCAGTTCGTCGAGACGGGCCGCATCGAGGCTGGTCATGCGCAGGGTCGGTTTGATCTTGTCGCTGAAATACAGTTCGCCCAGCGTATTCAGGATGGGGCGCACGCGTGCCCATGGCAGCGCCACGCGGCGGCCATCGGCCAGCACGGCCAGCATCTGGTCTTCCTCGCCATGCTGGGCAATGACTTTGGGAGCGAAATCGTTGGGCGCATTGCGGATCAGCTGCACCAGCAATGGCAGCAGGGAAATCCGTTCCTGCTCCACGTTGATGCCCAGCTCCAGCTCGAACCAGGCATGGCCCCCTTCGCTGGTATCCTGTTCCACTTCGGCGAACCAGTCGCCCACTTCCGTCAGGTCGTAGCGGTATTTGACGGTCTTCTCGATCTTCCAGCCGGCAGCACGCAGATCAGCGATGCCGTCACGACCAAAACGTATCCATTCCGCTTGCGTCGGCAGCAACAATCCGCCTTTGACGCTGCTCAGTGGCAAAGTAGTCGGCGCGGCAAACGCGCGTTCTTCCAGCAGCGTCAGCGCAGCCGCTTCCGCCGCTTCGTTACGCTGGATAACTTCCGTCACTTCGCCTTTCTGGCGCACCACGCGCTGGGAAGGATCGAACGACACCCGTTCGCCATCGTAATCGAAGGACAGCACGGCAAAGTCATGCCAGCGCTGGATAGAACCATCGGCCAGCATGGCCGCGTCCAGCGTCAGCACGGGACGGGGCAGCACATCGTCGCGCAGTCGCTGCGGCAAAGGCTGTGGCAGCGGCATCAGCTGCTGCAGACCATGAGCCAGCAGCAACTGCGATACGCGCAGCTTGTCATTACTGGTCAGCAGTGGCGCCTGCGCCACCAGTGCCTGCAGATCGGCCAGCGGAATCTGGGCGCCGCCCTGATTCAGCTGCAGCACGCCGCAGGACAGATTATCGATATACCATGGCGGATCGGTGGGCAGCATGTAGTCGACCTGATCGGCACCGCTATGGCGCGCATTCGGTGGCGCCTGCACCTGCCAGCCCAGCCGCAAACCCTTGCCTTCTTCGCGCCACGCCAGATGGGCCTCGCGCATCACCCCGCCTTTCAGGGGATACACCAGACCATTGCCCACATCGGCCCACGAATTTGCCCACAGCAATTTATCCTGCTCGGCCAGCATATTCAGCAGCGCCGCGCCGATCTTGCCGCGCGGCTCGGTGGCCGAACCTGTCTGCGAACTGGCACCGCTGCGCATGGCCACAAAGAAACGGATCAGATCTTCATCGCCGGGCGTGAGGAAGCTGGGCGGCGCCGACAGCAGCGAGAAAATTTCGCTGACGGGGCTGGCCGCAGCCACATCGCCATTCGGCTTCAGGCGCGCCTTGTACAGGCACAGCGCCACATGGCGGCCACCACTGGTGGGCGCCATCACGTAAATCAGTTTATGTGCAGAAAGCTTGGGGTCCGCATCGGGCGGCGCAACATTCAATTTGGCCTTGGGATGCGCTGCCGCATCCACCCGCTGCAGCCAGGTGGCCACAGCGTACGACAATTGATTCGCAGGCGGCGCAGGGCGCGCAGGTGCAGCGGGAGCAGCAGGGGCGTCGTCGCGGGTTAAATCCATGGGTCGCATTGTTGGTCAAAGATAGTTCAAAAACAGCAACAGGCAATATTATCCGTCATACGCGCTTCCGTGTTTGCGGATTCTTCATATTTACCCGTTTTTTCGTGCACTCATGCACCCGGAACGCAACGGGTTCACAGACCCCGCAGGCTGTCAAGACTGGCAGATTCGCGCCGATTGCGTATCATTCCGAGCTTGATTGCTGAGGAATACCGTCCATGCTGCCTACCATCGAACAACGTCTTGCCACTGAACTCAACTGCAAAGCCCACCAGGTTGCTGCCGCCGTCGCCCTGCTCGACGAAGGCGCTACCGTGCCGTTTATTGCCCGCTACCGTAAGGAAGTGACGGGCGGACTCGATGATACCCAGCTGCGTCTGCTGGAAGAACGGCTGCGCTATCTGCGCGAACTGGAAGACCGCCGCACCGCCATCATTGCCTCGATTACCGAACAGAACAAGATGACGCCGGAACTGCTCGACGCCGTCATGCACGCGGAAGACAAGACCCGGCTGGAAGACCTGTATCTGCCCTACAAGCCAAAACGCCGCACCAAGGCGCAGATCGCCATCGAAGCAGGGCTGGCACCGCTGGCCGAGAGTCTGCTGGGCAATCCCGAACTCGATCCGGAAGTGGAAGCGGGCAAATACCTGCGCGCACCGTTTGAATCGGCCGATGGCAACAATCCCGGCGTGGCCGACAACAAGGCCGCACTGGACGGCGCGCGCCAGATTCTGATGGAACGCTTTGCCGAAGATGCCACCCTGCTGCAATCCTTGCGCGAATACGTGCAGGAGCACGGCATTGTTGAATCCAAGGTAGTGGAAGGCAAGCAGGAAGAAGGCGAAAAATTCGCCGACTATTTCGACTATTCGGAAAACCTCAGCAGCATTCCTTCGCACCGTGCGCTGGCCCTGCTGCGCGGCCGCCGCGAAGGCATGCTGGATGTGATCCTGCGGCTTGATACCGAAGCAGAAAAACCGAAATGGGATGCGCCGCACAACCCGTGCGAAAGCCGCATCGCGGCTCGCTTCGGCATCAAACAGGCGGGCCGTCCGGCCGACAAATGGCTGTGCGATACGGCACGCTGGACCTGGCGCGTGAAAAGCTTTATGCATCTGGAAACGGAACTGATGGGGGCACTGCGCGAAGCGGCTGAACAGTCGGCCATCAATGTGTTCGCCACCAATCTGAAAGCCCTGCTGCTGGCCGCTCCGGCTGGCCAGCGTGCCACCATGGGGCTGGACCCGGGCCTGCGTACGGGGGTCAAAGTGGCGGTGGTCGATGCCACCGGCAAGGTGGTCGATACGGCCGTGATCTACCCGCACCAGCCCAAGAACGACTGGCACGGTTCCCTGCACACGCTGGGCCAGCTGGCCATCAAGCACAAGGTTTCCCTGATCTCCATCGGTAACGGCACGGCTTCGCGCGAAACCGACAAGCTGGCGCAGGAACTGATCAAGCTGTATCCGGAACAGAAGATGAACAAGATCGTCGTGTCGGAAGCAGGCGCGTCGGTGTATTCGGCTTCGGAATTCGCCTCGCGCGAACTGCCGGACATGGATGTGTCGCTGCGCGGCGCCGTCTCGATTGCCCGCCGCCTGCAGGACCCGCTGGCGGAACTGGTGAAGATCGACCCGAAATCTATCGGCGTGGGCCAATACCAGCACGATGTGTCGCAAACCCAGCTGGCGCGCAGTCTGGATGCCGTGGTGGAAGATTGCGTGAATGCCGTCGGTGTCGACGTCAACACCGCGTCGGTGCCCCTGCTGACGCGCGTATCCGGCCTGTCGGCCTCGGTGGCGCAGGCCATCGTCAACTACCGCGATGCCAAGGGCGCCTTCCCTAACCGCGCGGCGCTGAAGGCTGTGCCCCGTCTGGGCGACAAGACTTTCGAGCAGGCCGCGGGCTTCCTGCGCGTGATGGGCGGCGAGAATCCGCTGGACGCTTCCGCCGTGCACCCGGAATCCTACCCTCTGGTAGAGAAAATACTGCGCGACATTAACAAGGACATCAAAGCGGTGATCGGTGAAACCAGCCTGATCAAGACGCTGCAACCGGCCAAATATGCCGACGAGCAGTTCGGTGTGCCCACCATCAGCGATATTCTGAAGGAACTGGAAAAACCGGGCCGCGACCCCCGTCCTGAATTCACCACCGCCACCTTCAAGGAAGGGGTGGAAGAAATCAGCGACCTGCGTCCCGACATGATCCTCGAAGGCGTGGTCACCAACGTGGCCGCGTTCGGCGCGTTTGTCGATATCGGCGTGCATCAGGATGGTCTGGTGCACATTTCCGCGCTGTCGAATACCTTCGTCAAAGACCCGCATACGGTGGTCAAGGCAGGGCAGGTGGTCAAAGTGAAAGTGCTGGAAGTCGATGCCAAGCGCAAACGTATCGCCCTGACCATGCGCCTGAGCGACAGCGCGCCTGTGGCCGGCAGCAATCCGCAGCAGCGTGCCGACCGCAACGACCGCCGCAGCATGGGCCAGCATAGCAAGCAGACCGCCAAGGCCGAACCGCTGGGAGGCAGCATGGCAGCGGCCTTCGCCAAGCTGCGCTCCTGAGGCAAAATACGGCCTTGGGAATTTTCTTATAAAATATCGAGATTCAATACATCTTTACACTGAGGTAGCCATGAGCGACGACGTACAAACCTGGATCAAAGACACTGTGACCAACACCAAAGTGGTGCTGTTCATGAAGGGCACTGCCCAGTTCCCGCAATGCGGCTTTTCCGGCCGTGCCATCCAGATCCTGAAAGCTTGCGGCATTGAAAACATTGCCACCGTCAACGTGCTGGACGATCCGGAAGTGCGTCAGGGCATCAAGGACTATTCGAACTGGCCGACCATTCCTCAGCTGTACATCAACGGCGAATTCATCGGTGGCTCGGACATCATGAATGAAATGTTCGAATCGGGCGAACTGAAAGCCCTGCTGAATGCCTGATCGTCCGCGGCGGATCGTCGTCGCCATTACCGGTGCCACGGGCGCCGTGTATGGCGTGCGTCTGCTGCAGTTTTTACGCGATGCCCCCGGCATCGAAAGCCACCTGATATTGTCCGACGCAGCCATCCTGACTTTGCATCAGGAAACCGGCTTGCAAAAGCGCGAGGTGGAAGCGCTGGCCCATGTAGTGCACAAGGTGCGCGACGTGGGCGCCAGCGTAGCCAGCGGCTCGTTCCAGTCCGATGGCATGATCATCGCCCCCTGCTCGATGAAAACCCTGGCCTCCGTGGCCCATGGCCTGTCCGATAACCTGATTGCCCGTGCGGCCGATGTGGTGCTCAAGGAACGCCGCCGTCTCGTGCTGATGGTGCGCGAAACACCGTTCAATCTGGCGCACCTGCGCAATATGACAGCCGTAACGGAAATGGGCGGGATTATCTTCCCGCCGCTGCCGAGTTTCTATCACCAGCCCAAGACCATCGCTGAAATGGTGGACCACACAGTGGCCCGCGTGCTCGACCTGTTCCAGATCGAACACGGCCTCGCACCGCGCTGGCAAGGCATGCAGGCCGGCAGCACCGGCACTGACGCCAGCTAGGCGGTTAGCGCTGGTCGTATGACTGGCCGCTGAGCCGTTTCAGCTCGCGTGCCTCTTCCACCATGCGGCGATGAGCGATGCGCTTGCGCATCACTTCCGCATGCTGGGCCGCCGTCATGGGCGGTGCGGTCATCAGATCCTTCAACTGCGCAACATTGCTATAATTGCTATTCATCGGATGGCTCAAAACCTTGACTCCCGGAATAAGGTGGATGCGAAGTTGTTGCGTGCGATTCAATCAACTGCCTGCACACCTCACTGTACCTCAAAACGATGTCGAAACCATGACATTGTGCAGAAGTTCACAAAATAAAAAAGGCGCCCGGATGGGCGCCTATGCCGAAGAAAAACTGGCCAGCCAGTGAAACTAGTTTCACCAGAGAACAAGCCATCCGATAGTCACAAACGGTCAACTTATCTCCGTACTACTACGGAGTTTTGTTACTTCTGGTAGTTGACCCGTACCAGCATGCGGATAAATTCACGTGCAATCTGGCGATGATGTTCGTCCAAACGTTGTAAATCTGCGATTAATTTGACGTCCGCCGACTCAAAACGGGACAGGCCGGTAGCGCTATCTCCTTGCGGAGCATCGCTTTCGGCGCCGCCGAAGCGCAGCCAGTCGGCCGGCACGCCCAGCCACTGGGCGATCATGCGCAACTTTTCCTGCGTAGGAATCGCTTCACCGACCAGCCATTTACGGGCAGCGTGTACCGTGATGGGGCGGCCATCAAAGCGGATATTGAATTCCCGAGCAAGCCGGGTCGGGCTGTCGGGGGAGTAGTGGGCATTCTTCAGCGCCTGCTGGAGGCGCTGGCTAAAGCTTTCGCGTTCATTTGAGGAATTCATATTGGCACTATTTCACGTTGCGACATGAAAGTCAGTCTATGGCAATACCGACCAATTTGTGACATCTTGCGAACTTGAGCGACACACTTAGCCGATCTAATACCACTTCAACACCAAATTACTCAACTGAAGAAAATTCGGTTTATGTTTTCCTAAAGAAACATCGGCTCTTGGTTTATTTTAGTTTAAAACCAGAAATTATTCGCGAAGAATTTTCATGTGCTAGTGACTGCGCAACACTAGTCTGCCGCACGGCGGAATAGCACGCTGCCGTCCGCTTCTACGGAGCGCTGCAGCACGCCGTCATACCACAAGGCATGTAGATGGGCTAAGGCTTCCCCTAGCGCGAAGCTGAGCTGGTGGGCATCCAGCGGACGGCGGAACATCAGCGGCACGATGCTGGCCGCCGACTGTCCCGTATGACAGGCCTGCAGCACCTCGGCCAGCCTGTCACGATGATGCTCGCGCAGCTGAATAATGCGCTGATGCAACCCTTGGAATGGTTTCCCATGGGAGGGTAAGACCAATACATCATTTGGCCATTTGGCAAATTTATCCAAAGATTCAAGATAGCGCGTGAGCGGATTGGCTTCCGGTTCGATGGCAAACACGGAGACATTGGTAGAAATTCGCGGCAGCACCATGTCTCCTGCGATCAGCAACTTATCTTTCTCACAATACAACGCCACATGTTCGGGCGAATGGCCGTAGCCGCACACCACCTGCCACACCCGCGTGCCGATAGTCAGTAACTGGCCATCCTGCAGACGGGTGTAGCTGACGGGCACGGCCGGCACCAGCGAGGGATAGTAGTTTTTGCGCGCACTCATCTGCTCCAGCAGCACGGGATCGCGCAGACCATGGCGCTGGAAATGCGCCACCGCGGCGGCATTATCCACACCGGGCAGTGCGGCCGACATCATGCGGGCAAACGCATATTCGCCGGCACTGGTCCATAGCGCCACCTGCCAGCGCTGGCATAGCCAGTCGGCCAGTCCGATATGGTCGGGGTGGCAATGGGTGGCCAGCACGCGCCGCACGGGCAAGCCTTGCAGTTCATGGGCAAAAATCTGCTCCCATGCCTCGCGCGTGGCGGCTGTAGCCACACCGCTATCGACGATGGCCCAGCCGGCGCCATCGCGCAGCAGCCACAGATTGATGTGATCGAGCGCGAACGGCAGCGGCATGCGCAGCCAGCCCACGTCCGGCGCCAGCCAGTGCACGCTGCCCGTGGCCGGCAACGTATCGCCCAGCGGATAGGTGAGTGCAGCGGCAAGGGCATCGCGTTCGGCAGTAGTGCTCAATTTTTCTCCTAGACTCGCAGTTCAGGCTACAATGGGATTGACGTTGACGTAAACGGAAACAACCGTCAAGACCTCGACGGATAGTTCAGACTCTAGCGCACAGGACCAATGCCTACCTACACCATTACCGAACTGGCCCGCGAATTCGATATTACCGCGCGCGCCATCCGCTTCTACGAAGATCAGGGCTTGCTGAGCCCTTCGCGCGAAGGCGCTGGCGGGCGCAACCGCGTCTATACGCCACGCGACCGCACCCGCCTGAAACTGACGCTGCGCGGCAAACGCCTCGGCCTGTCGCTCTCGGAAATCAAGAGTCTGGTGGACATGTATGAGACGCCGAAAGATACGGCCGCCCAGATGCATCGCTTCCTCGGCGTGCTGGCCCAGCACCGCGAAACGCTGGAACAGCAGCGCGAAGACATCGAAATGTCGCTGGCCGAAATCACCGCTCACGAAGACGAATGCCAACGTCTGCTGGCTGCGATCGGCGCACCGGCCGCCCAAGCCGAGTGACCTGCACAGAAAACAGGCAAGTTACGTTTACGTAAACGTCACATCAGCGTATCATGTGCCGTTACTAACCACTATAAGAATGAGGATGACATGCTCCATCTGCCCGGCCTGACCTTTGACCACGGCGAAGATATCGCCGCCCTGCGCGAAGCAGTGCAACAGTTTGCTGCCGCCGAAATCGCGCCCCGTGCTGCCGAAATCGACCGCAGCGACCAGTTCCCTATGGACCTGTGGCGCAAGATGGGCGATCTGGGCGTGCTCGGCATTACCGTCGGCGAAGAATACGGTGGCGCCAACATGGGCTATCTGGCCCACATCATCGCCATGGAAGAAATCTCGCGCGCTTCCGCCTCGGTGGGTCTGTCGTATGGCGCCCACTCGAATCTGTGTGTGAACCAGATCAAGCGCAACGGTAACGAAGCGCAGAAACAGAAATACCTGCCGAAACTGATTTCCGGCGAATACATCGGCGCGCTGGCCATGTCCGAACCGAATGCCGGCTCCGACGTCGTGTCGATGAAACTGCGTGCCGACCTGAAGGGCGACCGCTATGTACTGAACGGCTCGAAAATGTGGATCACCAACGGCCCCGACGCCGATGTGCTGGTGGTCTACGCCAAGACCGATCTGGCAGCCGGCCCGCGCGGCATGACGGCTTTCCTGATCGAAAAGGGCTATAAAGGCTTCTCGATTGCCCAGAAACTGGACAAGCTGGGCATGCGCGGTTCGCACACGGGCGAACTGGTGTTCGAAGATTGCGAAGTACCACTCGAAAACGTGTTGGGCGAAGTGGGCAAGGGTGTCAATGTGCTGATGTCCGGCCTCGACTTCGAGCGCACTGTGCTGTCCGGCGGCCCGCTCGGTATCATGCAGGCCTGCATGGATAGTGTGGTGCCATACATCCACGATCGTCAGCAATTTGGTCAGCCTATCGGCGAATTCCAGCTGATGCAGGGTAAGATTGCAGATATGTACTCGACCATGATGGCGTGCAAAGCTTATGTGTACGCTGTCGGTCAGGCTTGCGACCGGGCCAAAACTCCGGAAGCAGTCCGCCAACTGCGTAAAGATGCAGCGGGAGCCATTTTGTATAGCGCAGAGAAAGCAACCTGGATGGCCGGCGAGGCAATCCAGACGCTGGGCGGCAACGGCTACATCAACGAGTATCCGGTCGGCCGCCTGTGGCGCGACGCCAAATTGTATGAAATCGGCGCCGGCACCAGCGAAATCCGCCGCATGCTGATTGGTCGCGAACTGTTCGCAGAAACCAAGTAAGCAGACTATGTGCGTGAGCTGGGACGGCACACTAGAACACGCACATAAAGGTTGAATATGACCCAGGCTGCATTTCCCAAGCTGCTGCGCTCGCAGATCGCTTTCGATATTGCCCGCACTATCCGCGACGGTTTCGACAAGCACTACCGCCTGTTCCGCGCCACCAGCCAGCAGGCCAAGCTGCATTTCGAGCAGGGCGCATGGGGCGAGGCGCAGAAAGCCGCGCGCGAGCGTATCGGCTTCTATGACAAACGCGTGCAGGAATGCGTGCAGATGCTGGAAGACGAGTACGAGCAGTCGGAACTGACGGATGAAGTGTGGCGCGAACTCAAGCTGCACTTCATCGGTATGCTGTCCGACCACAAGCAGCCGGAACTGGCCGAGAGTTTCTTCAACTCGGTCTGCTGCAACATCCTGCACCGCAGCTACTTCCACAACGAATTCATATTCGTGCGTCCCGTGGTTTCGACCGAATACATCGAGACGGAAGAAATCGCACCGACCTACCGTGTGTACTATCCCGCCACGGACGGGCTGCACTACACGCTCAAGCGCATCGTCACCAACTTCCAGCTCAATGCCGAATTCGCCGATCTGAATCGCGATGTCGATCTGGTGGAAGCACGCCTGAAGTCCATCTTCGGCAACGCCAAGCTGGAACCGAATCACCAGATACAGGTGCTATCGAGCCTGTTCTTCCGTAACAAGGGCGCCTACATCGTCGGCAAGGGCATTAACGGCAACCGCGAATTCCCGTTCGTGGTGCCCATCCTGCACAACCGTCAGGGCCAGCTGGTACTCGATACGGTGCTGTTCGATCACGAACAGATCACCATCCTGTTCTCGTTCACGCGCGCCTACTTCCTCGTCGATATGGAAGTGCCGTCGGCCTATGTGCAGTTCCTGCGCTCGCTGCTGCCACGCAAACCGCGCAGCGAGATCTACACCATTCTCGGTCTGCAGAAGCAGGGCAAGACGCTGTTCTACCGCGACTACCTTCAGCACCTCAAGCATTCGTCCGACCAGTTCGAAATTGCGCCCGGTATTCGCGGTCTGGTGATGCTGGTATTTGCGCTGCCTTCGTTCCCGTATGTGTTCAAGGTGATCAAGGATTTCTTCCCGCCGCCTAAGGAAACTTCGCGCGCGCTGATCAAGGAAAAATACCTGCTGGTGAAACACCACGACCGTGTGGGCCGCATGGCCGACACGCTGGAATACTCCAACGTGGCCTTCCCCCGTCACCGCTTCACGGACGATCTGGTGGACGAGCTCAAACATTTCGCCCCTTCGCTGGTCGAAGAAGATGGCGAGCAGCTGATCATCAAGCACCTGTACATCGAACGCCGCATGGTGCCGCTGAATATCTGGCTCAGCAACGCGGAAAAGGAACACGACGAAGTCCAGCTCGAACATGGCATCGTCGAATACGGCAACGCCATCAAGGAACTGGTGGCCGCCAACATCTTCCCCGGCGATATGCTGTACAAGAACTTCGGCGTCACCCGTCACCAGCGCGTGGTGTTCTACGATTACGATGAAATCGAGTACATCACCGACTGCCAGTTCCGCGCGATTCCGCAAGCCCGCACGGAAGAAGAAGAAATGGCTTCCGAGCCGTGGTACCCGATCGGCAAGTCCGACGTGTTCCCCGAACAGTTTGGCGCTTTCCTGCTCGGTAATCCGCGCATCCGCCACTACTTCATGAAACACCATGCCGACCTGCTCACGCCCGAATGGTGGCAGGCCCGCAAGCAGCGCATACAGCAGGGCATCGTCGAAGACGTGTTCCCGTATCCGCAGCACATCCGTTTTTGCAATCAGCACACCTCAGCCCCGGCGGTGACACCACCGCCATTTATGGAGACACTAGAAAATGAATGATCCTATCGTTATCGTCGGCGCCGCCCGTACCCCTATGGGCGCCTTCCAGGGCGATTTCAGCAGCAAGAGCGCACACGATCTGGGCGCCGTTGCGATTCAAGCGGCAGTAGAACGTTCCGGCATCGACGGCAAACTGGTCGAGCACGTGTATTTCGGTAACTGCCTGATGGCCGGTCAGGGTCAGGCACCGGCCCGTCAGGCCCTGCTCAAAGCAGGTCTGCCGATGTCCACCGGCGCCGTCACCCTGTCGAAAATGTGCGGCTCGGCCATGCAGGCCACCATCTTCGCGCACGACCAGCTGGTCGCTGGCAGCGCCGACGTGGTGATCGCCGGCGGCATGGAATCCATGACCAATGCACCGTATCTGGTGCCTAAGGCACGCGGCGGCTACCGCATCGGCCACGGTATGCTGTTCGATCACATGATGTACGACGGTCTGGAAGACGCCTACTCGCGCAATGAAAAAACCGGCGAAGGCCGTTCGATGGGCACGTTCGCCGAAGAGTGCTCGGCCAAGTACGAATTTACCCGCGAAGCGCAGGACAACTTCGCCATCGAATCCGTCAAGCGCGCACAGGTCGCCACCAAGGAAGGCTATTTCAACTGGGAGATCGCACCAGTGACCGTCAGCAGCCGCGCTGGCGATGTGGTGATCGACAAGGATGAAGGCCCGCTCAAAGCCAAAATCGACAAGATTCCTACCCTGCGCGCCGCCTTCAAAAAAGACGGCACCATCACCGCTGCTTCGTCCTCGTCCATCAACGACGGCGCTGCCGCACTGGTGCTGATGCGCGCGTCGACCGCCAAACAGCTGGGCGCCACCGTGCTGGCCACCATCCACGGCCACGCTACCTTTGCGCAGGAACCGAACTGGTTCACCACCGCACCGATCGGCGCGATGGAAAAACTGTACAAAAAAGTCGGCTGGACCAGCAAAGATGTGGACCTGTTCGAGATTAACGAAGCGTTTGCTGCCGTGCCTATGGCCGCTATGCGCGACCTCGACATCCCGCACGAGAAAGTCAACATTCACGGCGGCGCCTGCGCTCTGGGTCACCCTATCGGCGCTTCCGGTGCCCGTATCATCGTCACCCTGATCGGCGCACTGAAACGCACCGGCGGCAAGAAGGGCGTGGCAGCACTGTGCATCGGCGGCGGCGAAGCCACGGCCATCGCCATCGAACTGGCGTAAGGCATGGCGACTGCACTCATCATCGGTGCCTCGCGCGGCATCGGCCACGAACTGGTACGCCAGTATCTGGCCGATGGCTGGCGCGTGATCGCCACGGCGCGCAAGCCGGAAGATACCAACGCCCTGCACGCCATGGGGGCCGAGGTACACACGCTGGACGTCAACAACGTGGAAGCGGTAGCAGGGCTGGGCTGGAAGCTCGATGGGGAGGAACTCGACGTCGCCTTCCTCAACGCGGGCGTGTACGGCCCGCGCCACGACGGCTTCCCCATGCAGACGGACTTCGACGCTGTGATGCACACCAATGTGCTGGCCGCCATGCGGCTGCTGCCCATCCTCGCGCCGTTAGTCTGCGCGGTGAAAGGCAAGCTGGCCGTGCTGTCCTCGCGCATGGGTTCCCTCAGCGAGCGTAACAACCCTAGCGGTTCGCTATACCGCGCCAGCAAGGCAGCACTGAACTCCGTGCTGATCGACACGGCGCACACTTTCGGCCCGCAGGGCGCCACTTGCGTGGCCTTCCATCCGGGCTGGGTCCGCACGGACATGGGCGGCGCCGAAGCCGACCTGTCGGTGCAACAGAGCGCGGCAGGCATGCGCGCAACGCTGGCGGCGCTACCCGCGACCACCAGTGCGCTCTACCTTAACTACGATGGCAAAACCATAGGCTGGTAAGGACACCGAGCAGTCTGAAATCATTTATACAATAACGACGAGACACCATGATACTGAGCGAAGAACATCAAATGATCCGTGACGCCCTGCGCAGCTTTGCGCAGGAACGTCTGGCCCCCAACGCCGCACGCTGGGACAAGGAACACCACTTCCCCAAGGAAGAACTGAAGGAGCTGGCAGCACTGGGCGCCTTCGGTGTGGCCGTGCCGGAAGCACTGGGCGGGGCGGGCATGGATTATGTATCGCTGGCTCTGGTGCTGGAAGAGATTGCTGCCGGTGACGGCGGCACCTCGACCATTATCTCCGTCAATAACTGCCCTGTGTGCAGCATCGCCATGATGTACGCCAACGAGCAGCAGAAGCAGCAGTGGCTGCGGCCCCTGGCGCAAGGCGACATGCTGGGCGCTTTCTGTCTGACCGAACCGCATACGGGTAGCGATGCTGCCGCGCTGCGCACCACCGCTACGCGCGATGGCAATGACTACGTTTTGAACGGCACCAAGCAGTTCATCACCAGCGGCAAATATGCCGACGTAGCCATCGTCATGGCCGTCACGGATAAAGCGGCCGGCAAGAAGGGCATCAGCGCGTTCTGGGTGCCGACCAATACGCCCGGCTACATCGTCGCAGGACTGGAACAGAAAATGGGCCAGCACTCGTCCGATACGGCGCAGATTCTGTTCGAGAACTGCCGCATTCCGGCCGAGAATCTGATCGGTGAAGAAGGTCAGGGCTACAAGATCGCCCTGTCCGGTCTGGAAGGTGGCCGCATCGGCATCGCTTCACAGGCCGTGGGTATGGCACGCGCGGCGTATGAAGCAGCGCTCAGCTATGCGCGCGAGCGCGAAAGCTTCGGCAAGCCTATCTTCGAACATCAGGCCGTGCAGTTCCGCCTGTCCGATATGGCCACCCAGATCGAAGCAGCACGCCAGCTGATCCAGCATGCCGCCTCGATGAAGGATGCAGGTCTGCCGTGCCTGAAAGAAGCGGCCATGGCCAAGCTGTTCGCTTCCGAAATGGCAGAGAAGGTCTGCTCGGATGCGATCCAGATCCATGGCGGCTATGGCTATGTGTCAGACTTCCCCGTCGAGCGCATCTACCGTGATGTGCGCGTGTGCCAGATCTACGAAGGCACCAGCGACATCCAGAAGCTGCTGATCGCGCGCGCCCTGTAAGCGCGCCGTTCTAGAGCTGGGCGATCTGGCGGTTGATGGCCTTGACCGCCCGCTCGTTGCGCTCGCTGTAGCGGTCGGTCAGATAATCGGCGCGACCGCGCATCAGCAACGTCATCTTGAACAGTTCTTCCATCACGTCGACCACGCGCTCGTAGTAGGCTGAACGGCGCATACGGCCTGCATCGTCGAACTCCTTGTAGGCCATCGGCACCGAAGACTGGTTAGGGATGGTGAACATGCGCATCCAGCGTCCCAGCAGGCGCATGGTGTTGACCACATTGAACGACTGCGAACCACCGCATACCTGCATCACGGCCAGCGTGCGTCCTTGCGTGGGACGCAGCGCGCCCTGTTCCAGCGGAATCCAGTCGATCTGGTTCTTCATCACGGCCGTAATCGCGCCATGCCGCTCGGGGCTGCACCACACCTGACCTTCCGACCACTGCGACAGCGCACGCAGCTCCTGCACCTTGGGATGGCTTTCGTCGACGCTGCCCACCATCGGCAGCTCGGTCGGATCGAAGATTTTTACTTCGCCGCCAAAATGCTGCAGGATGCGCGCCGCTTCTTCCGTCAGAAAGCGGCTGAACGAGCGCTCGCGCAGCGAACCATACAGCAGCAGAAAACGGGGAGGATGGTCATAATTCCCCACCGGTTCCAGTTGCGCCAGCGTCGGTGTCTGCAGCAGATCGTGATTGATGTTCGGTAGTTCCATAGCGTCCTCTCAAGATAGGCGTAGCGCCAGCGCCGCTAGCGTCACCAGCAGCACGGGCACGGTCAGACAGATCCCCACGCGGAAGTAATAGCCCCACGAAATCTGCACACCCTTATTCGCCAGCACGTGCAGCCACAGCAAGGTAGCCAGACTGCCTATCGGCGTAATCTTCGGCCCCTGATCGCTGCCGATCACATTCGCATACACCATCGCTTCGCGCACTGCGCCTTGCGCCGTGGTGGCGTCAATCGACAGTGCGCCGATCAGCACCGTCGGCAGATTATTCATCACCGAAGACAGCAGCGCCGTCAGCACGCCCGTGCCCATGGCGGCACCCCAGACACCATACGCGGCACAGGCATTCAGCGCCTGCGTCAGATAGGCCGTCAGACCGGCATTGCGCAGGCCGTACACCACCATGTACATACCCAGCGAGAAGATCACGATATGCCATGGCGCATGGCGCAGCACTTCGCGCGTAGAAATGCGGTGTCCGCGTCCGGCCACCACCAGCAACAGCAGCGCACCTACAGATGACGTCAGGCTGATCGGCACACCCAGGTCTTCCAGCCAGAAGAAGCCGACCAGCAGCAGCACCGACACCCACCAGCCGGTGACGAACGTGGCGCGGTCATGGATGGCAGTAGCGGGATCTTTAATCTGCTGCACATCGTAGGTGCTGGGCAGATCACGCCCGAAGTACCACAGCAGCACAGCCAGCGTGGCGGCGATGGCGACAAAGTTCACCGGCACCATCACGGCGGCATAGCGTGCAAAGCTGACGTTGAAATAGTCGGCCGAAACGATATTCACCAGATTCGATACCACCAGCGGCAAACTGGCCGTATCGGCAATGAAGCCGGCCGCCATCACGAAAGCCAGCGTGGCCTTGCCGGAAAATTTCAGCTCGCGCAGCATGGCAATCACGATAGGCGTGAGGATCAGCGCCGCGCCGTCATTGGCAAACAGCGCCGACACGGCCGCGCCGAGCAGCACAAACAAGACAAACAGGCGCTTGACGCTACCACCGCCCCAGCGAGCCACATGCAATGCCGACCACTCGAAGAAGCCGGCTTTATCCATCAGCAGGCTGCTGATAATGATGGCGACAAAGGTTGCCGTGGCGTTCCAGATGATGTGCCACACCACGGGAATATCGCTGACCTGTATCACGCCTGCCAGCAGTGCCGCGATGGCCCCAGCAACGGCGCTCCAGCCGATATTCAGCCCGCGCGGCTGCCAGATCACCAGCGTGATCGTGACCAGAAAAATCAGACTTGCTGCCAGCATTATTGCGCCTCCAGCTGGCCGATACGGTCCAGCGCCTGCTTAAAGGCGGCGCGGTCAGTCGCTAACTGATCCAGCGGCAGCGCCAGAAACGCTTCGATACGGCCGCGCAGCAGTTTGTAGGCGCGCTCGAACGCGGCATCAATTTCGGCCTGCGTGCCCACCACATGGCTAGGGTCATCCACGCCCCAGTGGGCGCGCAGCACCGAGCCCAGATAGGCCGGGCAGGTTTCGCCAGCAGCACTACCACACACGGTAATCACGATATCGGGCGTGAGCGGCAGGTCGTTCCACGATTTGCTGTAATAGCCATCGGTCGCAATGCCTTTACTGGCCAGCAGCGCCAGTGCCTGCGCATTGAGCACGCCGGTGGGCTGGCTGCCCGCGCTGATCGCGTGCCAGCCGGCCGGTGCCAGATGGTTAAAAGTGGCTTCGCTGATCAGCGAGCGGCACGAGTTACCCGTGCAGAGAAACAGTACGTTCATGGTTGGCACTTGGTGGAAGTAGGGCTGCACGGCTGACCGCCGCAACAGTTTTCAGTGAGGAAGCCGATCAGGCCATTCATGGCGCTGATGTCGGCGCTGTAAATCAGAAAGCGCCCCTGCTGGCGGGCGCTAATCAGGCCAGCATGGCTGAGTTCTTTCAGGTGGAACGAGAGCGACGAGGGCGCCAGCGCCAGCTGTTCGCCGATTTTGCTGGCCGCCAGCCCGTCCGGCCCCGTCTGCACCAGCAGACGGAACACGGCCAGCCGGTGTTCCTGCGCCAGCGAAGCGAGCGCCGACAATGCTTGTTTGGTATCCATGATGCCATGATAGCGTTTACATTTCGATATTTCAAATATTATCGAAATGAGGATAAAAACCGTTCCGGAATAAAAAAAGCCCGCATCGCTGCGGGCTCGTTCCAATGTATTACCAATGCTTTAATCGGGCCGGGTCCAGTGCTATCTGCAAAGTGAACCGGTTTCTTGGACGCCCGGGCTATCTGCCAGGTGCCTCCAACGTGTAAATCGACCAACGTATCCGGAATTACAAGCCCTTACTTCGCGTCAACTGCAATCCGTTCTTACACCAATCGGACCGCGGCGCTAGCCTCGGGCGTGGGACTGTTTGCACTGCAAACCTCAACCACAGACAAACTATACCACAATATTTGTGCGGCGCACAAATTATTTTTCAAACTAGAGGAAAATCAACAATTGCAAACTTTGCTTAGTCAGGAATTCGCGCTGCAAGCATAAGATAGACGGTACTTCATGCGAGAAAAATATGGCGACGCAGCATAGTGGAATTCCGGCAAATTCATCGGCGACGATACCGCTAGAGTCCCGTATCAAGGTGATACGGGAGCAAAAAGTACTGCTTGATGCAGACCTCGCAGATCTTTACGGAGTGCCAACCAAAGCACTCATTCAAGCAGTGAAACGGAATCTCGCGCGTTTTCCTGCCGACTTTATGTTTCAACTCGATAGCGCAGAATGGGAATCTTTGAGGTCACAAACTGTGACCTCAAACCAAAAGCACGGAGGCCGCCGCTATCCACCCTATGCGTTTACCGAGCAAGGTATTGCGATGCTATCGTCCATCCTGAGTAGCGCTCAGGCCATCTCCGTCAACATCGAGATCATGCGCACCTTTGTCAGGATTAGGTTGGCCGACAGTACGCGCAAAGACTTGACGCAGCGTATGGACCTGATGGAAAGCCAGTTTGACCGCCTCTCGCAGAGTCAGGAAAATTTCGAAGCTGAGACCCGCGAAAAAGTTAAACAGATCTTTAATGCCTTGCGTGCACTGATCAAACCGACCGAACCTATCAAGAAGCGCCCGATAGGATTCATCACACCCGACGAAAGCTGAGCGCTCCCCATTCAGGCCTCAACTAATTTGGACGTGCAATATCCAGATAACGCCAGTTGGTCAGTTCGACGGGATGGCGGCGGTAGTGCAGCAGCCATGGCTGCTGCAGGTCGGCCGAGACGGGATGGGTCAGCAGCACCCACGGCGTATAGGCATGCAGGATGTCGGCCAGGTCGCGATACAGCGCCGTGCGACGCGGCGTGTCGCCTAGCTGGCGGCTTTCTTCGTAGCGCTGGTTGTAGGCGGGCAGGTCGAAGCGGGCGTAGTTGGCGCGGCCCCGGTTGGCACCGTACAGTAGCTGGTAGAAGTTATCGCCATCGGGGAAATCGGCCACCCAGTTGGTCTCGAACATCATCACGGAGCCGAGCCGCGAGGCCTTGATGATCTCGGTTTTCTTGTCGCTCTTGAACACCACCCGCAAACCGATCGCGTTCAGATTCTTGCGCCATAACTCGTCGCGCAGCCGTCCCACCGTCGACGCTTCGCTATGCATCACCAGCGTCAGCGGCTTGCCGTCCGGCTGATTGCGGAAACCGTCGGCGCCCTTGCGGTAGCCATAGCGTTCCAGCAGCGCCTGCGCCAGCGCCGGATCGTAGGGCACAGGGCTGCGGTAGGCCGGATCGTAGCCACGCACATTCGGCGGCAGCGGCGTCTGCGCTGCCACGGCCAGTCCCTTCTTCAGCAGCGCCACATCCTCCGCGCTGTTGTAGGACATGGCGATGGCACGCCGCAGCGCCAGCTTGTCCTTGCTGTAGCCGCCGATCAGCGGGTCTTCCATGTTCATCCACATGTAGTAAGTCTGCAGCACGGGGAAGGGCGACAGCACGATGCCGCGTGCCGCCAGCGCCGGCTGCAGCGTGGGCTGGGCGTCGGCAGTCAGCACCATATCCTTCATCGATTCCGGTAGCTGTTCGAGGAAATCGAATTCGCCATTCAGGAAGCCCAGCACGCGCGACTGGTATTCCTCGACGATGCGCAAGTCAATGCGGTCCAGCAGCGGCACACGCCGGCCCTGATAGCTGACAGGACGGAACTGGCGGTTGGCCAGCAAAGTAATGCGGTCGCTATGCTTCCACTGCCCCATCACGAACGGCCCTGTGCCCACCGGATGATTGCCCGCCTGCGCGCCATAGGTCTGCATCACTTCGCGCGCCACCACCGACGTGGCCGGCGTGGCCAGATAGAACAGGAAATTGGGATCCGGCGCAGTCAGGCGGATGCGCAAAGTGTAGCGGTCGGGCGCCTGCAGCCCCGCAATCTCGCGCTCGTAGCTGAATTGCTGCTTGAGCGCCCCATCACCTGCCAGTTTGCCATCGAGCAGAAACAGCCACGGCGACTTCAGTACGGGATCGTACAGCCGCTTCAGGCTGTAGACGTAATCCTGCGCCGTCACCTGCCGCCGCTGTCCCTTGAAGGCAGGATCGGGCGTGAAGTACACATCCTGCCGCAGATGGAAGGTGTAGGTCAGCCCCTGATCCGTCACCTCCGGCATGGCGCTCAGCGTATTCGGCTGCAGCTGCACGGGGCGCGCCAGATAGTCGTAGCGCAGCAGCGGGTCGAACAGGTTTTCCAGCAGGCTCAGACTGGCAATGTCGGACGCCACGGCCGGATCCAGCCCCGTTTCGCCCGTACTGAGAAACGCATGCAGCACTTTCTCCTGCATTTTCTCCTGCGCCTGCGCAGGCGTGCCCAGCATGCCTATCAGTGCCCATCCGGCCACCACCACTCGTTTCCACATACCTGCTTTCCCACATCTGCAAACTAAAGGGGCAGCTTATAACTTTTTTGACCAGCATATCCACTCCCAGCCGCTATACTTGGGCTGTCTTTCCCACTTTTTTTCCGATATGTCGCTCAATTACATCTGGTCCGGCTTTTTCCTGATCGGCTTCATCGCCGCCATGGCGCAGTTCCTGCTGTCCGGCGACACGGAAATCTTCAAGCGCATCATCGACGGCACTTTCGATTCGGCCCGCACCGGCGTGATGGATATCGCCCTGCCGCTGGCCGGCGTGATGACGCTGTGGCTGGGCATTATGAACATCGGCGAAAAGGCGGGTGCCATCGACCTGCTGGCACGCCTGATCGCGCCTTTCTTCTCGCGCATCTTCCCCGGCGTACCATCGCAGCATCCGGCCACCGGCCACATGGTGATGAATTTCTCGGCCAATCTGCTGGGCCTGGACAATGCCGCTACACCGTTCGGCCTGAAGGCCATGGAAAGCCTGCAGACACTCAATCCCAGCAAGGATGAACCGACCGATGCGCAGATCATGTTTCTGGTGCTGCATACCTCGGGCCTGACGCTGATCCCGCTGGCCATCATGGCGCAGCGCTCCATCCTCGGCGCAGCCGATCCGTCCGACATCTTCATCCCCTGCATGATCGCCACCTATGTGGCCACCGTCACCGGCATCATTGCAGTCTCGATCCGCCAGCGTATCAACCTGTTCAACACCGTGGTGATGGGCTGGCTGGGCGGCATGACGGCCGCCATTGCGGGCGTGGTGTGGTACTTCACCCACTACCTGAGCAAACAAGAAATCGAACTGGCATCCAAAGTCTTCAGCAATCTGGTACTACTGCTGGTGATCGTCGGCTTCATCATCGGTGCCTTGCGGCGCAAGGTGAATGTGTACGAAGCGTTTATCGAAGGTGCCAAAGGCGGCATCCAGACTTCCATCACCGTGATTCCCTATCTGGTGGGGATGCTGGTGGCGATCAGCGTGATCCGCAACGCCGGTGTACTCAACTTCATCGTCGAAGGTTTCAGCTGGATCTTTAACCAGCTGGGCATCAATGCCGATTTTGTCCCGGCCTTGCCGACGGCGCTGATGAAACCTCTGAGCGGCAGCGGCGCCAAAGCCATGATGATCGATACCATGCGCCAGTATGGGGTGGACTCCTTCGTCGGCCGGCTGGCCTGCGTATTCAACGGCTCGGCCGATACCACCTTCTACATCGTGGCGCTGTATTTCGGCTCGGTGGGCATACGCAAAACCCGCTACGCCATCTCCTGCGGCCTGATCGCCGATCTGGCCGGCGTGATTGCGGCGATTTTCGTCGCCTACGTATTCTTCCACTGATCGCTACCAAGAGACTGTCCCATGCCGCTGCGCCGTACCGTCCTCGCTACCCTGTTCACCGCCTGTGCCGCACTGGCTGGCAGCGCCATGGCGGCGGAGCTGCCCGAAGCCATCAGCACCTTGCTCAGCGCTGCGAATATTCCCCAGCAGGGTGCGGGCATCGTCGTCATGCGCGGCAACCAGACGCTGATCGACCATAACAGCAGCCAGAGCATGCAGCCCGGCTCCACCATGAAGCTGATTACCACGCTGGCCGCGCTGGAGCAACTGGGGCCCGCCTTCCGCGCCCGCACCGAACTGCGCACCAGCGGGGAGGTCGAGAACGGCGTACTCAAAGGCGATCTGATTGTGCGCGGTGGTGCCGATGTCGATCTCAACGAAGATGTGCTGCTGCACCTGCTACAGGCCTTGCGCAATCAGGGCATACGCAAGATCAAAGGCGACGTGATACTGGACCGCCAGCTATTCCAGCCGGCCCGCCCCGAACTGGGCCAGCCGCCGTTCGACGAATTCCCGTGGGCTTATTACAACGTGATCCCCGACGCGCTGCTCACCCACAGCAACCTGCTGCGGGTGGAACTGCGTGCCAGCGCCAGCGAACTGGCGGTGGTGATGCAGCCGGAAATGGAGCAGGTCAGCGTCAAGGCCGATCTGGCGCTGATCGATGCCCCCTGCGCCAGCTGGGAAAAGGACTGGCGCATGCCAGAAGTACGCCGCCGTGGCGAGCAGCTGACGGTGGTGCTGCATGGCCGCTATCCGCGCAACTGCAACAAGTCCACCTACATCGACGTACTCGATCACCATGATTTTCTGGCCCGCCTGCTGCGTGCGCAGTGGCGCAAGCTGGGCGGCAGCCTGAGTGGCGAAGTACGCGAAGCCGAAGCGGCCGGACTGGCACCGGAGAGCCGGCTGCTGGCCGAACATCAGTCGCGCGCCTTGCCGGAAATGCTGCGCGATGTGAACAAGAATTCCGATAACACCATCGCCCGTACCGTGTTCCTCATGCTGGGTAGCCTGCAGGCCGATGCTGCGCTGGGCAGCAAGCCCTTGCCCGCCGACGACAGCGTCGCCAGCACGCCGATGCGGGCCGATCTGGCCATCCGTAGCTGGCTGCAAGCGCAGCGCATCAGCGCTGACGGGCTGGTACTGGAGAACGGTTCCGGCCTGTCGCGGCTGGAGCGTGCCACGCCAGCGCAAATGGCGGCAGTACTGCAGGCTGGCCTGCGCAGCCCGTGGATGCCGGAATTCCTCGCTACCTTACCGATTGCCGGTACCGACGGCACCATGCGCAAACGCCTCAAGGATAGTCCGGCCACGCGCCGCGCCCGCATCAAGACGGGCACGCTGAACGGCATTACGGCGATTGCCGGCTATGTCTACGATGCCGCCAACCAGCCCTGCGTGGTGGTGGCCTTCCTCAATGACGAACACGTGGCCGGCGGAGCGGGGCGCAATGTGCTCGATGGCCTGATCGAATGGGTAGCGCGCTCGGCGCCCTGAGTTCACTGCACTGCCGCTACAGCACCCGCGTATAGGTGCGCCGCACGTGCTGGCGGTCGCCGCAATCGAAGTGCCACCATTCACTGCTGATGCCGTAAAAACCGGCCAGCAGCATGGCATTGCGCAGCAGGTGGCGGTTGTCGCACTGGGCGCGCGTCAGCTCGCCCCGTTCCAGCAGCACGGTTTCCAGCGCGGGCTGCGAGCGCTCGGACAGATCATCGAAAGCAGTGCCCATATCCAGTTCGCGCCCTGCGCCATCGATGATGGTCAGGTCCAGCGCCATGCCGAAGGAATGGATGGAACCACGCACCGGTTCGGCGATGTAGCCCAGTAAATCCGTGCCCTGCAAAGTCTGCCACAGCTGTTCCTGTACGCGCTGCGGGCGCAGTGCATCGAGGATCAGCAGGCGGAAGTCCGGCCGCTGGTGCGCCAGCCATGCCACCGCCTGCTCCAGCGCAGCTGCCGCATCACGGTGCAGCCATGCGCAATCGAGCGGGCTATACAGGTCACGGCCGACGAAGTTATCCGGCGTGGCGTAACGCAGATCGACCGCGATGCCGGCTATGCTATTCAGGTGGCGGAAAGCCGCATGGCCATCAATGGCTTCGCAAGGCAGGGTACTTGCGCTGGCGATGGTCATGGCGTGCGTCCCTTATCGGCTGGATGTATTGCGCGGCAGGGCAGCGCCGCTGGCTGACACAGGTGCCGGCGTGGGCGTGGGGGCGGCCGGCGCGGGCAGTTCCGGCACAGGGCTGGTCAGCACATCGAGCAGGGCCGCCGTTTCCGCATCCGGCGTGCCGTCGTACAGCGACTGGCGGTATTTGGACTGGAACACCACCAGCACATTGCGCGTGGCCTGATCCAGTTCGGCCGTCTGCGGCGTGGCATAGCCCACCTGCGCCAGCTTGCGCTGGAACCACGCCACATCGGGTAGCTGTTCTGTGAAGATGGGCACCCGCGCTGCCACGCGGCTAGGCTCGGGCCACGCGACCAGCCCCGCATCGGCCAGCTGCTTCCACGGGAACATGGGCCCCGGGTCCTGCTTGCGCTGGGGCGCTATATCGTTGTGGCCAAGGATGTTCTCCGGCTTGATGTTGTAGCGCGCCACCAGCTGCTTCAGCAGCAGGATCAGCTGGTCGATCTGGGCCGGCTTGAACGGTGCATACACCCGTCCCTGCGGCGTTTCGGTAAAGCCGGGATTGACGATTTCGATGCCGATCGAGGCAGAATTGAGCTGGTTATAAATCTTCCAGCTACTCAGGCCAGCGTGGTTGGACTGCCGCGACTCATCCACCAGCGCATAGAAGAATGGCTGATCCGTGTCGGTTAAGAGATAGTGAGCACTTACATCTTGCTGCGTGAGGATTTTGATGGAGCGCGGTAGATCCGCCACCGTGTAG
Organism: Duganella fentianensis; assembly: GCF_964031615.1. GTDB lineage: Bacteria > Pseudomonadota > Gammaproteobacteria > Burkholderiales > Burkholderiaceae_D > Rugamonas > Rugamonas fentianensis_A. The sequence goes on from NZ_CAXIQN010000002.1 coordinate 144,078, forward strand.
TGCAGGATGATGTATTTGATACGCTCGCTCTGGCCGCGCGAACTCAGGCTTTTATCGATGCGCGGGCCAGCCGGCGGCGCCACCGTGGCACAACCGGACAGCAAGGAGGCGGCAGCCGTCAGCGCCACCAGCGGAAGTAACTTGCTCATAAATGCTCTCGTACGATCAATTCTGGCAGTGTAGTGCAATGCGGGCTGCCGCGTGGTGGCTCTGTGTAGCTTTTTGTAGCAGCACCTGTCCGGCCGGCAGTGCGGCCTGCATGCTGGCCGCAATCAGCGGATGCAGCGTCGCTGCACGTCCGCTCAGCACCATCGGCCGTGCACCATAGCGGCGTACCAGCGCCAGCCCGATGCGCGCCAGCTCCTCGCCCGCGCGCCGCAGGATATCCTGCGCCACAGGATCGGCATCAGCACTGGCGGCGACGGCCAGCGCCAGCTGGCCCAGCGCACCGCGCTCCTGCCCGTACACGAACTGGCGCGACAGCGCCCAGTCGCTACCGCCGATGCGCTCGAACACGGCGCGCGCCAGTGCCGACTGCTGCCAGCTATCGGGCGCTTCATCTTCCAGCCGCCAGATGTAGCGCAGCGCTTCGCGCGCGATCCAGTAACCGCCGCCGCCATCATCGAGCAGCACGCCGCGGCCGCCGGCACGGTGCAGCGTCCCTTGCGGATCAATCCACGCCGCGATGGAGCCGGTGCCGGCATACACCAGATAACCCTCGCCCAGAGTAAAACTATCGAGATAGGCGATTTCGATATCGCTACGCAGCTGCACCGCTGCCAGCGGCAATTGCAGCGCCGCAGCCAGCCACTGCGCCGGTTGCACTACAGCGCCATCGAAGCCCGTCAGGCCAGCGCACACGCCCTGCAGGCCGCCATGTGCAGGCATCACGGCTAGCGCCTGTGCCGCCAGTTGCTGCAACAGGGTCTGCACGGCGCTACGCCCTGCGTCATTCTGCATCTGGTTGACGGACAGGCCGGCTAGCGCACCTTCGGCCACGATCTGCCCGTCCGCTGCGGCCAGTGCCCAGCGGGTCTGCGTACCGCCCGCGTCGATGCCTAGCCCGTATGCATGCATGGTGGTCCGGCCTAACGCAAAACGGTAACCCGCTCGCTCTCGTTGCCCAGCCGGTCGATCGCGCTGACCACCACGGCCTGTGCGGCTCCGGCGGTAGCATCATCGGCCAGCAGCACTTGCGCACGTGCGGCTGGCGCCACGCTGAAGCGCCATTCGCTGCCGTAACGCGTCCAGATGGCATATTGCGCCACCGGCTTACCGCCATTAGCAGAGAGTTTGAGCGCCAGCCCGTTGGCTTCGCGCCGCGTGCCCACCGTCGGTGCCGGCGGCAGCGTGCTCCCCAGCCACGGCGTGGCCGGTGTCAGTGCCGGGCTCTGATAGCTCTGGGCCTTTAATTGTTCGCTAATGCCTTTGCGGTTTTCCATCAGCGCCGCAATGCTGAAGTGCACATGACCGCCCACGCTGGCGCGGCTACGCGTGACGGCAATCTGCTTGAGGATCTCCTCCGGCGCAAAAGCTTTGCTGCTGCGGTCTATGCGGCTGGTGTACAAGCCGGGCCAGATATGGCGCGCGCGGGTGTTCTGCGCCACCCAGTAATCGAGCAGCACATCGAACGCCTGCGGCGCTTGCGAAACAGGCCAGTACAACTGCGGCGCCAGATAATCGAGCCAGCCATTGGCCAGCCACAGTTCAGCATCGGCATACAGCTTGTCGTACTGGCTGAAACCGACGATGCCGGACGGACGCCGCTCAGGCTTGCCGATACCGAAAGGGCTGATGCCGAAACGTACCCAGCTCTTTTCCCTGTGGATGCCCTGATACAGCGCTTCGATCAGGCGGTTGACGTTCTGGCGCCGCCAGCCCGCACGGTCCAGCGTGCCGCCATCGAGCAGATAGCGCTGCCACGACGGCTGGTCGGGGAATTCCAGTTCCTGCTTGGCGCCCACGCCGGCATCGAGTGCCACGCCTTCCGGCCCCGCCGTATTCGCCGTGGCATCGATAGGATATGGATAGAAATAATCGTCGATATGCACACCGTCGATGTCGTAGCGGCGCACCACATCGAGCACCACGTCCAGCGTGCGCTGCGATGCTGCCGCTTCGCCCGGGTCCATCCACAGGTAGCGGCCATACGACTTCACGACGGCCGGATCGGTGTTGGCGATATGGCTGGCAGCCAGCGGCGACTTGGCCGTAGCGTGACGCGCGCGATACGGATTGAACCACGCATGCAGCTCCATCCCGCGCGCGTGCGCCTGATCGATCCAGAACTGCAGCGGGTCCCATGGCGTGGCCGGTGCACGCCCCTGCTGACCCGTGAGGAATTCCGACCATGGCTCCAGCGCCGACGGGTAGATCGCATCGGCACTAGGACGCACCTGCAGCACGATGGCATTCAGGCCCACGCTCTGGGCGCGGTCAAGGATAGCCAGCGCTTCGGCCTGCTGTTTAGCCATGCCCAGATTGTTCCGGCTCGGCCAGTCGATATTGGCGACAGTGGAAACCCATGCGGCGCGGAATTCGCGCGGTGCCGGCGGCGGCTGGTTGGCATCGACCGGCGCCGCTGCTGCCGACGCTGCGCCGGACGGGCCTGCGCTGGTCGCAACGCTGCTGGCTGCGCTCGTGCCTGCCGCGGGCGGATTAGGCTGTGGCTGCGCGCCGCTGGCCGTAGCCGGACCGGTGGACGGCACCACCGGCGTGCTGGAACACCCCTCCAGCAACAGTGAAATTGCCCCCGCGGCAGCGGCAGACAAGGTCAGCCGCTTTTTTGCATTAAAAACCAAAACCGTTCCCCGAATCGAATAAGCCCCCGTATTGTAGCGGAAGCGCGGCGGGCAGTTTTACAGCGAGCGCCGTACCAGCAGCGTCATACCGAAAGCTGGCAAAGTGGCAATGCAGGCCCACAGGAAGAACAGCTGATAGCCCAGCTGCTGCTGCAACCAGCCCGCCACCATCCCCGGCAACATCATGCCCAGCGCCATGAAGCCTGTGCACAGCGCGTAATGGGCGGTTTTATGCTCGCCATCGGCCACCGTCACCATGTACAGCATGAAAGCGGCAAAGCCGAAGCCATAGCCGAACTGCTCCACCGCCAGTCCCGCCGCGATCAGCACCACATCGCTAGGCTGGGCCACGGCCAGATACACGAACACCAGATCAGGGATGTGCATGATGCACACCATGGGCCACAGGCTGCGCTTCAGGCCGAAACGGGCGATGACCAGCCCGCCAGCGATACCGCCCAGCACCAGCGCCGCTACGCCTACCGTGCCATACACGATGCCCACGCTGGCCGTACTCAGACCCAGCCCGCCCTGTGCCCGCCCGTCGAGCAGAAACGGGGCTGCCATTTTCAGCAACTGCGCTTCGCCCAGCCGGTACAGCAGCAGAAAGCCGACGATGACGCCGATGCCGGGCTTGCGGAAGAAGCTGCGGAAGGTTTCGACGAAGCCGGCCCAGACATTGGCGCGGGCAAGATAAGGCTGATCGCTGTCCGGACGCGGTAACACCCACTGGTGGTAAGCCCCCAGCAGCAATAGCAGCAGCGCCAGCAGGCCGAATACCACTGCCCATGCCTGCGCCGCATCACCATGGCGCTCGATCAGCACGCCCGCCAGATACACCAGCCCGCCCTGACCGGCGATCATGCCCAGTTTGTAGAAAGCGCTGCGCACACCCACATACGCGGCCTGCTGCGAACGCTCCGGCAGGCCCAGCATGTAGTAGCCGTCGGAAGCAATATCATGGGTAGCCGAACTGAAAGCCAGCAGCCACAGCAGAGCCAGACTGATGCGGAAGAAATCGGGCAGGTGCAGGCTCAGCGCCACACTGGACAGCGCCACGGCAGACAGCCACTGCAAGCCCACAATCCAGCGCCGCTTGGTGCCGAACAGTTCCACCAGCGGCGACCACAACGGCTTGATGACCCACGGCAGATACAGCCACGCCGTATAGAACGCCAGTTCCGCATTCGGCACGTTGAGATTCTTGTACATCACGGTGGCCAGCATCATCACGGCCACATAGGGCACCGCCTGACTGAACGAGATACTGGGCACCCAGGCCCAGGGATTACGGGGTGTTACTTTCAATCGTCCAGTCCTTTGCCTTCGAGTATGCGGGGTATGCAGCGCTCCACCCGCGCGGCACGGGTGGCCGACTGCTTGGCCTGAGCGAAGTGTAGCAGGTAGCCGCGCTGGCGCCCCGGCGTGAGGGCCTCGAAAGCCGCCTGCAGTTTGGGCTCCCCAGCCAGCCGGCTGGCGAATTCTTCCGGCATGGCGAATTGGGCGGTAGACTTGCGCGGCACTGTCAGGCCGGCTTTTTCTACGGCCATGGCGGCACGCACATAGTGCAGTATCGCTGCACTGTGCTGCCGTATCTGCGCCACGCTGGTAAAGCGGATCTGGCGCGCCGACTGCACGTTTTCCGTCTGCTGCACCAGCAGGCCGTCGGCATCATCGAGCAGGGCGCCCTTGAACAGCAGCAGCGCGCAGTATTCCTTAAAGCCGTGCATCAACACGATGTTGGCACCGTCCTGCATATAGCAGGGCCAGCCCCACTTAAATCCTTGTTCGAGGCCACACTCGCCCAGCATGGTGCGCAGTTCGGCAAACTCCTGCTGCCACGGCTGGGCCTTGGCAAAAAATGCGGCAATCCGGTCAGACATGGCAAGCTCCCGCTCTGTGAGATCGCAGCTATTGTGCCACGCACTTGTGCCGCGCACTTGTGTCACGCACTTGTGCCACGCACGCCAGGTTGGGGATGTGATCTAAGATCCGGTTGTGCTAAATTGAGCCAGCCTTGCAAATTAAATAAAACTTCGACGGAGCGCGCAAGATGAAACTGAAACTAAAACTGTTACTGGCCATGGTCGCCATGCTGACCGCCCCGCTGGCGGGCTGGTGTCAGCCAACACAGGTGTTTATTGTGCGCCATGCCGAGAAAGCGGCAGAACCCAAGGATGATCCGGCCATCTCCGCTGTTGGGGTCGCACGCGCCGAGACGCTGGCACAGGTTCTCGCTGCGACCAATATTCGCACCATCTTGACCACGCAATACCTTCGTACCCAGCAGACCGCAGCCCCCACTGCCAAGCAATTCGGGCTCACGCCCAAGGTGCTGACCATTCAGCGCGGGCAAGCACAGGCCCATATTGCAGAAGTCGTCGCCGAGGTGCGCAAATCGACAGGACCGGTGCTGGTGGTTGGCCATAGCAACACGGTGGCAGGTATCGTGGCAGGCCTCTCGTCGAGCAAGCCCGTCACGCTGTGCGAAACCAGCTTCGCCAACCTGTTCGTCGTGACGCTACAACAGCCGGAACTGCCAGCCGTACAGCTCAAGTATGGTAAGCCTGACGTTGCACCGGAGCCTGATTGCCAATAAGCTGGGCGCACATTTCACCTCGCTCTGGTCGCGCATCACCCTACTGTATTCGTCGCCAAGGAATCTCCACCATGCCGGTCTACCGCCCCGAACAACTTGAAACCGAAGTCAGCGAAGTCGCAGGATCTGCCCAGCCCAATCAGACTCTGTGGATCAGTGACACGGCAGGACTGACCCAGTTCGGCTCCTTCATCGAAGTGCTGCAACCCGGTTGCATCTCGTCTTTAAAGCACTGGCATAGTGCCGAGGACGAAATGGTCTATGTGCTTGAAGGAGAAATTACCGTGGTCGAGGGTGACACTGAGACGCGCCTGCAGGCAGGCGGGGTTGCCGCCTTCAAGGCTGGTGTTGCAGTCGGTCACTATCTGGAGAATCGCAGTTCTGCGCCGACACGTTGTCTCGTGGTCGGCACCCGCGCGCCGGTCGACCGGATTACCTACCCGGACCACGCACGAGTTTGCCTGCGTGATCGCTCCCTGCCAGACGACCTCTGGACCGACTTGAACGGCCAGCCCGCATCCAGACCGTACTAGCAAACCGAATACACCGCCCGATTTGATCTGCCACATTTGTTGCGTGGTGCGCAACATGCTACATTACGGTGATGATTAAATCGTTCCGGCACAAAGGTCTGAAGCGACTTTTTGAAACGGGCAACATCTCTGGTGTCCAGGCTATGCATGCCAAACGATTACGAATGCAACTGGCGGCACTCGATACGGCGCAGCGTATCGACGACATGGATATCCCCGGATTCCGCTTACACGCTTTAAAAGGTGAAATGCATGGTCGCTGGTCTATAACCGTCAACGGAAACTGGCGCATGACATTTGAATTTATTGAAGGAAACGCTTACGTTCTAGACTACGAGGACTATCACTGATGGTAATGCACAATCCCCCCCATCCCGGACAGTTCATCACAGAAATTTACCTTGAGCCCAACGGCGTAAGTGGACGTGAACTGGCAGACAAACTCAATGTCGCCCCGTCTACTCTCAGTCGGGTTCTCAAAGGCAGCAGCCGCGTCACACCCGAAATGGCACTGCGACTATCCAAAGCACTCGGACGCACACCCGAAAGCTGGCTTGCCATGCAGGATGCACATGATCTCTGGATCGCTCGGCAACTGGTTGATCTGCGTCGTGTTGGCAAGCTGAAATTGATCGCCGCTTAATTCCGAATCGCATAACCGGCGACCGCGTCATCTAGGGCGCTTTCTACCCAGCATTCGCGCTGTGCCATAAAGCGACATCCTCGATACGCAACATTGCGATTTATGTAATTTTCCGCAAGAATGTGCGCTCTGCCGAATCCTAGAAAGCGCACCATGTCCGAACTAGTCAGTACCGCCCAGCCGCAACTGAGCAAACACCGCATCGAGGCACTGGTCGATGGCATCTTCGCCGTCGCCATGACGCTGCTGGTGATCGAGCTGCGCATCCCCGAACAAGCCCACCATGCCGGTGAAGCAGGCTTGCGCGGCGCGCTACTGCATCTGCTACCGGTAATGATTTCGTGGGTGATCAGCTTCTTTGTGCTAGCCAACTTCTGGATCGCCAACCATCGCCTGTACAGCTTCGTGCGTCATGTCGATCAGCCCCTGCTGTGGCTGACCATGCTGGGCCTGTCCGGCGCCGCACTGCTGCCGTTTGCTTCCGCCGTCAACAACGAATTCGCCTCGCTGACGGGGCAGCTAGTGTACTCAGGCGTGATGGTGCTGCTGGGTGTGGCCACGCTGCTGCAGGCGCGCTATATCTACCGCCATCCCGAACTGTGCGGCCACCAGCTGACGCCAGCCAGCTATGCCGCCGTGCTGGCGCGAGGGCTGGGCTTGCTACTGATCGCGCTCTCGGCCATACCGCTGAGCTATGTCGCCCCCGGCATGTCCAATCTAGTATTCCTGCTGATGCTGGGCCTGCGCCCCTTCGGTGCCTGGATAGAGCGCCGCGCCAGCCGTTCTGGTCACAGCGCGGCTTAAACCTCGCTCCACTGGCGTAGCAGGTTGTGATAGTGGCCCGTCAAACCCACCAGTTCGGTGCAATCACCAAGACGGGCACGCAGACTTTGAATATTCTGATCGAGTTCTAGCAGCATACAGCGGCGCATATCATCGCGCACCATACTCTGGGTCCAGAAGAAGGAACACACGCGGGCGCCACGCGTGACGGGCGCTACCCGGTGGATGCTGGTGGACGGATAGACGATCAGATCACCGGCCGGCAACTTCACTTCATGCTCGCCATAGGCATCAACCACGGTCAGTTCGCCCCCCTCATATTCGTCGGGATCACTCAGGAACAGGGTGGAAGAAACATCGGTGCGCAGCCACTGCCCCGTCTCGGCCACGCGGCGCATGGCGCCATCGACATGGTCGCCATAGTGTTCGCCACCAGCGTAGCAATTGAACAGCGGCGGACAGGTGCGCAGTGGTAGCGCGGCCGAGAAGAACAGCGGGCTATTCGCCAGTGCCGCCAGCACTTCCGCGCCCAGTTCCTGCGCCAGTGGCGAACCTTGCGCCAGCTGGCGGTTCTGTTTCACCTGGGCGCCTTGCGCGCCCACCGTGCTACGGCCGTCGACCCAGTTCGAGGCATCGAGTTTGCGCCGCATAGCGGCCACCTGTTCCCGGCTTAGCACACCGGGGATATGCAACATCATGATACGACTCCTACAAGCTAAAACGGCGTTCCCTTCTTGGGAACGCCGTCACCGCGTTAATTAAAAGTGGAAGTTGGCAGTCAGGCTGGCCGAGCGTGGCGCGCCCGGTGTGTAGCGATAGCCCGATTTGTTAATCGCTGCCACGTACTGCTTGTCCGCCAGGTTATATACATTCAGACGCAGGTCGATATTCTTGCTGAGCGGGTAGGACGCCATGGCGTCATACACCCAGTAGGCATCGGCATAGGCGGGCGTGCCGACGGCGCCATCGGTACCGCGCAGCAGCTTGTCGACAAAGCGGGCGCCGCCACCGATCTGCAAGCCCATCGGCAGGGTGTACGAGGTCCACGCCGTGAAGGCCTGCTTAGGCGTGTAGCTCAGGCGGTTTTCGCCGCTGCTGGTAACGATACGCCCCGACACCACTTCCGACGCCATGCGGGTATAGCCGGCGCTGATCAACCAGTTGCGCATCAGCTCGCCCGTGACACCGAGTTCCAGACCCTGCACCTGCTTTTTACCCGTCTGGAAATACTGCGCGCTATTGGTGGGGTCCACTTCCACTTCATTGCGCACCTGGGTGCGGTAGGCCGCGGCCGAGAGCGACAGCTTCTGCTTGAGCAGATCCCACTTGGTGCCCACTTCATAAGTCGTGGTCATTTGCGGATCATAGTTCGGATTGGCGGCACTGCTGGCCGCGCTGCTGAGGGTAAAGGTGTTACCGCCCGGTGGCGCTTTCGAGCTCGCTGCCAGCGCATACACGCTGCTGTTTTCCGTCGGCTTGTACAGGACCGACAGCTTGCCGTTGACCAGCGTATCGCTGCCGCTGAGCGCAGTCGCCAGCAAGGTGCCTACGGGTATGGTCTGCGGCGTGGCCGTCCCTTGCACCGTCACGCCGTTATAGGTGGTGGTGTAATGGTCCAGACGCACACCAGCGTTGAAAATCCAGCGCTCGCCCAGCTTGGCCGTATCGAACAGATACAGCGCCTGGGTATTGGTGCTGCCATCACCACGCGCACCGTTACGCACCATATTCACTTGGGCCGTGCTGATCGGGGTGGCCGGATTGGGGCTGTAGATGCTGGTGGGCGGCAAGCCGATCACGGAACCATTGACCGAGACGGCGCCATTGACGTGGGTATAGTTGGTCTGCTTCTCATTGGTCAATTCCAGCCCCGCCACCAGCGCATGCTTGAACAGGCCATCGTCGAGATTGAAGCTCAGCGTAGTCTGGTTGGTGAGAATTTCGTTGAGCTGATCCTTGTAGGTCAGATTGGTACGCGCCATCACCCAGCTGGACGGGTCGGAGCCGGACAGGTTAGCCGACAGATTGGCGCCCGTCGACATGAAGGCGGTCAGCAGATAGTCCTGCTTGGTGCGGCCATAGCGGGTGGTGTTCTGCAAGCGTGCACCGGAAGCGAAATCATGTTCGATACGGGTGGTCAGCATATCGGCACGGACTTTGTCGAAGTCCAGCACGGAACCATAGAAATTCGATGGGTCGACCGGTTTGGCGCCCGCCATAAAGGCAAAGCTCTGGGCCGGCTTGGTGGCGGTGGCAGCGATATTGGCCGGCGGCGTCCAGCCCGGCAGGCCGATGGTCAGCACACCGCCATCGGGAATGTTGTTCTGTTGCACGTGCAGATAGTTCAGGTAGATCCGGGTCGGTCCATTCAGGCCGAAGGCCAGCGACGGTGCCACACCCCAGCGCTTGTTGCGCACCACGTCACGGGCGGGATTGCCGCTATCCTGCTCCAGCAGATTCAGACGGAAGGCGGTACCGTTGTCGCTATTAATGACGCGATTCAAGTCAGCCGTGCCACGCCGCTGCTGGCCGCTGCCGGCCGTCAGCGCAGCATTGCTGAAGTTTTCCAGTTGCGGCTGTTTGCTGACCAGATTGACGGAACCGGTCGGCGTGCTGCGGCCGCTGTCAGTACCAGCCGGGCCTTTCAGCACATCGATCTGCTCGACATTGAAGGTGTCACGCGAAATCGAGCCGACATCGCGCACGTTATCGACAAAAATACTGCCCGAAGCGTCGAAACCGCGCATATAGATGGCGTCACCCGTATTCGTGCTGCCATTTTCACCGAGGAAGAAAGCACCCACGCCGGGGGTGTTGCGCAGCGCTTCCGTCAGGGTCACGGCGCCTTGCTGCTCCACCAGTTCGCGCTTGATGACGGTAATCGTCTGGGCTGTATCCACCAGCTTTTCCGTGTACTTGGGCGAGCTGGCTTTCTCAGCCTTGAAATCATTGATGGCATCGGCCACCACTTTGACTTCTTCCAGCGTTTTCTGGGCTGGCGGCGTGGTTTCGGCCGCCTGCACGGCCATGCTAACTGGCAGCAACAGGGCTGCCAGAGTGGTGTTAAAACGCTGTTCCGAACGCGCAGGCGCGTGCTTACGACTCTTAATCATGTGCATCCTTCATCCGTGGGAGTGGGTGGCTGGCTGCGCTGCAAGAGTTGCTGCTAAAGGCGTCTGGCTGCCGGTGAACTACAAGGGGTAGCAGGATTGTAACAAGGAAGGATACAAATGTAAATGCGAATTATTCTCAATTCGATTTGTCGACGGTTTGCGCCTCCAGCCACGCTCTGGCCTGAGCCAGCGTGAGGGCCAGTTCCTGCCGCACGGCAAGGAAGTAGGGCGCTAGATCAGCCCCGTCCGCACTGACGGCATCGCTGTTGATGGCCTGTTCCGCATCCAGCGTCGCCTGCACCAGTCGCTTGGCGCCCAGCACGCCCACCGCGCCGCGCAGGCCATGGAAGGCATGGGCAGCATCGCGCAATCGCCCCTCCTGCAAGGCGAGCCCGGCCACCTCGACGGGGCCCATGCCGCTATCGATGGCACCGCGCACCATACGCTCCATCATGGCGCGTCCTGCCGCATCCTTGCCCATCACCCGCATCAGGCTATCCATATTGAACACACCCGCCTCGGCGGCGGCCGGCGTAACGCTGGCGGCCGCCGCCGATACGGCTTGTGCCAGCGGCACCGTACTGCGCAGCGGCAAGTGACGCTGCAGCACGGCCAGCATTTCGTCCACTTCGATGGGCTTGGGGATGAAATCGCTGATACCGGCTTCTTCGCTGCGATGGCGCTCGCTACCGAGTACGCCTGCCGTCATGGCGATGATGGGCAGGCGCAGACCCAGTTGCTGGCGCAATATGCGGGTGGCCGTATAGCCATCCATCACCGGCATCTGCATATCCATCAGTATCATGTCGTAGGCCGCGGGCGTGGCGCGCATGCGCTCGACCGCCTGACGGCCATCACCCACCACATCGAGCGTGGCACCAGCATGTTCGAGGATGCCGCGCGCCACCATCTGATTCAGCAGATTATCTTCCACCAGCAGGAAGTGGACCCCGGCCAGACTGCCGGCAATGCTGGCTTCGTGACTACTGCTCTGGCCGTGCTCGCCGTAGCCAGCCAGTGCATGCTGGAGGGCGTCATACAGATTGGTCGGTGTCACCGGCTTGACCAGCACCACGGCATTTTCATCGCTTTCCGCCTGTGCCCGTGCGCGTGGATGCGCCAGCAACACCAGTGGCACGGCGGCCACCCCGGCCGCGCTGCGCAACGCCTGCGCCGTACTGCGACCGTCCGCATCCTGCAACTGCCAGTCCAGCAACAGCAGGTCGTACGGCTGGCCGGCCGCCAGCCGCTGCTGGTAACACTGGCGTGCCGCCTGATCCGTCTGTGCTTCATCGGCCTGCCAGCCATAGCCGCGCAGCAGTTCCAGCAGAATGGCGCGGCTGCTGTCGTGCTGAACCGCGACCAGTACCGACAGCGGGCCCGGCACGGGCTGGCGGCGTTCTTCGGCAGCACTGCTGGCCACCCCGAACGCCAGACTGAACCAGAAACGCGACCCCTGTCCCGGCACACTGGCGACGGCAATTTCTCCCCCCATCAGTTCGATCAGGCGCTTGCTGATGGCCAGCCCCAGCCCCGTGCCGCCGAAGCGCCGCGTGATGCTCTGGTCGCCCTGAGTGAAGGCGTTGAACAGCTGGGTCAGCTGGGCTTGCGTCATCCCCATGCCGGAATCGCGCACCTCGAAGCGCAGCAGGATCTGGCGTGCGTCGGCCGCAACCAGCTCGATATTCACCGCCACTTCGCCCTGCTCGGTGAACTTGATGGCATTGCCCACCAGATTCACCAGTATCTGCTGCAGGCGCAGCGCGTCGCCATGCAGCTGGCGCGGTATCGCCGGATCCACCCGGATCGCCAGTTCCAGCGCTTTCTCGCCGCTGTTCAACGTCATCAGGGTGGCCAGTGCATTCACCACTTCATCGAGCGCAAAGTCGACCGGCGACAGTTCCATGTGGCGCGCTTCGATCTTGGAAAAGTCCAGCACATCGTTGAGGATGCCCAGCAGCGACTGGCCCGATTCGCGCACCATATTCAGATACTTGCGCTGCTGCGGCGTCAGCGGGGTATTGCCCAGCAGGTAGACCATGCCCAGCACGGCATTCATGGGGGTGCGGATTTCATGACTCATATTCGCCACGAAATCGCTCTTGGCACGGTTGGCCGCTTCGGCGCGGTCGCGCTCGCGCTCCAGTTCGGCGGCGCGCGCTTCCACATCCTGCTGCAGACGGTGGCGCTCGGTGATATCGGCAATCATGGCCAGCATCTTGATGCCCTGATCAGTGCGCACCGCACTCAGGTTGAGCTCCAGCGGGAACTCGCTGGCGTCACGCCGCAAGCCATACAGCACCTGCTCACGCCCCATGCGCATCGGCACGGCGCCGCTACCCTCGTTAAAGAAGCGCTGCTGCATGTCCACATACAGCTGATGCAAACGGGCAGGCACCAGCATGGTCAGGGCACGCCCCAAAAGCTCCGTGCGGGCATAGCCGAAGCAGCGCTCCGCTTCACGGTTGATGCTTTCGATGCGGCCCTCGGCATCCACCACCAGAATGGCATTGGGGGCATATTCCACCAGATTCTGCAGCCGTGCATCGGCGGCCAGCCGCTCCTGCATCAGCGCATTGAAGGCACTGGTCAACTGGCCCACCTCGTCGGCCGTGGCCACCGGCAGCGGAGTATAGCCGGCCGGCGCCGCACGCAGCGCCACGATGGCATCGCGCAACCGCACCAGCGGCGCCAGCAGGTGCATGGTCAGCCAGCCGATCAGCAGAGCCGCCAGCAAGGCGGCCAGTCCGCTCCACCACAGCAGCCGTTGGACCGCACCGTTGAAAGGCTCGAAGGCTTCCTCGGCCGGTAACGAAGCGGCCAGCACCCAGTTCACGGCACGCAGCGCCTTGTAGCTGTTCAGGGTGCGCTGGCCACTGCCATTGATACCGTCGATGGTCCCTTCGAAACCCTGTTCGAGCGCACGGGTGGTGGCCGGATTGGCAAACGGCTGGCGCGGCTTGAGCAGGCGGGCTGCATCCGGATGCAGCACATAGCGTGGCATAGCTTCGCGCGTCAGGGCAAAATAGTAGCCAGTGCGGCCCACCTTGGCGTTGCGCAGGTGGCCCAGCAGATTGTCCTTGTAGAGCCGCAATACACCGATCAGCACGCACACCACTTCGCCACGCGCATTCAGCACGGGCGCTACCATCTGCACGATGGGCTGGCCCTGGGCGCGCCCGATCACGGGTTCGGAGATCACCGGCATGCGGGTCTGCATCACCGTCTTGAAATAGGCGCGGTCGGATGCGTTGATGCCGATCCGCCCCGGCTGCTCGGGCAGGTCGGCGATGATGCGGCCCTGGGGGCTCAGAATCAGCACGTCGTCGAACAGTGCCAGCACGGCACGGTCGCGATAGTATTCGCGCAGCTTGGCGGGCGCGGTGGCCAGTTCCGGTGGCTGCTGTCTGGCGGACTGGGCGATGATATCGCGCAGCATCAGCAGCTTGTCGTCCAGTTCCTCGGCGGTACGGTTGATCAGCGCAGTCTGCTGGGCAAACAGCACTTTGCTGAAATCTTCCTGCAGGCGATGCATCTGCACTGCCGTAACCAGCGCCAGCATCAGGATCGATGTCAGGCTAGTGGCCAGCGCAACTTTTGCCTTGATACCTAATGAGGTCATGTGTTCCCTGTGAGTCTAGCACCTGCAGAAAACCGGTTAGAACCTCGTCGGAGGTGAGTAAATTTTGCTATTAATGCTAGCTTTTAGCAATACAATTCACTGCCCGCCCGCCTGAGCAGCGCAGCACAAATCCGTCGTGCGCATTGCCTGTGCCGAATCTGCCACAGTAGTTTTACGATGCTGCAACGCAACACAAGGGCTTTACAGGCAAAATACTTACTGGAATACCCGAGATAGTAACTATGGCATAGCCCAAAAGGACTACAAATGGTCTACACTGGCGGGATGATACGAGAATTTGACTCGCTGGTTAGTCCCAGCACCCCACTCGAAGCGCTCAAAGCCAAGTGCGCAACGTGCAGCATGCACCAGTTGTGCCTGCCGATGGGCCTCGACAATGACGACATGGATAGGCTGGACCAGATTATCGGCCGGCGCCGCAAAGTGGCGCGCGGCAGTACCCTGTTCCGCATCGGCGATCCGTTCCAGAACCTGTATGCGATCCGGCTGGGCCACTTCAAGGCCTATCAGGTCAACCGCGACGGCGTCGAACAGATTACCGGTTTCCAGATGGCTGGCGAACTGCTGGGCATGGATGCCATCAGCACCGATCTGCACCATTGCACCGCCGTGGCGCTGGAAGATAGCGAAGTGTGCGAAGTGCCATTCGGCAGCCTGCAGCAACTGCTGGCCGATATGCCGGCCCTGCTGCGCCACTTCCACCGCATGATGAGTCAGGAAATTACCCGCGAGCAGAGCGTCATGCTGCTGCTGGGGAATATGCAGGCCACCCAGCGCTTTGCTGCCTTCCTGGTCAACCTGTCGTCCCGTTACGAAGCCCGTGGCTACTCGCCGAACACATTCCAGCTGCGCATGTCGCGCGAAGAAATCGGCAACTATCTGGGCCTGACCATCGAAAGCATCAGCCGTCTGCTATCGAAGTTCAAGAAAGAAGGCCTGCTGCGCGTCAGCAACCGCGAAATCGAACTGCTCGATCCCTTGCGCCTGAAAGCCATCACCGCCGGGACTCACTCCTGCAACTAATCGCTCTGCCAGGTCAGTCCGGCAGGCATAAAAAAAGCGCCCACTGTCAGCTGGGCGCTTTTTTTTCTAAGGACGCTAGCTTAATCGTCCACCGGCTTGGCCAGATCAGCCTGCAGCGAGACGGCCCGCTGCTTAGGCCAGCTCCAGCTACCGGCCAGACGCCAGTCGCGCTGCTCGCCTTCCACCAGGACTACCCAGCGGCTTTGTTCCAGCATAGGCAGGTTCATTTCGAACACGCCGCTGGCATCGGGCTGCACCACCAGATTGATGTCTTTTTCGGGCAGGGTAGCGTGCGACAGCCGGACGAACAGTTTTTCCTGCTTGGCGGCACCGGCAGCACGGCTCAGCTGCCCCACCAGCACGCCACGGGCGGCATCGTAAGACAGCTGGGCCGACAGACCCAGTTCGGCCGCACGGTGATCGCGCCGCAAGTCCTGATTGATGGCCTTGCCTTTTTTGTAGTAATCGCCCACCACTAGCGCATCCTGCTGGGTATAAGCCATGTAGGCAAACATGGTACCCACGACGATGGCTGTCGCCGGACCCAGCATCAGCAGCCAAGGCCAGCGGTGTTTATACCAGGGTGCGGCAGGCGCTTGTTCCAGCATCGAGACGGTCATACTTACTCCTTAGCGCGGGACGATGAACACCGCGTGTTCTTTCACATGCAGCGACGGCTCGTCGATTGCCGTCAGCTCCACATCAATCTTGTTGGATCCGGGCTTGCCGACGCCATGCGCCACACGCAGACGGATAGGATAGCCCTTGGTTTCGGTGGCCGCCACGGTAACCTGATCAGCAGTTACCTGCTTCAGCGTATCCATGCCACTGACGCGGATCTGGTAGGTATGGCCACGTTCCGAGGTATTCATGATCTGCAGACGGTAGACGTTTTCGATCATGCCGTCTTCCACTTCGCGCCCCATCGAGCCGCGGTCGCGGATCACGTCCATCTTCAGCGGCGTGCGCAGATACAGCGAAGCGGCCGCAGCGCAGACGATCAGGCCCAGAATCGCCGTATAGATCCGTACACGGGGACGGAAAGTGCGTTCGCGAATCTGTGCCGGCGTGTATTTGTTCACCAGACCGTGCTCGGTGGTGTAACGCACCAGACCACGCGGCTGGCCTATCTTGTCCATCACACTGTTGCAGGCATCCACACAGGAAGCGCAGCCGATACATTCATATTGCAAGCCATTGCGGATATCGATGCCGGTAGGGCAGACCTGCACGCACAGCGAGCAATCAATACAGGAACCGTTGCCGGTTTGCTGTTTCGATTTGGAGATAGGAGCACGCGGTTCGCCACGCTCCTTATCGTAGGAAATGATCAGGGTGTCCTTGTCGAACATCGAGCTCTGGAAGCGGGCGTAAGGGCACATGTATTTGCACACCTGCTCGCGCATCCAGCCCGCATTGCCGTAGGTGGCAAACGCGTAGAACACTACCCAGAACCATTCCCAGGGGCCGAAGCTTAGCGTGACCGCTTCGCTACCCAGTACTTTGATCGGGGTAAAGTAACCAACAAAGGTATAGCCGGTCCAGAGCGCAAGGGCGATCCAGGTCAGATGCTTACCGGTTTTCTTGACAAATTTCTTGAGCGAAGGCGGTTGTTTGTCCAGCGCCATACGGGCGCTGCGATTGCCTTCCCATTTACGCTCTATCCACAGGAAGATTTCGGTGTAAACCGTCTGTGGACAGGCGAAGCCGCACCACACCCGCCCTGCTACTGCTGTGGCCAGAAATAGCAGGTAGGCGCTGATGATTAACAGTGCGGCCAGATAAATGAAGTCCTGCGGCCACAAGACAATCCCGAAGATATAAAACTTACGCGCGCCCAGATCAAACAGCACAGCCTGGCGGCCGTTCCATTGCAGCCAAGGGCCGCAGTAGAACACCAGCTGCGTCAGCCAGACAAACAGCCAACGCAGACTGACGTACTTACCCTTGATCTCGCGAGGATAGATCTCCTCGCGAGCCGCGTACATCTTGATTACTTGTGGTGCAGGTTCATTCATTGTGCTGCCGGGGCGACTTCTTGAGCCGGAGCGGCCGGTTGATTAACGTCGTTGGAAAGGCTCCACACATAGGCTGCCAGTACATGCACTTTCGCATCGCCCAGGAACTCGGCAAACGCAGGCATGGTGGTATTGCGACCTTTGCGGATGGTCTCCATGATGGTATCAGCACTGCCGCCAAACAGCCAGATCTTATCGGTCAGATTTGGTGCACCGATGGCCAGGTTGCCCTTGCCGTCTGCGCCGTGGCAAGCCATACAGGCAGCGAACTTCTCTTTGCCGAACGAGGCTTTGATCGGATCAGCGGTCGAACCGGACAGGCTCAGTACGTAGTGTGCGACATTTTCCACATCTTTGTCGGAACCCACGGCGGCACCCATCGGTGGCATCACGCCATTACGGCCATGCAGAATGGTTTCCTTGATGGTTTCCGGCGCACCGCCGAACAGCCAGTCTTTATCGGTCAGGTTAGGGAAGCCTTTGTTACCGCGGGCATCCGAACCGTGGCACTGGGCGCAGTAGGTCAGGAACAGACGCTCACCGATGGCGTGTGCCTTCGGATCAGCTGCTACGGCCTTCAGGTCCTGTTTCTGGAACTGGGCGAACAGGGGGCCGAACTCAGCGTCAGCAGCCTGTACTTCAGCCTGGTACTGGCCGGAAGATTTCCAGCCCAGTTTGCCAGCGAAGCTACCCAGACCCGGGTACAGCACCAGATACACGACACCGAACACGATGGTGATGTAGAACATCCACATCCACCAGCGCGGCATCGGCGTATTCAGTTCCGACAGATCTTCGTCCCACACGTGACCGGTGGTTTCACCGGGTTTGCTGGTCACTTTCGATTGCGAATACAGCAGTACGGCACAGCCGACGATACCCAGGATAGTCAGTACAACAATGTACAGGTCCCAGAAGCTACTAGTAAAATCAGCCATGTTGCGCCTCCAAATCTTCGTCGTCGAACGGCAGATGTGCCGCTTGAGCGAAATCAGCTTCTTTATTGTGGATCAATGCCCACCACAGGATTCCGGCAAACGTGATGAAAGAAATCACCGTCATCACGCTGCTGGCACGGTCCAACAGGGAATCGATTGCCATGTTAGTTCCTCGATTTAATTAACGTGCCCAGGCCTTGCAGATAGGCGATCAGAGCATCTTCTTCAGTTTTATCTTTCAGCTCTTCCGGACCGGCGGCGATTTCAGCGTCAGTGTACGGATGGCCCAGACGTTGCAGTGCACGCATTTTCGGAATCACGCCCTGTGGGTCCAGTGCCGTCTTCGCCAGCCATGGGTAGTTCGGCATGTTCGACTCTGGCACCACGTCACGTGGGTTGTTCAGGTGGGTACGGTGCCATTCATCGCTGTAACGGCCGCCTACACGGGCCAGATCCGGACCGGTACGCTTGGAACCCCACTGGAACGGACGATCGTAGACGAACTCGCCAGCCACCGAGTAGTGACCATAACGCTCGGTCTCTGCACGGAACGGACGCACCATCTGCGAGTGGCAGTTGTAGCAACCTTCGCGAACATAGATGTCACGGCCGGTCAGACGCAGTGCCGAGTAAGGCTTCAGGCCAGCTACCGGTTCGGTAGTCGACTTCTGGAAGAACAGCGGCAAGATTTCTACGGCACCGCCAACGCTGATTACCAGCACTACCAGCGCGATCAGCAGCCAGGGATTTCTTTCAATCCAGTCATGTGAAAATTTCATAGGTGCTCCGATATCAAGCGTGGCCGCTGTTCAGCGCAGGAATACGCGCTACGGCGGTCTCGCGGTTACGCAAGGTCATCCAGGTGTTGTAGCCCATTACACACATGCCGGTCAGGTACAGCAGGCCGCCAGTGAAACGTACGACGTAGTACGGGAAGGTGGCTTTGACACTTTCGACGAAGGTGTAGGTCAGGGTGCCGTCTGGATTGACTGCGCGCCACATCAGACCTTGCATCACACCGGCAATCCACATTGCGGCGATGTACAGAACGATACCGATGGTCGCTACCCAGAAGTGCAGGTCGATCAGCTTGGTGCTATACATTTTCTGCGAACCGGCCATGCGTGGCAGGATGTAGTAGATCGAACCCATGGTGATGAAGCCCACCCAGCCCAGAGCGCCACCGTGAACGTGAGCAATGCTCCAGTCGGTGTAGTGCGACAGTGCGTTGACGGTCTTGATCGACATCATCGGACCTTCGAAGGTCGAGATACCGTAGAACGACAGCGAAACGATCATGAATTTCAGGATAGGATCGGTACGCAGTTTGTGCCATGCACCCGACAGGGTCATGATACCGTTGATCATACCGCCCCACGATGGTGCCAGCAGAATCAGCGAGAACACCATACCCAGCGACTGAGTCCAGTCTGGCAGTGCAGTGTAATGCAGGTGGTGCGGACCCGCCCACATGTAGGTGAAAATCAGCGCCCAGAAGTGCACGATCGACAGACGATACGAGTACACAGGACGTTCAGCTTGCTTAGGAATGAAGTAGTACACCATGCCCAGGTAGCCAGCGGTCAGGATGAAGCCCACCGCATTGTGGCCGTACCACCACTGGATCATCGCATCCTGTACACCGGCATAGGCGGAGTAGGATTTGAACAGGGTTGCAGGCATCGAAGCACCGTTCACCACGTGCAGGATCGTCACCGCCAGAATGAAGGAAGCGAAGAACCAGTTAGCCACGTAGATGTGCTTAACTTTGCGGGTAATGATGGTGCCGAAGAACACTACCGCGTAGGCAATCCACACGACAGCGATCAGCAGGGTGATAGGCCATTCCAGCTCGGCGTACTCTTTACCACGGGTCAGACCCAGTGGCAGAGTGACGACGGCGCTCAGAATGACAGCTTGCCAGCCCCAGAAGGTGAAGGCAGCCAGCTTATCCGAGAACAGACGTACCTGGCAGGTACGCTGTACCACGTAGTACGAAGTTGCGAACAGGCCGCAAATACCGAACGCGAAAATCACCGCGTTGGTGTGCAATGGCCGCAGACGGCCATAAGTTAACCATGGAATGTCCAGGTTCAACGCCGGCCATGCCAGTTGGGCGGCGATAATGACGCCGACCAGCATGCCGATGATGCCCCAGACCACGGTGGCGACTGCGAATTGCTTCACAATCTTGTAGTTGTAGTTCTGTGCAAGGTCCACTTGATGTTCTCCCAAGAACGCTTTGATGATGTGGGTCAAAGGTTACTTAGGTGAGACTTAAAAAACCTTGATACAGATCAAAATATCTCTTATGAATCATTGCATAGGGACATTTCGTCCCCATCATGGCTGGCCGCAGGGCGCGGCCGGGGCGCTTGCCGGAGGCAGCCCCCCTCCGGCACAAACTAGCATTGCACTAGTCAGTTTTCGACGGATCTTCCAGCGGCGGCTTGTCGTCATCCTGCAGGATGCGCAGGCCGGGACCGACCAGATCTTCAAACTGGCCATTGTCCGAAGCGCGGAAGAAGATCCACAGCGCCACAAAGACCAGTAATACGCTCAGCGGTATGAGCAGATACAAAGCTTCCATCACGCTCCCTTTCTGAGTCGCAAGGCGTTCGCCACTACCACTGCCGAGCTGAGCGCCATGCCCACGCCCGACAGCCACGGATTGAGCCAGCCCAGCGCCGCGGCCGGGATGGCCACGCCATTGTACAGGCTAGCCCACCACAGGTTCTGGCGAATCACGCCCATGGTGCGCGCCGCCACATCGGCACTGTCGACTACCGAGTCTATCCGTCCACTGAGCAGCACGGCATCGGCATGGGCCTGCGCCAGCGCTGCACCGGCGCCCATGGCGAACGACACATCGGCCGCACTGAGTACGGCCGCATCGTTGATGCCGTCGCCCACCATGGCCACCACGGCACCACCGGCCTGCAGTTGCTTCACGAATGCCAGTTTCTCATCCGGTAGATAGCCGCCTATAGTGGTGCTGATGCCCAGCTGATCGCCCACCTTGCGCGCCAGTGCATCATGGTCGCCACTGAGCAGCACCACCGTCTTGCCCGCCTTGCGGAAATAATCGATGGTGCCGGCCGCTTCGGCACGGATGCCGTCATGCAGGGCGAAACAGGCCAGCCACTGGCCTTCCGCTCCCAGATACACGGGCGTAGCGCCCTCCGGCACGACATGGGCCGGTACGCCACCGCTCAGTTCGGCCACAAAGCTGGCATTCCCTAGCCGGTAACGGCGCTCGTGCAGCACCCCTTCCACACCGCGTCC
Organism: Duganella fentianensis; assembly: GCF_964031615.1. Lineage (GTDB taxonomy): Bacteria > Pseudomonadota > Gammaproteobacteria > Burkholderiales > Burkholderiaceae_D > Rugamonas > Rugamonas fentianensis_A. The sequence continues at coordinate 165,457 of NZ_CAXIQN010000002.1, forward strand.
GGCCACTTCCTGCAGCACGGACGGATGCCAGTCGGTGCTGGCCGGATCGGCTGTTGCGCCACTGGCGCAGGCAGCCTCGCCCGCCGCCTGCACGATGGCGCGCGCCAGCGGGTGAGCGCTGGCCGCATCGAGTGCCGCTGCGACCTGCAGGCAGAAATCTGGCTGCATCTGTCCCAGAGTAGTGGTCTGCTGCAGCACGGGACGGCCATAGGTCAGCGTGCCCGTCTTGTCGAACACGATATGGGTGGCACGGTGCAGCGTTTCCAGCGTCTGCGCGCCCGTCACCAGCACCCCTGCACGCAGCAGGCGGTCGGTACCGGCCGCCAGTGCCGTCGGCGTAGCCAGCGACAGCGCGCACGGGCAGGACACCACCAGCACGGCAATCGCGATAGGCCAGGCGCGGGTAGCGTTATAGCCATCCAGCCAGAACCAGAAACCGAAGGTGGCCACGGCGAACAGCAGCAGCGCCAGCACGAACCACGCCGCCACATCGTCGGCCCACTGGGCGATGCGCGGCTTGTCGCGGCCCGCGCGGTCGATCAGCTTGACCAGATTCGACAGCGTGCTGTCCTGCACCCGCTGGGTCACGCGGGCAATGATCATATTGCTGGCATTGATGGCGCCGCCCGGCAACTCGTCGCCCACCTGTTTGGGAATGGGCGCGCTTTCGCCGCTCAGCAGCGACAGATCGAGCGCCGTATGGCCTTGCAGGATCACGCAGTCGGCCGCCACGGCCTCGCCCGGCTTGATCATGATGACCTGATCGACTTCCAGTGCCGCCGCCTTGACCAGCGTGCCCTGCTGGCTGGCCGGATAGTCGGCCAGCACCGTCGCCGAAGCGGGCAGAGCGTGTTGCAGCCGTTCCAGCGCCGCCCCCGCTTTACGCCGTGCGCGTAGTTCCAGATAGCGGCTGCACAGCAGCAGGAAGATGAACATGGTGACGGAGTCGTAATACACTTCGCCCCCGCCCTGGAAGGTGGCCAGCACACTGGCGCCGAAGGCCGCCGCGATACCCAGCGCCACCGGCACATCCATGCCCAGCGCACGCGCACGCAGGCTGGACCACGCGCCACGCCAGAACGGCAGGGCGGAATAGAAGATCGCGGGCGCCGTCAGCAGCAGGCTGGCCCAGCGCATCAGCTGCGCCATATTCTCGTCCAGCGTACCGTCTTCGGCCATATAGGCGGGCGCCACATACATCATGACCTGCATCATGGACAGTCCGGCCACGAACAGCTGGCGCCCCAGCGTGCGCTGGGCCTGCTGCTGCTGCACACTATGGCGTGCGGCATCGTAAGGATAGGCCGAATAGCCGATGGTATGCAGTGCGGCCAGAATATCGCCGGGGCGGCAATCGTCCGAACGCCAGCGCACGTACAGCCGCTCGGTCGCCACATTCAGCTGGGCACTGGCCACGCCGGGCAACTGGTTGAGGCGCTGTTCGATCAGCCATACGCAGGCGGCGCAGCGGATGCCGTCCACCGCCAGCGTAGTTTCCCGTTCACTGGTATTTTCGCGGCAGACGAAACGCGGGTCGGCATTGTCATACAGTTGCAGTTCCGGCGGCAGTACCTGCGCTCCTTCGGCCGTGGCGGCATACTCGGAGCGGTTCAGATAATACGATTCCTGCCCCAGATCCATGATGGTCTGGGCCACGGCCGTGCAGCCGGGGCAGCACATCGCCTGATCGGCGCCGGCAATATGCACCTTCCATTCCGGCTTGGCATTGGCCGGTACCGGCAGGCCGCAGTGGTAGCAGCCGGCCGGCTTGCTCGCCGCCGCGGCCACAGCGCCGGCAGCAGGCGCAGCCTCGGCCGGGCTAGTCGCGCCCAGTACGGGCGGCGGGGTTAGTGTTGTGGTGTCAGACATAAGGTGTTCATCCAGTCAGGCGTGAAGCCGCCTATGGCGCGATACAGGCCCAGCAGGCCAAAGGCCAGCACCAGCAGGCCGCAGGCCAGCCGTACGGGCGGGCGCTGCAGGGCACGCTGCAAGCGCGCACCGACCAGCCCCAGCCCGGTCAGCATGGGCAGCGTGCCCAGTCCGAACGCCAGCATCACCGCAGCGCCATTCGTGGCCGAGCCGCTCAGCATGGCCGTCAGCAGCACGCTGTACACCATGCCACAAGGCAGCCAGCCCCACAGCGCTCCCAGAATATAGGCCTGATGGGGGCGGGTGGCCGGCATCAACGATTTCATGACGGGAGCAATGGCGGGCTGGGCGGCTTGCCACAGTACGCGCCCCCCCTGTTCCAGCAGGGCCAGCCCCTGCCATGCATTCATCAGATACAAGCCCAGCGCCACCAGCATCAGATTGGCCAGCCAGTAGAAACCCAGCTGCACACCGGCCAGTGCGCTCAGGCTTTGCGCGCCGCTGGCCAGTCCGCCGGCCAGTGCACCAGCCACCATATAGCTGCTGATGCGGCCCGCGTTATACGCGAGCACGCGGGTCAGCGGACGGGCTGGCTGGGCTACGGCGATGGGGATGACAGTACGCGCCGCGCTGGCCGCGCTGGCCGAGTTAGGCGCAGCGGCAGCAGCAGCAGCCGGGCTCGCGGCCGAAGCCGACAGGGCGCCAACGATGCCGCCGCACATGCCGATGCAATGCACGCTGCCGGCCAGTCCGACTACCAGTACTGGCAGCAGCTGCAATGCGTTCATGGCAGGCTCAGATGGTCTTGGAATAGCGCAGCGGTTGCGCTTCGCCCAGACGTGGCTGGCTCAGGTAGCGGTCGAACACCATGCAGATGTTACGGATCAGCAGACGGCCCTTCGGCGTCACGGTAATCCAGTCCGGCTCCACGATCAGCAGACCATCTTCCTCGAAGGCTTTGAGCTTCTGCAGTTCGGTGGCGAAGTATTCGCTAAAGCGGATCGGGAACGATTGTTCGATCGAACCGATCGACAGTTCGAAGTTACACATCAGCTTCTGGATCAGAATCCGGCGCAGCAGGTCATCGTTTTCCAGCTTGATGCCGCGTACCACCGGCAGACGGCCTTCGTCGAGTTTTTCGTAATAGCCTTCCAGCGTCTTTTCGTTCTGGCTGTAGGTGGCGCCGACCGCGCTGATGGCCGACACGCCGCACGAGATCAGCTCCGACTCGGCGCGGGTGGAATAGCCCTGGAAATTACGCTGCAAGCGGCCCTGACGCTGGGCCACGGCCAGTTCGTCATCGGGTTTGGCAAAGTGATCCATGCCGATGTAGACATAGCCGGCCGCGCACAGGCGGCGGATGCACAGCGCCAGCAAATCGAGCTTGACGGCCGGCGTCGGCAGATCATCTTCGCTGATGCGGCGCTGCGGTTTGAACAGATGCGGCAGGTGGGCGTAGTTGTACAGCGCAATCCGGTCAGGATTGGCGGCGATCACCTTGTCCAGCGTCTGCTCCATGCTGGTCATGCTCTGCTTGGGCAGGCCGTAGATCAGGTCGATACTGATGGAGCGGAAGCCGGCATCACGGGCGGCATCGATCACGGCACGGGTTTCCGCTTCCGGCTGGATACGGTTGACGGCTTTCTGCACGTCCGGATCGAAGTCCTGCACACCCAGACTGATGCGGTTGAAACCCTGCTTGCGCAGCGAATGCACGCGCTCCACGCTGACGGTGCGGGGATCGATCTCGATCGAATATTCACCCTGCTGGTCCGGCGCGAAATCGAAGCTCGCATGCAGGTGCGCCATCAGGTCGCCCATCTGGCGGTCGCTCAGATAGGTGGGCGTGCCGCCGCCGAAGTGCAGCTGCTCGAGCTTGCCCATGCCGGCAAACAGACGGCCCTGCATATCGATTTCCTGTTTCAGATAATCGAGGTAGGTGGCGGCCTTGCTATGGTCTTTGGTAACGATCTTGTTGCAGCCACAGTAGTAGCACACGGTATCGCAGAACGGGATATGAATGTACAGCGACAGCGGGCGCGAGCTGCGGCGCATGCGCAGACCGGCCACCGCCTCGAGGAACTGGCCATAGCCGAACTCGGGCTGGAAGCGGTCGGCCGTCGGATACGAGGTATAGCGCGGGCCCGACTGGCTAAGCTTACCGATAATTTCGGCATCAAATTCTACGGCTGGAAAAGCAGAGCCGGTGCTACTTGCGTGGTTATACATAATCAGGCTGCAATGCGCTTCATAGGCTGGGGTTTACGGACGGCCAGTGCCGCGCGCGAAGTGCGTGCGCTGCCGAATTTGAACAGACTCACCGCCTGGGTCAGGTTGCCCGCTTCGATTGCCAGACTGGCAGTCGCAGCGGCAGCCTGTTCCACCAGCGCGGCATTTTGCTGGGTCACAGTATCCATGTGGGCGATGGCAGCATTGACCTGATCGACACCGATGCTCTGCTCCTGCGAAGCGACGGTAATTTCCTGCATGATCGAAGTCACTTGCTGCACCGAGGCCACTACTTCCTTCATGGTGGCGCCGGCGCGTCCCACCTGCTCCATGCCGGCGCTGACTTTGCCCACCGACACGTTAATGAGATTCTTGATATCTTTGGCGGCCGTCGCGCTGCGCTGGGCCAGATTACGTACCTCGCCTGCCACCACGGCAAAACCACGGCCCTGTTCGCCGGCGCGGGCCGCTTCCACTGCTGCGTTCAGCGCCAGAATATTGGTCTGGAAGGCGATGCCTTCGATCAGGCCGATGATGTCGACAATCTTGTGCGACGAGGCATTGATCTCGTCCATGGTAGCGATAACGTCAGCGACAATTTCACCGCCGTGTACGGCCACGTTGGATGCGTTCAGCGCCAGCTGGTTAGCCTGCGCCGAATTGTCGGCATTCTGTTTCACGGTCGACGAGAACTGCTCCACGCTGGAAGCGGTTTCTTCCAGACTGGCGGCCTGCGCTTCCGTGCGGCCGGACAGGTCGGCATTACCGGCGGCGATCTGGCGCGTGGCCACGGCCATGGTTTCCACATTCACCCGCACATCGCGGATGGTGGCGATCAGATTGTTATTCATCTGCTGCAAGGCGCGCAGCAACTGGCCTACTTCATCGGTGGCTTCCGTTTCAAACGTGCCGGACAGATCGCCCGCTGCAATCGCGCGAGCGCCCAGCACGGCCTGACCGAGCGGCTGCAGCACCGAGACGCGCAGGGTGTACCACAGGAACACATTGACCAGCAGACCGATCACGGTGGCCGCAAAAATGATGTAGTTATGGCCGCTGCCGCCACCCAGCAGGGCGGCAGCGCCCACACCGGCCAGCAGGGTATTCACCAGACTGGTAGAGGCCCAGATGCGCAGCGCCAGCGAGGAGTGAATCAGGCGGCGGGTCAGACGCGCCGCCAGCGAACCGCCGCTGCCGTGGATCAGCTGGCCATTCTTGATGCGGATGTTATGTTTGCCACCGGAACGGATAGCCCGATACGCCTCTTCCGCGCGATTGATCTGGCTGCGCTCGGCCTTGGTACGCACCGACATATAGCCGATGGTCTTGCCCGCTTCGCGGATAGGCGTGACGTTGGCTTTGACCCAGTAGAAATCGCCACTCTTGGCGCGGTTCTTGACGATGCCCGTCCATGGCGTACCGGACTGGATGGAGCGCCACATGTCGGCAAACGCTTCGGGCGGCATGTCGGGGTGACGCACGATATTCTGCGGTGCGCCCATCAACTCGGCTTCGCTGTAACCGCTAACGTGGCAGAAATACGGATTTACATAGACGATGTTACCGTTCAAGTCGGTTTTCGATACGATCGCCTGATCTTCCTGCACTTCTACTTCGCGGTTGGTTACCGGTTGATTATTGCGCATATTGTCTCTCCAGATGGATATATTGCTCTACCGCAATTATAGTCCTGTCAGTTTACGGATATTGGCTAGATATTTGATTGATTTAGATCAAAGTTCCCCAGATTGCCTGTGTTACACCCTATCAATAATAGGGTCAGCCACGGCACGCCGTGGCCAGTTTCTTGACATGGACAAATAAGGGGAGTAAAACCGCCGCCCCGCTCGTGTCATGACTTCAGTATAGGTATTCCACGGGCGGCCGCAGCACTGAATTTATAGCGCGAAATGGCCCTGTACAGGCGTAATGAGACTCAATGCTCGTTGCTACCACGCAACTTACTCACGACTGTCAGCAGCCCCAGCGCCACACCGCCTGCCAGCAAACCGGCCAGCGCGTTCAGCACAGACGGCAGCAGCACTGCCAGCCACGAGGCAGGTGCCGGCCATGCGGCCGCCACGGCTCCCGCGTGTTCGATCAGTTCATGCACTGGAGCAATACCGTGCGTGAGGATGCCGCCGCCCACCATGAACATGGCCAGCGTGCCCGCCACCGACAGCAGTTTCATCAGCTTGGGTGCGGCCGCCAGCAACATGCGGCCCAGCGCCTGCCAGACGGCAGCGGGGCGCCGGCTCAGATACAGGCCCGCGTCATCCAGTTTGACGATGGCCGCGACAATGCCGTACACCCCCACCGTCATGGCCAGCGCAATGCCCACCACCACGGCCACCTGCTGGGCGAACGGCGCCGTGGCCACCGTCCCTAAGGCGATTACGATGATTTCCGCCGACAGGATGAAATCGGTCCGGATGGCACCACGGATCTTGTCGCGCTCGAGCGCCACCAGATCCAGCTCCGGTTCGGCCAGCACGGCCGCCAGCGTACCGGCCGGTGCTTCCGGCTCGGCATGCCACAGCGAATGGGCGATTTTTTCACAGCCCTCGAAGCATAGATAGAGTCCACCCAGCATCAGCAAGGGTGCAATGGCCCATGGCGCCAACGCACTGATACCCAGCGCCGCCGGCACCAGAATAGCCTTGTTCTTCAGCGACCCCACCGCCACTGCCCACACCACCGGCAATTCACGCTCGGCCTGCACCCCCGCCACCTGCTGGGCATTGAGGGCCAGATCATCGCCCAGCACGCCGGCCGTTTTTTTGGCGGCCACTTTGCTCATCAGAGCAACATCGTCGAGGATGCTGGCAATATCGTCGATCAGCGCCAGCAGACTGCTTGCGGCCATAGGAACTCCTTGTTATCAATTGGATAAAATTGTGGCAGGCGCGAGGGCTTGCCCAGTTGTCCACATATTAACCGAAGCGGGCAAGCGCGCAGACCGCTAAAATAGGGCTCTTAGACGCAGCCGCCGGCTGCCTGCCGATGCTATGGACATGACATGAGTTTCACTACCTGGTTCACCTTCTTTGTTGCCGCCTGGATTATCGCCATCTCGCCCGGTTCGGGCGCCGTCCTGTCGATGTCGCACGGCCTATCGTATGGCCTGAAACGCGCCAGCATCACCATTCTGGGCCTGCAGGCCGGCCTGCTACTGGTGCTGTTCATTGCCGGCGCAGGCGTGGGCTCGCTGCTGCTGGCGTCGGAAGTAGCCTTCAATGTGGTCAAGACCGTGGGCGCGCTCTACCTGATCTATCTGGGCCTGAGCCAGTGGCGCGCCAAAGTCAGCATCAGCGGCGAGGCAGCCCATGCGGAAGTCAAAATTCCGTCGGTAAAACAGCGATTGCTGACGGGCTTCCTGACCAATGCCACCAACCCGAAAGGCATCATTTTCATGGTGGCCGTGCTGCCGCAGTTCATTACGCGCGAAGCACCACTGCTGCCGCAATTGCTGATTCTGGCCGTGACCATGTGCTGCATCGACCTGATCGTGATGCACAGCTATGCGTTTCTGGCCTCGTCCATGCAGCGTTTCTTCCGCGATGCCCATGCCGTGAAAAAGCAGAACCGCGTATTCGGCGGCCTGCTGATGGCCGTCGGCACGGCACTGTTCTTCGTCAAACGGGGCGGCGCCGCCGCCTGAGAGCATGGCAAATTTGTAAGGCCTTGTAATCGCAGTAGGCGGATTATCTGCCACAGCGTTTAATCCTTACATCAACGAGGAGCGCTGCCATGAACCGTCGCATCATTTCTACTCTGCTACTGGCCGCACTGGCCGGCCCCGCACTGGCACAGGACGACCTGCCGGCCATGGTGGGCCGTGTCGCCGCCGTGCAAGGCCTGGTCACCCTGAGCGGCGATACCGACGCCGTGCCCGCCGGCCTGAACTGGCCGGTAGTAGCGGGCAACCATATCCACACCGCCAGTGGCGCACGCAGCGACATCCGCGCCGGTTCCACCGCAGTGCGGGTCGATGGCGATTCCGATGTGGAAGTGCTGGAGCTCGACGACGACATTCTGCGTCTGCGCCTCAACTATGGCAGCGTCAGCATCCGCCTACGCAATCCCGAGCTGCTGCGCAACTTCGAACTGATTACACCGCAGGCCCGCATCACCTTGCTGGAGCCGGGCCTGCTGCGAGTCGATGCCGAGCGGCTAGCCGATACTAGCCAGATCCGCGTGCTGGCCGGCAGCGCCCGCGTCAACGGCGCCGGTGCCTCGCTCACCTTGAATAGCGGCCGCGCGGCCGAAATCAACAGCAATGATGTGCGCACCCTGCTGGCCCAGACAGACGGCTTTGACCGCTGGGCCGAAGAACGCGAACGCTATAGTGATGGCAGCGTCAGCACCCGCTTTGTCTCCAACGGCATGACGGGCTACGAAGAACTCGACCGCAACGGTAGCTGGAGCGACAGCGCGGAATACGGCCCGCTGTGGACGCCACGCAATGTCAGCGCCGACTGGGCGCCGTACCGCGACGGCCGCTGGATCTGGCTGGCGCCGTGGGGCTGGACCTGGATCGATAACGCGCCTTGGGGCTATGCACCCTCGCACTATGGCCGCTGGGTGATGGTGAACCGGCGCTGGTGCTGGGCCCCGGGCCGCCCCCATGGCCGCCCTGCATGGGCACCGGCACTGGTGGGCTGGGTTGATGGCCACGGTCCCGGCCCCAACCACCGTCCCGGCATAGGCTGGTATCCGCTCACCCCGCGCGACCATTACGTGCCCAGCTACCGGCACTCGGCCGAACGCGAACAGCGCCTGAGCTGGACACACCATGGCCGTCCGCTGGCGCCCCTGCCAGCGAACAATAACCAGCCACCTCGTCGCGATGGCCTGAGCGTGCTGCCGCGCGAACAGTTCGAACGCCATCAGCCCCATGGCGTGCCACCACGCGCCGCGCCCGCGCTGTCTGTCAACGGCCCGGTAAATAGCATCCAGCCGGGCATCGGCGGCAACCTGACGGGCACCCAGCCACCCCGCGCACCGGAAGATGGCCGTAGCCGCTGGACTGAGCGGGGACAGGATAACCGTGGCCAACGTCCCGACTACCGCGACGATGGCCGTAACCGTGGCGCCAGCAATCCGGCCGCTGCCCCTGCACCGTTGCCGGTCGCAATACCGGCCCCGGTAGCCAGCGTCGGCCAGCCGCCCGCCATGCCGCGTCCACCGGCCAGCCAGCCTGCGCCCGTGCAGCCGGCAGCGCAGCCAGTGGGCCAGCCCGTACCTGTGCAAGCGCAGCCATTTAATGGCAACGAACGGGGCGGGCGCTTCGAACGCAACAGCATGGATATCAACGAACGCAACGACCGTGCCGATAGCTTCCAGCGCAACGAGCGCGTCAACCGCGTGGACAGCTATGGCCGCGACAGCCGCCTGCAGGAAGATGGCCGCCGGCCGGCGCGCCAGCAGGACGAGCGGCGAGATGCCCCCGTGCCGCTGCAAGTACCGCCTAGCGCGCCCGCCGCCCAGCTAGCACCGATGCAGCCACCCGTGCGCAGCGCGCCAGCACCGGCGCCAGTAATGATGCCGGCACCCGCTCCGGCCGCAATGCCAGCGCCCGCTCGTCCCGTCTTTAGCCCGCCGCCCGCTGCCATACCGGCCGCTGCGCCGAAAGACAGCGGCCAGCATCAGCGCGAGGAACGGCGCAAGGAAGAAGGGCGCGAGCGGGGCGAGAAGCGAAATCAGATCCAGCCATGACGATTACGCCGAATTGGCTACAATAGAGGCTGGCGGCACCGCGTTGGTGTTGCCAGTTTTTTATTGATTGGAATACCTATGCAAGCGATCCCGCCGTCAGAGTCCCTCATCGAATATCCGAGCGACTTCCCGATCAAGGTGATGGGGCCGACTCATATCGATTTCGCCGCCACCATCGTGCAGGTGGTACAAAAGCACGACGCTGGCTTCCACGAAGGCAAGATGGAAGTCCGTCCATCGGCCAAAGGCAATTACACGGGGCTGACCGTGGTAGTGCGCGCTACCAGCCGCGAACAGCTGGATGCGCTGTACACCGAGCTGTCCGGCCACCCTATGGTCAAGATCGTCATGTAATTCTGCTGCAGGCGCGGGCTAATCACCGGCCTGCGCCACCTGTTCCTGCAACCAGTCGCGGAATGCCTGCACTTGTGCCCGCTGTTCGGCCACTGCAGGCATCAACATCACATATCCTCGGCCATCATCGCGGTAGTGGGGACTCACTACCTGTCCTTCCAGCTCGACCATCAGCGGTTCCACCAGCCAGCCCGGATAGGCGCCGTCCGCGCGCCGTATCGCCACATCGACTCCATCGGCCAGCCATTGCTCGCCCGTCTGCAGCACCACATTGATGGCCGGATGACGCTCGATAAAACCGCCCAGACGCGGCGCCAGCCAGCGTGCCGCAAACACGGGTATCGCGGCGATCGTCAGCCGCTGATGCACGGGACTACGGCGTAGCGCCGCGCTGGCCGCTGCCATATCGGCAAACGCCTTGGCCAGCTGGCGCGCGTACTGCGCGCCTTGCGGCGTAATCCTTACCTGCTTGCCATGGCGCTCGAACAGCGCCAGCCCCAGTTCCCGTTCCAGTGCCCGCACCTGATGGCTGATCGCGCCATGGGTCAGATGCAATTCCTCCGCCGCCCGCGAGAAATTCTCGTGCCGGGCCGCCGCCTCGAAGGCGCGCAGTGCGGAAAAATTGGGCAAGCGGGCGTCGCTCATCAGGTCGGCATGCTGTGGATAACTTTGTGAATAAAATTAGCAAAAGACGACAAAATATACTTCTATACTTAGGTAAACAGCAAGTTAACGCTTGTGAATAATTTTCACTTTAAGCGGCACTTGTTGCTTTTTTGTGCAGCCCGTCGCCCGCACCCGCAAAGCTAGACAGGCTGCGCCTTGCGGGGCGTTTTATGGCCCCGTGATTTATAATGGCGGGATGACGTCTCCAACTACCACCGAGCCGGCACTGATACGCCACCTCGGCCGCGCCGATTACGACAGCACGTTTGCCGCCATGCGCAGCTTCACGGATGCCCGCACGCCGGACACCCGCGACGAACTGTGGATCGTCGAGCACCCGCCCGTGTTCACCCTGGGTCTGGGCGCCGACCGTGGCCACCTGCTGGCTGGCGCCAGCGCAATTCCCGTGGTGCAGACCGACCGCGGCGGCGAAGTCACCTACCATGGCCCCGGTCAGGTGGTGATCTACATGCTGATGGACCTGCGCCGCAACAAACCGGGCGGCAAGCTGTATGCGCGCCAGTTTGTCTACCGCATCGAGCAAGCCATCATCAATGTGCTGGCGGCGTATAATCTGAACGGTATGCGCGTCGAAGGCGCGCCCGGCATCTACATGGCCGATGGCGCGAAAAAGGGCGCCAAAATTGCCGCACTGGGCCTCAAAGTGCGCGGCAACGGCTGTACCTACCATGGCCTGTCGCTAAATGTGGCGATGGATCTGGCACCGTTTTCCTGGATCAATCCATGCGGCTATGCCGGACTGGAAACGGTCGATATGCGCAGCGTCGGCGTCACGGCGCAACTGGCCGAGGTACAGCAGCAACTGGCCGAAGAATTAATCCGCGTTCTGGCCCAGCCGACGCAACCCGCAGCAACCGAATAACTCCACTTGGCCCGCGAGGGCACGCAGCTTATGACTTCTGAGACCGATACCAAGATTGCCCCCGCTTACAACCCGAGCGAAAAGCAAAAAGGCGCAAGCAAAACTTCGCGCATTCCCATCAAGATCGTGCCGGTCGAACAGGTCGAGCGTCTGAAAAAACCGGAATGGATCCGCGTCAAAGCGGCCTCCACCTCGTCGCGCTTCTACGAAATCAAGGACGTGCTGCGCGAGAACAAACTGGTGACCGTGTGCGAAGAAGCCAGCTGCCCGAACATCGGCGAATGCTTCGGCAAAGGCACGGCCACCTTCATGATCATGGGCGACAAGTGCACGCGTCGCTGCCCGTTCTGCGACGTGGGCCATGGCCGTCCTGATCCGCTGGACGAGAACGAACCTATCAATCTGTCCAAGACGATTGCCGATCTGCGCCTGAACTACGTGGTGATCACCTCGGTCGACCGCGACGACCTGCGCGACGGCGGTGCCGGCCACTTCGTTTCCTGCATCACCGAGACGCGCAAGCTGTCGCCAAAAACCCAGATCGAAGTGCTGGTACCGGACTTCCGCGGCCGTCTCGACAAGGCGCTGACCATCTTCGCCGATGGCCTGCCGGACGTGATGAACCACAATCTGGAAACTGTGCCGCGTCTGTACAAGGAAGCCCGTCCTGGCTCCGACTACATGCACTCGCTGCAGCTGCTGAAGGAATTCAAAGAGCGCTATCCGGACGTGAAAACCAAATCGGGCCTGATGGTCGGTCTGGGCGAAACGGACGAAGAAATCCTGCAGGTGATGCGCGATATGCGCGAGCACAACATCGACATGCTGACCATCGGCCAGTATCTGGCGCCATCGAACAGCCACCTGCCAGTACGCCGCTACGTGCATCCGGACGTGTTCAAGATGTTCGAAGAAGAAGCCTACAAAATGGGCTTCAAGCACGCCGCCGTGGGCGCCATGGTGCGCAGCTCCTACCACGCCGACGTGCAGGCGCACGACGTGCTCGCAGCTGTGAACGATCAGTAGTTGCTGAGACAATCCAGAAGTAAATGAGACAAATTTAGAAGTGGCGAGACAATTCTGAATTGATAAATCATTGAAAAACAATGACTTACCATCTATTTCTGTCCTTCCGAGGGACGGGAAATCCTGGCGGATCGACTGGTTCGGCGACTTAGCCTTTCCGAACCGCTCGATTCGCCGGACCCAGCCTTCATTGTTAGTACACCTGTCTCGGGTACTTAATAACAACTTCCACAACGACCCCTTCGTACTTCTCTCCCCGGATTCGACATCGCCGGCAAAATTTCAACGTAAGGTTTGGATCTCCGCCGGCACCCTCCCTTTTCTGCGGATCGGCGACATTTGGCGCGACGGTAAATTGGAAGCCAGCCCGGATTACCAGCTGGAGACTTTCACCGACCTGCGGATTGAGGATTCGACGATAAGCTTGATCAAAGCAGGCTTGAACCTGGATGAACAAGGTTTCTTGCTGCCGCTGACGGAACATCCATGGCACATTCAGTGCACGCACTCATACTGCGTGATGGTGGACCTTCCAGAGAACCGCCGGCTTATCATTCCATGCATCGAGCTGATCCGCTTTTACTTTGGGTCTTCCAGCAATCTGATCACTTCGTTATTTTTACCGCCGCTCGAACGAAAAACGCTCTACAGAAATCCTCAATATAACAAGATTACTGGTCGTCTTGTGCTGGAACTTGCTGAGCGGATATCTGGCGCCTCTGCTGCCGACTTGGGGCGACTTCACTTGGATCCTGTAGCTTGGCGTGCAGCACTGCATATTGGTACTTCCGCATTGAAGGCGTCGCTGGCCAATCAGAATGTATATCCACAAGCGTTCTTCCCATTTGAAGGCGAGACTACGCTGATTGCTGCCGGCAAATGGTTGTCGTTCGGAGATCAGACCAAGGCCACTTTCATCGTGTACAACGTTCGATCTTGTTCTCATCCGTTTCCATTTCGCTCATTGCGCTACAGGGTGAACATCGGGTCTTCTCGTGCAAATGGGGCTTTTTCTCGGCACAAAAGCAATGGGCCCATACGGAGCTCGGCCGTTGATTCGCCCGATCAAGCAATAGTAGAGCAGGACGCGTCGAATAGCCTGGCACCGAAGACAGTCCAGGTCTTTCTTGAGCCCCGCTTTCCCGACTTGCAGAAAAAGACTGTCTGGAAAGATAAAGTGTTAGCCAGCGCCGATGATGTTGGCCGCGCAGGTGGCGGCGCACGGAAAGCGGTCACGCTGGCCGCTGTAGGGGAGCCAGGTTCTGAGCAACGAATCCGTTCAGTGAATTTGGACGTGCTGCTCAATACTGATCCGGGAAAGCGCGGCAGCATCCCGCCATTTTTGCGCGAGGCGATCGAAGCATTTGTCATGTTGGATGGTTTGCATATCGATCTCCTGACAGATAGCGATGAAGACGGGTGGACGGTGCCCATTACTGCGCTTTCAGACGCAGACGGCGAAATCGACCTACGGTTGTTTGTCGGTAGTGAAGGCGAAATCTTGCGACTGCGTCGTGCATCGGTATTTGGAGTGACGCGCGGCCGAGTCCACGTGAGCATAGTACTTATCGAGTGCTCGCCCCTTTACATCAAGGTGTACCCAACAAATGGACGGAATCTTGATGACGTCTGGGAAACCCTAAACAAGGCGGGAGGCCACTATCTTCACCTGCCGAGCGAGGAAAACCTGAACATCAGCGATTGCACCCGACTGCTTCGGGAAATTCTGGGCTGATCCGTAACACTTGACCACTTAACAGGACCGCCTCATGGCGCTCCGGACACGAAGGAGATGGGATTGGCAAGACCGAAAAAATGGGACATAGTAAGGAAGGAACGGCTTTTCGAAGTCGCGCGCGAACACTTGGACGAGCTTACTTCTACGGAGTACGAAATAACCAAGGATTCGCATGTCATTCGAAACATTCACGAAGCCTTCGGCGAACTCGATTGCGACGCCAGTTCTGTTCTGTATCAACTTGCCGAAATGAAATTTGTCAGTCAGAAGCACACGAGTCTACGGACAGGCATTTTCTTTCGCCAGAGCGACAATATCCGCATCGATAACTACAAGGTCGGCCCGACCTACGCTACCCCAAGTGATGCGGAGATAAAAGAGATTATCGATAGCATACCGGGCCACTTCGGCGCCGGCTGCAAGGATGTCATCGACTTGTGCTCTCGGCTGTCGTCGTCAGGTCACCGCACGGCACGCAACTTCCAGAAAATTTTGTACGATTGCGGCATAGCGAAAGCGGCGCCCGATGGCAAGCTGCGTCTTGATAGCAAATATGATGCCTTCAGCGCCCTACCTGTAAAGAGTTTGGTGGCGGCTCGCGAAGCCCCTCGGGAAATCCTCGATAGAATCACTGAACAACGCATCCTCGCCGGTCATTTTTACGTCGCGACCGGTCACCCACTGCCAGCTATTATTCGGTCGACTGACGGCACCGGGTACGGGAAGAGCTATTCCGTGTTCGATCAATTCCTAAACAATGCGCGGTGCGCCGAACCCGACTTGCGTCACCGAAATTTGTTGTTCATTACGCCGCAAAAAGCCCAGATCGATATCGACCGAAAACTGGTGGACGGAGCAGAGCGCATCGGTGTGCCGTTTCTCCCAATACTGTCGCGCGAAGACCTCACCAACCCTGATTTCAACGATTGGGTGGGCAAAGAATCGAACCGGGACAAATATCACCGCTGGTTCAAGGCTGGGAAAAAGGCCGCGGATATCGGTCCAGATCTCGCTCGGCTGGAGGCAACGCTGAACCAGATCGACTCAACTAATAATCAGCTGGCAACCGTAGTCGATTTCGTGGATCAGGCGTTACTGAGGAAGCAGTTACAGTCGCTGGCTGGACGATGCCTGAACCTGCTAAAGGATGCGGCGCTTGCCGCACTCAACCAGAATGGCAACTACACGTCGATTGCAAAGCTACGCGGCGGCATCGGTAAACTCGACCCGCTGCGGTTCGAAATCGTCAGTCGGTACTTTCCCTTGGAGTGCGCGCTACACGAACCTTGCATCCTTCTTGCAACGACAAAGAAATTCGACACGCAGATGCCTATTCTAGGCGTCGGAAAGGCAGGACAGCATGTGGCCAAGTTGGCCGACTTTTATGAGCTCATTGGTGGCAGTCGCCATGAGGACGGATTGGTCATGAGCGCTGCAGTGGCCCTGGGTGATTCGGATCAGCGCGTATTTCTCAGAGAACAGCTTTTCATCGAAGATGAGAATAACAAATTTCGCCAGGCCAAAGTCGCGTTCACCGTCGTCGTCGACGAGGAGCACGAGGCTTACAAAATATTGGCTAGCGACCGCAAGATTTCCTTGATTGACCATGCATCTAACATACCTCACGTCTTATCGACGGTGTGTCGGGTATACAAGTCAATCGGTGGTGGCAACGGATTGACGGGCTTGGACAGGCCCCTGTACGAGGTTGCGCGAGATTTTTTTGCACGGGTGGAGGCGTTGCTGGCGTCAAAATGCGAGTTGTCGCCTGGTCAGACAATGGCCTCGGTCATAGCGCTTTTCGAGTCCAATATTGGCTATGTGCAGATCGACAAGCGCGACGTTGAGCAAGTCATCAACGTGACCCGTAACGTATTCAGCTTTACGCCAAAACGTTTTTTCAACGAAGGCGCACTGAAAAATATTCGACTTCGCGGATGTGATGGCAATACATACTGCCAGATCTACTTCGGATCGCGCGAGGATGGAAACGCGACGCTGTACGATCTCTATCAGCTGTTGATGGCGTTGCTCGCGGCTGCATCGGAAATCCCCAGTGAAGATTTTCTGCGTATGCTCGGATCGGAAGGCGACGGTAGCCAGAATACATCGCTTCGTCTGTTTATTTTGCGTGCGCTGAAACACCGGTATGAAGTGAAAAATCTTTTTGACCGCAGCATGGACGAGGACCAGATCGTTAATAGGTTCTTCACATATTTCCAGCCCAAGACAGTATTTTCTATTGAGCCACGCAAATCCGTTCATTTCAAGGATCCGCGCCTCAACGAGTTCGTCTACGCCGACTTCCGCATGGATCTCTTGCGGGAGTTGCCAGAGGTTTCACTCATGCGCATGGCGCATAACACGCGCAATGCTGTGTACTGCCTTAGCGCTACAACGGGCTTTCAGTCGATCTACAACGGCAACTACAACCACAATGTCTTGCAGCACTATGGTGAACAAGGTGCCGATAATCTTGGTTTCAGTGTGATCCGGCGCGGTAAGCAGGACATACCAATCCTGGAAGGCCTGCGCGATGCAAGGGCTTCCATTCGAAGCGCCACCTTCCACCCTTTCCCGGTAGAGGGCATGAGCATCACACCGGACCCTGTTGATCCGGAAGTAACGCGGCTACTCAAAGTGTGGGCCAACAAGCTCGATCCTTCCTTGACTATGCGGCGCCATCGCTACCAAAAGCGCGAGTTCATGCGTCAGCTCGAAGCGATCATGCTGGCCGCTTACGACGGCAAGAATACGCTCATCCTGTCACTGTCGGGGCGCATCCGTACGCTTTTCAGCAAATATTTAGAAAACTGTCAGTACAAGTGTCGTGTGCTGAAGCGTAGAGCAAAGGGCGAAAACGATATCTACGATTTCATGCCTTTTTCCAATGGAGTGTCGCTGCGACTCGTTTTCTTCCACTCGGACCTTGCGAAGAGACTCAATGTGCGCGACTTTACCGCATTGTCGTCCGACATGCAGCGCTTGGTGTTCATCGCACCATATAGCAGCGCCGGTACCGGTCTGAACTATTTTGTAACATACGAGGGTACCGGGTTTCGGGAAGACTTTAGTCGACTGGTCCTGGTCAATAGCCCGCTGTACAGCGAGGTGGTGCAGCCCGAAACGGGCTTAAATTCGCTTGATAACTGGCTGACCTTAATGAAGTTTTACGCAGACAGCAAGCAGGTGAAGTTTCTCAAGGATTTCGACGTGAATCTCGTAACCGGCGAGAACTACGCTGTGTTAATGCGTGAGCATGAAATGAGCCTGTTCAAGAACCTGATGCAGGCGCTTGGTAGGGTGGAACGCGCAGACAGTCTGCTTGTCTCTGAAATATTCATTTGCTCAGACCTGCTCGACGTTGCGACGATGCAGTTCGAGCAGCTGGGGCGCGCTGGAAACGATGTTGTGCTCGGTTCGATGTCGCTGCTCAATCACAGCTTGCGCAACTACTGTCAGGGGCTCGCACGGGCGCACTCGTTTCCTTCTGTGGCAGCGCGGGCGTCATTTGAGAAGGATGTGGAAGAGCGCGAGCAGCGTATCGAGCAATTTTTCATGGCGTTTCTGCGGTCGGAAATCCAACGAGCTCGCACGAATGTGCCAAGTTCTGCCGACCTGAACGAAGCTTTGCGATCTATTGACTCCATCTTCGACCCTGCCAAGTGGATGGCCGATCTGAAGAAAAATCCGACCGTCGCTTCCAGCGCCTATCGCAGTGCGATCATCGACTCATTTTTCATACAGCGTGATAGTGGCTGCGAAAACGTCACGTTCTGCGTCAAGAAGCAACGCGACGCGCTGACTGACATTATCGGCGGCACGACGCTCTACCGACCGCAACGGCAGGTACTGCCCCAGTTCGACAAGGATATCGACGATCGACAAGGGGAATTCTGGACGCGGTTCTGGAAACTGGTCGATTTCCAGGACGAGGCGTTCCGCAGCCATGTCCCGCTGCCCGCAATCCTGCCACTCCTGAAAGGGAATGTTGGGGAATACCTGCTCGACGGGTTGTTGATGCAGATCGGTCAGGACGCATTGTCACTGGAAGCCGTGTTCGGCAAGCTATCCGCGCCCTGCTACGAACTTTTCGACCGCTACGTCGAGGTGGATAACAACCTGATCTGTATCGACGCGAAAAACTGGGCATCCTCATTCGACCAGACCGCACTGGCACAAAAGACGCACGCGGAAGCCAAAAGGAAGATGGCGCTGATCAGTGATTTGCTCGGGCAACGGTATGATGAGATCAAGTTCGTGTACCTCAATACGCGCGTTGAATGCAACCCGCTGAACATCATGCCGGAAGCCGATGGAGAGGGCGCATACTACCTCAATCTGCTCAAACGAGAGAGCGGCTATGCCGCCATCAAGGACAAGAAGTTTGAAAGCACCATGAGCGACCGGCTCGTCCTGAACCGGCGCTTGACTGCAATGCTCACTCCGACCTCAAAGAAACCATGACTACTGCCGTCCCCGCCTACCTGCCGATCACGGAAGCACCAGCGGCCGCCACCAATATTTGGCGGATTCCTTTGTCCGACCAGGTGCTGGTCGAAAAACTCCTGGAGCTCGATACCGGGCCGATTCACATCGACTACCTGTGCCGTGATATTCCGCGCACAAAGGGTGAAGTAACGGAGCAGTATTTCGCGAGAGTGCATGTCGAGGCGCGGAAGATACTGCGCAAGAAGTTAGAGCTTTCGGCCAATGCCATCATTCGCTACGAGTTTCTTCGAGTCGATAGCATGTTTTACTTTTTTTTCCTTTCCGACAAGGCGCCTGCAGACAGTAATCTGTACGGATCGCTTTTAGCAGCCGACGTGCCATCGCATCGACTGGTCCAGGCGCTAATCGGACTGCATGTAAAAATTGGACTTCTAGACCAAGTGGCGCAAGAGTTTGAGATCGATAACGTGTACTACAACGCAGCGCTCTACTTGGGTACCGATGTGTATCCGCGCAAGAAAGACGGTCGCGTGCTGATTGATACATTCGAGGCGCGCTTCTACTATTCGACCAATAACGAGCTTGTCACCACACTTCATAATCAAACGTTCCTCGCCACGCCCGCATCCACATTACAGGCGGCGGTGGAGGAAACGGTCATGACAATCCGGACCCAGGAGAACGTGTACGTCGCGAGCGAGAAGCTCGATGCCCGCCAGTACGGGCGTAAAAAATTCATGCGTTTTCAGAGGGGGTATCGTGGATGCCAGAACCATGCGCATACGCTGGTTGCCCGTTGTGTGACCAGGTTATTCGATAGAATTCAGGTCGATGCCGTCCGGGATTCGTTTCAGGCCACGGCGATATGGGACGAGTTCGTGACCGCCGCCGCCAACGTCTCCGTATCCAAAACCATTATCGTCGACAATTACGGACCGTATCCTTCGGACGCGGCCAGGGATAGCGTTCACGGGCAGCTCCGCAAGGCCCTTGCGCCCTGCGAGATCGTCCCCGCAACAACGCTCAACAGCTACGACTCTCTATCTGATGAGAACTGCTACGTATTCATTAACAAGAGCGTGGGGCGCAATGGCTCAAGCATCGTCGATGCCATCACCGGCAAGCAGTTCAATACCTTTTGGCAGGCGTACGGCATCCATAAGCAAGACAAGAACTGCAGCTTCGATTTATACACCCGCATGAAAATAGCCCATTTCACTGGAACGCGGAATGTCGTTATGCAGGGCATCGATCTACCTGAGCAGCTTTCCGCGCACGATGAAAGCCCGATCAGTTCACACGTCCTGTTGAAAGTTCGCAAGGAACTATGGCTGAAGCAGTCCGTGCTGCAGCGCAAAGCTATTTCTGGTCTCAGCCAGATGCCGACGGGGTCTTACCGTTTGGTCTATGTCCGCAAGCCGGAAAACATGTTTTTTGCATCCACTTTATCGTGCCGATTTGCAGACGGGACACTGTCACTGGATGATCAACTTACGTTTGGCAGCGAAGATGAACTGCTCTTTGCATTTCCCATGCTGCGCCCACTCGAGAAACTCTACGACGGAAGCTTCTATCTTTATGACTGCGCAACTCGGGTACTGCTCACCTCGTACACGAGTGCGCGGGTGCCTCAGATTCTCGGCAATGTCGCGTTCGACAACGTAAAGAAATTTCACGAAGCTGGCGACACACTTCGCAAGTTGACTGCGCCGCAGGAAAATCCTCTGCCCTACTATGTCACACCTCGATTGCGCGAACAGTACCACCACATCTTCCTGCAGGAAAAGGGCCCGGACCTTCGCTACTTTGTATCACCAAAAGGCAATCCGCAGTCGGTATTTTCCGCACAGTGCCGGACGTACAATATCCTCACATGGGACGAATATGGTTCGCCGGTAAAGCAGATCGAGCAGCCTGTGACGAGCATGTTTCTGCGCAGCTTTACTGACGATATCGTCCTGAATGGCCAAGTGAGCAAGTCGTCGCTGCTGGTCAAAGCAGCACGACTCTTCCTAGAAAACTGATGGCGTGCCCGGCCCGCCCCGAACACGGGGTAGTGCACTTATCGTTTATGACTGCTGGGCCTGCGCCAGCGCTGCATCGATGTCGCTCAACACGTCGTCTCTGTAAGCATTGGCAAGTTCGAGCACTTGTCCCCGATGCGCGCTTTTCTCTGTCGCGCTACGGCCGGGTACGCCAAACCTCGCCGCAATCGCGGGGCGCGCGGCGCAACGTCCGATCCACGCCTTTACTAGGCTGAACGCCATCGTCGGCGTCATGTCTAAATCATGCTCGACCGCGATCCGGGTCAGCCACTGCATGACGATGTGAGCTTTGAGGCGCTTCTTTGCAGCCGTCATCATTGCGCCCCGTTGTGCAGGCGAAAGATGTGCGGCGAAAGCGAGCTCTTCAAGATACTGCACGACCGTGTATTCCACCGCGTCTGGTATTTGACCGCGTTCCGACATGCGCATGACTCTCTCCAAGAGGTAAGGGATTGAACATTTTGGCTACCACTATGCTAACATATATATATGTTAGCTGTTAGGCCGTTTTGCAACCTCGATTTGAAAGAGCAAGCCACTAGCTTTGACCGCAACATGACAACTGCGGCGTATGGCATCGTGGTTGAAATTCCGCTAGTTCGCGAGGATAGTGGGGCTCAAGCGACCCCGGTCACGCCAGTTAGAGAGTTTGCTTACGATATCCACATACCAGACAGGTGCATCGCGGAAGTCTTTTAGGAGAAGGTTGTACCGGATCGCGCCCGAGTACCATGCTGCACAAAGACGCGGCTCCAGGTCTACAAATAGCCATGCACACAATTGCATGAGATGGTGGCGTTGCTCAATCGGTCGCATTTCGAACGAAGTGTGCCCGTCGGTTAGATGAATATCTGCAAATCCAAGTTTATCCAAGACGAAGTGCCTGAGACGGGCATGTTCGTAGCGCGCGGTCATTGTCCTGCATAGCTGGTGCATTACCGAATACGAATCGAGGTTCCATGCGCTGCACATTTCGCGTGCGGGCGCTAACGCCTGGCTTGCCTGACGAAGCAGCATGGTTGTTTGCACATCGTATGTAGGGGGCACCGCCGTCGGCGCGGTGCGCAGATCGAGTCCGCACGCATGACAACATGACATGAATCCGGCTACATCCAGATCCTGCTCTCTCATGTCAAGGCGATGAACCGCGACCGCAGCGCCACAGGCTGGGCAGCGATCGAGCAACATGGTTCGATGTACTGTGCATACGGTGTTTAGAGCAATCCGCCAACATTTCCTGAAATACGGTATGGTATCCCCTGCCAAGCAAGTGGGGCAGAATTGCAGCCCATGGCCGTTTCGTTTCCGGTGATACATCTGAAGCACGAGGATCCAGTGCAAGGATCCCGATGATCTGAATCTTCGATATAGAATTCCTTCATAGGATCGCAACGTCGTGCCAAACGCCACCGCCAGCGGCGTGCCAGTTCGTAGGCTTAGTTCGTTAATAAGCCATGGGGGTGCCAATCGATCGATATCGCGGTTCCAGATCTGGCGGTAATTGCCAAAGATCACGTTGCAAAATGTCTGAACCTTCATGCCATGTCCATGTGCCAGGCGGACGAGCCAGCAGGACAGCAATTCGTCCGGTAGTGGCTTGTAGCGGATCGGCCATAGCGAGGAGGAGAATTTTGTCACGGCGATTAGAGTCTTCGGAACTGCTTTCGTTTGGATGGCGGCAGCCACGACAGGGAGCCGATACGGTCCAGCGTGATCCGCTCGGTCTTTGACCGAATAGCATCGACGGCCAGCTCCTTGACCAGGTCGCACATGTCGCCGAGCGTGCCTTCGCTGCGGGTGTGAATCGCAAGCATCATTTGCGGATCCTTAAGATTCGATGGCTGCTTGAGGGGAGCACGAAGTTCCAACGTCGCCAATAAGGAACCAAACTCGTTATTGGCCTTCCATAGGGGCAGCGTCTCGGGTGTGAAACGGCTGGACATTTGAGGATCGGTATTAAATGCGTTATAGGCATCCTCTATGCCGGCCGCGACCATGGTGACCATCGTTTCGTTGCCCAGACTTTTAAGCGCATTGCGAAATTCCTGCTGACGGTTCAGGCTACCTGCAATTAGATGGTGGATTTCGTCCACGATCAACATGCGAACATCCATTTGTCGAAACAATCGCTTGATCTGAGAGTACTTCTCCTGGACCGATGCCGTTGGCTTGTATGGCGTCATCAATGCGTCCAGGATGCGCGTGTAGAAGTCCGATATGTCCGGCTTGGGCGGCGCCTCAACCATCACGACAGGGCAGATCGTCACTTCGCCGGCAGGATCGAGGTCGGGCAGATGCAGCGACATGAAGCGGCTCAGAATGGAAGTCTTCCCGTTGAATGACGGCGCAACCAGAAGCATGTTCGGCATGCGGGTGATGCGCGGATATTCCAACAGTTCTTCCATGCGTTCGAGGATGCGTTTCGCATCCCTATAACCAAGCCAAGCCCCGGCCCGAATTGCATATATGCGAGCCTTATCCGACTGATCGATCAGCGCACGTGCGGCATCGTTAAGATGCTGGTAATTACCTTCATCTGGTATAGGTGTGTTAATCATCATCGAGTGGTAGTACTGCATCCGGATCATAGCCACGCACGGCCGGAGGTAGGGCACTGGGTGCCGATTTACTGGCTTGGGGTAAAGCTTCTGCCGTTTCGCTGCGGGCCTTCGCATGTTGAGCGCGGCGCTGCGCCGCACGCCGTGCCGATTTTGTTTTTTCGGCGGCATCATCTTCAAGGATGCGCTGTTCGGTGAGCAGTGCAAACACGGCCTTTTCGTCCTCGTGTGAGATGCCCTTTTCGTCGGCACGCCGATGTGCTTCGCGCAATTCCCAAATGCTTACCGGTGGCAGACTTGTGTCCCTGTAAGGGATCGAAAAATGACGCCCTGCAATTTCATCAAAAAAATACAATTGACCGATGTCACGCGGATCCCGGTGAAAGCGAAATTTTCGCTTGTGGCGCGGATACTGCGGATCCATAGAATTTATCCAGGGCCGAAGGACATCGTGGTAATAGTGTACGTCGTCGATTACCACTCCATAGTTTTGCACCGTACGTTCAATAAATGGCATGAAATTAATTCGGAGCGTTTCATTGTCGAGGCGTCGTGCAGGCAATCCACGTCCCGGCTTACCTTTGGTGCCCAGCAATCCCTCACGCCATTTGGTGAGTGGAGTAGTACCTATGCCGCTGTGCACCTTTCTGTGATACCGGGCGAAAAACAGGACCATCCATTTTTCCAATTCTCCGAAAGTCATGCAGGCGTTACCCTCCGCGTCATAAACTCCCTTTTCGTCAGGCCCTGAAAACGTCGCCCCTTTTACCGTCTTGAGGCCTTCTGACACCGTTCCCATCAACCGCTCTATATGCGCTCCGTACCTTGGTTTTTTTACCGGCCGCAAATGGAGATCGATATCATATTCGTTGCAAGCAAATTTAAGCATATCGCCGCGGAACTCACGTGCGTTATCCATATGCAGAATGCCCATGACACCCCAGTAGGGCCAATCAGCAGCAGCTGTTAAACCGAGCCGAGATATCCATTGGTCCTTAGGCATGATCGCGTGCGAAATACACATCCCGGCGGACATCGCTGATGGAGCGTCCAGCGTCAGATACATCCCTAGGCAGACACGACTATAGACGTCAATAGCCAGTGTAATCCAGGCTCGGCGAATAGATTTACGATGAACATCGTCAACGATGATGACAGGCAGCAAGGTGTGATCGATTTGAACCAAGGCTAGTGGCCATTCTGCATCGGGAATCACGCCCTTGATTGGATCAAATTGGTCGTGGGCTACGGCTTCACCCTTGCGACTTCTCACGCGCTCGCGGCCGTTAGATTGGTCAATGCGTATTCGAACCGTGTTGAGCGCAGGTAAGCGGAGATTGGCATTGGAACACCGCCGTCTGATCTCTTCCACTGTTTTTGCAATGGATCTGTTTTGCTCGGTATCGTGAAAATTCTCAATACAATCCATTATGATCGCGTCTACCTCCGCGGGTAGTCTCCCCTTGCCCTTGCCACCTCGAGCACTGAGACTGGGCAATAATGAGGAAAGCAAACCAGTTTCGCGAAACGCTGCTACCCACCGGTAGACTGTGGCCCTGCTGACACATGCTTCTGTTGCAATCTTATCGGCTTTGGCGCCAGAGTGTTGATAGACGGGACGATCTAGAAGAGGCGCGATCTGGCGCCTCCTCTCTTCGGCAACGCGCCATTCCTCGTCAGATATTTCCCACAGATCCGGCTTAGCTTGAGAAGTATTCTCCGGAGTACCAATTTTCCTAGGTGGTCCGAGATCGCCAATTCTGAGCAACACCTTTTCACCCGACGCCACTTCCTTGGCGAGCACCAGGTTGAGGTCCGCCAACGCCACAATGACATACTCCCGACCGTTGTCGACTACGGTCGCGCCTTCCTTCAACCAAAGTTGCGTTGGTTCTTTGTTTTTGTTGCTCATGCGGCTTCCGGCAATTTGAATAGGACGTCACTGTCGATCGCGGCGTCCAGATTAATGATTAGTCGTCGCATAAGTACTAGGTTCCAGATAATTGGGAGCCAGTACAGCTGTTCTTCATCGTTGACGGCCAAACGCAGGAGCAAGCGCGGAAGGGAAGCTACACCCTCCATCTCGTCGACGAGATCAAGGATTTTTATGCAGCTCTCCTCGTCGGGGACGATATTGCGATATTCCCTCAAAAATTTGATGTTGGTTAGTCGGACAGTGCGGATTTCTATTTCCGTGGTGAGCCCGAACTCCCAGTTGCGTTCAGCGGCGTACTGTTCTGCCGCAGCAAATTTGAGCGCATATTTTTCAGCGTTTTTCTTGAGATCACCCGTATGCTTGATTTCGGTAAGAAAGGACTTACGGACGTGTCCAGTGGCGGCGTTCGCATAAAAATGCACGAGGACATCAGGGATATAGCCTCTCGGTACACCCGGCACAGGAATATTGACCGGCTGCTCCTCAAAACTTTCGACTGCTTCATCGAAGTCTAAGAGCATCATGTATTCCTTCTCCAATAGAGACTCGAAGCTGCCCATACTTCCGTTCTTGCGGCTTGCGAAGCTGCCGGTGACGGTTAGATGATTCTTTGGTATTTTGCGAATTCCCATTGAAAACTCGTATTGAATAGAATGAATAAATTATCTCATCACTAATGTTTGATGTCAGGGAATTTTCAAAGAATCACAAAACAAAATTTGATCGTAACGCATAATGTATGGCACTAGATTTTCTAGACCATCACGTTATGATGGTCTCCCTGAATTCAACGCAAGGCAGCGGCAAGATTGCATAAGTACTAAACACGAATATTAGGCTCTGATTCAATTCAATATTAACGCGACGTAATTACTACATGACTTCCTTAGTATGGCGCATTAATATCTCGAATTCTATGATCCTTGCGATAGTTACTGTCGTTAGTACAGGCTTCGGCATCCTTATATCGCGTGAAGTCAGGACGCTAAAAACCGCAGAGGCATGAATAAACCGCTGTATTAAGTTTCTGAGCCCCCTAGGCGGACTTAGTTTTGGCTCTTGATTGAGTACTAGAAAAAAAGAGAAGGAACAAGTCTGGGTTTCGTACTCCACCTAGCTTCGATCGCACACGGACATGTGGAACTTGCAAAAAATTGCAACCATCCCGTGTACAATATGAGCGCACTATTTATTAGGAAAGCCAACTATGTCGACTTCTTATCAGGATATTCAGAAGCAAATTGTAGAGTTACAGGCCAAGGCTGAAGAAATTCGCCGCGTAGAAGTGTCAGCTGCGCTGGCACAAATCCAAGCGATCATGCAAGAATTTGGATTGACGCTGACGGATATTGGCGGCGGCATTAAGTCTTTAAAGAGTCCTCGCAAACCTGTAGAAATCAAATATAAAGACACGACAACCGGGAACACTTGGACGGGCCGTGGACGCGCACCTAAATGGCTCGAAGGTAAGGACAAAAGCAAATTCCTTATTTGATGCTCAATTAGCTAACCTTTTGCTTACCTAGATAAAGGCGATGCCTGTCGATACCCTTTCGAGTGTCGACATTGCAATTAATCATCCCCGTGGCATTTTTTTAAAATTCAATCAATAAATTGTGGAGACATATATCGAAATTGGTAGATGTTCACTATCGACTTTCACCAAACAAACCCTATTTGTGATGCTATTTCGGCTGCATGTAAGTTGGCTTCATTGATTTGCTCGTAATTCATATCCTTAAATGATCGAACTGCGCGGCTGTTCCCCATGCCATCTGAAGTTGAAAATCGTTGCGCAACCATATCCCAAGCCGCGGCATTAACGACATCGTCTTTCGACTCGTACAACCGATTAGCGACGATCTCAGGAATGTTGCCGGCACCGCCTTGTGTCGCCATCACAAAATAGCGCAGTGCAATACTGCGTGGATTTTCGCTGAAATCCATTCCGACCTCGGATTGCATGAAGGCAGCTTCGTTCCAATAGCGCTCTGCAAGTTGAATAGAAGCGCAGGTATCTCCAGCATTACCAAGCTTGGTCAATTCTTGAATGCTCATATTGAAGTATTTATCCGGTACCGAGAATCCATCCCGAAGCATTCTCTCTTTTCTCTTCTTTATTAATTCATCTTTATTTTCTTCTACAAATGAACCTGCGCCAAAAGGCGAGATAAGTAAGGGGTTGGAATTACGAATACTTTCCCGAGTAGTTTTTACGATGGGTCCTTCAATGGAAGCCTCTGATTTCGTTGAAAGGCCGGCAAATGAAATATCGTCTCGATTTTGAAAAACACAGAGTACAACAATTGTGAGAATCACTAATATTAATATTTTTCGCAATATCGCCACCTAGAAAATATAAATTGCACACCCAAAATTGAATGTGCAATTTTAGACTTTATTCAGTTCTCAATACGGCGATCCACAATATCCGATAGTGCCACCATTTGCTGTTGCCCATCGAGTAGCCTGAACTCCGTCTTGCATCAACGGGGTTAGTCCATCGACGCAAGGGGAGCCTTTACGGAACGGATAATAGACGGGGAAACCACCGTTATTCGCATGCGCATCAACTCCTGCAATTTCCTTAACTAACGCGTTGTTAGCATCTAAAATTGCCAGTCGACCGGTTTCAAAAAGAACAAGTTTATAACCCATGCTATAGGGATGTCCACCTGTACCGGAGTTCCAGGCCCAAGTTCCGTTACTCTTGTACAAAGCGAGATTGCCATCCATTTGCATGCGAAGGTGGTCACCACTATTTGTGTTTGTTTGAAACCCCGTTGGAACTGTCGCTGGTGGAGAATTGTAGTAAATTGCAACATTCCCATCGCCCTGCACCACTAAGGAGTAGTGTCCTGAACGAGTAGCGATGTTTCCATTTTTTTCAATATTCGTCTCTGCATTGAGGACAGCTTGTGCATGGACAGAACATGCGGCAGTCATACCAAGAGCAAGTACGACCATCGTTTTTCTAATTTTCATAATTTCCTCATGAAGGTGAAATTTCCGGCGCCTAATTTGAGAGAAGGCGTTGTAAAATTAATCACTGTTGTCAAAAAAGTCAATTAAAATTTTTCAAAAAAAACAATTGTCATAAAAGTCACCAAATGTAACACTTAGTTGACTCTTGCTAAGCTGCCGCAAGTAAAGTTAAAAATTGGAATAATTTTATCTCACAAAATTTGTTTTTTACATCAATTAATTCCACAAGGAAACCAATCGGATACCTTGTGTTGATCTGTTTTAATTCGGAAGCACCTTTGTCTGATGTCATTCCTGAAAAAATTGATATTTCAACACAGCTAGCCAATAGCAATCTGTTATGATATTAAAATTAATTAGCGATTTTTAGAGTGTATTGATTTTATATATATTATATTTAAATTCTTAACAGCCAAAAATAGATAATACTTGCATTTTTTAAATTCTAATTTTCTATCTTTATTATAAAGAATTATTATGCATCAAAAACAATCAAAAAAAATTTCGATTTTTAATTCAGAGCATAAAATAATAGCTTGGACAGTATTATCTTTACTTTATTTTTTATGCGCTTTTTTAGTTCTTCAGCCGCATTGGGGACTCACCGTTGAGGATTCTCTCGCTTACTTTAACACCTCAAGATTTCTTAGAGGTGAAATTCAATTTTCTGAGCTTCGTGCACCATTTCCTTATCGTTTATTAATACCTGCAGTAGCAGCCTACATACCAGGGGATTTACGAAATGTTTTTGCCAGCGTTAACTGGGTATCAATTAGTATTTCATCAGTTTTTTTAGCTTACTCGGTAAATAAGGTTGGCGGAAATTGTAAACAAGTAATTTGCGCAGGTCTTTTATTGATAATATCAGTTCCTACTTTTTGGTATGGGTCATATTTATTAACTGATCCAGGAGCAATCTGCGCGCGAACTATATTTGTGGTCGGTATTTTAACTGGTCAACCTTGGCTATCCCTATTTTCAGGTTTAATCGCAACAGCGATCCGAGAAGAAAATATTTTGCTGTTAGTTTGGCTGTTGGTTTTTCAACGAAAAATGTTCATTTTCAATATTGGTGCAATAGCTGTAGCGGTAGCTTGGCTAATATATGTCCGATGGTACTTCTTCGCCGGCTTACCAAGTTATGTTTGGGTTCCGAGTTTAAATACCATCTTGGCAGTAATGCATGATACCCGTGCTGTACTTTCCATACTAAGTGCTGCAATAGTTGTTGTACCGCTGCTTATTTTAGGATTTAAACACATCCCATCAGAATTAAATTCATTAAAAAGTTTAATAATTCTGATGTCGACACCTATCCTATATGCTGCACTTTCTGTTCGTGTCGATGGACGTGCAATCTGGAGCCTATACCCATTCATGATTCCAATTGCTGTTTACGCTAGGTTTCATATGCGAGAGGATCGGAGAAAATGATGCCGTTTCAAATGGATTTCAATTTATTCAGGATGGGATTGTTGTGGTGTGCAACAGCAGGGCTTTGCAGTGCACTGGCAACCTTAATGATGAAGTATTCGTCTACTCCGCCGTTTAACAATCGAATATTTTTTTTATGTGGAGCTGTAGGTTGTTATGCTGTAGGCTTTTGGTTGTACTGCCAAGCATTAAGAAATTTACAAATGTCTGTCGCGTATCCATTAATGACAATGTTCACTGTCTTAAATGTAATGATCTTCGGCTATATATTTTTTTCAGAATCGATTACATTTTATAAATTATGTGGGGTTGTTTTGATGATATTTTCATGTTTTCTTATATCAAGATAAGATTCAAAAATATAATTACTATTTTAGAAAATTAATCCCATGAAAAAAGTAATAGCGTTGGGTGGCGGATCGGCGAAATTCGCTTTTGTAATTTTCCGTGCCATGCGCCCTCGTCAGTGGTTAAAAAATACCTTGGTATTTATACCATTGCTTGCTGCACACTCCCATAATATCTATCTATGGGGTAAATGTATTGTTTCTTTTGTTTCCTTCTGTCTGTGCGCTTCTAGTGCGTATCTCTTAAATGATGTACTCGATATTAGGCATGATCGCACTCATCCTAGAAAAAAATTTCGTCCAATTGCTGCCGGTCTAGTTTCAAGAAAAAATGCTATTTTTGCAAGCATGTTTTTAGGTGGTGTTGGACTCTTCTTAGCCTCATCGAGTGAACGAGAGCTATTTAAAATTGTAGGTCTATACTTTGTGTTGACCGTTCTCTATTCAATGAAGCTTAAAAAAATGCTACTTATTGATGTGGCGGTACTAGGTGGCTTGTACACAATTAGGATGATCGGCGGGGCTGCGGCTACCGGAATTCATATCTCTTTCTGGTTACTGTCATTTTCTTTTTTCTTATTTTTATCTTTGGCACTGTTAAAACGTCACAATGAACTATTGCGACTGGAATCAGAAAATTTATCGAACGTTCCTGGCCGAGGTTATTTATCCTCCGATAGCATTCCAGTCGCAATATTTGGGATAGCTTGTGCTGTAATTTCAACATTAGTTTTAATGTTGTATTACAACTCGGGAGATGTGGCGAAGCTCTACCCGTCACCAATGCCATTATTTTTTATAATTCCGTTTTTTTTCATTTGGATTGCGCGATTGTGGCTCTTGTCATTCCGTGGAAAAATTGATGAGGATCCTTTGCTGCATGTCAGTAAGGATGTTGAAAGTATTTTAATAATAGCAATATGCATAATTCTCGCTGGTGTAGCGACAATTTAGATTTTTCAATCAAATAAGGTTCAAATGGTATCGGCCAGATATTAAATATTTGTAAACGACTAACAAGAATAACCGTATGAGTAACTGCATAGATCACATCGCACGCACGAGGCATCACAACATTGCAATGTCTGCGCATACCAACAAGAGGGCCCCTATCCTCTTGACGACGATGGCCAAGGGCTCTGAGTTCAAATCCGGGAAATTAGCAGTTTAGGCAGTAGGGCTGGAGATACGTAAAAAAATTGCATCCAACCACGTTTGCAAAACATGCCGATAAGAGTTCATGTTGCCTTTTAATCCATAGTATCGATAGGAATGCGGCGTTCGAATTGCTCATTGCGGACTTTTCCGAAAAGATGGGGATGTATTTAGGGACCAAATATATTAGGGTGTCCACACCTAAAAACTAAAGATAGAATTTCCACAAATTAGAAATAATCTATACATGTCTTGAGCCTAAAAATATAATATAAATTTGAATTTTTAAATAAATTTTATATACGAAAGAATGCCATGAAACTTTATGTTATAAATAAGGAAGGAAATGAAAAAGTATTTCTGCGAACTATCGCTCCTACAAAAAAAGATTTAGCACGAAATCTCGGAACAAAAGTATTTAATGTCAATGGGAAGCGCTACTACGTGGATCAGGTTGTCGCGGAAAAGGGATCTGATAATACCAGTGTGGGGATGTTTTTAGGAGGGGTGATCGGCGCACTCGGCGGAGGTATGGGTGTGGCTGCAGGAGGATTGATAGGTGCGTTGCTTGGTAAGGAGCAAGATAAGAAGGAAGATGCAGAGGTCAATGAGTTCAATCGGAGCCGCGTATGACTCAAAAAAATTTTAGCCCACTGCGTTTCTTTGTTGTCGTTTTTCTTTTAGTCTTGGGACTGGTAATTTTTTCCAATAAGGAAGAGGCCAAAAGAGTTGTAAAAATAATTTTAGAATCTAATTGGCCAACTGTACTATTATGGTTATTTTCTATCGTCGGTGTTGTTTCAGAAAGATTTTTTTCGACTTTGAATGTGAATAACGAAAGTGGCGTGATTTATCAAAGTTTCGGTAAATATGCGGATGCCATTTTTTCTATTGCAACTTTTGGATTTGCTGGAAGTACATCTTTAGCGTTACTAAAAGGATTGTATCTGCAGTTATTTTTTGATGGTACGTACTTTACCGGCTTTGCTGATTTTGATTTAGCATCAATCTTTCTGATTTCTTCATTTCTACTTTTTCATTCTGCAAATGGAGCATTGAGATTAATTATAAATGCAGTATTCCAAGCAGAAGCGAAAGACATAACGCCCGCAAAGACATAAACTGCTTTCCAACGTTCCCTTCGAGAAAATCTGTCATAGACAGACGTTTGTTTCGACAATGCCCGTTAACCTCGGGCAAAGGGAAAACTCATCCAATCGACTACAATAATCTGTAGCGGCTTGGCAGGTGAATCACTGGTAGGTCTGCGATACTAAATAATGAAGAGTCTTCTTACTCATCAATCACAAAATAATGTAACTTCTACCTTCTTACGATTGCCCTGACGCGGTCTTGATACGAATATCTGGATGCACTTCGACAGGTTGCAAGGTCTGATAGCGCTGCCGTATATTATTGTAGACCCCGGGAGTATCCTCTGCCGAGACAGTGACGACCATAGCATATGGCAACGGAGGAAGCGACTTGTTGTCCACACTCTTACCATCTTCTCGCGCGCCATACGTTATGTCGAACATGGGATCGTGTAGAGTATCGGCATTAAAGCGTTGTTCATGCTTTAGAGTAGTCTCCCATTTCTGGTCGTCTATACGCGCTTCCAGTTCAGACGTGTACATCTTTGACGACGAAAAGAATGCGATTGTCTCCTTCCTGTTGTGCTTGGGGCGTAACATTACAGTCAGACCAGCGCGTGTGTAATTGATGGCATGCTCGGGATCGGTCTGACTCGCGAAGCACAGAGTCGCGCGTAGCGTGACCTTACCGTTTAAGGGGAGTGTTGGAAACGGGATCAGAGCGCGCAGGTTCTCTCCAGCTTTTAGCGTGCCTTGATAGATCACGCGCACTTCGTTGTCGTCACATGTCAGCACCTCCTCCGCGTTCTGCGGGAAACGGCCGTGGCCAACATGGCTCATCAACATAGTTTTGGGGCGGCTCGCATGGTGCGACATCAATGCCCGCACGGCAAGAAGGCTCAGAGGGGAATTCAGCGATACTTTGACGCCGATCGCCGTACGCAAGGTAGCGGGAGAGCTGAAGCTTGTGCCCGTTGTGTGAGAGTATTGCCCCGTTAATGCGTTGTAGACCACGAACGGCTCATTATCAGAGCCGCCAAAACCGACACCGTCCGGTTTGACCATACCCGGGGTACGTCCGGGACCGTGAGAACTATAGGGCGCGCGCATCCAATTGGTACTTTTTGTATCACAAGCCCCTACCGCGATCGCATTCACCATATCCGACGGCGGCTGGACGCGACTTTCAGGCCAATCTTTTTCGCCATCGTTTCCAACTGCGACAGTGGCAAGGATATCGCCAGATGCAAGATGGCTATCGAGCAATGCAGTCCACGGGTGCACCTCGTCGTCTTCTATCGGCATATAGGGCCCGATACTAAGGTTGATGAAGCTAGGTTTATCGTTTTTGAGAACCTGATCGATGTGTTTTAACACGTCGTAAAGGTCAGCATCAGGAACACCCGATGGAGCCTGCAGGTCCGGACTAATGCAGCGGTAGTGATGCACATTTGCATACGGTTGCGGTAAGTGAGTCGCAGCCTCGTCGATCGGACCGAACAGCAATGAACTAGTCACAGCGTTCCCGTGATTGAGATACGCGGCAGATGTCGCTTCTGCCCC
The DNA here is from genome assembly GCF_964031615.1 of Duganella fentianensis. GTDB lineage: Bacteria > Pseudomonadota > Gammaproteobacteria > Burkholderiales > Burkholderiaceae_D > Rugamonas > Rugamonas fentianensis_A. Next base: position 199,509 of record NZ_CAXIQN010000002.1, read on the forward strand.
TAACAACACCGTCTCTTTCACCCATGGACTAAGATTAGTATGGCCGAGGCCGCCATCAAACACTGCGACTTTGAGTTCAGTGTTGATTGCGGGCATGAAAGGAGGCAGAGGAGCAGGTGCGCTCGAGCTGCGCATGTCGCGTCCTCCAATACGCAGCGAAGGCATGACACGCACCGCGCGAACAAAATGAAAAGCGGCAAGAGCTCGCGCCGCATTCGGGTCAATTCGGACTGGAACAAATGTCAGTCCAGAGATCACAAGTACCCTTGCCACATCGACAGTTCCATCTAGCGAAGCGACGTACTCGGCAAAGGCGTCAACGATGTCGTTATCGCCCTCCGACGCATGTAGCACAACCTCGAGCAGGGGTTTGGAATCCGCAGGGCGAGTGACAAGGTCCTTGTCCTTAGCAGAGAACGTTTCCATCATCTCGAATCTGCAGAAGGCAAGCTGGTGCGTCTGCGCCGTTCTAGATGACTGCAGCATGTTCGCTAGACGAGTGAACGCGCCGTCGTCTCCCGCTACGTATAATGCCGCCGTAAAGTTCGGCTCGCCAGCCTTTTGTCGTGTGCTGGCGACGTTTCTGGGCTTCACCATCGCGGAACGACTACCGACACAGCGCAGGCCACTTGCCTGAAGTAGGGCGTTGGGATGATATGTCTTTGCCAAGAATGCGGGGTGGAGCGTAAAGCGAGCAACGGATTCGCCTCGGGGTTTGAGAGCTAACGACTCGGCTTGTCGCACTTTCGCGATCAGGTCGAGCTGCTCACCTAGCCATTGACGCTGGACGCCAATCTCATATGGGTATTTTTTGTCGCCCGGTCCACGTTTAAGCGGGTGAGGACGCGTCAACGTTTCGCCATAACCTAAGATAATGTTCGTTGCTGCCATAAATGATTACTCCCCTAGGTAACGTTTAATAACGCGGCTGACAGTTGGATGTGTCTTACCGACGGCAGTCGCTATTTCACGCAGTGACTTGCCTGACAGATGCATGAGCAGCATGGTTCCTTCGTTTGGTTTACTCATTGCCCCCTTGCTCATGCGTGTGCGAACGGCGTTCTTAATCAATGTCGGTACCAGCTGGGTATTATCAAGCAGCGCGGCCTTGCGTGACGCGTGGATTAACTGCCCAATCGTGCTGAACGATTCTCCTTGTAGAAAAGAGGCAAGGTTTTTGCGCACCTCACTAGTCATAGGAATGTCCAGCAGATAGTCGTCGATCAGTTGAGCCGACGGCGGCTCGAACTGGACGACGTGGTCAAATCGCCTCCAGACCGCAGGGTCGAGAAGTTCGCCGTGGTTCGTTGCAGCAATCAACAGCGCATTGGCAGGCCACTCATCGAGGGCTTGGAGGAGCACGTTGACAAGACGCTTGAGTTCCCCGACGTCGCTGTCGTCATCGCGGCGCTTCGCAATTGCGTCGAACTCGTCAAGCAACAACACGCATGGTCTTGTCATCGCATGATCGAACACAGCACGTACGTTGTTACCTGTCTTGCCGAGATAGCTGCTCATAACAGTGGCTAGGTTCAGCGTAAGCAGCGGCAACTTGAGTTCCTGTGCGAGCCAATGGGCAGCTAAGGTCTTGCCCACGCCTGGTTTCCCACAAAACAATAGCGTTCGTGCCGGCGCCAAGCCTTCCTTAATAAGAAGGTCTAGGCTCTGCCATTCGCGCAGCACATCATCGAGAACATCCTGAACAGTTCCGCCGAACACAGGACGCTTGGGGACAATGACTGGAAAAATTGTTTCAACTAGCTCCATACGTGAATCGACGTCCACAGGTGTTGGAGCGAAGTCACCTGCACCACGCATGACGTTGTCCACTGAGAGGAACTGGGCAATCTCTTTCGCAAACGCTAGATCTACATCCTTTAGCTTCGTCGCGAACCGGCCGACTGCCAGCGCGAAAGCGCTTCGAGACCCATCAAACCCCGACTGGATAACTTTCATCAACTCTTTTTTTGGAAAATTTTCCACTTAATTCCTTGTAAATCAATGACCTGTGTTGTCTGGTAAATTTATATTACTGAATTTTAACCGATTACTTCCATCTGAGCTATAATTTCTTTGCGCCAGCGATATGACACTCCTACCCGGACCTTAAGGCGAGGGTTTGACGCACGCAGTTAATGATCTCCAATATAGACGACTCATTATTTGGCATTGCAACGTGGACTGGCATCGAGTAACAATGCTAATCAAACAACAAAAGGAATACATATGTCGAACGACATTAAGCATGAACAGGAATATGAAATTTTCATTAAGTCGCGGCCTCGCAAGGTAGTTGGGCCGAGCATTTCGTTTGAAGAAGTGCTTAGGCTTGCGAACATCGATACAGACGGGCAAGAACTCGGCCTCTTCGACGTCGACTGGACACACGGGAACGAAAAGGGGACTCTGGCGCCAGGCGAGAGCGTAAAACTGCGTAATGGGATGCGTTTCGATGCCGGCAAATCAAACCGCTCCTAACCATGATATTCAGCGTCTGCTTGACGCTGAATATCAGGTTTTAGTTGACGGGAATCATCTCATCGTCGACAACATCCCATATATTTCCGCCGAAATGAAAGTTTGCCGGGGTGCGTTGATATCGGCGTACACCATTATCGACGGCGTCACCAACACGGGAGATCATACCGTTTGGTTCACAGGCTCGATGCCTCATATGGCTGACGGAAAGTCACTCGAGAACGCCATCCACGCAGGAGGCGCGATGTCAAGTCCAGAGATCGTTGCAGGACGGAAGGTGTTTTGCCGCTTCTCTAATTATCCCGATCCTGAAACCCAGGTATTGATGGGAACAGATGTCTTCGTCAAGATGACACACTATATCCGTAAGCTCGAGAGGTTCGTTGCAGCCATTGACCCTTCGGCGACGGCGTCAGGGCAGCGCTCGTTCAAGGAGAACATACAACCGTCCGTATTTCATTATCCCAACACTTCAATTGCACGAGCTGGCCTGGATGCGTACGAGTGCAAATTGGCAGTCAATAAAGTTGCAATTATCGGTTTGGGAGGTACAGGTGCATATATTCTAGATGCGCTGGCAAAGACGCCGGTTGCAAAGATACACCTTTTTGATGGTGATGTGATCGAGCCACATAACGCCTTCCGGTTGCCTGGAGCAATACCCGGTGGCCTTGTCACTGCTGGCTTGCATAAGACGGAATACCTAAGAGATGTTTATCATCACTTACGGGGCGGTGTCGAGAGTTTCCCATTCATGATTGATGACAATACCATCCAGCGGCTTGATGAGTGCGACTTCGTTTTTATCGCTGTCGATAACGGACCTTCTCGAGGGTTTATAGCGAACCACTTAATGGCCAAGGAAATACCCTTCATCGATGTCGGAATCGGTGTGGAAAAAATTCCGGAAGATGTCAAATTGTTGGGAAGAGCACGAGTAACTTTCGTTGACCCGCACCACGAAAATGCAGCAAAGGCTCTAGCTAGTTTACCCGTCGCCGATGACAAAAACGATGAAGTGTACAATAACATCCAGCTGGTAGAACTGAATGCGATCAATGCGATGCTCGCCATTGTCAAGTACAAGCAATATCTTGACTTTTATTCGGAAGAGATTCCTTACGACTCGCTCAAGTACACGCTCTCGTGGAGTCAACTAAAGGCGGGATAATGAAAATAAAAACTTTGCGACCAGAATATGTAAAGCACGTGCCGGAGGCGCTAAATGACGGCGTGCTTTACATTAGCGAAGAATTCGAAACCGCCGGCCACCTATGTTGCTGTGGATGTGGTGAAGAGATCTTTACGCCCCTTAACAGGGCGCAGTGGACTCTTTTAAAGAATCGGCAAACTGGCACAATCAGCTTATTTCCATCCATTGGCAACTGGAAGTATGCTTGTCGATCGCATTATTGGATAAAAAACAATCTAGTGATTGACGCTGGTGATATGTCGAACAAAGCGATTAACGCAGTTATCAAGCGTGATCAAAGAGATCGGCTTGCTCTCGCTAAGGAAAGCAATCAAAGAATTGCACAGACTACGGCAGCAGTTGACAGCAAACCTGTCGAGCAACGAGGTGTTCTCGCAAGATTTTTGCGTCGACTGCGTGGAAGCTAGCGCAAAAAACTGGCAATCGCCGCATAGCCTCTACTCATCGCCAGGATTAAAAGTGGGGGATTACCGATATCCAACCAGTATAGGGCTCATCGGGAGCCCGTCGATCCAATTTTGTCTCAGGCTAGGTGGATCGCAGGAGTGTTTTCGGCGGATTCAGAATCTGGCCGATTGAATCGAAAAGCAGCACTTTTGACAGACGTTGCAGTTACCTTGGCCACTGAGTCTGGGTTGACGGGCTTGTTTACAAATTGAACCGTAAATTTAGTTCAGAAGCTTCTTTATGCTAAATCGGCATTTGCTGCCGTCTGAGTCAAGGCTTCATCTACTACAGGACGCTGCAGTAATGACACGTACCACCGCCATTTCTAACTTTGCGAGGTCCCACAGGACGGGTAATTATGCAGCTCGACTTTGTCTATGAATGCGGCACTTGGCCCGACCAGCATGCATATCACGTATCATGCCTTAGTGGTACTCAGCGGCACCCAGTCGTTCCAGAAGGTATCATTTTGCCAATCATAATCGAACCCGGTTGCATCACGGATCACCACCCCCGCTGCTGCCGCGATAGTAAATTGTTCGCGCAATAACCCTTTCCAGTCGTAGTTTGGCGCTACAGTTCGTAGTAGGAGATCAATGATCAACAGGAATGTACGTAAATCATTTGTTGTAGCATTGCCATTTGCATCAAGTTTAGGAAATCGTTCGGATGCTGGCACATTATCTGGTGTCTTGGGGCTGTAGGGTAACGTTGTGTATGTGATGCGATTATGGTGAGCACAGCGATTTCGAAATACGGTCAAGGTGTGAAGCCAACTTTCGAATACCACAGACTGAATGGGCTTTCTGTTCGGGTATTTCCAATGAATAGAAATGCTATCTCGGTGTTCTTTCTTAAGTCCTTTAAATGCGTGCGACCAGAAGCCAAAGCTTGCACACTCCCTTAGCATCCATGCGGGAGGTAGTCTAGGTTCGTGGTATTTTCCATAGTAGTGTTTAAGATATTCGTTTGGATTGTTATGTTCCCCGACATAATTTTTTACATCGAACTTTATGTACTTGGCTGCTGTTGCGAAAATCTTGTCGTGCGTGTCTTTACTAGTAAAGAGGTCTTCCTTTGCATACCAGCGTGCGTCATGTTTGACGCAAAGAGTGTTGCAAATGCTCACAGCTAAAGCGATTTCAATTTTCTGAAGTGCTAGCGATACTATGCCCCGTAAGCCTGTGTCGAAGTGATAAGTCGCTAGGATCGTGTGTATAGATATTCCCGCCTTAAAGGATTTTGGCTTCTCCGGGGGCGTTTGAATAAATGGAATGCAAAAGCCGGTGAGGCGATAATAGCCAATGCGCTCCAAACTTTCATACACTAAGCTCTTGTCACCATCTTGCACTAACAAATTTTTATCTACTAGTTTTTGATACAGTTCGGAGCTTGATAGTGGCTTTTTTGTAAATTTTGCCATATTCTCTTTTGGGGCAAAAAAAAAGCCCTAATCAGGGCTTTTTTAGTGTTCTTTTGCCAAAGCAAAAGAACTGGGGGTATCACGATTGTTGCGCTTTCTTCGACCAACCAATTGTGGACTAAGAACGAGTCTTGTTCAGAGATCTCAAGCGTTTCGTGCGTTATTGGGCGTAGCATATCACCACGATTTTGTCAAGCAATGCGTTGATACATAGAGAACTAGGGATTACATGAAGTACATGAAGTACATGGAGTACGTGGAGTAATTTAAGTTATTGATTCTTATAGGTCTATAGTATGTATAAATATCCGTACACTTCAATTTTCGTTGTTTTATCTTGTGGAATTAAGGTAGAATCTACCACAAACTTACAGAACTAAGGGAATATGCTCAAACTTAAGGTCAAGAAAAAAGTCCGCTCCGCTAAAGATAAGCGTCTCGCGCTGCGTGACCGCTTGTGGCCTGAAGTAGAGGATGCTCAGCTTTGGTTACGCAAGGAAAGAGTTGGCTTTACCACAATTCCCAGAACCATGAATCTAATCGGCCGTGTGATGGACCAGCTGGGGGGTAAAGGCTTTCCTTTGTTCAATACATATTTAGCTCTCTGGTGCCGTGTCTATGACGAAGGAATTGTCGAAATTCGAAGTGACCGTGAGTTAGCGTTTGAGTCCGGCTTCGGCGGGCCGCGAGGAGAGATTACATGGCGCGCTCGGATGCGACTACTTAAGGAGATCGGATTTATTGATGTGCGCGCCGGTCTAGCGAGCGAAATGCAATACGTGTTAATTTACAACCCGATTTTGGTGATTGTAGACCTGTATGAAAAAGACAACCTGAAAGAAGACATGGCATTTAGTGCTTTGCTGGCGCGCCTAAGTGAGGTTGGAGCCAACGACTTGGACTATGTAGATGAGGATCCTAGTGAGGATGACGATGAGCTTTGAGTCATCGTTTTCTTCTTGTTTGCTAACCTCAGTCTTTGGCTTACTCTTGACGTGGCATTACTAGGAATAATCAGACGCTGCCACCTTCGAGACCAGATCCCGCTCAGGGAAATCGCCAAAAGGCTCGGCATCTCCCGCAACACCGTCCGGCGCTATCTGCGCTCGGAAATCACCGAGCCCGCCTATCCGGAGCCAAACCACCAGCGCCACCGATCCATACGCCTTCCAGCTTTCAGGCTGGCTCAAAACCGAGGCGGCCAAATCCCCTAAGTAGAGACGCAGCCTTAGGCAGCTCCACGAGGAGCTTATCAATTTAGGATTCAAGGGGTCTAACTACAGGGTCGCGGCGTTCGAAAGACAGTGGAGGGAGGGTCAATCGGAGTTAGTCAATTCAGCACGTAAACGAACAGAGAGCTCTATGATCGCTTCGCGTCTATTCGTGAAATGCAATCGGCCTAGCAAACTGTCTCAATAACTCCTGAAATTTGTGTCATAAACTTCTGGATGAAAGCAACCAAAAACGGGCAATTTGTCTCATTAACTACTGATCGTTCACAGCAGCGAGCGAATAAAACCCGCCTGCGCTCTATTGTGCTGACGCAATAGGCAAGCCATACTGGGCGACTTACCGACTCCGGGGTCGCCCATGCCTATTGCCCGTCTCGCCATCCTCACTCTGCTGGCACTCGCTGCTTTCGCCGGTAATTCCCTGCTATGCCGTGCAGCACTGGCACACACGCAAATCGACGCTGCCAGTTTTACCACGCTGCGCATGCTGTCCGGCGCGCTGACGCTGTGGCTGCTGGTACGCCTGCGTGCCAGCCCCCAGCCGGGGCAGGGCAACTGGCGCTCGGCACTGGCTCTGTTTGCCTATGCTGTCGGGTTCTCCTTCTCGTATCGACAATTGCCGGCCGCGGCCGGTGCACTGATCCTGTTCGGCGCCGTGCAGACCAGCATGATCGGCTATGGCCTGTGGCGCGGCGAACGCCTGCGTCCTGCCCAGATGGCTGGCCTGCTACTGGCAGCGGCGGGGCTGCTGGGCTTGCTGCTGCCGGGGCTGTCCGCGCCGCCCCTGCCGGAAGCGCTGCTGATGCTGGGTGCCGGTGTGGCATGGGGCGTGTATTCGCTGCGCGGCAAAGCGGGCGGTGATCCGCTCAAAGTCACAGCCGGCAATTTCCTGCGCGCAGCGCCCATGGCCATCCTGCTCAGTCTGGTCATGCTGCACGATGCCCGCTACGATGCCAGCGGCTACCTGTATGCGCTGCTGTCGGGCGCGCTGGCCTCCGGTGTCGGCTACGCGATCTGGTACACCGCGCTGCCATACCTGAAAGCTACCACGGCTGCGACCGTACAACTGAGCGTGCCCGTGATCGCTGCCGCAGGTGCCATCCTGTTTCTGGGCGAGTCCATCACCATGCGCCTGATCGCCGCCTCGCTGGCCATCCTCGGTGGCATTGCACTGGTGCTGCTGACGGCGCGCCGCTGATACGGCAAGCCAATTTATTGAGCATTCACAACTTAAGAAGAGGAAACAACGCGAATAATCTGTCTCTGGCTCGGTGCAACATCGTTTCGGGGAGAGTGGGCAGATGGCAAACACTGTTGCAGCAGATCTGTGGGCCGTGCTGTATGACGCAGCGCCGGCCGATCACACATGGAGCCGGCAGCAACAGAAAAACGCGATTGCCCGCGCACTGGAAGATCTGCTGAACACACGGCAGGCACTGCCTGATACGCTACTCAGCCGCCATCCCGCTCTACAGACCTCTATCCTCAGCTACGGTCTGCAAGACTTCTCAGCCCTGTGCATCGCCAGCGAACCCGACCGCCGCGCGATCTGCGCCGCCGTCCAGCGGACCATACAGCGCCACGAACCCCGTCTGACCAAACTGCAGGTTCAACTGCACGCAGAAACCAGTTCGATTAACCGGCTCGGCTTCATCCTGCAGGCACAACTGAGAGACGCATCTGACACCACGCCGGTAAAGTTTGGCGGCGTGCTGGAACCTGCCGCACAGCACTACACTGTTCGCCTAGTCGGTGGCTGAGCGTATGACCTCGCCTTTCACGGAACTGCTGCACCGCTACGAGCGCGAGCGTATCGATCAGCAGAGCATCGCGCGCGAATTCGCCCAGCGCTTCCCAGCAGAGGCCGCCAGTCTCGGCTTGAGCAGTGGCAGCGCCGAGCATCCGCAAACCCGTGCCCTGCTTGATGCCATCAGCTTTACCAATGCACGCACGCAGCAGTGTCTGGATAAAAGCCAGCAACAGCTACCCAGCGACCTGCTTTCCGTCATCTATCCACAAGCCGTGCGGCCACTACCGCCACTCACCATCGCGTACTTCGACTGCAGCAAGGCCGCATCGCCGGCAAACAGTGTGATCCCGCGCGGCACCACACTGCTATCAACACGGATAGGCCATACGCGCTGCCAGTTCCGCACCGTCTACGAACTCCAACTGGGTTCGGCGCAGATACAGCAGGCCAGCTTCCGGCAGCAGATCAGCCTACCCGCGGGCATCGTGGCGACGGAGCCGCTAGGCGGGGAGATCACGCTGACCATTTCTACCGGGCCGGACTGCACGCTGCCCTATCTGCGCCTGTTTATCGATGCCGATCCCGCCTTTGCTGCGACGCTGCGCGATAGCCTGTTCATGCGCTGTGCCGCCGTCTACCTGCAAGCATCGGAGAGCCCGAACTGGCGCGCGCTCAGACAGTTCCCGTTGCGGCCCGTAGGCTTTGCCGAAGATCAGGCTGCTACACCAGATGAGCCCAGAGCCCACCCTACGGCTAGGCTGTTACTGGAATATTTTGCCTATCCGGAAAAGTACAATTTCTTCGATATCGTGCTAGACGAAATCCGGCCGCAACTAGCAGCGAATTGTCAGACATTTACACTGCACTTTCTGCTCGCACAAGATAGGCATAGCAGCGCAAGCGCCCTGACCCTGATGCCTCTCGCGGCGCATCACCTGCTCACCGGCTGCACGCCCGTGGTGAATCTGTTTTCCATCAGCGCCTGCCCCGTCTATCAGGATTACAGCAAATCCGAATACCTTCTGCTGGCCCACGCCCAGCATCCGGCCGACTACGAAATCTACAGCGTCGATCGGGTTACTGCGGTGAAGACATCACGCAGCGGCATCCGCATGGAGGAATACCATCCTTACTATTCGCTCGAACATGGCAAAGCCAGTGATCAGACGGGACGCCACTGGTTCGCCCGTCGCGACGAACATCTGGCAGAGATTAGCCCCGGCTATGAAACCCGGATTGCCTTTGTCGACCATGCACTCGATCCGCTGGATACGGATATCAGCACCGTCTCCGTCGACCTGACTTGTACCAATCGGGACCTATGCGCACGTCTGCCGCTAAATCATGCCGATGGCGATTTGCAGCTGACCAAAGGGCAGGGCGCCTATCCCATCCGCATGCTGCGTCAGCCGACTCCGCCGCGCCGCATTGCAGCCTCCGACTACTGGCGTCTGATTTCCCACCTTGCCAGCAGCCAGCAAACGTTGCTACATCCCGATCTCGCACCTTTGAAAGAAATGCTGGTACTGCATGACCCCGTACAAGATCCCGTCAGACGCAGCCAGATCCTTGGCCTGATTGCCCTAAATGCCAGTGCAGATTTTCTGCCTTACCGCAGCGCCGCAACCCGTGGCTATCTGTTCGGCATGCGCATAGCCATCACCGTCAATGAAGATGCGTATCACACCAGTGGCCTGTATCTGTTCAGCCAGTTACTTGATCACCTATTCGGCCTGAGTACCCAGCTCAACACCTTTGTTCGCCTAAGCTTGCGATCCGCACAAACCGGCAAGGAACTGATGCTATGTCCAGCACGCAGCGGCTACCAGAACATACTGTAATAGCGCGGCTCGCACGTGCCCCGTATCGCTTCGAATTCGTGCAGGCGGTGAGGCTGCTCGACAGCTGGCTGGGGCACAGTGCTAGTGACCGGCTAAGCAGCCGTATCCGCTTTCAAAGCCGTATCCGGCTTGGCTTTGCCACCAGCCAGGTCGATGGTATTGCGCTCGACTACGCCGCTGCTACCGGGAAAAGCGCAGACCAGCTACCCAGAATCACTCTCACGCCCACACTACCCAGCCTGTTCGGCTCGACCGGCGAACTACCCTATGCTGCTAGTTATCGACTGATGGAAACGCACAGCATAGGACGCATGGAAAGCACACAGGCGTTCTACGATATGCTGTTTCACAGGTCTATCGAACTGCACTATATCGCCAGCAACCGTAGCCGCATTTTCCGCACCAACACAGCGGAGAATAAGCCGGCATTACTGCCCCTGCTGATGACATTTACCGGAGTGCCTGCCGGATCAGGGCAGCTAGGCGGCATACCCGATGCAGCCATCGCCAGCTATGCAGCGATACTGCAACGCCCCGCGACATCAGCCACCGCACTCCGGACTGCGCTCGCTGACTACTTCCGTTTGCCGATCGAAGTTAGCCAGTTTTTGCCTGACCACTATCGACTGCGCAGCGAGGAAGCATTTCAACTGGGTAGCCGGAAACATAGGCTTGGCCGGACACTCACTATTGGCCGCCGGATTCCCAATTTCCAGCGCCGCATCCGCCTGACTATCGGCCCACTGAAGCGACAGCAATACATGCAATTGCTGCCGGAGCAGGAGGGATGGCGCGCTTTGAAGTGCTTTATTTCTGTATTCAAATTGAGCAGTCTTCAGTGCGAAGTTTTGCTCTTTCTGGAGCAGCAAGAAGCCTGTCAATGCCGTCTCGGCAAGACCGCTCTCGGCTATGGCTACCATCTAGGACTGCGCGCACGCGGCCCCCACTTCGGGGCCATGCGCTACGCGCTCGCTACCATAGTAACTGGGGAGGCCCCATGAATCTGGACAGTGCCATTGCTGGTCTGTACGACATGTTCACGCGCCTCACATCGGCGCAGCGCCCCTTGCGTTTGCGACTGGCCATGGCCGATGGCGTACACGACGATCTGCTATTACCGCAGCGGCTAGTCGGCCACGAGGCCATTTTTGACGGCCATACCTATCATCTGCTCTGCGTCGCCGACACGGCCATGCTTGCGCTCAAAGACTTTATCGGCGTACCGGCAGAAATCCAGATCGTCACGGCAACGGGTGAGCTGCGTAGCATTTGCGGCATTGTTGCCAGCGCGGCCAGCGGCGAAAGCGACGGCGCACTGGCCACCTATGAACTGACTATCACCGATGCCCTGCAGATTATGGAGCGACGCCTGAACACACGGGTGTTCCGCAATATGAACGAACTCGACATCATCACCACGCTGGTGAACGAATGGCAGCAGAAGATCAGCGTCATGCGTGGTAGCTTTGCGCTGCAGATCGATAGCGTACTGGCCAGCCGCGATCATCCGGCACGCGAATTCACCTTCCAGCACAATGAATCGGATGCCAGCTTCATACGCCGACTCATGAAGCGACGCGGTATCGCGTGGTATTTCCAGTCCGGCCTTGGCGACGCTGATCTCCCCGCACACCTGCATGGTTCCGGCATGCCTGTGCACACGCTGGCGCTGTTCGATGACAGCATGCGCCTACCGCGCAATGTGGCTGGTACCGTAGCATTCCAGCGCGACCTCGCCACCATGGAGAGCGATGCCATCACCGGATGGAGCGCCGTTAGAACACTGCAAAGCGCACAGGTACACAACTTCAGCTGGGACTATCTGCAACCATCCGCAAGCGACGACATGCGCAGCGCCGCCGCCAGCGCCAGTGATCAGGGTGAGTTAGGCAGCCGACTGGCGGATGAACTGCAAAGCCATCTGGTACAAGCGCCGCATTGGAGTGACAACAAGGCAGATTTCGATAGTCAGACAGCGCTACAACTGCATAGCCATGATTACGCAGCCAAGCACTTTCGCTGCGAGGGTACCGTACGCGATCTGGCAGTGGGCACATGGGTAGAACTATGCGGTCATGCGGAACTGGACAGTCATGCCGTAGAACAGCGCGAATTCGTCATTTCCGCACAGGAGATTGCGGCCGACAATAATCTGCCCAAAGAAATGAATGAACGTATCGCCCGCCTGTTCGCGGACAGCGGCTGGAGCACTGGCCGCTATCGTGTGTTTCAGCAGCACGGCCAGCCCCTGCGCTTCCTGACGCGCTTTCGCTGCGTGCGCCGAGGAACGCCGATCGTTGCAGCTTACGACGTGCGCGCCGATATGCCACAGCCACGCCTGCAGAGTGCCATGGTAGTCGGACCGGAACCACACAAGGTCTGGTGCGACGAATACGGCCGCGTGAAGATCCGCTTTCCAGCCACGCGCGCTGAAGATCATCAACATGCTGGCGGGATAGGCGCTAGTGACGGCGAGTCGGATTCGGCATGGGTGCGCGTAGTCTCTAACTGGGCAGGCGATGGTGCGGGCAATCTTGCGCAATGTGGCGCACTGCATTTACCACGTGTCGGCAGCGAGGTGCTGGTGGATTTTCTTGGCGGCGATCCGGACAAGCCCGTCATCATCGGCCAACTGTTCAACGGCGCGGCGCCACCGCCTGCCTTCAGCCGCACCGGTACACTACCGGGCAATGCGGCGCTGTCCGGCTTGCGCAGTCGCGAGCTAGGTGGAACGCGCGGCAATCAGCTAAGGCTGGATGACACGGAAGGGCAGATCAGTGCACAACTGGCCAGCGATCATGGCGCGAGCGAACTCAATCTCGGCTACCTCACCACTCCCCGTTTGAATGGCAGCGCAGAACCTCGGGGCGAAGGCGCGGAACTACGTTCGGATCAGGCTGTGGCCTTACGTGGCGGGCAGGGCGTTTATCTGGTCGCGGGCAGCAGGGCAAGTCGACAGCTTGAACGGCAGGCGCTAACTGCCGTCACGCGCGATGCCGAGAGCGTGCGCAAAGAGCTGGACCGTCTGGCTACGGGGCACGAACTAGCCCACGCGCAAGGAGCAAGCGTTGCGGATCTGGTCAGCAAAATTGAGCACTGGGACAGCGCATCCAACATCGCGCAGAGCAGCGCTGGAGCGACTGACACCGGCACCATGGGTGGTGCGCCACTCATTGCAGCGCATGGCGATGCGGGCGTTTTGATCAGTAGTGCAGACACGGTGCTGGTCGGCACACAGAAAAATTTCGAGACTAGCAGCATAGGCGACCATCAGGCTTCAGCGGGGCGCAGCCTGTTTCTGCGCGCGACTCAGGCAGTGCAATTATTCGCCGCTAGGCTAGGTATGCGCCTGATTGCTGGAGCCGGCAATATCCAGATCGAAGCGCACGAGGGTGAGATCATCATCAAATCCCTCAAGCGCATCCACCTGATATCCAATGAATGCGTACGCTTAGAAGCGCCCACACTGCAGCTGATTTCGCAGGGCGCCAAGACTAGCTATGTCGATGGCCAGATTGTCGATGAATGCAAAGCCAATTACACGGTCAAATGCGCGGAGTATGTCCAGCTAGGCGCTGGCGACTCCACCAGCGAAACACTCAGGCTGCCACACAGCGACATCGAGCATGATCAGCAGGTTCAGTTACGCGATCTACAAACCAAAACGCCTTTACCCAACCAGCGCTACCGCATAACAGTAGAGGACGGAACTATCTATGAAGGCCTATCTGGTAGCGACGGGCTGACTGAGCGCTTCCGTACCAAAGAAGCCTTCGCTCATTACGACATCGAATTACTAGATTAAAAGTGAGGAAACCATGGCAGACGGCCAGCATTTACCAATCGACCCATTTAACGCACGAAAATGTGCAAGTGGCTTTTGTACACCGCTAGCTGATCAGAGAACCCAGGTCGTGCACATACCACCTACGGAGGTGATACCGATCATTTTTATCCCAGGCATCATGGGATCGAACCTGCGCATGTCAGCCAAACGACAGGCGCTGTTGAATAAGAACAATAACATCGCATGGCGCGTTGACTCAACGTATGAAACAGCTAGCTTCATTAAATTAACTGCGGGTGAAAGACAAAAGCAGCTCGATCCCAGCGAGACATGTGTTGATACCTATGATGAAGGCCATAGTAAAACTGGCAATCCTAGTGAGACGCCATTAAAACGAAATAGCGGTGTCACGCTCAAAAACCTATTCCAGCAACACATTCCAATTAATTTCGGCGTGCTGCTTGCTCCAGATCCGTCCGGATCTAAAAGACGGAAGACCCATTTGGAAAAGGCGTTAGAGCGTGGTTGGGGTGAAATTCTTTTTGACAGCTGTTCGTTTGCTGGCAGGATTGACCCGGTCTAATTGACCCTCCTTCCAGGTCCTCGCGAACGCCGCAACCCTGTCATAAGATCCCTCGAACCCCAATT
>NZ_CAXIQN010000003.1:0-245189 GCF_964031615.1 Duganella fentianensis
TTGGTGCGGCTGGCAGGAATCGAACCCACGACCCCTTGGTTCGTAGCCAAGTACTCTATCCAGCTGAGCTACAGCCGCGTTGTAGTTCACATTATAAAGCATTAATTTCGTTTTGCAAAGCTTGATATTTCTATCATTTTATTCGCTCGTTACAAAAAGTGCCGAATGAACTATTTGCAAAACTGTTGACTGCCTTATTAACTACATGCTTTTGCACAGCATGCCGTGCGAAAGAAGCAGCATTATAGGGAGCGCGGGGAGACTTGTCTAGTGCTGCATAGCAAGCGCCAGACTCACACGCCGAATTCGGCCGCGGCCTTGGACGACCACAGCGCTTCGTTATACGACGCAAACGGTTCACCATAACAGTCCACCTGCCCGCCCTCGCCGACGAACTTGATCCACCAGCCTTCCTGGTCATTGAGGATGGCGATATCGCCAGCCTTGCAATGCTCGGTCAGTTGTTCGTCGTCTTCCAGCACCACGATATTCACTTTTCTGTGCCGCACCACTGTCACCATATCCGCTTCCCTCCCTGCCAATTATGGGCGCCACGCCCCTTAACCCTAGTGTACTGCAGAGCTTCATTCATGCCAGTGATTTCACTCATCACAACATAGAATTTGCAAACGTTTGCGCAATGCAGCATCATTCACCTGTCTCCTCTATTCTCCTCCAAGGAAATAGATTTAGCCCGCTCCCGTAGCGGGCTTTTTTTTATCCGCAGTTTGCCTGTGTCTATCGTGCGCGGGTATCCTCGCGGCCAGTCATAGAATGGCGCCATAGACGAATTTCATGTGTGCCTCGCCACGCCCGTAATACTCCCGATGAAACCCGTGTTTTGCAACGCTCACGAGTCCAGCCAGCAAACGCTGCATGCGCTGCTGGATTCCATGTCCCAGCCGGCCTGGATTACCGAGCACGATGGCGGTGCAATCTGGCATAACCAGCCATGGTATCGCTACACGGGAGCCAGTCCCGCCCCCACCCATGCCGATAGCTGGCGTCAGGTGTGCGCACCGGAAGCGCTGGATGCGCTGCTGGCACGCTGGGAACAGGCACGCCGCACAGGCCAGCCGTATGAACTGGAAGTCCCCATGCGCAGCGCTAGCGGCGAGTTCCACTGGTTTCTGACCAGAGCACAGCCCGTCATGCTGCCCAATGGCCGTGTGCTGCGCTGGCTGGGCACCTGCACCGATATCGACCAGCTACGCCGACTGCGTAGCGAAGCTGCCGGCTATGCCCGTATCAAAGACCAATTGCTCACTAGCCTGTCGCACGAACTGCGTACACCGCTGAGCGCAATTCTGGGCTGGGCCCAGTTATTGCGCCGTGGCGGGCGCGAAGCGGCCGACCTGCAACGAGGACTGCAGACCATCGAGCGCAATGCCCGCCTGCAAGCCCAGCTAATTGAAGACTTGCTGGACATGAGCAGCCTGTCCGGTGGCCGCCTGCCACTGCAATTGCGAACCATGGCCGTGCTACCCATGCTGACCACCGTGCTGGGCAAGCTGGCCAGTCAGGCGAGCAGCGCCAGCGTCGAGCTGGAACTGCTAGCGGTCGACGACAAGCTGAAAGTGCTGGGCGACAGCACCCGCCTGCAGCAATTGCTGGGCAAACTGCTGCACAACGCCATCAAGTTCAGCACGCCCGGCTCGCACGTCCGGCTACAGGCGCAACGCGAAGGCAGCACGGTCTGCATCAGCGTGAGCGACCAAGGCATAGGCATCATGCCGAGCGCACTGCCCCACCTGTTCGAACCTTTCCGTCAGGCCGACGACGGCATGGCGCGCCGCCATGGCGGGCTGGGACTGGGGCTGGCCATTGCGCGCCAGCTGGCCGAACTCCATCACGGCATGCTGAGCGCCGAAAGTGCCGGCCTGGGCCAGGGGGCACGCTTCACCCTGCGCCTGCCCGCCTTGCCGGCGTGAGCAGAAAAACAAGCCTATTCATTGCAGATTAATTTCTTTGGATAAACTACCAAATCTCGCCAGAAACATGTACAATAAATTTCCATGCGGCAATATATTGCATGTGTGCGACGTGCAAAATCACCTTGCGCTAACATGGTTTTAACTGAAGTGGCCTGCGGGCCAGCAGAACTTATCGACCGGGATCCTTATGCCAAGCCGAGAAGACATCCTCAACGCCCGAATACTGGTGGTGGATGATAACGCTGACAACCTAGAACTGATGTGCGAAATCCTGCACGACGGCGGCTATCGCGACGTCAGTGCCACTTCACAGCCGCAGCAGGTGTGCGCCATGCACCGCCAGCATAGCTATGACCTGATCCTGCTGGACCTGCAGATGCCTGAATTTAACGGCTTTCAAGTCATGCAGGGTCTGAAGGAAATCGAACAGGGCGGCTATCTGCCCGTGCTGGCACTAACGGCCCAGCCCAGCTTCAAAATCGCTGCGCTGGAAGCCGGTGCGCGCGACTTCATCAGCAAGCCTTTCGATCTGATGGAAGTCTACAAACGCATCCACAACATGCTGGAAGTGCGCCTGCTCTACCGCGAACTGGCCCAGTACAGCCGCCAGCAGCAGGCACTGGCCCTGCACGATCCCCTCACGGGCCTGCCCAACCGGCGCCTGCTGGAAGACCGCATCGGCCATGTGCTGCAACATGCCAGCCGCCAGCAGAACAAGGCTGCCGTCATGTATCTGGACCTCGATGGTTTCAAAGCCATCAACGACACGCACGGTCACGCGGCCGGCGACGCCGTGCTCAAGCAGGTAGCCCAGCGCCTGACGGGCAGCGCTCGCAAGGAAGACACGGTGGCCCGTGTGGGCGGCGATGAATTCGTCATCGTCATGGGCAGCCTGAACCAGCTAGACGATACCCGCGAGCCCGCCGCCAAACTGATCGAAGCGGTGGCCCGCCCGTATCTGGTGGACGGGCTGGAACTGAAACTCTCAACCAGCATCGGCATCGCCCTGTATCCCGACGATGCAACGGAAGTCAGCCCGCTGATCGCCGCAGCCGACGCTGCCCTGTACACGGCCAAACGTAGCGGCAAGAACTGTTGCTGCACCGCCCAGAAAGTCCGGACGCACGAGGCCGTACCCCATCTCTAGCACGGACTGGCCTGCCTAGTGCGGGCGGGCTGTGCCACGCTTGCCGCTGCGGGGCGGCTGCGCCGCATCACGCAAGCCCGTTTCCGTACTTTCCGCTACCTGTCCCGCATGCTGGTGGTCATCGTGGGCATCCACCATTTCCGGCGCCACCTCGATACGGGTGACACCGGCATCGATGGCCACTGGATCGCTGGCGGGAAAAGTCATTTCCAGCCCGTCGTCTATCAGGTGTTCCTGCGCCTGCGCCAGCGGCTCCGGCAATTCCTGATCCGCCAATGTGACGATGGCCTGCGCCCATTGCACCAGCCTCAGTGCCGCCAGATCGCGCACGCTATGCACGTTAAACGCCTGTGCCAGCAAGCGTGCATCGCGCCGGCTCAGACCGCGCAAGGCGCTGACGGGGGCTGCGGCCAGCGCGCGGAAACTCAGATCGGCATATTCCTTGTCGACGATGCTATCGATATTCATGGCTGGCTCTCCTGCGCTGCGCTCGAACAGCTAGTGTGGCGTGCCGGCCCGCAGCCGTCTGTACGCTAGCCAACGCTGGTGAGGGGGTGACGCACGCACGCCACAGTGCGCCACATTTGCGCTGGCTCGGGTATGATCGGCGCAACCTGTCTCTGCCCGCGAGTCCGTCATGTCCGCCCATCCCGCTCCTGCGTCGCCACCACCACCGGCCCAGCACCCTGCTGCCCTGCGCAATGCCGAGTTGAGCGATCTGCTAGGCCATCTGCATAACTGCTGGGATAACGAGCGGCGTTCGCTATCGCGCCAGTTGCACGACAGTCTAGGTTCTACCCTGACCGCCCTGACCATGCATCTGGGTCTGCTGACCCAGAAGATGCCCCCCGATCCGGCCCTGCAGGAGCGCGCCGCGCAAATGAAACAGCTGCTACTGCAAGTGGTGGAAACCAATCGCCAGATGCAGATGCGGCTGTGGAACGACAGGCTGGAGTTTCTCGGCGTGCGCGTCGCCCTGTGCGAAGCCGTGGAACAGTTCGGCGCCCAGCAGCACATCAGCGTGCGCTGCCGCCTGCCCGAACAGGAACTGCAATGTCCGCGCAGTCATAGCGTGGTGCTGCTGCATGCACTGGAAGAAGGCTTGCGCAATATTGCCACCCATGCCCATGCCAGTGCCATCGACGTACAGGTTGACGAGACGCCCGATCGCATCACACTGCGGCTGAAAGATAATGGTGTGGGGCTGGTCGACGGTAACGACCAGAGTAGCGGCAAATTCGGCTTACGCACGGTGCGCGAACGGGCGGCCTATCTGGGCGGCACGCTCAGCCTGACCAGCCACCCGGATGGCGGTACGCTGCTGACAGTAGCACTACCGAAACAGGTCGCCAGCTAGTTCACCACAGCCGCGCCAGCGGCAGCACGGCACCGCTGAATACTGACCAGTGTGGCGTGGCGGAGGTCAGGCCATGTGCCACCCCCAGATCGAGCGTGACGAGCTTGCTAGGGCTGTAGCTCAGGGCCAGCAGCACTTGCGCCGTGCTTGCGCTGCCGCGACGACGGCTGCCCGACCATTCAGCCGTCACGCCCCAGCGCTCATCGAGCGCGCTGGAAAATGCAGTGGATATGCCGGTCTGATGGCGTCCGCTGCCCGCCTCGATGGCACCGATGCGTGTCAGGTTCAGGTTGGCATCCAGATGGAGCGCCCCCAGATCCTGACTGACGATGCCGTTGAGGCTGTAATCAGCCTTGCCGCTGCCGATGCCACGCCGCGCCGTCGGTGCTTTGGCACCCAGTTCCAGCCCCAGTGCACTGTCGTCGCTCAGTACGAAGGCGCGCTTGAGCACCAGCTGGGTGTCGCCCATGCCACGCTGGCGGCCATGCTCCAGCGGGGCCCAGACCAGCCCCTCACCGCCCAGCACCAGCCCCCACTCGCTATCGAGCGCCAGCTTCAGGCTGTAGGGCAAGCTATGGCGGCGCGCGCCATCGCTACTGGCCGATAGAGCGCCCAGTTCTAGTTCCAGCTGACCGGCAGCGGGCAACTGGGCAGGACTCGATACAGATGGGCGGTAAGGCGTGACAGGCGCCAGTTCCTCGCTGTGCGCGCTGGGCGCCAGCAAGCTAGCCAACAGCAGTATCAATGCTTTCATGGTTCGCTTCCGGTGGAATGCTACGGCCTTACAAAGAGTTTTTGCCAGCCTAGCAGCTTCATGCCGCCACGCCTAGTCTACCCGCCACCGCGCGACTCTCCTGCGCAACAGGGGCGCTAGCGCGCGCCCGACTGGCCGCTGGGCAGCTCGGTCGGCAGGCTCAGGGTTTCCTTGATTTCTTCCATCACCACATAGCTTTTCGACTGCGCGGCACCGGGCAGACTAAGCAGCATATCGCCCAGCAGCTTGCGGTATTCCGCCATTTCATGGATGCGCGCCTTGATCAGGTAATCGAAATCGCCCGATACCAGATGGCATTCCAGCACTTCCGGTATGCGCAGCACTTCGCGCCGGAACTGCTCGAAGGCGGGGCCGGACTTCTGGTTCAGAGTGATTTCCACGAACACCAGCAGCTTGGCGCCCAGCGCCGGCGGGTGGATGCGCGCATGGTAGCCGGTGATCACACCATCACGCTCCATGCGCTTGACGCGCTCGATCGCGGGCGTGATCGACAGCCCCACCTGTTCACTCAGGTCTTTCATGGAGATACGCCCGTCATCCTGCAGGATGCGCAGTATCTTCCTGTCAAGCTTGTCAAGTGTACGTACCGATTCTTTTTGAATTCTCATGAAAATCCACTGAAATATGCAAGTTATACAGTAACAAATGCTAGTTAAGTGAGAATACCATAGCGGAATATCTGGCATGAACAAATAATGGGGAGACTGCAATGCGCGTTGTTATCTTGGGTAGCGGTGTTATCGGCGTCACCAGTGCTTACTATCTGGCCCGCGCCGGCCACGAAGTCACCGTGCTCGACCGTCAACCCGGTCCCGCACTGGAAACCAGCTTTGCCAATGCCGGCCAGATTTCGCCCGGCTATGCCTCGCCATGGGCGGCGCCCGGCATTCCCCTGAAAGCCATGAAATGGATGTTGCAACGCCACGCCCCACTGTCCATCACGCCGGACGGCACCCTGTTCCAGCTGCAATGGATGTGGCAGATGCTGCAAAACTGCAACGCCGAACGC
Source organism: Duganella fentianensis (assembly GCF_964031615.1). Lineage (GTDB taxonomy): Bacteria > Pseudomonadota > Gammaproteobacteria > Burkholderiales > Burkholderiaceae_D > Rugamonas > Rugamonas fentianensis_A. Next base: position 6,223 of record NZ_CAXIQN010000003.1, read on the forward strand.
TATGGCGTGAACAAGGAACGCATGGTGCGACTGGCTGAATACAGCCGCGACTGCTTCAAAGCCTTGCGCGCCAGCACCGGCATCGAATACGAAGGCCGCCAGCAAGGCACCACCCAGCTGTTCCGCACCCAGAAGCAGCTCGACGATGCGGCCAAGGATATCCGCGTACTGGAAGAAACGGGCGTGCCCTACGAACTGCTGACGCGCGAGCAGCTGGTGGCCGCCGAACCGGGTCTGGACCAGAATAAACTGGTGGGCGGTCTGCGCCTGCCGAACGATGAAACGGGCGATTGCCAGCTGTTCACTACGCGCCTGACGGCCATGGCCGAAGAACTGGGCGTGAAGTTCCGCTACAACGTCGACATCAACCGCCTGATCACAGCCGGCGACGAAATCCGCGGCGTGCAGTGCGGCGCCGAGGTGGTCACGGCCGATTCCTACGTGGTGGCACTGGGCGCCTATTCCACCGCCTTCCTCAAGGATCTGGTGAAGATCCCCGTGTATCCGCTCAAGGGTTATTCCATCACCGTGCCGATCGTGAATGCGGCCAATGCGCCCGTCTCCACGATTCTGGACGAAACCTACAAGATCGCCGTGACCCGCTTTGATGACCGTATCCGCGTAGGTGGCATGGCGGAAATCGCCGGTTTCGATCTGCGTCTGAATCCGCGCCGCCGCGAAACGCTGGAAATGGTGGTCAACGACCTGTTCCCCGGCGCCGGCAATACGGCCGAAGCCAGCTTCTGGACGGGCCTGCGCCCGATGACGCCGGACGGCACCCCTGTGGTCGGTCGCACCGGCGTGCGCAACCTGTTCATCAACACCGGCCACGGTACGCTGGGCTGGACCATGTCCTGCGGCTCGGCCCAGCTGCTGGCCGATCTGATCTCATCGCGCCGTCCCGCCATCATGGCCGACGACCTGTCGGTAGCCCGCTACCAGCAACAGCACGCCAGCGGCCGTCCGCAACTGGCCAATGCCTGATCTCCGGCTGCCTGCCGCGGCCTGAATGCCGTGGCGCCAGCTTTCTGACGACGGCGCCCTAGCGGCGCCGTCGCATTTTGTCCAGTTCAGATCGATACAAAAGCGATATTGTCGTTTTGTAATGCACGATTGCTACGCCGTCGTTGAGTATGGCGTGCTGCATGCGTATAATTTTGACCATGAACAAACTCGAAGCCTACGGCCACATCGCAGCAATGGCCATCCGTGGCGAACTGGTCTTTCCGACCAGCGTCAACGCGGCACTGCGCGTCCAACTGGCGCTGGATGATCCCGAATGTCCGATCGATAAAGCCATCAGTCTGGTACTGGCCGAGCCGCAACTGGCGGCCCGCACCGTGGCCATTTCCAATTCGGCCATGTTCAACCGCGCCGGCGCACCGCTGATCACCAATGTGCGCGGCGCCATCATGCGCATCGGCTACCAGAATCTGTTCGCGCTGGCCGCCGCCATGGTGGTGCGCTCGTTCGGCAGCAAGATCAGCGATCCCGTACTGCGCGCCAAAGCCGAGAAGCTGTGGGATCACACCATCGCCGTCGCAGCGCTGGCCCGCATCATCGCGCGCAAAGTCACGGGCGTAAATCCGGATACGGCCTTGTTCGCCTCCATCGTGCACGAAGTCAGCGGCTTCTATCTGTTGTCGCGCGCCGAGGAGTTCCCTGGCCTGCTGGAAGAAGATACGGAAAACTGGCATGCCGCCAGCGAAGAAATCATCACACGCGAAGTACTGCGCAAGCTATGCATACCGGAGCCAGTGTCGGAAGCCATCGAAAGCCTGCGCGACGGCTTCCTGTCGATACCGCCGGAAACCCTGTTCGACACCCTGCTGCTGGCCAATCTGCTCACGCCCGTCAAATCGCCGCTGCAGGAGCCGGAGCGGGAACTACCGCCCCATTCGGAATCGGCGATCGAACTGTTTATCGATGACGAGAAGCTGGAAGCCATGCTGGCCGAAGCCAAGATACACGCCATCGAAATGAATGCGGCACTGCTAGTCTGAGTAAAGGCTAGCTGGCTGGCCCCCTGCCCCGAGAGACGTAGCCTAACCGGCGTCCTGTTTATTCCAGCTGATCGAGCGGATAGCGCCGGATTGCGGTTGCACACTGGTAGGTGCGCCAGCCGCCGGCCAGCATGAACAGCAGCCCTAGGCCTAGCGCCACCAGATTATCGTCGGTGTAGTAGCCCCGCACCGTTGCCAGTGCCACCACCGGCTTGCCACCCACACTCACGCCGTACACGGGATAGAACTGGCCGGATAGCAGCATGGCGCCGCCGCGCTGCTGGGGATCAAAACTGACCCGGGCCGGATAGGCCACGGCATCATGCAGGGCAGCCTGCAGCTTCTGTTCGGGATCGCCTTTACGGTAGAGCACAAACATGCGCTCCTCGCCCTGCAGGCCGAAGTAATAGCTGTCGTAAGTGCTGCGCTCCCATGCCAGCCGGCCGCTGGCCGTCTGCAATTGCTGCTCGCTAGGAAAACGCCATTCCAGCACTGCAAACAGCAGCACCAGTCCGATTCCCAGCAACAGTACGAAGTGCGCACCGCGCTCACTGGCCAACCAATATCTCATCTTCGCTCACGATCAGGGCAAGGCTGCCATCATACATGGCCGGCGTGCTACGTGCGAGCGTACGCACAGCAGCCTGGCCAGCAGCACACCGGTACGATGATTCGGCGCAGGCGCGCTGTCAGGCGGCTACCGCGGCCAGCTGCAGCGCAGCGGGCGACTGGCGCAGCAGCAGCTGGCGCAGCTGTTCCGGTGCCAGCGGCCGGCTGAACAGATAGCCCTGCATCTCGTCGCAACCGTTATGACGCAGGAAGGCGCGCTGCTCCTCGGTCTCCACCCCTTCGGCAATCACGCGCAAGCGTAACTGGTGCGCCAGCCCGATGATGGAACTGGCAATCGCCTCATCGCCGGCATTGCTGCCCAGATCGCGCACAAACGATTTATCGATTTTCAGCGTGCTGATAGGGAAGGACTTGAGCGCCGACAGGCTGGAATAGCCGGTGCCGAAATCATCGATCGAGAGCGAAATCCCCATCGCGCGCAGTTCGCCCATCTTGGCCACAGCCTGCTGCAGATCGCGCATGATCACGCCTTCCGTCACTTCCAGTTCCAGCCATTCCGGCGCCAGCCCGCTCTCTTCCAGCGCCTGCGCCACGCGCTGTACCAGCCGCTGTTCTTCAAACTGGCGCGGCGACACATTCACCGAAATCCGCAACGGCGACAGACCTGCCTCTTGCCACGCCTGATTCTGCCGGCAAGCCGTCTGCAGCACCCATTCGCCCAGTGCGAAAATAATCCCGCTTTCCTCGGCCAGCGGAATGAAACGGTCCGGCCCCAGCACACCGTAATCAGGATGGGCCCAGCGCACCAGCGCTTCTACCCCGAACACATGGCCCGTGCGCAAATCGACCTTGGGCTGGTACACCAGCTGGAACTGGCCGTCATCGACCGCATTGCGCAGCCCTTCCAGCATGTGCAGCTTGCGTTCGATGGAGGCATTCATTTCGCGCGTGTAGAACTGGCAGTTATTTTTCCCCGTATCCTTGGCGCGGTACATGGCGGTATCGGCATGCATCAGCAGGGTCTCCGCATCGGCGCCGTCGTCCGGATACACGGCCACGCCGATACTGCAGCTGACCTGCACTTCCTGATCGCATAGCAGAATAGCTTCCAGCACCGCTTCGCGCACCCGCTCCAGCACGGGCGCCGCTTCCACTCCGTGGCTTTCGTTCAGCAGCAGCACGAATTCGTCACCGCCGAAACGCCCCACCACATCGCCCGCGCGCAGACAGCCGGCCATGCGCTCGGCCACCACCTTGAGCAGTTCATCGCCGGCGTTGTGGCCCAGACTGTCGTTAACCAGCTTGAAGCCATCCAGATCGATGAAGGCCACCAGCAGTGCACTGTCGTGCCGGTGCGCCTGGGCGATAGCCTGTTCCAGCCGCGCACCGATCATGCTGCGGTTGGGCAGCCCCGTCAGCGTATCGTGGTGCGCCAGATGCAGCATGCGTTCTTCATCGAGCTTGCGTTCGCTGATGTCGCGCACGATCGCCACCACGCCGCCTTCCACCGCCACCATCTGCTGGTGCAGCCAGCGTGCCTTCAGTTGCGGCAGATTGTTTTCCCATTCCTGTTCGTGCACACCGCCCAGCTGCATCACCCTTACCATGCCAGCAAACATGGCGCTGTGGCGCGCCTGCGGCGACAGCCCGCACAGCGTCATGCCGCGCAGTTCGTCCTTGCTGTGGCCTATCATTTTCTCGGCACGGGAATTGGTATCGAAGAAGGCGAAGTCGCTGATGTCGCCCTTGCTGTCGTAGAGCGCGCGCAGCACAAAGAAGGCATCCATACTGGCCGCCGTGGCAGCCGCGTAGGTCTCCTGCGCCCGTCGCACGTGGGTGCGATGGCGCGCGCCCTGCCACGCCCACAGGCACAGCAAGGTACTGCCCAGCACCAGTACGGCGCTGGCGATCGCGGCCTGCCACAGTTTTTCCTTGCGCTGGCGCTCGAAACCGCTCATGGCTTCCTGTTCCGACAGGCCCACCACCACATTCAGTGCCACGCCGTGCAGCTCGCGCATATCGCTGTAGCGCACCACCCCGTCGAGCTGGCGGAACTGCTGCGCACTCAGGTGCTGGCCGAAGGTCAGCCGGTCGCCCGTGCGCAGCGCGCGCACGATGCCATCCGAGCCCACCAGCCCCAGCATGCCCAGTTCGCCCAGCCGGCTACGTTCGTAACTGCTGGTGAAATAGGCGGGATCCGTTTCGACGATGACGATGCCGGCAAAATTGCCCAGCGCATCATCAAGGCGGCGCGTGAAGTGCACATGCCAGTCGTTATTGGCCACATCGCGCGATACCGGGCTGACATAAGTGCTACCGCTATCGCGCTCCTGATGCACGCTGAAATACGCCTGATCGGCCACCGACATGCCGATCCGGCGCGGCCGGCTGGCCACTACCAGACCATTGCGGTCGACGATGCTGATATTGAACACCACACCGGGCGGCAGCAGCCCTACCCGCTCCAGTTCGGCGAATGCACCCAGTGCGCCCTTGCGTTCGACTGCGTATTTCACTACCCGCAAGGTCTGGTCTATGCTGTCCAGACTGCGCGACACTTGTGCCTCGTAAGTGCCCATCAGCTCGCGCAGCGAATCGCTCACAGCTTCCTGCGCATGCGCCCGTTCGTTATTGATTTCGTGGAAAGTCACCAGCCAGATCGCCAGCAGCAACAGGCCGGCAAACAGCGGCAGCGCCAGATAGGTATCGATGCCGCGACGCAGCCACGGACGCCGGCGGGCAAACAGAGATTTGCGCATCATCGCAGCACCAGCACGGCTTTGACGCTGGCATCGAGCGCACTGCGCTCGAGGTAGGCGATCATGGAAGGATTGTCCGCCACCAGCTTGCGGATCAGCGCCATGGAGCTCAGTTCGCGCGGCGGCTGGCCACGTCCCGTGAAGACCATGCGGGTCCAGTAGGCTTTCATCAGGGCTGGCGATTTGCCCGCTACCCGCGTGTAGAACTCGTCGCGCAGGGCATGGCCTACCGGCAGGTCGAGCGCCTGCACTTCGTCGCCACCGGGCAGGCGTGCCGTGCGGGCCAGGAAGATATCGGCCACCTGCTCGCTAGTGAGCGCTACCACGGGGCTGCGCGCCGAAACGATCACCACCAGTTCGGCGGCGGTGGCGCTGGCACCATCGGCCAGCAGTATCAGCAGGCCGAGACCGAAGGCGCAGCATTGCTGCCAGAATTTAGCCATGCACGCCCCCATCAGAACACCAGATCCAGTGCCACACTGAACACGCCGATGGCGCGACCGGCACGGAATCCGGGCTGGGTATGGATCAGGGTACCGCGCGTCCCGGTGACCGGCATCAGCCGCTCGTACTGCAGCTTGAGCGCGGTGTTGCTGGCCACATCCCAGCGCCCCCCCGCCATCACACTGTGCTGATAGGGAATCGAGGATAGCAGGTAGTTCAGACCGGCATTCAACTGGACGTTGCGCGCCTGCGCCACTGGGTCCAGACCTGCCAGCGGCAGGCCGGCATCATAGGTGGGAGTATCGGGACGGGCACTGGCATAGCCCAGATACGGGGTCCAGTCGCCCAGCCGTACGCCGCCACTCAGATAGGCGGCACTACGCCGACCAAGGAAGGAATGGCTGCTCATGCTGGCCGCTTCGCCTGTCAGAAACCAGTCGCAGGTATCGTAGCTGACGCCCAGTGCGACAGTACCGGTGCGGGCGTTATCGAGCGCATAGCGCTGCTCCAGCAGCATGCCGGCCGAGCCGGACTGCTGCAGACCGGAGAACAGTTCCGGCGCCAGATTGGCCGAAACGCGGGTGGTCATGGCGCTCAGACGCACGCTCAGCGGCCCCATCGTGGCGCTGTGCGACAGTCCCGTCATGGCCTGCGCCTTGGCACGCGCCTGCGGTTTGAACGGCACATCGGCATGGCCATAGAACAGCTGGGTAATGTGGGTGATTTCGCCGCTGGCCCAGCGGTAGTTGGCATCGATGCCGTCACTATTGGTAATCGGGATGGAACCATACAGTTCTACCGGCGGACGTACCCACGGCAGCGCGTAGCCGGCCTTGCGATAGTCGCCCACCAGCAATAGCGGCAGCGCAATTCGCCCTAGCCGCAGATCGAGTTCGGGACTGACACGGTATTTCAGATTGGCCCATTCAAGCTGTGGCGCATAGCCGTTCTGCAGGCTGCGCTCGGCCACTAGCTGCACCACCACCGACCATTGCGGGTTGAGTTGCCAGTCGGCCTGCACGCCAACGCGGCTATCCACATCGGGACTCCATGCCTTGGTCGCGCCGGCCGTGCCGGGATTGAGCGCGCTGGCGCTGTAATCGGCCTGCGACTCATTGCTATGAACATAACCCAGCGTGGCGAAACCGCTGATGCGCAGCGGCACCTCGTCCGCCCGCGCGCCGGCGCCAGCGAACAAATTCGACAGCACAAACAACAACGGCAACGCCAGACTGCGGCGCAGAATCAGGGGGGCTAACGCCATGTCATATCCAGAGTGAAGGGAGCAGCGCCGTAACGGGCCGCATGCGGCCGGCCAGATCAGCGTGGTGGGAAACGCCTGAAAAGTGACGCCAGAAAAACCGGAAGGCGAACTTTATACTTCCAAATGGAAACTGTCGATGAATTAGAGCAATATACCAAAAATCAAAATCAGGATTGCAGGAAAAGCGCGTTTATCCTGAACAAATCCGCCAAATCGCTGGACAAAAAGCATAGAAATAATTAATTGAATCGATAGAAAATCAATTTTCGTATTTTTATGTAATATTCGGTAAAATTGTCCAATCTGAAGATCATTCACAAATCTATCCAATTATCACGCTATTCGCTTTAGGGGGAGATGATGAAACTGCAACAGCTGCGCATCTCGCACAAACTTGCCTTGGGCTTCGGCATGCTGCTCGCGCTCACGACCATCATGGCCGTCGTGGCCCAGATGAAAGTGCGCGCGATTAACCAGGATCTGAATATCCTGCTGGAGAACCGCTATCCGAAAATCGTCGCCCTGCACGACATCAAGGACACACTCAATAGCAGCACCATCAACCTGATTTCGTTGGCGCTGCATCAGGATGCCGAGCAACGCCACCGGGCTGAACAACGCCTGTTCAACGACAGCAAACTGATCTCTGAGCGTATCGAACAGCTGGATCTGTCCATGAAGTTGCCCCGTGCCCGAGAAATTTTTCAGGTAGTGCAGCACCAGCGGGCCCAATATCTGACGCTGCGCACCCGCTATATCGATCTGATTGAAGGTGGCGAGCAGGCCAGTGCGCTGCAATTGCTGCTCGGAGAACTGCATGCAACCCAGCTGCGCTATTTCGCTGCACTGGAAGACCTGATCAGCTTCCAGGCCGGGCTGATGCAGCAAGCGGGCGATACCGCAGAACAGGACGCCCGGTACACCATCCAGCTGCTGCTGGTGCTGGGCCTGCTGACGCTGGTAAGCGGCGGCTTGATTGCCTACCGCATCGCGCGCGCCATTACGACGCCACTCAAGCAAGCCATCAGCATTGCGGAAAAAATTGCCGAAGGCGACCTGACCCAGCAGATTCACCCATCCGGAGGCGACGAGACTACCCAGCTGCTACAGGCTTTGCAGGGCATGAGCGAGCATCTGCATGACATCGTGCAACGCGTGGAGGCCAGTAGCAGCTGTATTGCCGGCAGCGCTAGCGAAATTGCCGCCGGCAATCTCGATCTATCCTCACGCACCGAGCATCAGGCCGGGGCACTGGAGGAAACCGCCGCTTCGCTGGATGCCGTGACGGATGCCGCACGCCAGAGTGCCGAGCATGCACAGCAGGCCAACCAGATGGCCGATCAGGCGGCCGAGGCAGCACGCGCCGGGGGCGCGGTGGTAGGCCAGCTGGTGCAGCAGATGGGCGTCATCGATCAGGCCTCGCAGCAGATTGCCGATATCACCAGCATGATAGACAGCATCGCCTTCCAGACCAATATTCTGGCCCTGAATGCGGCCGTGGAGGCGGCACGGGCCGGTGAACAGGGGCGCGGCTTCGCCGTAGTGGCGACGGAAGTGCGCAGCCTGGCCCAGCGCGCCGCCAGCGCCGCCAAAGATATCAAGCAGCTCACCAGCGTGGCTAGTGCACGGATTGCCGACGGTGTGGAAATGGCGCAGCGCACCGGTAGCGGCATGGACAACATCGTCCAGCGGGTGCAGAACGTCAGCACGGTGATGAGCGAGATACTCGATGCCAGCATGCAGCAGAGTACGGGGCTGAACCAGATCCAGCAGGCTGTCACGGAAATGGACCAGATGACCCAGCAGAACGCGGCGCTGGTTGAACAGGCGGCGGCGGCAGCAGCTGCCATGCAGGAACAGGGCAGCGAACTCGTCAAAGCGGTCGGCGTCTTCCGCCTCCACCGCCGCACTGCCCTGGCGCGCCCCAGCCCCCGCCCGGCGCTCGCCTGAAAGATCGATCAATTTCCGCACATTCGTCTTACAAAGATAAAATTCTTCCTATTTCAACCCAGTACAGTTGTCATATTAACGTCACATCCACAGCATACACTCAGGCTCCCCGATAACTTCAATGTAAGGAAGCCATGAACTCCCGTATGCTGATCGGCGCCGGACTGGCCGTCTGTGCCAGCCCCGCGTTTGCCCTGAATATTCTGCTCTCCAACGATGATGGACTGACCAGCAACCTGAAAGCGCTGTACGACGAACTGCGCGCCGCCGGCCATTCCGTGATCGTTTCCGTGCCGTGCAGTGGCCAGAGTGGCCGCAGTGCTGCCATCGTGATGTACAGCACCACCAACATTATTCCCGACAACGACAAAACCCAGATCGAAGCGGAAGGCGGCTGCCATAACGGCGCCGCCCCTACCGGCGCACCGGCCGTGGGCGCCTTTACCAAAAGCGGCTACACGGGCGGCGACTATCACTATGTGCATGGCACACCCGTAATGGCCACCATGTACGGTCTCGACGTACTGGCAACGGCACGCTGGGGCAAGGCGCCAGATCTGGTGCTGTCCGGCCCGAACGAAGGCCAGAACGTGGGCAAGGTGGTGATCAACTCCGGCACCATAGGCAATGCCCAGTTTGCTGCCGGCCGCGGCATTCCTGCCATCGCCCTCAGTGCCGGCACCAATACCGTCGATAACAAGGAACTGGCCAATGCCAATTCCCGCGTGGTGGCCCAGCAGACGCTGAAGCTGATCGCTGCACTGCAGGCCAAGGCCGGCAGCTCGGCCCTGCTGCCAGGCGGTGTGGCGCTCAATGTCAACTTCCCCGATAGCGTGAATGCCAGCAGCAGCTGGGCATTTTCCCGCATCGGCAGCTACGACACCTATGCCCTGAAATTCAGCAGTGCTGCACCGTGGGGCCTGAGCGGTTCGCTGCCACCGGCCGCCACTGCCGAGCAGGCCGAAGACGAGGCGGTGGTCTACAAGACCCGCATCGCCGTCACCGCCATGCAGATCGGTTACGAGCAGCGTCCTGCCGCCCAGCAATGGCTGCGTCTGCGTCTGCGCGATCTGTTCAGCAAGTGAGTTGCCGCATGAAACAACTTAATCTGACACTGACGCTGATCACGGCTGCGGCCAGTGCCTTGCTGCTGAGCGCCTGCGGTAGCAATAACCAAGCTGCGGCACCGCAGATCAGGGTCACCGATCTGGCGGCGGGCGTGTATGCCGTGAGCAGCGGCGATGCTGCCGGCCTGAGCGAAGGTAAATACTATGCGGCGGCCGATGGTAGCCGTTTGCTGGTACTGAATGATGCCAGCCAGAAGGCCAGCGCGCTGTACCGCCGCACGGGCAACGGTCAGTGGAGCATGACGCCGCCACCATCGGCCGATACCACGCTGGAACTGGCTAACAGCAATGCCGTGACGGCACCGCAGGCCAGTCTGAGCACGCTGGCGCGCAGCTATACTCTGCGCCTGAGTTCGGGGGAGATGGCTAGTTTCAGCATCGCCAGCAGTGGCGATATCGTGGCCGGCAGTTCGACCTGCAAGCTGAGCGGCAAGCTGACGACCAGCCCCCTGCCCGGCACGCTCAAAGCCAGCCTCACCAGCGCCGCCTGCGGCGACTTGCCGGCCCAGTCGGACGGCTATCTGGTGGTGGACAGCGATTATGCGCCGGCCAGCTTCCGCCTGCTCGCCACGTCGGGCACCACGCTGGTCGATCTGTGGGCTTACGCCGAGTGATGGGTCAGCTGGCTATTCCCCTGTAGCCATTGCGCCGCCGCGCCGAATGCGGCGGCCTGTTCGGCCTCGGCGGCCGGCATATTGCCCAGTCCCAGCAGGCCCAGCGACACCACATGGGCGCTCAGGCAATCGATGCGGGAATCAGGGGGCAAGGTTTTCGCCAGTACATGCACCAGATTGCTACCGCGCCAGGCACGCATGCTGGCATTGCGCGCCTGCAATTCCGTCAGGCGCGGTGCCGCCAGCGCCACCGCGAAGCTGGCACGCGCCAGATCCAGCTTGTGGCCCGCATCGGCCATGCGCCGGCGTTCCAGTTCCGGCAAGCTATCGGCCTTCACGGCGGCCATGATATGGGCCGTAATATAGTCGAGTCCCAGCAGCACCAGCGCATGCTGGCTAGGATAGCGGTAGCTGAGCGAGGTATGCGGTATGCCTATCGCGGCTGCCACCGCGCGGTGCGTCAACCCGGCCACGCCTTGTGCCGCCAGTAATTCGCCGCAACAGCGCGCCGCCGCCTGCAGCCACGCAGGCGCGCGCAGGGACGGAACCGGCACTGGCTCGGGCACCAGCATTTCTTGCTGCAGGCGGGCAAACCAGCCGGCATCCACTGGCAAGGCCGCTGCCACACCGCCAGCCAGCACTCTCTGCAAGCTCAGCCGGCGCAGCAGACGGTAGCTGGGCAGTGTGCTCAGGCTCAGACCATATGCCAGTTCCGCCATCACATAACCGAACCACCAGCCGCTCTCGAGCAGCGTATCGGGCAGTCCCGCCTGCCGTCCCAGCGCATTCCAGAATTGCTCGAGCGGAGTACGCCAGCGCTGCCAGCCGGCACACCAGCCCGTATCATGCTGACTGCCATGCATGACTTCCAGTTGCAGCAGGGTCAGCGACCGGTGCTGATCCACGAGATGTTCCAGTAGAGTGAGCAGCAGATCGGCCGCCAGCGGGGCCGGCAGTAGCGCCTGCCCGGCCTGCGGCCAGTTGCGCCATGGCGCCAGTAGAGCTAGTTGCGCCGCGCAAGCGCTGCGGCAGATCGCATCCTGCACCTCGGCACGGAGGCCAAAGTGATGGCTGAGCACGGTAACGGATACACCCAGTTGGCGCGCCAGCGGCCGCAAGGCTAGCGCGGCCAGTCCGGCCTGATCTACCAGATGGCAGCTAGCTGCGAGCAAGGCCTGCGCTGACGGGGCCTTGCTGTGACGTTTGACAGCGGCGGTGGAATTCAACAGCAACCCGGGGGCGAAAGTTCAAACAGTCATTCTACACGCCGCCCGCTATGCCATGTGGCAAGCATGATCCAGGGACTGCAGCAGCCATTCGCCCGTCAAGCACCTTGATCTAGCTTAAAGGTGTGCAGTGCATGTCCGAATGACAGATCTGACCCCGAAGTTTAATGGGTGGTGGTGCCGCTGCTCTGGCGCCGCTTCAGCTCGGCAATGGGGGTGCCGAAGGCTTCGTGTACGCGCAGTAGCACTTCGGCGCTCACTTCGGCGCGGCCGTGGCGGATCTTGCTGATGCTGGAGGGCGCCAGTTGCAGTACGCGGCTTAACTCGGCGTCATTTTTCAGGTGCTGTTCGCGTATCACGCTGTCGAGAAAGCCATTGGGGTAGTTCTCGGGCAAGGCGCCCCGTCCACGTGGAATTTTCATCATGCTGCTCTCCGGATGGCCCTGTGGGCCTGTTGTTCATAATGGGTATGGATAATCCGTAGCCCGACCATGTCGCTCAGCAGAGCGTCGACACACTCGGGATCAAACTGGCTACCGCGGCCTTCGCGCAGGTATTGCACGGCAGCGCTAAGGTCCCAGCCAGATCGGTAAGGTTTGTCGCTGGTCAAGGCATCGAATACGTCGGCGACGGCGACGATGCGGGCCACCAGCGGAATGGCACTGCCAGCCAGCCCTTGCGGGTAGCCCGTGCCATCGTAGTGTTCATGGTGGCTGTGCGCCATCAGGGCGGCCATCTGCAGCAGCGGCACATCGCTGTCGGCCAGAATGGCGGCGCCTTTTTCGGCATGGGTGCGCATCAGCGCCAGTTCGGCCTGATCCAGCACGCCCTGTTTGCGCAGCAGTTCATCCGGCAGCGCCAGCTTGCCTACATCATGCAGCGGGGCGGCGTCGGCAATTAGCTGACACTGATTGTCGTCCAGCCGCAGCTGGCGGGCGATCAGCAGCGCGTAATCGGCAATACGGGTCATGTGGGCGGCCGTGTGGGGATCGCGCCGCTGGGTCGCTTCCAGCAGGCGCTGCACCAGTTCGGTGGTGCGCGCACTGGCCTTGGCTTCGGCCTGCTGCACGGCATAGCCCAGCCGTTCGGCATGCTCGGCCAGCCGGTTCTGCCCCAGCCGCCACACCAGCAGGTTACCGATGCGGGCGTGCAGTTCCGTGTGGTTGAACGGACGGGTGAGGAAATCATTGGCGCCCAGCCGCAAGGCTTCGTGCCGCACCGCCTGGGCACTATCGGCCGTCAGCATCATGATGGGCACGTTCTGCAGGCCCGGCAGCACGCGCAAGCGGCGCAGACATTCCAGTCCATCCATCTGCGGCATCTGGTAGTCCAGCAGTATCAGGTCGGGTACTTCGGCGGCACACCAGCGCAGCGCCGCTTCGGGATCGGCAAACGGCACGGGCTGGGCCACGGCGATCGTTCCCAGCACATGGGTGAGCAATTCCAGATTCAGCGGATTGTCGTCTACGATCAGTACTTTCATCATTCCTCCTGGCCTCGCCTGCCACTGGCGGATTTGCGGTATTTGCGTCCTTCCCTGCGCGCCATAGCGCCGCCCCTATGCGGAATAGTGTTTCAGCGGCATAATGCAGTTATGAACGCGATGGCCGATAAAAACAATTATACCGAGCTTTTTGCGAATTCAACAAATTTGGTATATTTAAATTCTACTGTGGCTAATTTGGGACTTTTGTGACAATGAAAAACGCAACGCAAGCCGATGAAGTGTGCACCACCCAGCGCGCCGCCGAAATTCTCGGCGTCTCGGTATCGTCCGTGCAGCAACTGGTGGAAGCGGGCGTGATCGAGGCCTGGAAAACCAAGGGCGGCCACCGCCGCATTCCGCTCGCTGCCGTGCTGGCCTATAAACTGCAACCAGCCGCCGGTTCGCTGGCGGCCCAGCCGCCGGCCGTACTGGCCAACCGCAATAACAATGCCATCCCTACCATCCTGGTGGTGGAAGACAACCCCATGCAGCGCCAGCTGTATGAAACCCAGATCGCCAGCTGGAATCTGCAGGCCAGCCTGACTTTCTGCGAAAACGGTTATCAGGCACTGCTGGAAATCGCCCGCCGCCAGCCCGATATCGTGCTGGCCGACATCGTTATGGACGGTATCGATGGCTATGAACTGATCAACACCATCGTGGCTGATCCTCTGCTGCGACCGATGCACATCGCTATTCTGTCCAGTCTGGATCCGGCCGAACTGCAGGCGCGCGGCGGGGTACCTCGCGGCGTGGTGTTTTTCCCCAAACCTGTCAATTATGATGAACTGCGGGGCTATCTGAAGGCCTGCTGTGCCCAGCATGAGCGTAACCGACAGTAAATTCATCGGTGTTAATGAATTTGACAAATTTTTGTTTCTGAGGCAATCTTAGGGCTTACTCGCGTGGCACGCCACCATTCCGGCTGGCGGCACGTGCAGGGAGAGGGAAATGTTGCAAGCCGTACAAAGGCATCTGGACGCACGCTGGGTACTCGCGCTGTTTGCCCTGTTGCTGGTCAGCGGTATCTGGGGCTCCACGCTGTGGCAACTGGAACAGGACCAGCATCGCTCCATCGCCGTCGCCGAGCGCGAAGCGCAGGATCTGGTGCGCCTGTTCGACGAACATGCCAGTCGCACCATTTCCGCCGCTGATCAGGCCGTTACCTTCCTGCGCCACCGCTATAACAGTCTGGGTACCAAGCTCGACATGAAGCGCGAGCTGGCCGAAGGTCTGGGTCCCAGCGATCTGTACACCCTGTTCACCATCGTCGACGAACATGCCGACGTGGTGCTGTCGACCCAGCCTTTCACCACCATCAATCTGGCCGACCGTCCCCATATCCGCATCCACATGCAGCCCGGCCCGGACACGCTGTTTGTCAGCCAGCCCGTGCTGGGACGGGTCTCGCGCAAATGGTCGATCCAGCTGACCCGCCGCATCGCCAAGCCTGATGGCAGCTTCAATGGGGTGGTGGTGGTTTCGCTCGACCCGCAGTATTTCACCCGACTGTACAGCGACATCAACGTCGGCACGCAAGGTTCGATCGCACTGGTCGGCGAAGATGGCGTGGTGCGCGCCCGCCGCGTCGGCAATGACGATAGCCGTGGTCAGGACATCTTCAACACCCCCCTGTTCGCTGCCATGCAGAAGAACCAGCGCGGTACTCTGCTGCAGTCCGGTCCGATCGACCAGCGCAAGCGCTTCTATGCCTATTCGCATCTGCCCGGCGTGCCCCTGTATGCGCTGGTGGGCATCGATTACGAGGAAGCGCTGGCCGACTATCACGAACGGCGCAAGGTTGCGCTCGCGCTGGCTGGTGTGACCAGTCTGGTGGTACTGGTCTTCACCATCGGCATCATCGTCCTGATCGGTCGTCTGATCGTCAGCCGCGAACAGGCCCATGCCGCCAACCGCGCCAAGTCGCGCTTCCTGTCGAATATGTCGCACGAGCTGCGTACTCCCCTCAACGGCATCCTCGGCTATTCCGAGCTGCTGCAGGCCGAGTTTGCCAACAGCCATGCGGGCGGCTTTGCCGATGCCATCCACAGTTGCGGTATCAAATTACTGGGACTGGTGGAAGCCGTGCTGGAACTGAGCAGTCTGGAATCGGGCCAGACCAAACTGGCCCCGGAGACGGCCGTGCTGAGCGAACTGCTGCACGGCGCGCTGGCGCGCCAGCGTGGTAGCGCGCTGGCCAAGGGACTCAAGCTGGAGCTGGTCAATGCTAACGGCCTACCCAGCCACCTGATCTGCGACCGCATCAAACTGATGCGGGTGATCGATATTCTGCTGCATAACGCCATTCAGGCCACCAGCGAAGGCGGCGTGCAGCTACAGACTGACGTCACGGCCAGCCAGCTACACTTCCGCGTGCGCGACAGTGGCAGCGGCGTGCCGCTGGCACTGCGTCCGCGCCTGTTCGAGCAATTCTCCACTGCCGACGATAGCGCTTCACGGGCGCGCGATAGTGCCGGGCTGGGACTGGCGATTGCCGCCCGGCTGGTCGAACTGATGGGCGGCAGGATAGCCCTAGAACATAGCGACGAGCAGGGTTCGGTATTCCTGTTCAGCATACCGCTTATCCGTCCACCCCAGATCGAAGCGCCTGCCCAGCCGGCCGGCAGCGCCAAGGAAGCCGCATGACTACCGCCCCCGTCTCGCCCGTTTTCCATGTGATTGATCCCGCCGTGCTGCTGGAAGCTGCGGCCGGCAGTCAGGAAGTGGCGCTGCTGCTATCCCACACCTATATCGATAGCGCGCCTGCCACCTATGCGCGTCTGCAGCAGGGCTTGCAGCAGGCGGATTTCAGCGCCATTGCCAGTCAGTGCCATGCGCTCAAGGGCATGACCATGCTGATCGGTGCGCAGGAACTGACTACGCTGCTGCAGCAAATGGAACATGCTGCGCGCCAGCAGCAGCGGCTGGCGCCAGCCGAACAGCGCCTGCCCGTGCTGTATCAGGCCGTATTCGATGAGATGCAGCTGAGCATAGCCCATAGCAGTACAGGAAGTACCCCATGAGCCAGCCAGCCGTCCCTCAGCCTGCCATAGCGCCGGAGCCCAAGTCGCGGCCGTATCGGCTGCTGCACCGTACCGGCCTGAGCGCACACCGCGCCATGCAGCTGATCTGCTTTGCCCTGCTATCGACGCTGACGCTGACGGCGGCCATCTCGGCCTGGTCGCTGCGCCAGCACGAAATTGAAGACTGGCGCGAGAATCTGGACAGTCTGACCCTGGTGCTGGCCGAGAACACTGCCCAGACCATGGCCGCCAGCTACACCCTGCTCGACAGCGTGGTGACACTAGTACAGGACCAGCCAGAACGCAATGGCGACAACCGCCGCACCGCACTGGCCAGCGAAGACATCTACCACAGCCTGCGCGATAAGATGGCCGCGCTGCCGCAAGTGGATGTGGTGTCGCTGCTCGATGTGGACGGCAACGTCATCAACTTCACCCGCAGCTATCCGGCGCCCCCCATCAATCTGGCCACGCGCGACTATTTCCGTTACCACAGCACGCACCGCGGCGATCAGCCCTTCATGAGCGAACCGGTACGCAACAAGGGCAACGGTAACTGGACCTTCTACGTCAGCCGCCGGCTGGAAAATTCCCGTGGCGAATTCGTCGGTGCGGTGCTGGTCGGGGTGTCCTGCCAGTTCTTCGCCGACTTCTTCCACCGCGTCAACCTCGGCACGGATTCCACCATCACCCTGTACAACCGCGACTACGCCATGCTGGCGCGCTGGCCGTATGCGCCGGAGATGATCAGCAAGCAGGTCCGCACCGGTACCACCTATCAGGTGATCAGCCAGGGCAAGCAGCACGATGTAGTCATGACCAGCGCCCCCCGTGCATCGCATGATCTGAAGCCGGAAACCCGCATGGGCGCCGTGCGTCAGGTGCGCGATTTCCCGCTGATCATCAACGCCACCATCAATGAAGACATGCTGCTGCATGGCTGGTGGCGCAATGTGCGCCTGATCACCGGCATTACGCTGGCCAGCATGGTGGCCGTGCTGCTGGCCTTCCGTCTAGTCGAGCAGCTGCTCAAGCGGCGCGAGCATGATGCCCAGCAGGCGCTGCAACTGAAGGCTGCGGCCGATGCCGCCAGCGCTGCCAAGTCGCGCTTCCTCGCCATGATGAGCCACGAGATCCGCACCCCCATGAACGGCATCCTCGGCATGTCGGAGCTGATGCTGGGCACCAAGCTCGACGATACCCAGCGCAACTACGCCCACAACGTCCATCAAGGCACGGTAGAGCTGCTGCACATCATCAACGACGTGCTGGACTTCTCCAAAGTGGAATCCGGCCACCTGACGCTCGATCTGCAGGCTTACGATCCGGCCCAGATGATCCAGCAGGTGCTGGCCCTGCACGAGCCGGTGGCGCTGCGCAAAGGCCTGCAGATCGAGACCGATATCGCCCCACTGCCGGGACCGATGGAAGGCGACCCGCTGCGCATGCGCCAGATCCTCGGCAACCTGCTCAACAACGCGATCAAATTCACCCCGGCCGGTACTATCCGTCTAAGCCTGAATGCCACCCCGCCCGGCGATGCCAGCGGGCGCTGGCGGCTGCACTTCGAAGTGACCGATAGCGGCATCGGCATCAGTCCGGAAGGCCAGCAGCGCCTGTTCGAGCCTTTCAGTCAGGCCGAGCACAGCACCAGCAGCCATTACGGCGGCACCGGTCTGGGACTGGCCATCTGCAAACGTCTGGTCGAACTGATGGGCGGTAGCATTGCCTGCCGTAGTAGCACCGGCTGCGGCGCCACCTTTATCGTCGATGTACCGTCGCAGCATCTGCGGCCCGCAACTGTTACCCAACCTGAAGTGGAAAGTATCACCATGAAGCACACTGCTGTCCCTACCCCCGCCAGCACCACGCCAACTTCCGCCACACCTGCTCCCGCCGCCAGCACCGATAGCGCGGCAGCGCCCAAGCAGGGCCGCATTCTGCTGGTAGAAGATACGGAAATGAACCGCCAGCTGGCGCGCATCCTGCTCACCCGTCTGGGCTGGGAAGTCGATGAAGCCCACGATGGCCAGCAGGCGCTCGATGCGCTGGCCGCACGCCAGTACGACATGGTGCTGATGGATTGCATGATGCCGGTAATGGATGGCTATCAGGCCACCGAAGCACTGCGTGCACGGGAAGCGGCGCAGGGCCTGCCACGCACGCCCGTGGTGGCACTGACGGCGAGCGCCATCGACGGCGACCGCGAGCGCTGTATCAATTCCGGCGCCGACGACTACCTGACCAAGCCCTTCACTTCGGCTGCCTTCGCCGGTGTCATCGAGCGCTGGACCCAGCGCGGCTGATCGACCGCCGCGCCAGCGTTATGCGCTCAGGCGTCCAGCACGAAGTGGCCCGGAGCCGCGCCCAGCGACTGCCCCGATTGCGGCGGCTTGATCCGCTTACTGGTCGAATGCCGCACCAGCCACTGCTGCCAGCACGGCCACCACGAACCATCCACTAGCTCGGACTGTGCCAGCCACTGGTCGGGGCTGCGGTAGCCGGATGGCGCCTGCGTGGACAGCTGGCGGTAGCTGCGGTGGGCATGCCCCGGTTCGGAAACGATGCCGGCATTGTGCCCGCCCGAGGCCAGTACGAAATCAATCGGTGCTGACGACAGCAGGTGCAGCTTGTACACCGAACGCCATGGCGAAACGTGATCGCGCTCGGTGCCGACCACGAACAGCGGCCCCGCCATATCGGCCAGCGCAATGGGCTGGCCACCCACCTGATAGCGTCCTTCCGCCAGATCATTGCGCAGGAACAGGCTATGCAGATATTCGCTATGCATGCGGAATGGCAGACGGGTAGCGTCGGCATTCCATGCCATCAGATCATTGGGGGCGGAACGCTGGCCCAGCAGATATTCCCGCATCATGCGCGACCACACCAGATCGCGTGCATGCAGCAGCTGGAACGAGGCAGCCATCTGGTCACCATCCAGATAACCCTGCTTCCACATCAGCGCGTCGAGGAAGGCCAGTTCGCTGTCATCGATGAACAGGCCCAGTTCACCCGGTTCGCTGAAGTCGGTCTGCGCGGCCAGCAGCGTGACGGAAGCCAGCGCGCCATGTCGGGGCGCATCGGCGGCGCCCAGTGCCGCCGCACCGATCGCCAGTAGCGTGCCGCCCAGACAGTAGCCCACCGTGTGCACGGGCGCGCCGCTGCACGCAGCCGCAACCTGATCGAGCGCCGCATACAGGCCACGCTCCAGATAGTCGTCCATGCCCAGATTGCGTTCGGCAGCGCCGGGGTTATGCCACGACACCATGAACACCGTGTGGCCCTGCTCCACCAGATAGCGCACCATGGAGTTTTCCGGCGACAGATCGAGGATGTAGTACTTCATGATCCACGACGGAATAATCAGCACGGGCTCGCGGTACACGCTGGCCGTCTGCGGGCGGTACTGGATCAGCTCCATCAGTTCATTGCGGAACACCACCTCGCCCTCGGTCAGCGCCACTTCCACGCCGGGACGGTAGCTGGCATCGGCCGGTTCCGGCACCGCCATGCCGGGTGGCGCCAGCTTGCGGCAGACATCCTTGCGCCAGTTCAGCGCGCCCTCGGCCAGACTGCGCCCGCCACTTTCCATGGCGGCACGCTGCACTTCCGGATTGGTCGCCATGAAGTTGGATGGCGCCAGCATATCGAGCAGCTGACGGGCCGTGAAGTTCACCACCTGACTGTGATGGGGCGCCACGCCGCGCACGCCGGTGGTGGCCTGCTCCCAGAATTGCTGGCACTGGAGGAAATTCTGTGCATATTGCTGGAATGGCCAGCGCTGCCACTCGGGGCCGGAAAAACGCCCGTCCGCCAGCTTGCCGTCGGCTGTCACGGGGGCCGCATAGGTCTGCGTCAGCAGTTCCAACTGCTTGCCGGGAGAGGTCAGCAGGTGGCAGGCCCAGTCCATGAAGGCCAGTCCCATACCGATGGGCGACACCCCGCCTGTCAGCTTGGCCATCTGGCTTTGTACAAACAGATCCAGCGTCTGGCTGGGACTGGCGGCCGGTCCGCCAGTCTTGCCGGCGCGGGCCGGCGAACTGCGGGCCGGCGCCTGTGGTCGGGTAGTCGGGGTAGAACTCACATGTCCTCCTAAACATTGAACGGGAAATAGCGGGCAAATTATGAACGACCGTGCGCAAGCCAGTAATTGATCTGCATCAAACTACCCGATAAGACCACTTATCGAGCCAACAAAGTTAATGTTTGATCCACATCAAACAATTTTCTGATACTGCTCAATAAACTGTGGCGCATGACCAACATTACCTCTCACCAAGGGCGACTGCCCGTGCAACTGGCGCCGGTCCTGCTTTGCCTGTTAGGCCTGCTGCCAGCCTGTAGCTCGCTGGCACCGCAGTACAGCCGTCCGGCACTGCCGGTCGCGGCCAGCTATCCGGCCGTCACGGCGGGGTCGGCAGAATCAGCCAAATCGGGCGGCGCGGCGCACGCACCAAATTCGGCCAGCCTGGCCGGGAGTGCGCTTGCCATGCCTTCCGACTGGCAGCACTACTTCACCGATCCGGCCCTTCAGCAGCTACTGACGCAGGCGCTGGCCCACAACCGCGACCTGCGCCTTGCCACGCTGCGGGTGGAACAGGCGCGTGCTGCACTAGGCTACCAGCAAGCCGCGCTGGCACCCGTGATCGGTGCACAGGGCGGCAGCAGCCGCACCCACGTGCCGGCCGATCTGAGCCTGACGCGCCAGCCCATGATTACCAGCCAGTACCAGATCGGTCTAGGCATGGCGGCGTGGGAACTGGATTTCTGGGGCAAGCTGGCCAGCCTGCGCGATGCTGCGCGCGCCGAGTATCTGGCCACTGACGCAGCCCGTCAGGCTGCCACACTGGGACTGATCGCACAGCTAGCCGATGCCTATTATGCGCTGCGTGAAGCCGATCAGCGTCTGCTGCTGGCGCAGCGCACGCTGGTCAGCCGGCAGGAAAGCTTCCGTATCTACAGCCGCCGTGTCGCCGCCGGCTCAGCCTCGCGGCTGAATCTGACGCAGGTAGAGACTCTGCTCACGCAGGCGCAGGCGCTAGCGGCCCAGCTGGAACAGCAGCGCGCCGCCGCCCTGCAGGCGCTACAACTTCTGGTTGGCCAGCCTATCACGTGGCAGGCTGCCAGCAGCGCCGACAGCACGCTGGGCGAACTGCCCGAACTGGCCGCCGGCCTGCCAGCCGCCCTGCTGGAGCGGCGCCCCGACGTGCGCGCCGCCGAACTGCAGCTGCAGGCTGCCTATGCAAATATCGGCGCCGCACGCGCCGCCTACTTCCCCTCCATCAGCCTGACGGCCTCCGGCGGCACCGCCAGCGCCGCACTGGACGGTCTGTTCAAGCCGGGTAGCGGCAGCTGGAACTTTGCTCCCAGCGTCAACCTGCCGCTGTTCGACGGCGGCCGGCGCGAGGCCAATCTGGCGCTGATGCAGGCACGCCGCGATAGCGCCGTGGCCAGCTACGACAAGGCGGTGCAGGCAGCCTTCCGCGACGTCGCCAATGCCCTGTCGGCACGCCACTGGCTGAACCAGCAGGTGGCCATCGCCAGCCACGCGCTGGCGGTGCAGCGCGAACGCGCCCGCCTGACCCAGCTGCGCTTCGATAACGGTGCCGCGCCCTATCTGGACGTGCTGGACGCCCAGCGCGATCTGCTCAGCGCCGAACAGCAACTGGTGCAGACCCGCCGCGCCCTGCTCTCGGCCGGCATCGCTGTATTTGCCGCACTGGGCGGCGCGCCCCAGACTGCGCCGGACGGTGCCGCCCATCCCGTACTCTTACCTACGCCACGCTCATGACACTCACCCTCCGCACCAAACTGATATCCGCCGGCGTGGCCGGTGCTGCCCTGCTGGCCGGCTACTACGGCTGGAGCCACCTGCACAGCAGCGGCCCCGGTGATGCCTTCGCTAGCGGTAACGGCCGTATCGAGGCGACCGAAATCGATGTCGCCGCCAAGCTACCGGGGCGCCTGCAGGACATCCTCGTCAGCGAAGGCGATTTTGTCAGCGCCGGCCAGACGCTGGGCCACATGCAGGTGCTGACGCTGGAAGCCCAGCGCGCCGAAGCCACGGCCAACCTGCGCCACGCCGAAGCGGGCGTGGCCAGCGCACAATCGATGGTGGCGGTGCGCGAAAGCGATTATCAGGCCGCGCTGGCCGTGGTGGCGCTGCGCGAAAGCGAATTCGATGCCGCCGAACGCCGCCTGCGCCGATCGCAGACGCTGGTGACGGAAGGCGCATCGTCTGAGCAGGAGCTCGACGACGACCGCAGCCGCGTACGCAGCAGCACAGCCGCCATCCGCGCCGCACAGGCGCAAGCGGCCGCCGCACGCAGCGCCATCGAAGCAGCGCGCACGCAGGTCACGGGAGCGACCTCCGCTGCCACGGCAGCGCAGGCCACCATCGAGCGCATCGGTGTAGATATCAACGACAGCGCATTGAAAGCACCGCGCGCAGGCCGCGTGCAGTACCGCATCGCCCAGCCAGGAGAAGTGCTGGGTGCGGGCGGCAAGGTGCTCAATCTGGTCGACCTCAGCGATGTCTACATGACCTTCTTCGTACCGGAGCAGATAGCCGGCAAACTGGCGCTGGGCGCCGAAGTGCATGTGCGGCTCGATGCAGCGCCCACGCTGGTGATTCCCGCCAAGGTGTCGTTCGTGGCCAGCACGGCGCAGTTCACACCGAAGACGGTGGAAACCGCCAGCGAGCGGCAAAAGCTGATGTTCCGCGTCAAAGCCCAGATCGACCGCAGCCTGCTGCAACAGCATCTGACGCAAGTGAAAACCGGCCTGCCCGGTGTAGCGTGGGTCAAACTCGATGCGCAGGCAGCGTGGCCTAGCGAACTGCAGGTCAAGGTGAACAAGTGAAGCTAGCGGCGCAACAGCCGCCGGTGGCTCGGGTCGAAGGCGTCAGCCTGCATTACGGGGCGGCCGTCGGACTCGATCACGTCGATCTGAGCATACCGGCTAACTGCATGGTGGGTCTGATCGGCCCCGATGGCGTGGGCAAATCCAGCCTGCTGTCGCTGCTGGCCGGCGCCCGTGCCGTGCAGCAGGGACTGGTGCAGGTGCTCGACGGCGATATGGCACAGCGACGCCACCGCGATGCCGTCTGCCCGCGCATCGCCTATATGCCGCAAGGGCTGGGACGCAACCTCTACCCCACCCTGTCGGTGGAAGAAAACCTGCAGTTCTTCGGCCGTCTATTCGGCCATGACGCTGCCGAACGCCGACGCCGCATCGACCAGCTGACCGATAGTACGGGCTTGCGACCGTTTCTGGCGCGTCCGGCCGGCAAACTGTCGGGCGGGATGAAACAGAAGCTGGGGCTGTGCTGCGCGCTGATCCACGATCCCGATCTGCTGATTCTCGACGAACCGACCACCGGCGTGGACCCGCTATCGCGCGCCCAGTTCTGGGATCTGATTGCACGCATCCGCATCGAACGCCCCGCCATGAGCGTGCTGGTGGCGACCGCCTACATGGAAGAAGCCGACCGCTTCGACTGGCTGGTCGCCATGGATAGTGGCCGCATACTGGCCACCGGTACACCGGCCGAACTGCGCCAGCAAGGCGGCAGCAACATACTGGAAGAAGCTTTCATCGCCCTGCTGCCGGAAGAAAAACGCCGTGGCCATCACCAGCTGGTGGTGCCGCCATTCGTCCAGAGCACGCAGGATGCGCAGGACGATATCGCCATCGAAGCACAGGGACTCACTATGCGCTTCGGTGACTTCACGGCCGTGGACGGGGTGGATTTCCGCATCCGTCGCGGCGAGATTTTCGGCTTCCTCGGCTCGAATGGCTGCGGCAAATCCACCACCATGAAAATGCTGACTGGCCTGCTGCCTGCCACGGCAGGAACGGCGCGCCTGTTCGGCCACGAAGTCGATCCGAACGACATGGCCACGCGACGCAAAGTCGGCTATATGTCGCAAGCCTTCTCGCTCTACACCGAGCTGACGGTGGCGCAAAATCTGGAACTGCATGCTCGCCTGTTCAGTGTACCGGAGGCAGAAATCGCCGCACGTGTAGCGGATATGGCCAGCCGCTTCGGCCTCGATAGCGTGCTCGATGCCATGCCCGAACAACTGCCGCTGGGTGTGCGCCAGCGCCTGTCGCTGGCCGTGGCGATGGTGCACCGGCCGGAACTGCTGATCCTTGACGAACCCACTTCCGGTGTCGATCCGGTGGCGCGCGATATGTTCTGGGAACTGATGATAGAGCTGGCGCGGCGCGACCGCGTCACCATCTTCATTTCCACCCATTTCATGAACGAAGCGGAGCGCTGCGACCGCATCTCGCTGATGCACGCGGGCCGAGTGCTCGTAAGCGCCGCACCGCAGGAACTGGTGCGCCTGCGCGGCAGCGCTACGCTGGAACAGGCATTCATCGCCTATCTGCAGGATGCCACCAACGCCAGCGCAGCCGCACTTCCGGCCGCCACATCAACAGCGGCATCGGCAACCGCACCGGCAGCGGCGGAAACGCCAGCGACCACTGCAAGCGTCACGGCCAGCGCAGCGCCGCCACATGCTACGGCCACCCGTGGCTGGCGTGCCAGTCTGGCACGCGCCTACAGCTACACGCTGCGTGAAACGCTGGAACTACGGCGCGATCCTGTGCGCGCCACGCTCGCCCTGCTGGGGACAGCGATCCTGATGTTCATTATCGGCTACGGCATCAACCTCGACGTAGAACACCTGTCCTACGCCGTACTCGATCACGACCAGAGTGGCCTGAGCCAGAACTACACGCTCAATCTGGCCGGCTCGCGCTACTTCATCGAGCGCCCGCCCATCAAGGACTACAACGATCTGGATCAGCGCATGCGCAATGGCGAACTGGCCATGGCGATCGAAATACCAGCCGGCTTCGGCCGGGATCTGCAGCGCGGCGCGCCCGTGCAGCTAGGCGCCTGGATCGATGGCGCCATGCCGCTGCGGGCCGAAACCACCCGCGGCTACCTGCTGTCGCTGCATCAGAGCTGGCTGGCCGATATGGCCGTGCACCGGCTCGGCATGCATCCGGCCAGCGCGGGCGGCATCGAAACCCGCTACCGCTACAACCCCGATGTCAAAAGCCTGCCCGCCATGATACCGGCCGTGATTCCCATGCTGCTGATGATGATACCGGCCATGCTGAGTGCTCTGTCCGTGGTGCGCGAAAAGGAACTGGGTTCTATCCTCAACCTGTACGTCACGCCCGTCACGCGCGCCGAATTCCTGCTGGGGAAACAGCTACCCTACATCGCACTGGGCATGTTCAACTTCGCCCTGATGACGCTACTGGCGGTAACGGCTTTCGGCGTACCGCTCAAAGGCAGCCTGCTGACCATCACGCTGGGCGCACTGCTGTACGTGATCTGCGCCACCGGTCTGGGTCTGCTGGCGTCTAGCTTCACACGCAGCCAGATCGCCGCGCTATTCGTCACCATGATAGGCACCATCATCCCCTGCGTACAGTTCTCCGGCCTGCTCAATCCCGTCTCGGGACTGGAGGGGCCGGGTCGCCTGATCGGCAAAATCTATCCGGCTACCCACTTCCTCACCATCAGCCGCGGCGTCTTCAACAAAGCGCTCGATCTGGCCCACCTCGGCAACGCCTTCCTGCCGCTGGCCGTGGCCGTGCCCGTGATCGTGCTGCTGTCCGTGCTACTGCTGCGCAAACAGGAACGCTAATGTACACCCGCCTGCAACATATCTACCGGCTCGGCATCAAGGAACTCTGGAGCCTGCTGCGCGACCCCATGATGCTGGTGCTGATCGTCTACACCTTCAGCTTCTCCATCTACATCGCCGCTACCGCCATGCCGGAAAGCCTGCATAACGCTGCGATTGCCATCATCGATCAGGATGCCTCGCCACTGTCGGCGCGCATCGCCTCGGCGTTTTACCCGCCCCACTTCAAGCCGCCGCAGATGATAGATCCGGCACGTGCCGACGCGGGACTGGATCAGGGTGACTACACCTTCGTGCTGGACATCCCGCCCAACTACCAGCGCGATACGCTGGCCGGCCGCCAGCCTGCGCTGCAACTGAATGTCGATGCCACCCGCATGAGTCAGGCCTTTACGGGCAATGGCTACATCCAGCAGATTATCGCGGGCGAAGTGGGCGACTTCCTGCGCCGTCAGCAGGAAGCAGCCGCGCCGCCGGTGGATCTGGCGCTGCGCATGCGCTTCAATCCGAATCTGGAACAGGCGTGGTTTGGCTCGCTAATGGAAATCATCAACAACGTCACGATGCTGTCCATCGTGCTGACGGGCGCCGCCCTGATCCGCGAACGCGAACACGGCACCATCGAGCACTTGCTGGTCATGCCCGTCACGCCGCTGGAAATCATGCTGTCTAAAATCTGGGCCATGGGTCTGGTGGTGCTGATCGCGGCACTGGGGGCGCTGCTGTTCATCGTGCAAGGCGCGCTGCAGGTGCCGGTGCGCGGCTCGGTGGCACTGTTTGCCCTGCTGGCTGCGCTGCACCTGTTCTCGACGACTGCCATGGGTATCTTCCTCGCCACGCTGGCGCGCAGCATGCCGCAGTTCGGCATGCTGCTGGTACTGGTACTACTGCCGCTGCAACTGCTGTCGGGCGGCAGCACACCGCGCGAAAGTATGCCGCAACTGGTGCAGGATCTGATGCTGGCCGCACCCACCACACACTTCGTTGCTGCAGGCCAAGCATTGCTGTATCGCGGTGCCGGCCTCGATGTGATCTGGCCGCAACTGCTGGCCATCGCGGCGATCGGCATCGTGCTGTTCGGTACGGCGCTGGCACGCTTCCGCAAGACCATTACACTGATGGCGTAGAGCAATTCGAAACTGAAAATATTTGATCTGAATCAATCATTTTTTTGTGCTAAATCCATACGATAGTGGCATGTGATCGGAGCGTCCCGCTTCCATCCATACCCACTCACGGAAGGAAATGTCATGTCTTACAAGACCATCTTGGTACAAGCCGACTTACCCGACGCAGTAGCCAATGGCGTCCGCCTGGCGTCCCAGCTTGCCAACGACAATGAAGCACATCTGGTAGGTTTTGCTCTGAGCGGTGCCGATCAGGCTATCGCCCAGTGCAATGCTGCCGTTGCGGGCATGGTCGCCCTGCCCACCGATATGGGCGCACTGACGGAAAAGGCCGACGCACTGCTGGCCGACTTCACCAAACAGGCCCAGGCTAATGGCGTTTCCTCCTACGAAGCCCGCCGCATCGACGACACGCCGGACTACGCGCTGGTGATGCAGGCCCGTTATGCCGACTTGCTGGTCATGCCACAAGGCGATGCCAGCGGTACGCCATCGGCCGTACTACAATACGTCATGCTGCATGGTGGCAAACCAGTGCTGATCGTACCGACCGCTACCAAAGTCGAGCAGGTCGGTAAAGCACCGCTGCTGGCATGGGATGGTGGCCAGCAAGCTGCACGTGCCATCAACGCTGCCCTGCCGCTGTTGCAGCGCGCCGGTAAAGCCACGCTGGCCGTGTTCAACGGTACCGAGCATTACGCGGCACATGGCCAGCAACCGGGTGCCGATATGGCCACCTATCTGGCCCGTCAGGGTGTGAAAGTGGAAGTGGTGCAGAAATCCACCAAACAGCCTATCGGTACGGCGCTGCTGGAACTGGCCGCCGAGCTGAATGCAGACCTGCTGGTGATGGGCGGCTATGGCCACTCGCGCCTGCGTGAAATTGCACTGGGCGGCGCTACGCGCGATGTGCTCAAACATATGAACCTGCCGGTTCTGATGACCCACTGATCCGGCTTAACCGAAAGGCCTAGCAATGACCGACGTCGTACGTGATGCCCACCCTGAACCA
This sequence comes from Duganella fentianensis, assembly GCF_964031615.1. Classification (GTDB taxonomy): domain Bacteria; phylum Pseudomonadota; class Gammaproteobacteria; order Burkholderiales; family Burkholderiaceae_D; genus Rugamonas; species Rugamonas fentianensis_A. The sequence continues at coordinate 34,505 of NZ_CAXIQN010000003.1, forward strand.
GACTTCATCGAGAACATCACTTACGCTGAACTGAGCGTCGGTCAGAGCGCGCGGCTCTGCCGCACCCTGACGGAAAACGATATCGCTGCCTTCGCAGCGGTATCGGGCGATATCAACCCCGCCCACGTGGATACCGAATATGCCGATCACACCCTGTTCCATGGCGTGATCGCGCACGGCATGTGGGGCGCGGCGCTGATCTCGCGCCTGCTGGGTACCGTGCTGCCCGGTCCCGGCACCATCTATCTGGGCCAGACCCTGAAGTTTCTCAAGCCCGTACGCATCGGCGACGAACTGCGCATCACGGCTACCGTAGCCAGCAAGGAAGACGAAAAGAAGCACGTCACGCTGGACTGCGAAATCAAGAATCAGAATGGCGCAGTGGTGCTGTCCGGCCTCGCCACAGTGATCGCGCCGACGGAAAAAGTACGCCGTCCGCGCACCCAGTTGCCGCCGCTGTACATGCCGTCGCGCCACCAGTACACCAGCCTGCTGGCCAGCGTGGCCAGCCTGCCTGCCGTGCGCTGCGCCGTAGTACATCCATGCGATGCCGCCTCGCTGCGCGGTGCGCTGGAAGCGGGCCATAAAGGCCTGATCGTGCCCGTGCTGATCGGCCCGCAGCAGAAGATACAGGCGGTGGCGGCCGACAACGGCCTGTCGCTGCAGGATGTGGAACTGGTGGATGTCCCCTACAGCCACGCTGCCGCAGCACGCGCGGTAAAACTGGCGGCCAGCGGCGACGTGGAAATGCTGATGAAGGGCAGCCTGCACACGGATGAACTGATCAGCGCCGTGCTGGCCGAACCGGCGCTGCGTACCAAATCGCGCCTGTCGCACGTGTTCCGGCTGGAAGTGCCGATGTACGACAAAGTGCTGCTGATCTCCGATGGCGCGCTGCACATCCAGCCTGACCTGAACGAGAAAGTCGACATTGTCCGCAACGCCATCACGCTGGCACATGCACTAGGTACGCCCTCGCCCAAAGTGGCGATTCTGTCGGCAGTGGAAACCGTCACGCCGAAAATCCCCTCCACGCTCGATGCCGCAGCCCTGTGCAAGATGGCCGAACGGGGACAGATCACGGGCGGCGAACTGGATGGCCCGCTGGCCTTCGATAATGCCATTTCGCCTGCGGCTGCCCGTGCCAAAGGCATTACTTCGGGCGTGGCCGGCCATGCCGACATTCTGATCGCGCCTGATCTGGAAGCGGGCAATCTGCTGGCCAAACAGCTGGAGTATCTGGCCGGCGCCGCTGCCTGCGGCGTGGTGCTGGGCGCTACCGTACCAATCGCCCTGACCAGTCGCGCCGATCCGGCCGAAGCGCGCACGGCCTCGGCCGCGCTGGCGCTGCTGCTGGCGCACAGCTATCGCCAGCAGCGCCCTTAACACCTGCGCGCTAGCCCAGCACGGCGCGGGCTACTGCCACATACAGGGGAATCCCGAACAGGATATTCAGCGGGAAGGTCACCCCCAGACTCAGGCCGAAATACAGCGAGGGCGTGGCTTCCGGCATGGCATAACGCAGCACGGCTGGCACGGCGATGTAGGACGCGCTGGCGGCCAGCACCATCAACAGCGCCGCGTCGCCAGTCGGCAGATGCAGCAGTACGGCCAGCGTCAGTGCCAGCGTGGCATGCAGCAGCGGCCCCAGTACGGCATACGCAACCAGCACGGGCGATTTGCCGCGAATCTGCATCAGATTACGTGCCGCCATCAGGCCCATATCCAGCAGGAAGAACGACAGCATGCCTTTGAACAGGTCGCCCGAGAACGGCTGCATGGCGGCCTTGCCGGCGTCGCCAGTGACGATACCCACCACCATTGCACCTAGCAGCAGCAACTGCGCACCGTCCGTGAACGATTCGTGCAGGATCTTGCCGACCGAAACACCGTGCTTGCCGCCCGTAGCACTGCCGGCACCAGCCGCCAGCGTCGCGCCGGGGCCGCTCAGTACCGCCGCGCCGCCCGGCGGCATGACAGCGCTGACCGTAGCCGTGGCACTGGCCTGCTGGCGCAGGCTATTCGCGAACACGATGGCCATGATGATGGCGGGCGACTCCATCAGCGCCATCGCTGCAGCCATGTGACCACCATACGCCACCTGCTGATTTTCCAGATACTGCACCGCCGTGACGAAGGTCACCGCGCTGACGGAACCGTAAGTGGCGGCAACAGCGGCCGCATCAAAGCCGGACACAAAGCGGCGCAAGATGTTATAGCCGATCAGCGGCACGGCAATCGCCAGCGCCACCGCCGCCGCCAGACTGAGACCCACTGACGCCGTCAGGCCGGAATGAGACAAGGCAAAGCCGCCCTTCAGGCCCAGCGCCATCAGCAGATACAACGACAGGAAGCGCGAGATAGCGGGCGGAATTTCAAGATTGGAGCGTACGGCACCGGCCAGCACGCCGAAGACAAAGAACAGAATGGCGGGATCGAGGATGTTTTGCATGGTTTTCTCCTTGGCCTGCATTCTAGGAAAACTCTAATATCATGTAAAATCGATTCTTACATTCACATCCATAGATAAAACTCTATGAATATCACTTTCCGGCAATTGCGGCTGTTTCTGGCACTGGCTGAAACGGGCAGCGTCAGTGCGGCTGCCCGTGCCATGCATGTGACCCAGCCGACTGCTTCCATGCAGTTGCGCGAAATTAGCGATTCGGTCGGCCTGCCGCTATACGACGTGATCGGCAAAAAAGTCCATCTGACGCAGGTGGGACAGGAACTCGCCGAAACAGCGCGCGCCATCGCCCGCACGTGGGACGACTTCGAGCAGCAGGTAGATGGCATCAAGGGACTATCGCGCGGCAAGCTGCGGGTGGCCGTGGTGAGCACCGCCAAATACTTCATGCCACGCCTGATCGGCAGCTTCTGCAACCGCCATCCGGCCATTGACGTTTCGCTGGAGATCCTCAACCGTGACGGCGTGGTGCAGCGCCTGCGTGACAATCTGGACGACCTGTACATCATGTCCATGCCGCCAGCGGAAATGGATCTGGCCGACCAGAGCTTCCTGCCCAACCCTATCGTGGTAATCGTCGCCAGCGATGACGCGCTGGCGCGCCAGCGCAAGGTCACGCTGCAGGATCTGGCCGAGCGCCGCTTTATCCTGCGCGAATCCGGTTCCGGCACGCGCATGGCGGCCGACCAGTTTTTCCGCGCCGAGAAATTCCGTCCGAATATACGGCTGGAACTAGGCAGCAACGAAGCGGTGAAAGAATCTGTCGCCGGTGGACTGGGCATCGGCGTGGTGTCGCGCCATGCGCTGCATGGGCATCAGAAGGAGCACGGCGTCAGCGTGATCAATGTCGCAGGCTTTCCGCTACCTTCGGCGTGGCACATCGTCCATCCTGCCAGCAAAAAACTCTCGCCACTGGCCGCCGCCTTCAAGCAGCACGTGCTATCGAGTATCGCGGACTACAGCTAGGCTGGCAGGAATGCCAGTTCCAGTGTGCTGAAGTAGGCTAGCTGCTGCCAGCGCTGCGCCATCACTAGCGCGGCATCGTAGAGTGCCTGCGCGCCGCCCGCATTGCCCAGTACAGGCGCAGCACAGCCACGCATGGCGCAGGCACTTTCCAGTCCCGCATCAAACATGGCCTGATCGAACGCCCCGCTCCACAACTGTGCCTGCAGGCTCTCGACGATGGCTTCGGCATGGGTGGCCTGCTGCGCCAGCGCCGGATTATCGTAGGCATGGCTTTGCTCCATGGCGAAGCTGATATCCGCCCCTGCGGCCACCATGCCCAGAAAGCCGTGACGGTAGGCCAGCGCAGTCTCGACCACATAATGAATCAGATCGTGCGGCAGCACACCCTGCCGCGGCATCATGGTACTGGTCGTGCTGCCATCGCTGCGCACGCAGCGTAGCTGGTCGTATTTATCGTACTTGCCCTGCTTGCTGGCGATCAGTTGCATCGTATGTCTCCGCTCGGTCTCGGCGCTGGCCGGAATCTCGTGCACCGATTATGCCGCAGCCGGCCGCCCCCTGACCAGCCACAGCGCGGAAGCGGGCACACATGCCAGCAGAGCTGCCAGCAGCCAGAACGCGTGCGTCAGCCCGACCTGCTGGGCAATGAAGCCGATGCAGGCTGGCCCCACCAGTATGCCCGCATAGGCCGTGGTAGAAATCGCGGCAATTGCCAGGCCGGCCGGCATCACCTGCTGGTTAGCGCCACGGCGGAACAGCACGGGCACGATGTTGGCGCAACCCAGTCCGATCAGGCCGAAGCCTGTCAGTGCCAGCGGCGCCGTTACCGCCGTGAGCAGCACGGCGAAACCGGCCAGCGCAATCACGCCGCCCACCAGCAAGGTGCGCTGATCGCCGAGACGGGTGGCCACAAAGTCGCCGCTGAAGCGGGCAATCGTCATGGCAATCGAAAACACAATGTAACCGCTACCAGCCTGCTCGAGCGCGAACAGGCCTTGCTGCGTCAGCAGCAGCGCGCCCCAGTCCAGCAGCGCGCCCTCCACCAGAAAGGTGATGCAGGTTAGCAGTGCGATGCCCAGCACCACGCCGCGCGGCAACGCAAACATGGTGCCCCCCACGCCACCGCCATCGCGCAGGATGCGCGGTGTGGCCAGCAGCATGGCCAGCACCATCACTGCGCCGCACAGCAGGCTGGCCGACAGCGTTGCCAGTTGCTGCGACAGCAGCAGCGTCATCACGGCAGAACCGGCAAAGCCGCCCACGCTGAATAGCGCATGGAAGCCCGACATCAGCGCCACACCGGCACGCTTCTCCACTTCTACGGCATGCATGTTCATGGCGACATCGAGCGCCCCCAGCGTGGCACCAAAAGCGAGCAGATTGATGCCCAGCGCCAGCACGGACGGTGCCAGCGGCAAGGCCGCCAGTGCCCCGGCAAAGCCGAAGCCACTGACGATCAGCAGCGGCCGCGTGCCATAGCGTACGGCCAGCGCGCCCGTTAGCGCCATGGCCAGTATCGAACCTACGCCTATGCACAGCAGCAGCAAGCCCAGTAGGTGTTCATCGAGCCCCAACCGCGCTTTGGTCAGCGGAATCAACGGGGCCCAGCAGGAATAGCCGAAACCAGCCACGAGAAATAACACACGGGTAGCGAGCCGCGCAGCGGCATCGGATACAGGAGCCACGAAATATCCTTGTTAGTCTAGGTTGATATAGGCAGTGCAGCGGCGCGCCGCACCATGCTGCCGCCCTGCTCCAGCGCCTGCGCACTGACGTCCGGCGCATCGGCCTCCAGCACGTAGCACTCGATTGCCGCGCTGGCACACACACGGAATGGCGCACGGGTCTGCAATTTCTCGCTGGTGAGCAGCACCACACTGTGGCGGGCAGCCGCCAGCGCGGCCTGCTTAAACTGAGCATCGGCCAGATGGAAGGCGCTGATACCCTGCTCGGCCGAGAAAGCGCAGGCGCCAAGGAAACAGCGATCCGGATTCAGGTCGGCCAGCTGGCGCAAGGCGATCGCGTCGATGCAGCCGCCCACGTGGGCGTCCACGCTCCCGCCCAGCATTAGCAGTTGCAGATCGGAGCGCTGCAGCACGGCAGCCGCAATGGTGATTGAATTAGTGACCACGGTGATGGCACTGGCGGCGGGCAGCAGTGGCACCAGCGCCAGATTGCTGCTGCCATTATCAAGCAGCACCAGTTCGCCGGGCTGCACCAGCGCAGCCCCCACCCGTGCCAGCGCAGCTTTGCGTTGCGGTACATGGTGGATGCGCTCGGCCATGGGCGCAACGGCCGGCGACAGCGGCAGCGCACCACCATATACGCGCCGGCACAGCCCCAGCGTCGCCAGCGCGCGCAGATCGCGCCGGATAGCGTCTTCGGAAACGGCAAATTCAGCCGCCAGCGCGGCAGCGTTCACAGACTGCCCCTGCTCCAGCCGGTGCAGGATGTGTTCACGTCGGGTAGCGGGAATCTCATTCATGAAGCGATGATAACGTGCACAAACAAGAAAGTAAACGCAAAAATAATCTATATTTCCGTGAAAATTTGAAAGATCATGCACAAACAAGAAGCCGTAGCCACACTTACGCCCACGCTGTCACATTTAAACGGCAATCAGCAGATCATGTTTGCACTACGTCCTGTATATTTGAGTTGGGTCAAATTATTTCCAAAAAATAAAGCCCATTATTTATAAAGAATCAAACCACGCGCCCCCTACCTGCCGTGGCTCCGTTAAACAATGCAAAGGCACACGCTCAAAACCCGTCTGACCGTCACCATGCTCGCGCTCAGCCTGCTGGGACTGTGGTCGCTATCCTACTTTTCCATCCAGGTACTGCAACAGGATATGGAACGCATGCTGGGCATGCAGCAACTTTCGGCCGTGAAAGTGGTCGCCGCTTCGCTCGATGGCGCCATCAACGAACAAGGTAACAGCCTCGGCCACATTGCCCTCAGCATAGAGCCGGCCATGCTGGCCCGTCCGGAGCAACTGCGCCAGTTACTGGAACAACTAGACAAGGGCAATCTGTTCGACGGGGGACTGCAGATCCATGACCTGCAGGGGAAAATGCTGCTCAGCGCGGCTGCTAGCCCCGGCGCCCACCCGCCGCCACCGGTTCAGTTACCAGCCTCGCTGAACCAGCGCCGCGTCGCCGTGCATGCCACCAGCATGCTAACTGGACTGCTACCCATGTCGGTCCCGCTGCTGAACGACGACGGCCAGCGCTATGCCACACTGACGGGCTTTACTAATCTGCGCAACAGCAACTTTCTCAGCCGCCTGCTGGCAGCCGGCTATGGCGGTAGTGGTGGCTATATGGTGGTGGAGCCGGAACAGCGACTGGTCATCGCCGCCACCAATCCCGCCTATGTGCTGGGTCATGTGCCGCCAGCGGGACAAAGCAAGCTGATCGACAGCTTCGTCGGCGGCGCACAAGGCTCGGGCGTGACCCGCAACAGCAGCGGCACGGAAGTGCTGGCGTCGGCCCAGCGCAGTGTACTGGCGCACTGGTATGTCGCGGCGGCTTTGCCCACCAGCGATGCTTTCGCGCCTGTCGCCAGCATGCAGCGCCATTTGTTACTGGCCACCGTGGTGTTCGCCCTGATGCTGGGCGCGCTCACCTGGTGGACCTTGCGGCGCCAGCTGGCACCCTTGATGGACGCCATCAGCACACTGACCCAGATGCGCGCCAGTGCTGCTCCGCTGCAGGCACTGAGCGTGCAGCGCGACGACGAAATTGGCCGCCTGTTCATCGCCTTCAACGGCCTGCTGAGCGCCATCAATCAGCGTGAAACGGCTTTACAGCAGAGCGAACGCAAACTGGCCGACATCCTCGACCATGCCGACAGCTATGTGTACCTGAAAGACCGTGAAGGCCGCTACCTGTATGCCAACCGGCGCGTGCGCACACTGTTCCAGTGCAGCCTGGCGCAGGTACCGAGTCTGCGCGATGAAGATTTTTTCAGCTCGGCCAGTGTCGCCATGTTACGCCAGCACGAGCAGACAGTCTGGCAGCATGGCACCACCTTACGGGTGGAAGAACCGACAGTGGACCGGCGCAATGGCCGCGCCGCGATTTACCAGAGCGTCAAACTGCCGCTACGCAATCAGGCCGGCGACATCTATGCCATGTGCGGGATTTCCATCGATATCACCGAGCGCAAACAGACCGAAGAGGCGCTGCGCATTGCTGCCATCGCGTTCGAAGCGCAGGCCGGCATCGCCGTGCTCGACGCCGGCCTGCGCATCCTGCGCGTCAATCAGGCTTTCGCCGAGATCACCGGCTGGCCGCAAAGCGAAGCCTGCGGCCAGCCCATCAACCTGCTGCGCTCACCGCGACAGCCGCAAGGCTATTACGAAGCCATGTGGCGCACCACCCGCAAGGACGGGGTGTGCCGCGACGATGTTTGGCTACGCCGGCGCGACGGCCAGGACTTCTATGCGCGCGGCACCACCAGTGCCGTCTACAGCCAGCGCGGCGAAGTCACCCACTACGTCTGCCACCTGATCGATGTCACCGAAAGCTACCAGCGCGAAACTCTGCGCCTGCAGCAGGAAGCGGCGCACCGCGATGTGCTGGTACGGGAAGTGCACCACCGCATCAAGAACAATCTGCAGGGCATTACCGGCATCCTGCGCCAGTTCACCTACAAGCATCCGCAACTGGAAGAACCCATCACCCATGCCATCTCGCAGGTTAAAGGCATGTCCGTGGTACACGGTCTGCGCGGCCGCGCGGCCGATGGCACCATCCACCTGTGCGAACTGTGCAGCGAAATTGCCGCCGAAGTCGGCGCCCTGTGGCAGACCGCCATCCGGGTTGACCTGCCCGCCCACTGGCAGACCACCGCAGTGGCTGACGACGAAGCCGTGCCCCTCGCCCTGATCCTCAACGAACTGATACTCAATGCGGCCAAACACAGCGGTCGCAGCCACGGCGGCGTCGAACTGGCACTGCGCTACGGCGAACAGAGCGGACAGGTGATCATCACCATCAGCAACCACGGCCAGCTACCCGAGCTGCCAGCCAGCACGCCCGACCCCTATAGCGGTCTGCAACTGGTGCACGCGCTGATGCCGCGCGCCGGTGCCAGCCTGACCCTCAGCCAGCAGCAGCAACAGGTGCTCACCACCCTGCAGCTGGCGCCGCCCGTACTCCATTCCACTACGATGCAACCATCATGAACTCACACCACCATAAAGCTACCCTGCTGCTGGTCGAAGATGACCGGCTGGTACTCAGCACCACAGCGGCCGGCCTACGCCATGCCGGCTATCAGGTCGATTGCGCCGAATCGGCCGAACAGGCCGAGGCCTGGCTAGCCACGGGCGCGCGGCCCGATCTGGCCATCCTCGACGTCCGTATGCAGGGTCAAGGAGGACTGGCACTGGCCGAACGGCTGTCGCAATTAGACCACATCCCCTTCCTCATGCTCAGTGCCTATGGCGAAGCGGCCATGGTCGAGCAGGCCACCCGCAGCGGCGCGCTAGCCTATCTGGTCAAGCCGCAGGATGTCCAGCAGTTGCTACCCGTGATCGAATCGGCACTGGCGCGCGCCAGCGAGCTGGACGAGCTGCGGCGTAGCCAGCGCCAGTTGCAGACGGCGCTAGATAGCGAGCGCAGCGTGAATGTCGCCACCGGCATTGTCATGATGGAATACAAGCTCAGCCGCACCGCCGCCTTCCATCTGCTGCGCGATGCCGCCCGGCGCCAGCGGCGCAAGCTGACCGAACTCGCAGACGAGGTGGTCAACGCCCGCAATCTGCTCAGTCTTGGTGCAGATGATTTACGTACAGCATCAAAATAATTGACCTGTGCGCCACATTACGGTACAACTAGCTTAACGGAACCGTCCCTACCCCTGACGGTCCTGCCTGAGGCCCTGAACACGCCTCGTTAGCCAGCTGCAGCGCATTGAGCCTGCCGCTCGATAACTACTGCCCTAAAACTCAGCGGCAGTGCGTGTTCACTGGAGCTTCACATGCAACTCAACCATTTCAAAGTCGGTACCCGTCTGACAGCAGGCTATGGCCTGATCGTCGCTTTCCTGATCGCTATAACCCTGCTGGCCCAGTTCCGTCTCAGCACCCTCGATGACAGCATCCGCCTGATCGTGGAAGACCGCTATCCCAAAGTGGTGTATGCCAACCAGATTCTGGAAGGCATCAGCGACAATGCCATCCGTCTGCGCAACCTGCTACTGCTGAGCGATCCGGCTGCGCAGCAGCGCGATCTGGATGCCATCAAAGCCACCAGCGAGCGCGTCGGCGGCTACATTGCCCAGCTCGACCGCTTGCTGACCACCCCCAAAGGACGGGCCATCCTGACCGAACTGCAGGAAGCCCGCACCAGCTATCTGCAAAGCCAGCAACGCTTCCTCAGCCTGTACGAAAGCGGCGACCGTGCGGCCGCGCACGCCGTCCTGCTGGGCCCCATGGCACAACAGCGCCAGATCTACTTCGAGCGCGTGCAGGGACTGGTACAACTGGGCGGCAAGCTGATGGAACTCGGTGGTAGCGATGCCCATCAGGCCAGCGCCGATGGCGCCCGTATGATGCTGCTACTGGCCGGCGCTGCCGCCCTGCTCGCCATTGCTAGCGCGTGGATGATCACGCGCAGCATTACCGCCCCGCTCAGCACGGCGGTCAACAGCGCGGATCTCGTGGCCGACGGTGATCTGAGCCAGCGTATCGAGGCCAGTCAGGGCCGCGATGAAACGGCTCACCTGATCAATGCCATGCAGCGCATGAATGTCAATCTGGCCGACATCGTGCAGCAGGTACGCCGGGGCACGGTCAGCATCAGCGCAGCGGCGGCGCGGATTGCGGCCGACACGGTGGATCTGTCCGCCCGCACCGAACATCAGGCCAGCGCCCTGCAGCAGACTGCTACCTCGATGGAGGAACTAACCGCCACCGTACAGCAGAACGCCGCCCACACGGCACAGGCCAGCGCACTGGTGGCGGATAGCCGCACGCTGGCCGACCGTGGCGGCAGCGTGGTACAGCGCGTGGTGCAGACCATGGAGAGCATCAATGATTCGTCGCGCCGGATTGCCGATATTACCGGCGTGATCGACGGCATCGCCTTCCAGACCAATCTGCTGGCGCTGAATGCGGCCGTGGAAGCGGCCCGTGCCGGCGAGCAGGGACGCGGCTTTGCCGTGGTGGCCGGCGAAGTGCGTAGTCTGGCGCAGCGCTCGGCGGCAGCCGCCAGCGAGATCAAACAGCTGATTGCCACCTCGGTGGCGCAAGTGGAAGCTGGCTCGCAGCTGGTGAGCGAAGCCGGCACGGCCATGCAAGCCATCGTGCAGAGCGTGCAGCAGGTCAGCAGCGTGATCCGCGACATTGCCATTGCCAGCGATGAGCAGCGCGCCGGTATCGAGCAGATCAATCAGGCCATCGTGGAAATGGATGGCGTGACCCAGCAAAATGCCCATCTGGTCGACCAGACCACCCATGCCTCGGCCCAGCTCGACCAGCTGGCCAGCGCCCTGAGCGCAGTGGTCGCCCGCTTCCGGCTCGACAGCAGCGGGCGCAGTCCGGCACTGGCACGGGCCGCCCACGCACCACTGCAACTGGCCGACGCCAGCACATGAAGCAGCCCATGAACCAGCAAATTAAGCAGCACAGCCGCCCGGCCGTACGCCGGCGCACGCTGTGGCACCGCCTAGCGCTGGGGGTGACGCCGCTGCTGCTCGCACTGCTAGCTGCGCTGGCGCTGCAGCAGCGGCACCTGATGCTGGCAACTGGCTGGCCCTGCTGCTGATGCTGCTGGTGAGTATGGCAATACGTCAGCTGGTGCTGCTGCCGCGGCGCCGCCTCGCCATCCAGCAGCGGCGCGAACAGGTGACCTTCGATGCAGCACCGGATGGCATCGTCAGAGTTGACCAGAGCGGCATCATCCAGATGGTCAATCCGGCCATGCTCAGACTCAGCGGCTACCAGCAAGAGCAGCTTGTGGGCCAGAACGTGGCCATGCTGCTGCCGCCCGCCGTGCGGGCGCGCCACAGCGTGTCCATGGCCGGTTATTTTGCCCAGCCGCGCACACGCGCCATGGGCGAAGCGGCACTGGAACTGCTGTGTAGCAACGGCAGCCTGCGCCCCGTCGAGATTTCGCTTGGGCACTGGCAGGAAGGCAGCCAGCGCCATGCCATCGCCTATGTGCACGACCTTAGCGAACGGCATGCGTTCGAACGCTCGCTGCAGCACCGGGCCACCCATGACGACCTGACCGGCCTGCCCAACCGGCGCCTGTTCAAGGCGCTGCTGCTACAGGCGGCACAGCGCAGCGGACGCCAGGCCAGCCGGCTCAGCTTGCTGTTTCTCGACCTCGATCACTTCAAGACCATCAACGACAATTTCGGCCACGGCGTGGGCGATGCGGTGCTGATCGAAGCTGGCAAGCGCATCCAGTCAGCGCTGCGTAGCGGCGATGTACTGGCGCGGCTGGGCGGCGACGAGTTCGCCGTGCTGCTGAGCGAACTGGGTAGCCCTGACGATGCCATGCGGGTCGCCGCCAAGCTACTGGAAGTGCTGAAAGCGCCCTACATCTTGCGCCATCAGCAGATCTATTCGGGCGCCAGCATAGGTATCGCCTTCCTGCCCGATGATGCCGCCAATGCCGATACCCTGCTGCGCTATGCCGACATGGCCATGTATCAGGCCAAGCAGAATGGCCGTGGCCATTTCGCCTGCTATTCGCACGAACTGAATGCGCGCGCCCACGAAGACATGCTGATCCACACCCGCCTGAAAGAAGCGCTGGCACAGAACCGGCTGCAACTGCATTACCAGCCGCAGGTCGATGTGCACAGCGGCGCGCTGCAGGGCGCAGAAGCGCTACTGCGCTGGCAGGACGAACAACTGGGCACCGTTGCGCCCGAGCGCTTTGTGGCCGTGGCCGAAGCCACCGGACTGATCTTGCCGCTCTCGGACTGGGTGCTGGAACAGGCCTGCCGCCAGATCTGCCAGTGGCAGCAGGCCGGCACGCCGCTACGCGTGGCGGTGAATTTTTCCGCCCACCAGTTCAATCAGCCCGATCTGGCCCGGCAGGTGGCCGACGTACTGCAGCGCACGGGGGCGCCGGCCGCCTTGCTGGATATCGAAATTACCGAAACCGTCGTGATGGCCCGTCCCGATCAGGCGCGCGACCAGATCGCCGCGCTGGTGGCGCTGGGTTGCAGTGTCGCGCTCGATGATTTCGGCACCGGCTATTCCTCGCTGACCCGCCTCAAGGATCTGCCTGTCAGCAAGCTCAAGATAGACCGCAGCTTCGTGCAGGGCTTACCCGGCGACTGCAATGACTGCACCATCGCCCAGGCCATCATCGGGCTGGCGCGCAGCTTCAATCTGAAAATGGTGGCCGAGGGAGTGGAAAATGCAGCCCAGCTGGCCTACCTTCGCGAACAGGGCTGCGAGCTGTATCAAGGCTGGTGGTACGCCCGTGCCATGCCGGCCGCAGCACTAAGCGAATTGCTGCAGGCACCGCAGCCGGTTCAGGCGTAGCTCAATGCTGCGCGCTGTGGCCGTACACGTTCCAGCGTGAACACCGCCACGGCATCGCTGAGTGCACCGGCCTGCTCTTTGAGCGATTCCGATGCTGCTGCCGATTGTTCCACCAGCGCGGCATTCTGCTGGGTCATTTCATCGATCTGGGCAATGGCCAGATTCACCTGCTCGATGCCCGTGCTCTGCTCCTGCGCTGCCAGCACCATCTGCGACATGATGGCGTTGATGCGCTGCACGCTGCCCACCACTTCCGTCATGGCCTGCCCCGCATGTTCGGCCAGCGCATTCCCCGCTTCGATACGCTGCACGCTGTTATCGATCAGCAGTTTGATATCGCGTGCCGCTGCCGCCGAGCGCTGCGCCAGATTACGCACTTCGCCTGCCACCACGGCAAAACCACGTCCCTGTTCACCCGCACGGGCCGCTTCCACCGCCGCATTCAGCGCCAGCAGATTGGTCTGGAAGGCAATCCCATCGATCACGCTGGTGATATCGACGATGCGGCGCGCCGCCTGATTGATCTCGCCCATGGTGCCCACTACCTGCTGCACCACAGCACCGCCGCGCCCTGCTACACCGGCCGCTGCGCTGATCAGCTGATCCACTTCGCGCGCATGGTCCACGCTCTGGCGCACCGTGGCCGTGATCTGTTCCATCGACGCCGCCGTCTGCTGCAGATTGGAAGCCTGGGTTTCCGTGCGGCTGGACAGATCCAGATTACCGCTGGAGATATCGCACGACGCCGTATCGATGTTACCGACACTACTACGCACACTCGAAACGATGTTCAGCAAGCCCTGATTCATTTCCTGCAGCGCGTGCATCAGCTGCGCGGTTTCGCTCTGGCCGCCCGGCTGGAAGCGCGACGTCAGATCACCGCGTGCGATACGCCGCGTGATTTCCACTGCCTGCACCAGCGGCTGGCTGACGGAACGGGCGATCAGACGGGCAAACAGTCCGGCTGCAGTGATCAGCCCGGCCATGGCAGCGAACAGCATCCAGCGACGCGCATGCAGCGCATCGATACGCTGTTGCAGCAAGGTGGTCAGCGCCGTCGCCGCCGCGCCGTTAATCGCGAACTGGGCATCGATGGTGCTGGTGGCGCGTTCCAGATAGGCGCCCGAGGCATAGTCCAGCGTGGCGGCCTGCGCGATCCGTTCGCTCGCCAGTGCCATGATGGCACGGGTCTGCTGCTCGGCATTTTCCCAAGGCGCGGCCAGCGCACTGGCCAGCGCAGAATTGGCCGCGCCCGCTTTACGCAATGCGGCACCGGTCTGCTCCAGCCGGTCCTGCACACGCGCAATCGCACCAGCGAACGCAGCGCGCTGTTCCGGGCTGGCTTCATGCTGGTTCAGCAGCGCCGTTCCCATGGCGCGCAGCCGGCCAGTTTCCTCTGCCAGAAACGGCATCTGGTAATACACGGCCTGAATCAGCTGATGGCTATCGACATTGGCATCGAGTTGCAACCCGTACTGGTCGGCCACCATATCGTTCACTGCGAGCAGGCCCGAAATCAGGCTGGTGTGCAGCAGGTAGCTTTGCGCCACCGTCACCTGAGCGCCGTCTATGGTCGTGCGCAGGCTTTGCCAGCGCTGCTGCAACTGTTCCCATTGCGTCGCCAGTTGCGGATCGCGCATGCTGCTGATCAGCTCGCCCATGCGCGCATAAGCCTGATCCACCTGCTGCTGTTTGGCGCTGCGTTTGGCCCCCGCTTCATTGCCACCGCCAAGCGCTAGCGCGGCTAGCCCGCGGTGCTGCTGGGTCAGCTGGATGACCTTGAAAATCGCTGCAGCCGGTTGCGTGCCTTCGATTTCCGTCTGCGCCGCTTCAATCGTCGCAGTGGTCTGTTGCAGATACAGCGTGGCGGGGATCAGCGCCACCACCAGCGCTATCAGTGCCAGCAAAACAAATTTCTGCCAGAGCAGCAGACGATCCAGAAATGTATCGATGGTTTCCATAGTCATTTTCGAGGAACAGCGCGGGCGCAGGAGCGGGGCGCACGCCGGAGGCAATCAGCCCGTGCAGGTAGGCACAGGCTTTAAACATGCAAAAACAATACATGTTCAAAAAAATGACGTCAAGCAACCTAAATCAAGGAAATCGCAGTTGGGTCAGCATCCCGCGACGCAACAAAGTTACAAATCCCCAATAAAACTAGAGCAATATATAGCCTAAAATGGCTACAATCTGGACAGACTCATCAGAATCTTTTCTGCCCCACAATTGCCAAATTGCCCACATAGTGGGCAAACAACCTGACATGGATCACATTTATCCACCACAACAACTGGATTCGGCCACGCTGCTGGACATTATTCAGGTCCAGACGGAAATCGCCCGTTGCGGACTCGATCTGGGACAGGTCATCAATCTGGTATGCCAGCACAGCCAGCAGCTCACGCAGGGCTGCGGCGCCGTGGTGGAAATTGCCGAAGGCAGTTTCATGGTGTACCGCGCTGCCAGCGGCACGGCGACCGGCCAGCTGGGCATGCGCATTCCGCTCGAAGGCAGTCTGTCCGGTCTGTGCGTAAAGGGCAATCAGGCGCTGATCTGCCATGATGCCCTGCAAGATCCGCGCGTCGATCAGCGCGCCTGTCAGGCCGTGGGACTGCGCTCGATGGTGGTGGTGCCGCTCAGTCACGGCGATCAGGCCGTGGGCGTGCTGAAGGTGATCGCCACCCAGCCTCAGCGCTTCGCGCCGCGCGATATCGCCATTCTGCAGCTCATGTCGGGCGTGATTGCGGCCGCCATGTACCACGCCAGCAAATACGATATCGACCAGCTCTACCATCAGGCCACGCACGATGCCATGACCAACCTGCCCAACCGGGCGCACTATTTCGACCGTCTGCGCAGCACGCTGGCACTGGCTGAACGGCAGCGCCACAAGGTCGGCATACTGGGCGTGGACATGGATGGTCTGAAGTTCATCAACGATACCTACGGCCACCGCGCTGGCGACGCGGCCATCCGTGAAATCGGCCAGCGCCTGCGCAGCGAAATCCGTCAGGCCGATCTAGTGGCACGCATAGGCGGCGACGAATTCATGGTGCTGCTGACCGATATCGGCAACCAGCAACAGATCGAAGCCAAGGTCGAGCATCTGGTACAGCAGGCTTGCCGCAGCTACCATTTCGAAGGCAATGTCCTGCCACTCTCGGTCAGCATCGGCAGTGCCCTCTATCCCGACGATGGCCACCACATCGACACGCTGACGGAACGCGCCGATCAGGCCATGTACCAGCGCAAGCGCTCGCGCCAGAAGGTAACGCAGGATTAGCACCGCGCCGCACTAGCGCCAGTGCCTTGGCCTTGCCTTGGCGTCAAGCGCGACAAGCGCCCTCGCTGCCCCGCTTACAGCAAGACTTTCAGCAGCAGCCACACGGCAGTCAGCAGCACCATCACCCCGAACGCCCGTTTCACGCTACGTTCGGGCAGGCGGTGTGCCAGCGCCACACCGGCCGACACTGTCAGCAGGCCGCCCAGTGCCATCGGCAGGCCCACCGCCCACTGCACATGGCCGGCCTCGGCGTAGGTGATCAGTGCCACCAGCGAACATGGCGTGACCAGCGCCAGCGACAGGCTTTGCGCGACCGTCTGGCGCTGACCGAATACTCCCGTGAAGACGGGCGTGGCCACCAGACCGCCCCCCACACCGAGCAGCCCCATACAGCAACCGCCCAGCAAACCTACCAGCGGCATCAGGCGCAGGCTGCGCGCGGGACGCGCAGGCTGGAGCGCAACCGGACTGCGCCGCAGCAGACGCGCCGCCAGCCACAGCAAGAACAGCGCGAATAGCACCCGCAAGGCCAGCGGCGGCAAACCGGTGGCATAACGGGCAATCAACACGGTAGCGAGCACAGCAAGCACGCCGATGGGCAGGCTAACGCGCCAGTCAAACGGGTGATGGCGGCTATAGCGCCACCATCCCAGCAGCAGTATCGGCACCATCATGGCCAGCGAAGTGCCCTGTGCGAGCGCCTGTTCCATACCGAACGCCAGCGCCAGCACGGGGATCGCGATGATGCCGCCGCCGATGCCGAACATTCCACCCAGAAAACCCAGCATGCCTCCCAGCAGCGCCAGACCGGCCAGCGCTGGCAGAGTGGCCAGATTAATCGCCAGTTCCATCGTGTTCAATTGTGTGCCACCGTGTCTAAAACGGCTAGCATAGCGTCTACGTTATTCTTTACAATCCCTGCAAATGTGAACTTTGAGAACACGATTCGTGGACACCAGACCCCAACTCGACGACCTGCGCCTATTCTGCGTGGTGGTACGCCACCGCAGCTTTGCCGAGACGG
Source organism: Duganella fentianensis (assembly GCF_964031615.1). Taxonomy (GTDB): domain Bacteria; phylum Pseudomonadota; class Gammaproteobacteria; order Burkholderiales; family Burkholderiaceae_D; genus Rugamonas; species Rugamonas fentianensis_A. The sequence continues at coordinate 51,762 of NZ_CAXIQN010000003.1, forward strand.
CGCGCCAGCTAGGCATCTCCAAAGCGGTGGTCAGCAAGCGTATGGCACTACTTGAAGCTGCGGTGAAGGCACAGCTACTGCATCGCAGCACACGCCAGCTAACACTCACGGCACAGGGCGAGATCGTGCACCAGTGGGCCCAGCGCATTGGCGAAGATGTCGATCTGATGGGACAGGCCATCTCGCACGAGAAAGCTGCGCCCGAAGGCGTGTTGCGGCTGTGCAGCAGCGCGGGTTTCGGCCGCAGCCAGCTGGCACCTGCCCTGTCGGCGCTGGCCAGCCGCTACCCGCAACTGGAAATCCAGCTGGAACTGTTCGACCGCCCCGTCGATCTGGTGGAGGAAGGTTTTCAGCTCGACATCCGTATCGGCCATGTGCATGAAAACCATGTCATCAAGCGCCGTATCGCCGCCAACCGGCGCGTGCTATGCGCAGCGCCCGCCTATCTGGCCGCGCACGGTACGCCGGCGACGCTGGAGGATCTGCAGCAGCACCGTTGCATCACCATCCGGGAACGCGATCAGGATTTTGGCCGTTGGGAATTGCAAGGTCCGCACGGCCTGCAAAGCGTCAAAGTACACGGCCAGCTCTCGGCCAACAATGGCGAGATCGTGCGCCAGTGGGCTATCGATGGACACGGCATCATCCTGCGCTCGCACTGGGATATCGCGGGGGATCTGGCCTCTGGCCAGCTCGTGGCGGTGCTAGCGGACTACAGCCAGCCGGCGGATATCTGGGCGGTCTACCCGTCGCGCCTTTCCGTATCGGCGCGCGTACGGGTGTGCGTGGAATTTCTGGCCGACTGGTTCGCCCGTCATCCGCGCTAGCGCCGCTTATGCCTGGCGCAGCTGCATGCGCTGGCGATAACGCCGGTTCTGCAGCTTGCCCGCTAGCTGCTGCGAAATCAGCGCATACACGGGCGACACCTGCGGCGCGCTGGCCTTGCCGCGACTGATGCGGCGCAACTGGTGCTTGACCATGGCCATATGCGCGGCCGACGCCATTACCTTGTCCTGCCACGTCACCGCGCGCAATTGCGGATGCACAGCCGGATCGCTCTGCCAGCGCTTGGGCAGATCCGGTGCAATCGACAGCGCCGTCGCCATGCCGGCCAGCGCCACGCCACTGGCCAGCACCTGCTGCACCACGGCCAGCCGGCGGATGCCACCCGTGACCATCAGCGGCATGCGCGCCACCTGCGTGAGTGCCTTGGCAAATTCGAGGAAATACGCTTCGCGCGCCAGCGTACGGTCGTCGCGCGCCGGCCCCATCATGGCCGGTGCTTCATAACTGCCACCGGACAGTTCCAGCAGATCGATGCCGAGCGGGTTGAGCATCTCCACCACGGCGCGTGCATCATCGGCGCTGAAGCCGCCGCGCTGGAAATCGGCCGAATTGAGTTTTACCGCCACGCCGAAATCCGTCGCTACCGCGGCCCGCACTGCCGTCACCACCTCGATCAGCAGACGCGCCCGTCCCGCAATCGAACCGCCCCACTCGTCGCTGCGCTGATTGGCCAGCGGCGACAGGAACTGGCTCAGCAGATAGCCATGCGCAGCGTGAATCTGCACGCCGTTAAAGCCGAACTGCTGCGCCAGCAAGGCGCTCTGTACGAAGCGCTGCTTGACGTCGGCAATATCGGCCGCCGTCATCGCACGCGGCGTGGCGAACTCGCCGCTGAACTTACCCAGATCCATTGCCAGTGCCGACGGCGCCAGCGTAGGCTGGCCCAGTGCAGCGGGCATCTGCCGGCCCGGATGGTTGAGCTGCATCCAGATCTGGCCACCGTGGGCGCGTGCCACACTGGCCCAGCGCCGGAAGCGTTCGCCATGGTCGGCATTTTCCAGCACCACCCCGCCCGCCCCCGTCATGGCGCGCCGGTCTATCATCACATTCCCCGTGATCATCAGACCCACGCCGCCTTCGGCCCAGCGCTCATACAGATGGATCAGCGCATCGGACGGCGCCTGTGCGGCATCGGCCATATTCTCTTCCATGGCGGCCTTGGCCAGACGGTTGGGCAGCACGCTACCGTTAGGCAGCCTGAGTTGGCTAAACACTTGCATCATCACTCCCGTGGTTACAGTTCCGTCACGATAAGTTTAAAGCGCACTTGAAGGTCAAGCAGTTTTTTCAGGCTTGACCTTCAAGTCTAGTTTAAGGTTATAGTGCAGCCATCCGCAACGTGGGAGTAGGTGATGAAGATCGGCGAACTGGCCAGACGCACGGGCATGGCTGCCTCGGCCATCCGTTTTTACGAAGCACAGGGTTTGCTCAAGGGCGTGCAACGCTTGGCCAACGGCTACCGCGACTATCCGCCCGAAGCTGCCACGCTGCTATCCATTCTGCATGGCGCCCAGCGCGCCGGTTTCACGCTCGAGGAAATCCGCCAGCTACTGCCGCAGGATCTGCGCCACTGGCAGCATGAGGAACTGATCACGGCCCTACAGCAGAAAGTGGCCGAAATCGAAGCGCTGCAGCAGCGCCTCGAACACAACCGCCTGCATCTACTGCAGCTAATTTCCCTGATTAATGACCGCCCCGACGATATCGACTGTCAGGACAATGCGGCACGGGTACTGGCCAGCATGGGCATCACGAGCGCGGGATAAAGAACATGGCGCTTTCTTCCACCAGCACAGGAGCGTCCAACGCATCCATCGCCTCCAGCCGGAAACGTATACGGTTGGCGCCCGGGCGTCCCTGCCCGGCGGCCAGCCGCACGGTAACGGCAACGGCGCGCGTGCTGGCTCCGTCCAGTATCAGTTCTGCCGGCAATGCCAGCACGAGGCCGTCCAGACCATGCACGGAGATGCGGTAGCGCCGCGCCTGTTCCTGCGCATGCATGAACTGCAGACGGAAGCTATTCTCGATCTGCCCCTGATCCACTTCGCGCGCCATCACACCACGGTCGCGTATCACATCGAACCGGAGCGGGCTGCGCTGCGCCATGGTCCAGCCCAGCGCCGCCGTAATGAGCGCCAGCAGCGCCACATACAGCAGCACACGCGGGCGCTGTAGACGCGCCGCCAGCGACTGTGGCGCGGCTTGCTGCTGCAGGTTACGGCTGGTGGTGAAGCGCACCAGCCCGCGCGGCGCAGCGATCTTGTCCATCACGCTGTCACAGGCATCCACACAGGCGGCACAACTGATGCAGTCATATTGCAGGCCATTGCGAATATCGATGCCGGTCGGGCACACCTGCACGCACAGCGAACAGTCGATGCAACTGCCGCTCTGCGCCGCCTGCGTTACCGCGCCGCGTGCCTGTTTTCCCAGTGGTGCGCGCGGTTCGCCGCGCTGCGCATCGTAACTGACGATCAGCGTATCCTGATCGAACATGGAACTCTGGAAGCGCGCATACGGGCACATATAGCGGCACACCTGCTCGCGCATCCAGCCTGCATTGCCATAGGTGGCGAAACTGTAGAACAGCACCCAGAAACTCTCCCATGGCCCCAGCGCGAACGACAGCGTGCTGGCGGCCAGTGTCGGCAGCGGGGTGAAGTAAGCCACAAAGGTAAAGCCCGTCCACAGCGCAAACAGCAGCCATGCCAGATGCTTGCCGCCCTTGCGCCATAGCTTGGCAAAGCGCCATGGCTGGCGATCGAGCCGGATGCGCGCACTGCGTTCGCCTTCGAACTGGCGTTCTATCCACATGAAGATTTCCGTGTACACCGTCTGCGGACAGGCAAAGCCGCACCACACCCGTCCTGCCACGGCAGTGAACAGGAACAGCGACAGCGCGCAGACGATTAATAGCGCCGCCAGATAGATCAGATCCTGCGGCCACAGCACCAGCCCCCACAGATAGAACTTGCGCGCGCCCAGATCGAACAGTACCGCCTGACGGCCATTCCAGTGCAGCCATGGCAGGCCGTAGAACACGGCCTGCGTGAGCCACACGCATAGCCAGCGCCAGCGCGCGAAACGGCCGCGTGCCTCGCGCGCATAAATCTGTTCGCGCGGCGCGTACATGCGGATCACCGCAACATCAGGGGAAGACTGGCTCATGGTAGGTCTCGCTGGCAGGTGGTGCAGGCCATGGACAGCCCGCTCATGTATGGATAAAGTAATGGTATGCCGCCATGTTACGGCGCAACAAAATCCATACATGGAATAAAATGTCGCAGACCAGATCCATACAAGATGAGCAACATTCCCTGGCATGGGTGGGCCAGTTCGCCCAGCATGCGGGGCCGCGCTACCTGCAGATCGCCGGCTTCATCGAACAGGCGCTAGCCGGCGGCGTGCTGCGACCGGGCGACCGCCTGCCCGCCCAGCGCCGGCTGGCTAGCCTGCTGCAGGTCGATCTGACCACCGTCACACGCGCCTACGATGTGGCGCGCCAGCGCCATTTGCTGGAAGGCCGTGGCGCACGCGGCACCTATGTGGCCGCGCCTAAAGTCGAACTGGGGCAGTTGCTGGATCTGGGCATGGTGATCCCGCCGCCGCCCGCCGGTCTGGACTTCGACGAACTGCTCCGACAGGGGCTGGCGCAGGTGCTGCTGCACACCGATAGCCGCATGCTGATGAACTACCATCTGGGTGGCGGCAGCGCGGCCGACCGTGCGGCGGGGGCGCTATGGCTGGCGCCTCTGTTCGGCCAGATCGAGCACGACTGCATCAGCGTCTGCGCAGGCGCCCAGTCGGCACTGGCCGCGCTGATCATGGCACTGAGCCCTGCCGGTGCCACCCTACTGGCCGAACCGCTGGCCTATCCGGGCTTGCTGAATGCTGCCCAGGCGCTGGGGCGTCAGGTGCAAGCAGTGGCCAGCGATGCCGACGGCATGCGCCCCGACGCGCTGGAACAGGCCTGCCATGAGCACGGCGCCAGCCTGCTGTATCTGAATCCCACGCTACAGAATCCCACCACCCACACCATGTCCGCGGCGCGCCGGCTCGAACTGCTGCGCGTTTGCCAGCGCCATGACGTGATGATCATCGAAGACGATCCATATTCGCTGCTGGCGGACAGCGCCCCACCACCGCTGGCTGCCAGTGCACCCGCACAGGTGGCACACATCGCCACGCTGTCGAAATGTCTGGCACCGGGTTTGCGCACCGCCTTCGTGCTACTGCACTCGGCCGAACTGCGTGCGCGCTTCATGACGGCGCTGCGCGCACTGGTACTGATGGCGACACCGCTGACCAGTGCGCTGACCACCCAGTGGATACACGATGGCACGGCACAGCAGTTGCTAAACGGAGTACGGCAGGAAGCGCGCCTGCGCCAGCGCCTTGCCGGCCAGTTGCTGGCAGGCCGTGGCAGCGCAGGCAGCACCCACCTGACGCCGGCTGCCTGCGGCATCCATGTCTGGCTTGAACTGCCAACTTACTGGAGCGCGCGCGAACTGGCGCAGGCAGCGCAGACGCAAGGGCTGGCGGTCAGTCCGGCCAGCGCCTTCAGTACGGGGCCACGCGCACCGGAAGCCATCCGTATTGCGCTTGGCTCCATCACGGAACAGCCGCAACTGCGCGCGGCGCTGGGCCAGCTATCCGATCTGCTGGCACGCCGGCCGGACACGAACAGCAGCGTGGTGGTCTAGGCGCTATGGCTCAATCGAGCGCTGCGCGATGCTGGGCCACCAGCCGTTCGATCAGCGCCGCATCGGGTGCCATCGATAAAGCCAGCGCACGGTTCTGCCGTCCGCTCGGCACGATGCCCGCACCGGAAGGCGCCAGCGTGTATTCGCTGTGGCACGCGGGGCAGTACAAAGCATCGCCGGCCTTGGCCTCGCGTGTGCGCACCACGGTCGGGCCACACGACAGGCAGCGTTCCAGCGGTATGCCTTCATCCGTATGACCGACGATATGGGCCAGCGCGTCGCCATCACCCAGCGTTAAAAACAGTTCGCCCAACTCTGCATCGAACTGTCGCCCCAGTTCCAGCTTGATGATAGACAGCGCTTTGCTGATCGGCATACCGCTGCGATAAGGACGGCTGCTGGTCATGGCATCGAAGGCGTCGCAGATGCCGACGATACGTGCCACCAGCGGTATCGCTTCCCTGCGCAAACCATACGGATAGCCGTTGCCATCAGGCGTTTCATGGTGCAGCAGCACAGCATCGCGCGCCAGTTGCGCCAGCGGGTGCGCACCGAGCAGGCGCAAGCCGCTTTCCGGATGGGTGCGGATCACTGCATATTCCTCGTCATTCAAGCGTTCCTTCTTGCCCAGTATCGCGTCAGGGATGGCAATCTTGCCCAGATCGTGCAGGAAACCGCCCAGCGCCACGCGTGCCACTTCGGCCTCGGACAGACCAGCTGCCTGCGCCAGCAGACGGGAAAACTGCGCCACGCGCCACAGGTGGCCGCCCGTGTACGGGTCGCGCGCTTCGACTACCCATGCCAGTTGCAGCAGACTGGCCAGCAGTTGCTGACGCGAATCGGGCGCGGGACGCAAGGCGGTGGGCAAAAATCGGGACCACTTCATAGTCAGTTTTCCTTATCTACGGGCTGATCAGGATTAGTCGCGCGCACCCTGCAAGACCTTACAGCACGTTCGCTACTATTTTGTTCCGATAATAAAGTTACTGATTAGTAGATTTTTTAATCAATCGGTATTAATATTATCGATCAAGTACTTAGCCCTTCATTTCCCAGCCTCGTACAAACCGAAACCGCCGTGAAACCAATACGCTTACCCGCCTTCTGCCAGCACTATTCGTCCAGCCTGCTAGCCAGCGTACTGCGGCTATTGCTGCTGTGCGCCTGCCTGAGTAGCACTACGCTGCATGCCGCCACTGGCAGCTGGCGCGACGAACTCCCCGCTGCCGTCCGGCTCGGCGGTGGCGAATTGCGCTGGTTCGGCTTCCGCATCTACCACGCCACGCTATGGGCCGAACAGCAGCCGTTCCAGCCCCAGCGCGCGTTCGCGCTGCAACTACAGTATCACCGCAGCATCAGCCGCGAGCGCCTGGTGGATACCAGCCTCGATGAAATCCGCCGCCTGAGCCGCAAACTGCCCGATGCCGCCACGCTGAACCGCTGGCGCAGCAGCCTGCTGCAAGCCTTTACCGATGTCGGCGCAGGCGACGAACTGATAGGCGTGTATCGCCCCGGCCTCGGCATGCGTCTGTACAACCAGCGCCAGCTACTGGCCGACATCGACGATCCGGCGCTGGCACAGGCCTTCTTCGGTATCTGGCTGGACGAGCGCACGCATGACCAGAACCTGCGCCAGCAACTGCTGGGCAGCGCGCCATGAACGCACCGCGCTGGTGGCAACTAGCCGCTTACGGGCTGCTCGGCCTGCCGCTGGCCATGGCCGCCCTGCCGGTGTATGTACAGGTCGCCTCCTACTACCACCTGCAATATGGCAGCAGTCTAGCGTTGCTAGGCTGGGTCATGTTTGCGGCACGCCTGCTCGACACTCTGCAAGACCCGCTGATCGGCCACCTGATCGACCGCCTGCGCGCAGTGCGGCGCGTCATGCTGGCCGGTGCCATGGTGCTGGCCGCCGCCTTTGCAGGACTGTGGCAGGCACCGCTCGCACTGATCACGCCGGTTCTCTGGCTAAGCCTGATGCTGATACTGGCCTACAGCGCGCACAGCCTGCTCAACATCGCCTATCTGGCGTGGGGCTCGCGCCTATCGGCACAGGCCAGCCATGGCGCCGCACCGTTGCTCTCGGCCACCGCATGGCGCGAAGGCTGGGGCCTGCTCGGCCTGATCATCGGCAGCACCATCCCTGCGACGCTACTGAGCCAGCCAAACGCGCAAATGGCTGCCCAGATGGGCTGGTACAGTCTGGGCTTTGCACTGCTGCTGGCTTGCGCCATCTTCGCCCTGCTACGGCTGGCACCGGCATGGCCGCCTGCGCCACAGTCCACGTCACAGCCCGCGCCGCAATGGCGCAGCGTGCTGCGACAGATGCGCCACAACCCCGCCTTCCGCCGGCTGCTGCTACCGTATCTGCTGAACTCCTGTGCAGTGGCACTACCCGCCACACTGGCGCTATTCTTCATCGGCGACCAGTTGCAGGCTGCGCCGCTAGCCGGCCTGTTCCTCGGCAGCTACTTTATCGCCGCAGCCGCCTGCCTGCCCGCGTGGACCCGCCTCGCCCAGCGCTACGGCGCACTGGCCTGCTGGCGCGGCGGCATACTGCTGGCCACCGTCAGCTTTGCCGGTGCCGCGCTGCTGGGTGCCGGTGATGTCTGGCTGTATGGCTTAATCTGTCTGGGTGCAGGCGCCGCGCTGGGCGCCGATCTGGCCATGCCGAACGTGCTGCTGGCGCAGTCCATTCCGCCCGAACAGGCGCCGGCCGCCTATTACGGCGTCCTCACGCTGCTGGGCAAACTGGCACTGGCGCTATCCGGTCTGGCGCTGCCGCTACTGGCCCTACTGGGCTACCAGCCCGGCCACGGCGGCCATGCGGCGCTGCCGCTGGTGTATGCCGTGCTGCCCTGCGTACTCAAACTACTGGCGCTCGCTACGCTGCAGCGCGCCCGTCCCGTTCTAACTTCCTCACTCCGGAGCCCCGTATGAAATTCAAAGCCCTGCTGATTGCCGCCCTCGCCTTGCTGACCGCGTGCGCCAGCCCGAACGTGCAGCAGTATCAGGCCAAGGAACCCAAGCTCGATCTACCATCCTACTTCCTTGGCACCACCCATGCGTGGGGCATGTTCCAGAACCGCAGCGGCGAAGTGGTCAAGCGCTTCAAGGTCGAGATCACCGGTACGGGCGACACCCAGCAACTGACGCTGGACGAACGCTTCCGCTACGATGACGGCAGTACGCAGCGCCGCGTCTGGCACCTGAAACGCGCAGCCGACGGCCGCTGGCTAGGCCGCGCCGACGATGTGGAAGGTGAAGCGCACGGGGAAGTGGCAGGCAATGCCCTGCACTGGCAATACACCCTGCTGCTGCCCGTTGATGGCAGCACCTATACCATGCGCTTCGATGACTGGATGTTTCTGATCGATGAATGCACCATGATCAACCGTGCCAGCATGGCCAAATTCGGCATCGAACTGGGCCAGGTCACGCTGACTTTCCGCAAAGCCAGTTGCCCCGCCTAGGCGCACCACGAGTGGCTCCTTGCCCGCCCAAGCCTCGCTCGCGGGCTTTTTTTCAAGCAGATGTGGTAACGTTCACTTTTTCTGATTACAATCGACGCCAGCGCGAAATTTCCGCAGTAGTCAGACACAGAACCAGAACAGGGAGACAGCATGAAACGACGTAGTTTTTTCGCCAAGCTCATGGCGGGCATGGGTGCAGGCATGGGGCTAACACCCGCACTGGCGGGCAGCAAGGACAGCACAGGCACAGGCGAGCGCGCCTACCTGCTGGCTTTACTGCGCAAGATGGCTGTGCCGATACTGGAAAATCTGGCGGCCGGCACGCTGAAAAAGAACTTCCCCATCGAATACAGCCCTACCTGGCGCGACCGCTCTGCCGACGTCTGCTATCTGGAAGCCTTCGGCCGCCTGCTGGCCGGTATCGCACCGTGGCTGGCACTGCCAGACGACAGCAGCAGCGAAGGGCAACTGCGCCAGCACCTGCGCGCGCTGGCGCAGCGCTGCCTTGCCAATAGCGTCAACCCGCAGCATCCCGACTATCTGGGCTGGGGTGCGGGGCCGCAGGTGCTGGTGGATTCAGCCTACCTGTGCAATGCCCTGCTGCGTGCACCGAAGGCCTTGTGGGCGCCACTTGATGACAGCACCAAGGCGCGCCTGATCGCCGAAATCAAAGGCGCACGCCGCTACGAACTACCGTATAACAACTGGGTACTGTTCGCTGCCATGAATGAAGCGTGGCTGCTATCCATCGGCCAGCAGGCCGATATCCTGCGCCTCAACACGGGGCTGCGCAAAGCGCAGGAGTGGTATGCGGGCGATGGCTGGCTCAAGGATGGCGACAGCTTCCACTTCGACTATTACAACTCGTATGTGATGTGGCCCATGCTGCTGGAAATCCTGCAGCAGCTGGACGCTGCCGGCCAGCGCATCTTCCACCAGCCGGCCGGCGCCATGCTGGCTCAGACTCTGAAACGCACCCAGCGCTATTGCGAACATCTGGAACGGCTGGTGTCGCCGGAAGGCACCTACCCCACCATCGGCCGCTCGCTCACCTACCGCACGGCGGCGTTCCAGCCGCTGGCCCTGCTGGCATGGCAGAAGCGCCTGCCTGCCTCGCTACCGGAAGGACAGGTGCGCGCCGTGCTGCATGCCGTGCATCAGGCAGTCTGGCGCCATCCGAGCAACTTCACCGCCGACGGTTTCCTTACGCTGGGCTTTGCCGGCCACAACCCGCAACTGGCCGACTGGTATTCCAACAACGGCAGCATGTACATCGCCGCCACCAGCCTGCTGACACTGGGCTTGCCGGCCGACGATAGTTACTGGCGCGCGCCGGCGCAGGCATGGACCCAGCAGCGGGCATGGTCGGGCCAGCCGTTTGCCAAAGACTATGCGGTGGACTACTAAGTCTGAGCGCCAAGCGCCACGCGGCTAGCGCGTGGCAGCAAGCGCACTGCGGCAGAACGGCAGCGCGCAACGCCCGCGCAGCCATAGCCCAGGTTGGCTGTTGTAGAATGGGCCTCCCGATAGCCGTTCCCCACCCATGAATCTGTCTGCTTACTTCAGGCAGCTGCTGATGCTAGCCTGCCTGCTCATCCTCGCCGGCTGCGCCACTGCGCCCAGCCGCTCGAACATTCCCGCCGCCGATGCCGGCCACACCATTTACCTGATGCGCTACGGCTGGCACACCGCCCTGCTCTTCGATGGCAACGATATCCAGAGCCGTAGCCCGCGCCTGCGCAGCGATCTGCGTCCGGCCCGCTACATTCTGATCGGCTGGGGAGATGGTGAGTATTTCGTGCGCGATGATGCGCCCTGGTCGAAGGCCGTCAAGGCGCTGGTGGCCTCCGACTATCCGGCCCTGCAGGCAGGCCGGCGCGAGCGCAATCCGCCCGAGGGCGTGGCCGCGCAGGACAGTCTGCCACTGGCCATCAGCAGCCGTGGCATGGATCAGCTGGTAGCGTATATCAACCGCAGCATCGCGCTCGATGGCCATGGCCAGCCCATCTATCTGGGCCAGCAGCCTGATCACCCCGACCGTTTCTATCAGGGCAATGGCCACTACAGCCTGTTCAACAACTGCAATTCATGGATCGTGGGCGCCCTGCGCGCGGCCGAACTGCCCATCAGCGGCCTGAACCTGACGGCCAGCAGCGTGTTCGAGCAGGCCCAGCAGATATCCACGCTGCAGCAGCAACTGCGCCACGAAGGCCCGCTGCACACCGCCAGCGCCCAATAAAAAAGGCAGGGCGCACCCTGCCTTGGCCCAGCCCGGCTGGCCTGATCAGGCCGCCGCAGCGGCTTTTGGTTTGCGCGGTGCGCGCGGTTTCTTCGGCTTTTCTGCCACTGCAGCAGCATCCTTGCCTTTTACCGCTTCGATCAGGGCAGCAATATAGGCATTACGTGCCGTCTGGGCGATGGCGACCTGCTGTTGCAGACGTGCCAGCTCCGCATCGACAACCTGAACGTTCATGGCTTGCATTTTTGCTACGTCGCTCAGTTTTTCGGAAGCATACGACGTTCCGTTGATCGTAATGTATTGCGGCAGACTCATCATTTTCCTTATTTCAGACGGTTATAAAATCCCAACGGGCGCCATTGTATGCGCTAGCTGCCAGTGCTGCAACGTTGTAAACATGCCGCCTGCCGCCCTGTTGCGCCAGTTTCATGCCTCCTGCCGAGCTTCGCCTTGCACTGCCGCTGACGCACGCGCAGAGCGGAAGTGCAGACTGATTTCTTCCAGCGTCTTGCCGCGTGTTTCGGGCAACAGCAAAGCTGCCACCAGACAGTACAGCAAAGCACTACCCGCCCAAAGATAGAACATGGGCGCATAACCGTGCTGCACCACCGTGGGCAGGAACACGGCCGCTATGGCAGTGGAGACAAACTGGTTGATCAGCAGCGCAATGCTCATGCCGTTGGATCGTATGCGGTTAGGCATCAGTTCCGATAGCGCCAGCCAGACGCACACGCCGGGCCCCACGGCGAAACTGGCGATGAACAGTACCAGACTAGCCAGCACCAGCCAGCCGTGGCGCTGCGCTGGCACGTCGCCCAGCGTGGCGCGTTCCAGCACCAGTGGCGAATGCTGCGCCTGTGCCAGATCGGGGAAAGGATTCAGGTGCAGGCGGCGGAACGCTGCGCCGATCACGCTATCACCTTCCAGCTGCGTCGGTGCGCTGATCTGCAGCGCACCGCCAGCCAGCGTGGCCCCGCTGCCACGTAACTGACGGGTAGCCTGATACGGGCCATACGAATAGGCCAGCGTCAGCTGCCACTCGCCTGCCGGTAGCAGTGCGGCGAGGCGGTCACTTTCGAGCTGCAGGCTGCGCCCCTGCACGGCCTGGGCTAGCACAGGCCGCACATCGCGCTGGCTGCCCTCCTGCTGATCGAACAGCAGACCGGCCGCCAGCAGAGACAAGGCCATTCCGGCACTACCCAGCGTGAGCAGAAATTTGCGTCCTTTGCGGTCAACCAGCAGCACGGCCAGCACCGTCATCAGCGCATTCACCAGTTTGAGCAGCACATCGCCAGAGTTGGCCAGCGCGCCGGACAGGCCAGCCTGATCGAGTATGGTGACGGAATACGCAAGGATGGAATTGATGCCGCTGGCCTGATTCAGCGCCAGTATGCTGCAAGCCAGCAGGAACGGCGCGACAAACTGCCATTGCAGCAGGCTGCTGCGGCCCTGCGTCTGCGCAGATTGCGGCACCTCCGGCTGCAGCATGGCCGCTAGCTCGCGCTGGGCCTGCGCCCGCGGCGCACTGCGGCACAAGGCTGCCAGTGCTGCCGTTCGGGCGCCTCGCCGTAGCAGCCAGCGTGGCGATTCCGCCAGCAGACAGGCACCGGCAGTAAACAGCACACCGGGCGGCAGACTAAGCCAGAAAATCTGGCGCCATGCCTTATCTTTGGCGGCTATGACCAGCGGTGCGGCCTGCCCCGCCAGCTGATCGATCTGATGCGCCACCAGCAAACCCAGTACGGCCGCCAGCACCAGCCCCAGCGTCAGCAGCAACTGGAACAGCCCCGTGCCGCGCCCGCGCTGGTCGGCCGGCAGGCATTCGGCCAGATACAAGGGCACCACCACCCCGATCAGGCCACCGCTGACGCCCTGCAGCAGACGCCCCAGCAGCAAAGGCTGGTAGCCATCGGCCAGCGCGATCACCGGTATGCTGAGCGAGAACAGCGCACCGGACAGCACCATGACAGGCAGACGGCCGAAGCGGTCGGCCAGTGCACCGGCCGTCAGCGAAGACAGCACACTGCCCAGCAGCACGGCCGCCACCACCAGCCCCAGTTGCTGCGACGTCAGGCCCCACTGTGCAGCCGCAGAAGCTTCCAGATACGGCAAAGCACCGGCGATGATGCCGACATCGATACCATACAGCAGGCCACCGAGGCCCGCGATACAGAGCAGAAAACGGCGATAATTGCGCGGCTGCGCCAGCCATTGAGAAATCATCGGCATGGCCACCTCGCTAGCGTGCCAGCGCACGGTAGGCGTGCTGACGGAAGCCGCTGCTGCGCATCCAGCGCAGCACCAGCTGATCGATTTCGGCCTGCGTCAGCGTCTCGCGCAGCCCCTGTACCTCGCCACCATAACCGCTGAAGCGATTGCCCTGCCAGACAAAAGCACTCCCAGCGCCGCTCGCACTGATCGGGTGATACAGTGCTGCCTGTGCCGTACCGCGCGCAATAAAGCGGTTGCTGCGCAAAGTCAGCCGGTCGGGCGTAGGGTAATCGTGCACTTCCAGCAGCGTGGCGCCGGCCGCGCCTATCACCAGATTGTTGCTCACCAGCGCGTCGTCCAGTCCGGCCAGCAGGATGGCGCGGCGGCGATCGTTCAGGCTCAGATTATTTTCCACCACCACACCGCTGGCCGTAGCCTGCCGTCCCAGCCCGTCCTGCCCGCAAGCGCAGAACAGCACCAGACCGCCGCCGTTATCGTGGCTAAAATTGGCCACGATGCGGGTATTGCGCGTGCCCATATCGGCATCGAAAGCCATGCCGTCGAATAGCTTCTCGCCTTGCGGCAGGCGCACGCCATACACTTCGTTATAGCGGAACAGCGCATCATCCGTGTTGATGGCCCAGACCCCGGCGCTATTGCCCGGCGCGCGCAGCCAGATATCGTGCACCAGATTCGCTTCTACCAGCGGCGCGCTGGCAGTGCGCACGATAATGCCGTCACCGCCCACGTTGTGTACGCGGTTATTCCGGATCACCAGTCCCGTGGACGGTGTGTATTCCTGCTGAATCTGTGCCGCACGGGCCTTGAGCAGTTCCGGCCGGCCCTTGTAAGGGGCAAAGTCGCCGCACGGCGCACCGCCGCTACGGCACATCCACGCCGAGCGGTTGGAGATGCCGATGCCATCGACCTGATACACCTCGCTATTTTCGACCCGTACATCGGCAAAGCGGGTAGGCTGGCCAGGCTGCTCCGGCGTCTCGCTATCGCGCGTCACCTCGAACAGAATGCCGCCGGTCGATTTATAGGCCAGCGCCCGTCCCGGCTCATCTTGCAGATAGCCGCGCACGTGGTGCACATACAGATTGCTAAGGCGGTAGTACTGGCCCGTACCGAAATTCTCCAGCTGCACCAGCAGCCCCACCCGCCCCGCTTCGCTCAGGCCATCGTTACTGAGTTCCAGATCGCGAATTTCCCAGAACTGGGTGTTATACAGATGCACTGCTGCCCTGCGTACCGGCCCCTCCTCGCGCTGGCACAGCGGCGCATAGGGCAGCGCTGCACTTGGCTCCGGTCTGGATATCAGCGGCGCCACTGGCGCATCTTTGCGCGCCACCACAGCCGGCACGCATCCGGCCGCAATATGAGGGCGGGGCAGCCCGCGTGCACCGTAACTGGCCACCACGACGGGAGCGGCGGCCGTGCCACCACTGCCGGCGGCAGGCCGGAACGTGCCCTGACAAACACTGCCGCGCTTGAAGCGCACCTGCGTGCCCGCTTTCAGCACCAGCTGATTCAGCGCCTCTAGCGAACGTAACGGCGCACGTACACTACCATCGCCCGCCGCTTCTGCCGCGCCACTAGCGCCCGCTGCAGCGCAGTCAACGTAGACCACCATCGCTTCAGCTGATGCTACCGGTGCCGCTACCGCCACCTGCGCTGCAAGTCCCAGCAATGCCAGCCCGCCCAGCGCTACGCACACTTTCTTCATCCCATCATCCTTCCCGTCACAAGCAAAAAAAGCGTTCAGAGCCTGAGCCCTGAACGCAAGCCGAGGGGGAGCCTCGGCACTGGAACTTTAGATCAACGCAGTCCTTGCGATCAGAAAGCCATGTCGGCACGTACGGCGAAGTAGCGCTGATAGTCACGCGCCGGGGTCCAGCTGGTGGTGTTCACCGCCAGCACGGAGTTCGGTGCACGGCTGCTCCACGTACCGTTCGCCCAGTTATTCGCCAGACCGACGGCATACGATTTATTGAACAGGTTATTCACCATGAAGGACAGTTTGAAGCCGTCAGCGCGATCCTTGATGCCGGCGCCCAGATTGAAGATACCGAAGGCACCCTGCTCCGTCATCGGATCCTGATTCAGATTGAACTGGGTAGCGCTCTGCCAGCGGTAAGCGGCCGTAACGAAAGCGTCGTAGCTGCGTCCCGTGACGATGTCATACTGGCCACCGAGGTTGAGCTTGAACTTCGGTGCATTCGGCATGGTCTTGCCCGACATATTCTGCACGGCCGTATTGTTGAACTTCGGATTGATCGCGCAATTCCCGCCCGGTACGGCCGCCGTACCCGCCGCATTCAGCACGCTGTAGCAAGGGCCGTTTTCGAAATCGGTAATCACCGCCTTGGTGTAGGCAAAGGCGCCGTTCACGCTGAGTGGACGCGACACGCGCCAGTTCAGATCTGCCTCGATACCGCTGGTACGCAGCGCGCCGATGCTATGCAGCGTAGTGCGGAAAGTACCGTCCGGATCATAGAAACCGGCCGACTGCTGGAAGCCCGTAAAGGTGGTACGGAAGGCTGCCAGATCGAGCGCCATGCGGTTATCCAGCAGGCTCAGTTTCAGACCCGCTTCGATATTACGCGCATCTTCGCCCGGCACCGGCTGGGTCTTGGCCACCGCGCCCGTGAAGGAGCTGGTCAGATCGTAGGCCATGCCCTTGTGGCCGGTCGAATAGGTTACATAACCCATGGTGGCGGCATCGAGGCGGTGCTCCAGACCGATCTTGCCGGTAGCCTTGGTCTCGCTGTTATCGCCCTGCAGGTATTCCGTCATGACACGGCTAGTGGCTGGCGGCGGGTTATAGCGGCTGAAGGTATAGCCGATATCTTCCTTGTTGTAGCGCAGGCCCAGCAGCACGCTGGTCTGCGCGCTCAGGTCGTAGTTGGCCTGCCCGAACACGGCATAGTTGGTGTTGTAGGCGGTCGAGGCCCAGTCGGTCACATAGGTGGTGATCGGCGCGCGGGTCAGTTCGCGGCCCAGACGGTTATCGGCGTAGAACAGGCCGGCCACATAACGCAGACTGGTCTTCTCCGGCGAAGTCAGACGGAATTCCTGCGTCTTGGAACGCACGTCGAACTTACCGTACTGATACAGGCCGCCACT
This sequence comes from Duganella fentianensis, assembly GCF_964031615.1. Taxonomy (GTDB): domain Bacteria; phylum Pseudomonadota; class Gammaproteobacteria; order Burkholderiales; family Burkholderiaceae_D; genus Rugamonas; species Rugamonas fentianensis_A. Next base: position 68,363 of record NZ_CAXIQN010000003.1, read on the forward strand.
GAAGCCGCTCGGTTTGCCGTTTACCAGCGTGGCGCTCAGCACATCGCTGTCGGTCGCGTCGCCATCCTGAAAATCGCTCATCTTGTAGTGCGACCACGAGCTGACGGAAGTGAAGCTGTGCTTGGCCAGAATGCTGTCGTCATCGAAGTTGTAGACTAGCTTCAGGCCCGTACCGCGATCTTCCGCCTTGCCACCGGCCGGATAGTCGTTACGCACACTGACATTGCCCGGACCGGGATTGATCCCTTTCAGCAGCACCGAGGCAGGCAGGCTGGCGATGTTCTGGTACAGACCACCGGGGGTCATCGAATTGAATGGCGAAACGCAGCAGTTGTTGACGAAGTTGGCAGCGCGCGGGGTCAGCACGACTTGCAGATTATCGCTAGGATTCCATTCCAGCTTGGCGTTGACGCTGCTGTTACGCTGGCCATTCAGGTGACTGCCATCGGCCAGATTCTTCACCACGCCTTCGAAATCGGATTTGCTGGCCGACAGACGCATACGTACGGTATCGCTGAGCGCACCGGACAGGGCAGCACTGGCACGCCATTCGCCATCGTTGCTCAGGTAGGTGGAAGCACGGCCTTTCCAGCCAGCTTCGATCGGCTTGGTGCTGATATTCACGGCGCCGGCGATCGAGCTCTTACCCAGCATGGTGCTCTGCGGGCCTTTCAGCACTTCGATCCGGGCCACATCGGCCAGATCCTTGAAGGCATTGGCCTGCATGGCATAAGGCACATCATCCACCACCACGGCCACATCGGCTTCCACGCCTATGCCCAGCGAGAAGGTGCCGATACCGCGCATATTGATACTGAAGTTAGCGGGCTGGGTGCCGTAGCTCATGGTCAGCGCTGGCGACAGCGACGGCAGGTCATCCATGCCGCGCACATTGTTACGCTGCAGGGTGGCATCGTTGAGCACCGTGATCGCCATCGGCACGTCCTGCAGATTTTGCGCACGCTTGTTGGCGGTTACCACCACTTTTTCCACCTGCACGGGTGCGCTATCGGCTGCGCTGGCGGCTGCCGCGCTCTGGCCGGCATCATCGGCGTGCGCCAGACTGCTCATGGCCAGTGCCACTGCCAGCGACAGCGGACGTACCACCAGCATCATATTTTTGCTTTCGTTGTTATGACTGCTCATTACTACCTCTCCTCGTAGAATATAGATTCGACTAAATGATAACGTTATCTCACAACCCTTAAAAAAAACCGCCCTGCCTGGCGACTATCGATGTGGTAAGGATAACATCCACATTTCTAGACTGTCACGCCCTTTTCACTGCTACTCCTAAAAAACCACATGTCCCGGCACTGCCGCCGCGGCTGCACCACGGCCAGCCGCTATGCTGCGCCAAACGCTTCAACGCAATTGCTGCACCTTGAGCGGTTGCGCATAGCGCCGTGCTGCAGCTGCCACCTGCGCCTGCCATGCGGCAGCATCGGCCACATCGCCACCCTTGCTCCACGCCGCGCCCAGATAGTAGATAAACGGCGCCTGCGGCTGGGCGCTGCCCAGTGCCAGATAATGTCCCTGCTGGGCGACGAAACCGCTGGCCTGCGGCATGATCACGGCGCAGGCATTGCTGCCATTACCGCCACCGTTGCCACCGTTGTCCATAGCCGGTTCCCAGTAGCTCATGCTGTCCGCGTTCTGCCGGTACTGTCCCTCGCCTGCGCGCTGGGCTATGCCCACGCCGACCACCAGCGGCCCCGGCTGCGTGCTACTGAAACGGCTCTCGACCCGGCTGAAATGGCTGCCCGCATCGAGCTGCACACGACGCACTTCGGCCACAGGGCGGCCTGCTGCATCCCAGCGCTCGAAGCGCAGTTCGAATTCGGCCCGCAGCGGACCATCGGCCAGCACTTTCCACTGACTGAAATTCTGCGAGGTGTACAGCTGATTGCCGGCATAGATACCCAGCCCGCCGCAGCCCCGGCTGGTGCCTACATGGTAGAAATCCAGCCCTTCACCGTGGTCCTGATGGTAGTCGGCGCGCTGATACCAGTCGTCCAGCACCAGCTTGCGCACCGACTTGGACCACACATCGATGCCGCTGGAAACCAGTTGCTCCTTCGGATCGCGCATCACGGCAGGCCCATAAGTACGGTGTGCCACCTTATCGTTCTCCCACGCGAAATCATCCAGACGCTCCGGTACGAAGCGGGCATGGGCGCGCGCGCGCACTGGCGGCGCGGCTGGTACGTGCTGGCGTGGCAGCAGCAGGAAGCGGCGCGTCTCGCCCGCTGCCAGATCAGTCTGGAATAGCACGCCATTGTTCAAGCGCTGGCTAGGCAGTATGCGCGAGGTCAGAGCATCCATCACCTGCACCGGTTGCGTCAGCGGCCATTCGACCGACTGCTCCAGCCGCGCTTCGTTAGACGGATTAGCGACGCTGATCTCGTGCACACCGGCAGTCTCCACCAGCCCCATGCGATACAGCTCGCTACCGGCCAGCAGGAAAGCGCCCACGGCAAATACGTCGGTGGACTGGGGATCGAATTTGCGTGGATCCTCCCCGATAGGCTGGACATGGATCAGCTTCCCCTCGGCCGTCACATGGCTGGCCAGCGCCTGCCATGCTTTGCGCACGGCCGGCTCGAACTCGCTGCGTGGCAGCAGGCCCTGATTCACCCCCCAAGCCAGCGCATAGGTGTAGAGCGCCGTGCCGCTGCTTTCGCGGTTCGGGTAGCTGGCCGGATCGAGCAGACTGGAACGCCACAGGCCATCGGCCTGCTGCAAGCCTAGCAGACGCTGCGCCATCTCGCGGTATTGCTGGACGAAGCGCTCGCGCTGCGCATGCTGGGCCGGTATGTACTGCAGCATGCGTACCAGGCCTCCCATCACCCAGCCATTGCCGCGCCCCCAGAACACCTTGGCACCATTGGCTTCGCGCTGGCCGAAGAAGCGGCTATCACGGAAATACAGATGTTCTTCGCGGTCGTACAGGTAGTCGGAGGTCAGCCACCAGTTCTGGATGGCGAATTCCAGATAGCGCGCATCGCCCGTCACGGCGCTCAGACGCGCCCACGCCGGCGGCCCCATGAACAGCGCGTCGCACCACGACCAGCGGTGCTGCACACCGGGCGTCTTCCAGTTGAGCGAACCGGGACGGGGATGCGCCAGCATGTAATCGAACTGGGCGCGCATGGGGGCAATCATGTGCGGTTCGCGGAAGTGCTGATACAGCTCGGCATAGGTCTGCCCCACCACATAATCGTCGGCGTGGTACATGCTGGGGCCGAGGCGCCATGCATTCTGTTCGGCCGCGCGTCGCATCGCCTGCAGATAACGGTCACTGCCGGAAATGCCGGCCAGCGCCATCATGCCCGCATCGCCCACGCCTTCGGTCCAGTCTTCCAGCGGATAACCGGTGGGATGGGCCAGCTGCCAATCGGCCACCCGTTCCATGGTACGCAGCACCTGGGCCGGATTCTGTGCGGCTGCCGCACTCTGGGTTGCCACTTCAGCGGCCACGGCTGGTAAAGCCAGCCATGGCGTCGCAGTAGTGAAATAGGCACCAGCGCACATTGCGGCCAGCGTTGCGTAGGTCCGGCGGGTAGTGGGCATCTAAGCTCCTGAAAAATAAATGGATGGTGAATGGACGCTGTGTGCGACCCAGTGAGTTAACGATACCACACAAAATCTCGAAAACACCAGCCTGTGTGACAAAATTTCCACGCCGATGTGGAAAATCCTGCACCATCAGGTGGCTAAATCTGCTTGCCTATTGGTAGTTGTAATGGTAACGTTCTCTTATTGATATTATAAGATGAGTACCCCCTTTGGAATTAGCCCTGCAACAGCTCGAGGCAACGCTATGCCGTCTCGGCCACCACTTCCCTGCCGATACCAGTGCGCAGCAGCACTACATGCCCCGTCATGCCGAGGGCGCCCCACTGGGCGCCAACGTCGGCTGGACCACCGGCTTCTGGACCGGCCTGATGTGGCTAGCCTATGAACTGAGCGGCCAGCCCCAGTTCGCCCATGCCGCGCGCGCGCAGACGGCCAGCTTTGCCCGCCGTCTAGAGGCGAGGCGCGAACTGGAACACCATGATCTGGGTTTTCTCTACCTGCTCAGCCATGTCGCCGCCGATCAGCTATGCGCCCTGCCCGGTGCGCGCAGCACCGCCATGGCCGCAGCCGATCTGCTGCTGGCGCGCTTTCTGCCGGGCGCCGGTATCATACAGGCGTGGGGCCGGCTGGACGATCCACAGGAGCACGGCCGCACCATCATCGATTGCCTGATGAATCTGCCCCTGCTGCACTGGGCCAGCGCCGTCAGTGGCGAGCGCCGCTATACCGATGCGGCGCGCATCCATGTGCAGCGCACCCGCGACCATCTGGTACGCCCCGATGGCGCCACCTATCACACCTATTACTTCGATACGGTGCGCGGCACGCCGCTGCGCCCCAGCACCCGTCAGGGCTGGTCGGACGATTCATGCTGGGCACGGGGGCAGGCATGGGCGCTGTATGGCTTCGCTCTGAATCAGCGCCACTTACCCGAGCTGGATCTGCTCGATACCGCTTGCCGGATTGCCGACTACTTTCTGGCCCACCTGCCGGCCGACCGCATCGCCCTGTGGGATCTGAGTCTGCCGCTGGACAGCGGCGAGCCGCGCGATAGTTCGGCCTGTGCCATCGCGGCTTGCGGCCTGTTCGATCTGGCGTCGCAACTCCCGGCCGGTGCGCGCCAGCAGCATTACCAGCAGGCGGCCATCGAACTGACGCAGGCGCTGCAAAGCCAGTGCGCGGCACGCCTGCCGCAGGCCGGCGGCCTGCTAAGGCACGGCACCTACCACCGCCAGATCGGACTGGGCGTGGACGAATGCAATCTGTGGGGCGACTACTACTATCTGGAGGCGCTGGCACGCTGGCAGCGCAACTGGCGCAGCTACGATAGCCGCAGCCTGTCCGGTACGGCGTTAGCGCCTGCGGAAGGTGCGCAACAGCCGGTACCAGCAGCCTGCACCGGCTAGCGCCACCAGTCCTGCCGCCAGAAACACCAGCCGGTAATCATGGCCGTTGCGGTCCAGCAGATAACCGAGCAGCATGGAGAAGATCACCGTCAGCAGCGCCGTCAGCGCGGCTGACAGTGCGGCCAGCGAGGAGAACTGCTGGCGCGGCATAGTCAGGGGCAGCAGCGAGGCGGTACCGGTCAGGAATACGCCGGCCACCACTACATGGACGAATAGCCAGACCAGATACGAAGTGGGCCCCGTGACCAGCCACCACGCTGCCAGCATGCACACCGCATACACCAGCATGGCACCAAAGCCTATGCGCACCGGATGGTAGCGATCCGCCAGCCACCCTATCGGCCACGCCAGCAGAATGGATACGGCATAGCCGGCCGCCGTGGTGCGGCCATAGGAACGGAAATCCACCGCGAACTGGCCGATGGCGTGGTAGCTATTGATATTTGCCGGCAGCACGCAGATCGCCCCCATCGCAATCGCCACGAACAGCAGCGAATAAGTCCAGCGATCAGGATGGGAATCGGCCGGCACGGCGCCGCTGGCCAGTGCCGGCTGGTGTGCGGCAGGCGCAAGCATGCCACGCGCGCGCAGCCGCACGATGCCGTAGCAGACCAGCAGAAAACTCAGCAGATATGCACCAGCAATACCTAGCACGATGGACTGGGCCACGGACGTCAGCTCGTTGCCGAAGCAGTAGTAGAAAAACAGCACGCCCACGGCCAGGCTGACGATGCGCAGCACGCCGAAAAACCGCCCGATAATCGCATGCGGTACCAGTTCATTAATCAGCCCGATGAACAGCGCATTGCCGATGATGGTGAACAGCGAATAGCTGGTCCAGCACAAGCACATACAGGCCAGCACATAGTAGTTCTGCTCATCCGCCGCGGCACCGGCCAGCTGCCATAGCTGCAAGCCTAATGCACGGCTATATGCCAGCCCCACCAGACTGAGCGAAATCAGCGGTGCGCAAGCGAGCAGAAACGGAATATGCCGGCCCAGACGGCAGCGGCTACGATCGCTCCACGCCCCCACCAGCGGGCCTACCAGCATGCTGATCAGCGCCGGCAAGGCACCCAGCAGGCTATTCAGCAGCACCGGATTGTCGCTGAACTGGCGCAGCTGCACCTTGAACATATCCGGTATGGCGCGCTCCTTGAGCGACCAGCCCAGACCGCCCAGCAGCAGTAAGGCATACACCGCCAGCAAGCCGGCGCTGAACCAGTGCTGGCGCGCTGCCGTCGGCAGGACGGGGCGTGCCATCACTCAGGCCGCATCGGCTTTGCGGCTGGCCGCACGTTTGCGTCCCGCCCCTGCCGTGCGGGGGGCCGGGCCGGTACTTTCGCGGATCACGAATTCGCTAGGGAACTCCACGCGCTGGCGCCGCCCCGGCTCGCTGCGGATACGCCGCAGCAGTTCCTGCACGGCCGCCTGCGCCATGGCCTGAAACGGATGACGCAGTGTCGTCAACGGCGGCTGCGCCAGCGAGGCAGCAGGAATATCATCGAAGCCGGCCACGGAAATATCCTGCGGGATCGCCAGTCCCCGTTCGCGGATGGCATTCATGCAGCCCAGTGCCATGGTATCGCTGGCAGCGAAGATGGCGGTCGGTGGCTGCTCCAGCGCCAGCAGGTGGCGCCCCGCTTCCAGTCCGGACAGTTCCTGGAAATTGCCCTGATAGATCAGCGCCGGATCAGCCTTGATGCCCGCTTCGGCCAGCGCCGCCAGATAGCCGCGCTCGCGCAGATCGCTCTGCCCTGTGAAAGCCGTGCCGCCTACAAAGGCGATACGCCGGTGGCCCAGCTCGATCAGGTGGGAAACGGCATCCTGTGCACCGTTGTAGTTATCGCCGCGCACCACCGGCAGTGCCGTCTCGTGGCGGAAGTAGTTCAGCAGCAGTACGGGACTGCTGGCCGATTCCAGCGACTTCAGAAAATCATCCGTCATGCAGGGCAGCACATAGATCAGGCCATCCCACAGCCCATGCAGCATCTGGCTGACAGCTGCGCCGCGTCCCTCGCCCAGTGTGCCCATGGTGCTGTAGATGAACATGTCCATCTCCACCTTGCGCACTTCCACGCTGAGCGCAGTAACAAAGGCATTCACCACCTGCGAGGACAGATCGTTGACGACGATGCCGATGACATTGGTTTTACCGCCCTTCATCATGCGCGCCAGCGCGTTCGGCGCATAACCCAGTTGCTTGGCCGCTGCCTGCACCTTGCTGCGGGTTTCTTCCGACGCGTAGCCATCGCCGCTCAGCGCACGCGAAGCCGTCATCACGGAAACCCCGGCCACCCGTGCCACATCCACCAGCGTTACGCTGGTTTTTTTGTTTGCCATTGCCTATCCACTCAAGAGATACCGATCAGCGGCTGATTGTACAGAGTTTCGCTACTGGCATACAAAACATCGTTAACGTTATCCAAACGGTACGTGGCCTGGTCGCCACGGTCTGATCTGAACATGGGTATCACAACCCTATGCCTTCGCTCCAATTCAAAAATTGAATTGATCCATCCATGCTTTGGTTTGATCAGGTATTGATGCCCACCTATGATCTCTCCAGAACCAAGAACCAGCCCTGCCAAGCTGCAGCGGCATATAACCATCCGCATGGAGACAACAATGAAATCTGCTACCGCCATCTTCATGGCGTTCGCCGCCACGGGCGCCTGCGCCCAGGCTGCCAGCAACAGCAACAGCACCAGCACCAACACCAGCAACGTCACTATGTACGGCATGATCGATGCTGCACTGGTCGGCGAAAGCGGTGGTGCCGCCGGCCACCTGAGCAAAGTCACCAGCGGCGCGGCAGCGGCCTCGCGCTTCGGCTTGCGCGGCACGGAAGATCTGGGCGGCGGCCTGTCCGCCCTGTTCATCCTCGAAGCGGGCACCAAGATCGATACGGGCGAAATCGATGCCGCCGGTACCATCTTCAACCGGCAGGCGCTGGTAGGACTGAAAAGCAGCCAGTACGGCATGCTGGCAGTGGGCCGTCAGTACACGCCGTATCACACCACGCTGGTGAATATCGTCGATCCGTTCAACACGGGCTACGCCGGCTCCGCAAAGAACCTGTTCCCTGACTGGGGCACGAATATCCGCAGCAGCAATACCGTCACCTATGCTACACCGCGCGTACAAGGCGTCGATGCCGAACTGGCCTACAGCATGGGCGAACAGAGCGTGGCCGCGGCGGGCCGCCAGATCGGCGCCGCCGTCGGCTACACGCAAGGCCCGCTGGCCGTGCGCCTGGCCTACAACAGCAAGAATGCCGATACCGCCAGCACGCCAGCTGTTAGCCGCGATCTGGGCCGCAACCTCCTGCTGGGCGCCAATTACGACTTCCGCTGGATCAAGCTGCACGCCGGCTACGCCATCGACCGCGGCTATAACAGCGCGCCACTGGGCAATACCAATAATCCTTACGGCGGCGTCAAGCCGACTGCCTCCACCGACGGGCGCGAATGGCTGCTGGGCTTCAGCGCACCGCTGGGCAACGGCAGTTTGCTATTCTCTGCCATGCACAAGGATGACCGCAGCAGCTTCAATCAGGATGCCAGCGCATGGGGCATAGGCTATCTATACCAGCTGTCGAAACGCACCGGCCTTTACACCGCCTACGGCCATATCAGCAACCAGCATGGCGCCGGCTACACGGTGGCGAACAACACCGAGGCCGGCACGGGCAACACCGGCCATAACCTCGGCATCCGCCACACGTTCTAAGCCACAGAACAACAATACAGGAGACTCACTTGGAACAAACCACTACCATCACCGGCGCCAGCCGCGCTGCCGGCATGAGCAACAAGCGCTGGCTGATACTGGCCATGCTGTTCGCTATCACCACCATCAACTACGCCGACCGCGCGACGATTTCCATCGCCGGTCCGGAAATCAAAAAGGAACTGGGCCTGTCAGCGGTGCAGATGGGCTTTGTGTTCTCGGCCTTCGCCTGGTCGTACGTGCTGGCCCAGCTACCGGGCGGCTGGTTGCTCGACCGCTTCGGTTCGAAAATCACTTACTTCTTCAGCATTTTCCTGTGGTCGCTGTTCACGCTGTTCACGGGGGCAGCCGGCTTCTTTACTGGCGCTGCCGCGGTGGCGGCCCTGTTCACCTTACGCCTGCTGGTCGGTGCAGCGGAAGCGCCTTCCTTCCCCGGCAATAGCCGCATTGCTTCGGCATGGTTCCCAAGCCACGAACGGGGGCTGGCGGCGGCCGTGTTCAACTCGGCACAGTATTTCGCTACCGTGCTGTTCGCGCCCATCATGGGCTGGCTGGTGCATACACTGGGCTGGCACAGCGTGTTCTATGTCATGGGCGCCATCGGTATCGCCATGGCCTTCGTCTGGCTTAAAGTTATCTACGGCCCGAAGCAGCATCCAAGCATCAATGCGGCCGAACTCGACTACATCCAGCAGGGTGGCGCGCTGGTCGATCTGGAAGGCGGCGCCCGCACGGTCGCCCCCAAGCAGGTCGATACGCTAGCCTGCATCAAGGAACTGCTGTCCAACCGCATGCTGGTGGGCGTCTACATCGGCCAGTACTGCATCACCACCCTTACCTATTTCTTCCTGACCTGGTTCCCCGTCTATCTGGTACAGGAGCGCCACATGACCATCCTTAAAGCCGGGTTTGTCGCTTCGTTACCGGCGATCGCCGGCTTCCTCGGCGGACTCACGGGCGGCTGGATGTCGGACCGTCTGACCAAACGGGGCTACTCGCTGTCGGTGTCGCGCAAAGTGCCTATCGTGCTGGGCATGCTGATGTCGACCAGCATGATCGCCTGTAACTACATCGATACCGATGCGCTGGTGGTGGCCGTGATGTCGCTGGCCTTCTTCGGCAAGGGCATCGGTGCGCTGGGCTGGGCGGTAGTCTCCGACACCTCGCCCAAAGAAGCGGGCGGCCTCAGTGGCGCACTGTTCAACACTTTCGGCAATACGGCAGGCATTACCACCCCTATCGTGATCGGCTACATCGTCGATGCCACGGGCTCGTTTGCCGGCGCGCTGCTGTATGTCGGCGCCAACGCAGCACTGGCGATTGCCTGCTACTTGCTGGTGGTGGGCGATATCCGTCGCGTCACCCTGAGCAAATCACTGCGTACTTGAAACACTTTTACTTCTACCGAGGCTTACATGAATACCACCGTCCACCAAGCTCCCGTTGTCACCGACCTGCGCGTCGTTCCCGTCGCCGGTCAGGACAGCATGCTGCTCAACCTGAGCGGCGCCCACGGCCCATGGTTCACCCGCAACATCGTCATCCTCAAGGACAGCGCCGGCAACACCGGGCTGGGTGAAGTACCGGGTGGCGAAAGCATCCGCAAGACCATCGAGGATGCGCGCAGCTTCATCATCGGCCGCACTATCGGCGATTACAACCGCATCCTCAACGATATGCGCAGCGCCTTTGCCGACCGCGATGCGGGCGGACGCGGGCTGCAGACGTTCGACCTGCGCACCACCATCCACGCTGTCACGGCAGTGGAATCGGCCCTGCTCGACCTGCTGGGCCAGTTCATGAACGTGCCCGTCGCGGCCCTGCTGGGCGAGGGCATGCAGCGCGAAGCCGTAGAAATGCTGGGCTATCTGTTCTATGTGGGCGACCGCAAGCAGACTACGCTGGCCTACCGCAGCGAGCCCGATGCCGATAACGACTGGTTCCGCCTGCGCAATGAGGTCGCTCTCACGCCCGACGCCATCGTGCGTCTGTGCGAAGCGGCGCGCGAGCGCTATGGCTTCAATGACTTCAAGCTCAAAGGCGGCGTGCTGGCAGCGGACGCAGAAATGGAAGCCATCGTCGCCATGCACGAGCGCTTCCCCGATGCGCGCATCACGCTCGATCCAAACGGTGCGTGGTCGCTGGCCGAAGCCATCCGCGTCTGCCGCGACAAGCACGGCATACTGGCTTACGCGGAAGACCCTTGCGGTGCCGAGCATGGCTATTCGGGACGTGAAGTGCTGGCCGAGTTCCGCCGTGCCACCGGCCTGCCAACCGCCACCAATATGATCGCCACCGACTGGCGCCAGATGGCGCACTCGATCTCGCTGCAGTCGGTCGATATTCCGCTGGCCGATCCGCACTTCTGGACCATGCAGGGTTCCGTGCGCGTGGCGCAGTTATGCCAGATGTTCGGCCTGACATGGGGCTCGCATTCCAACAACCACTTCGATATTTCGCTGGCCATGTTCACCCACGTGGGCGCCGCCGCACCGGGCAAGGTGACGGCCATCGACACCCACTGGATCTGGCAGGACGGCCAGCGCCTGACCAGAGAGCCGCTGAAAATTCAGGGTGGCATGGTGCACGTACCGGCCAAGCCGGGGCTGGGCATCGAACTCGATGAAGTCGAACTGGAAAAAGCCCATCAGGCCTACCGCAATATGGGGCTGGGCGCGCGCGATGATGCCGCCGCCATGCAGTTCCTGATCCCGAACTGGAAGTTCGACAACAAGCGCCCCTGTCTGGTGCGCTAAGTCCTGAGTTCGGCCCGCGAACTAGGCCGCGCCAGCCAGATTGTTGCGCTGGATCTGCGGCAGCAGTTCGCGGATAAATACCTGCAGAATCGGGTTTTCGTTATCGCGCCGGTAGGTGCAGACGGTGCTCACAGCTTCCGTCTGCATAGGGCGATACACGATGCCGTCGAACTGCAGGCGCAGACATGATTCCGACACCAGCGCCGCGCCCACGCCGGCGCTCACCAGTGCCAGCATGGTATGCACCTGCCCGATATGCTCGACCACATCGGGCACCACACCGGCCTGTTCGAAACGGGCCGTGAGCATCTGGTAGAACGGTCTAGCCTCGTAAGGCGAATACATGATGAACGGACGCTGATGCAGACAGGCCAGCGTAGGCTGTTGCGGCCACTGCGCAGCTTCGTCGGCCGGCACGGCCAGCAGCATGCCTTCCGTCTTGATGGGCAGGCTGACCAGCTCGCCCTGCAATGCGTGCGGGCGCATCAGCGCCATATCCAGCAAGCCCGCATTCAGTGCTTCCACCTGTGCAGTGCTGACTAATTCCTTGAGAGTGAGCGCGATATTCGGCGTGCGCTCGCGCAGACTGCGCACCACTTCCGGCAGCAGCGTGTAGCCGGAAGCTGACGTAAAGCCGATGGCCAGACTCCCCTGCTCGCCGCGCGCCACCCGCCGCGCCATCAGCCCGGCTTCTTCCGACATGCGCAATATGCGCGCCGCTTCCGGCAGAAAGGCCTTGCCTGCTGCCGTCAGCTTCACCACGCGGCTGCTACGGTCGATTAGCTGCGCGCCTACACTATGTTCTAGTAGCTGGATCTGACGGCTTAGCGGCGGCTGCGTCATGTTCAGCCGTTCGGCCGCGCGACTGAAATGCAATTCCTCGGCAACAGCAACAAAACAGCGTAACTGGCTAATTTCGAACATGGCGCGCACCGGCAAAATGAAGCAGCCATTATAGCGGCAGGCCTGCCGCTGCGGGCGAGGCAGTGCGGCACGCGCCGTACTTCCCCGCCGCCGCGCACAAACCGGTGCGGGCTAATCGACGCGGACTTACAGGTACGGGCTTACTGGTGCGAACTAGCCGAGCAACTGCGGTGCCGGCCGCGCCAGCAGGCGTGACCTTTCGCGGCCGTTACGGCGCGGCGAAAACTTGAACAGCCCCACCGCCTGCGCCAGATGGGCCGCCTGCTCGTCCAGCTGGGCGGCAGCGGCAGCGGCCTGCTCCACCATGGCCGCGTTCTGCTGGGTGCCAGCATCGATTTCCAGCACGGTGCGGTTGATTTCATCCACCCCGCTGCTCTGCTGCAGATTGTCACGCGCGATATCGCTGACAATTTCCGCCACGCTCTGCACGGAAGCCACCACGCCGGTCATGGTCTGACCCGCCTTGCGTCCGAGCTGGTCACCCTGCGCGATCTTCTCCACCGAAGCGCTGATCAGCTGCTTGATTTCGCCCGCCGCCGCAGTTGCGCGCTGAGCCAGCTGACGCACTTCCGTCGCCACCACAGCAAAGCTGCGTCCATGTTCTCCTGCACGCGCTGCTTCCACCGCTGCATTGAGCGCCAGAATATTGGTCTGGAACGCAATCCCGTCGATCAGGCCGATGATGTCATTGATCTTCTCGGCCGACTGGCTGATATCCCCCAGCGTCGCGCCTACCTGCGTCACCACGGCACCACCTTCGCTGGCCACGGTGCAAGCCTCGGCCACCAGCGTACTGGTCTGCTGGGCATTAGCGGCGGTCTGGCGCACCATTGCCGCCAGCTGTTCGATACTGGCCGCCGTGCGTTCCAGACTGGCGGCCTGCGCTTCCGTACGCAGCGACAGATCCTGATTGCCAGCGGCGATTTCACGCGTGGCCGTATTGATCGATTCCACACTGGTACGCACATCGCCAATAATGGCCACCAGATTGATATTCATCTGGCGCAGCGCACGCAGCAGCTGTGCCACTTCTTCGTCGCCACCGACTTCGATCGATACGCTCAGATCACCGGCTGCCAGTGCACGTGCACTCAGTAACGCACCGCGCAGCGGTGCCAGCACACTACGTTCCAGCAGCAACGCCAGCACCACCGTCATCACCACACCGGCAGCACCGGCCAGTGCATAGATCGATTCCGTGCCATCGTTATGGACACTCCAGCCAGCCACGCCCAGTGCCCCCAGCAGCAGCGCCTGTGCCGTCAGCATGACGCGGCACCACAGCCGGGCCGGTACGCGCCGCATGCGGGTGATCCAGCCGGACAGACCGGCCGCCACATGGCGCCCGTGATGTAGTGTGCCGGCGGCGGCACCGTCACGCGCAAGGCGGCGATACAGTTGCTCGGCGCGGGCGATCTGATGGCGTTCGGGCACCGTACGTACTGACAGGTAGCCGGTAGCGCGGCCACCTTCCATGGTCGGCGTGACATTCGCCACCACCCAGTAGAAATCGCCATTCTTGCGGCGGTTCTTCACCAGTCCCGTCCATGGCATGCCTTGCTGTATGGTCTGCCACAGATCGGCAAACGCAGCCGGCGGCATATCGGGATGGCGCACCAGATTATGGGGCGCGCCCAGCAATTCTTCCTGACTGTAGCCGCTGGCTTCGATAAAGGCGGGATTGGCGTAAATGATGCGTCCGGCCAGATCGGTCTTCGAAACCAGCGGGCGCTGCGGTGGTAAAACATATTCGTTGCCCGTCACGGGCAGATTCTGGCGCATGCCGACTCCTGTTGTTGCTCATCCATTCAACATGCGCCGTGCGATGCGTGCATGGATAAAATTTCCAAACGGCAATTATAATGAGCCTCAGACAGGAAAAAAATCGACCAGATTAACTTTCGTTGTGGAAACTTTCAATAATGAAGTAAACCCTCTAATGCTCACGACAGCCAGAACGCGAGTACTGCCAGCAACAGCAACAGTGCCACGAACGTGCGTGGCGGCTGGCTGGACGCGCCCTCATGCCCCGCTTTCATCCCTGTCAACATTGCCCGCGCCAGATTTTCGCCATGCAGGCGGCTAGACAGCAGCACTGCGGCGATGTGGACCAGTACCACCATCAGCATCAGATTGGCCAGCGTCTCGTGAACTTCCTCCATCCATTCGCCCACCCGCTCGGTGTACAGCAGCCAGCCGGCAGTAGTCAGCAGCAATGCCAGCGCAAGCATCAGCACGATGGCCACAGCGCCGGCCGGATTATGCCCCGTGTAATGCGCCGGACGGCCGGACAGCAGCGAACGTAGGTAGTTCGCGATCGCTTGCGGCCCACGCACAAAATTGCTGAACCGCGCGTAGCGAGTGCCACAGATACCCCACACTAGCCGGAACAGCACCAGCCCCGCTACCGTGTAGCCCAGTGTTACGTGCAGCAGGCGCCAGTCATCCAGTTCGGCAGTCAGATAGGCCACCGCGAAGCAAAATGCCAGCAGCCAGTGGAACACCCGCACCGGCACATCCCACACCCGCACCGGGCTGGCCGCAGCACCCGCTGCCGAGGAATGACTAGACTGTTCTACCGGTTTCATGTTGTACTTCCTGCCATTGATTATCATGTCTCATAGTCGCCGCAAGTTATTAAGGAATTCTGAGCAAGCGCAGATTTTTGCGTCGCGCAGAAGTCATACAACCATCGCGCAGCGGCGCTGACCCGCAGCGCCCCCCCTTATTCTTCTATTCCGCACCAGATCGTCTATGCAGAATCCGCCGTCGCAATCTATCGAACAGGGTCTCTCCACCCGTACAGCCAGCGAGCGGCTACTCCGCATGGGCGCCAACGAACTGCCGGTGACGCGCCCACGTAGCAATCTGCGCCTACTGACCGACGTGGTGGCAGAACCCATGTTCCTGCTGCTGGTCGGCTGCGGCGCCATTTATCTGCTGCTGGGCGATCCGGACGAAGCGCTGATGCTGCTGGGTTTCGTCGTCATCGTGATCGCCATGACATTTTTCCAGCAGCGCCGCACCGAACGTTCGCTGCATGCGCTGCGCGACCTGTCCGCGCCACGCGCACTGGTGCTGCGCGATGGCCAGCAGGTGCGCATCGCCGGACGCGAACTGGTGGTTGGCGATGTGGTGCTACTGGCCGAAGGTGACCGCGTGCCGGCCGACATCGATCTGCTCAGCAGCTCCAACCTGATGCTGGATGAATCCCTGCTCACGGGAGAATCTGTCCCCGTCAGCAAACAGACGGGCGCCGACGCGGCACAATCGCGCATCTACTCTGGCACGCTGGTTACCCAGGGCAGCGCGCGCGGCGTGGTCAGCGCCACCGGCAGCGCCAGTGCGCTGGGCAAGATAGGCGCCAGTCTGGCCGCGCTGGGCGGCGAGCTGACGCCGATCCAGCGCGAGACCGCCGCCGTAGTCAAAGCCGTCGCCACCGGCGGCGCCCTGCTGGCTGCTGCGCTGGCACTGGTCTACTGGTATCTGAACGGCGCATGGCTGCAGGGTGTGCTGGCTGGCCTAACGCTGGCCATGGCCATCCTGCCGGAAGAACTGCCGGTCATCCTGACCCTGTTTCTCGGGCTCGGCGCATGGCGGCTGGGCCGTTCGCAGATACTGGCACGCAGCATCCCCGCCATCGAGCTGCTGGGCGCGACCAGCGTGCTGTGCGTCGATAAGACCGGCACGCTGACGGCCAACCGCATGCAGGTACAGGGGTTGTGCAATGAACAGACCAGCTTTGTCGATGCCAGCACGGCCCCGGCCACCTTGCCGGCTACGCTACCGGACGAGCTACACGGCCTGCTCGAATATGCGGTACTGGCCAGCCACCGTCAGGCCTTCGACCCCATGGAACAGGCCATCACCACGGCAGGCACACACTGGCTAGCCAACACCGAACACCTGCACCGCGACTGGCAACTGATCGATGACTACCCGCTCTCGCGCGAATTGCTGGCCATGTCGCGCGTGTGGCAATCGCCCGACGGCAGCGCCTATGTGGTGGCAGCCAAGGGCGCGCCGGAAGCCATCATCGACCTGTGCCACCTCGATGCCGAACGCAGCGTGCGCATCAGCGAACAGGTGGCGGCCATGGCACAGCAGGGTCTGCGTGTAATTGCCGTCGCCAGCGCCCGCTTCAGCGAGCCGGTGCTACCAGATCACCAGCATGTATTCGCGTTCGAGTTCCTCGGTCTGGTCGGGTTGCAGGATCCGATCCGGCCGGAAGTGCCGCAGGCCGTGGCGCAATGCCATGCCGCCGGCATGCAGGTGGTGATGATTACGGGCGACCATCCGGCCACTGCCAGCGCCATTGCACGTCAGGCCGGCATCCACGGCGGCGTGCTGACGGGCAGCGAACTGGCCGCACTGGATGACGCGACACTGGCAACGCGCCTGCCCGATTACCGGGTGTTCTGCCGCATCGCGCCGGAGCAGAAGCTGCAGCTGGTGCAGGCCTTCCGGGCGCGCGGCGAAATCGTCGCCATGACAGGTGATGGCGTCAACGATGCCCCCGCCCTGAAGGCGGCGCACATCGGCGTGGCCATGGGTGCACGCGGCACCGATGTGGCACGCGAAGCGGCCGCACTGGTGCTGCTCAAGGATGATTTTTCTTCGCTGCTGCTAGCGGTACAGCATGGCCGCCGCCTGTTTGCCAATCTGCGCAAGGCGATTGTATTCATCGTCGCCGTGCATGTACCCATCGTCGGTCTATCCATCCTGCCCGTGCTGCTAGGCTGGCCGATGCTGCTGATGCCGGTACACATACTGTTCCTGCAACTGGTGATCGATCCAGCCTGCTCGCTGGTATTCGAGGCGGAGGCGATCGAAGCGGGCGCCATGTATAGCCCGCCACGCCCAACCAGCCAGCGCCTGTTCGAACCAGCTATTCTGCAGCGCGGCCTGCTGCAAGGCGGCATGCTGCTACTGATATTACTAGGCTGGCATGCGCTGCTGCGCTGGAGCGGCACCAGCACGGAAGTGGCGCGCAGCGCCACCTTCGTAGCGCTGGTGCTGGCCAATCTGGGGCTGATCTTCTGTAACCTCAGCTGGCGCCTGCCCGCGTGGCAGCGCAGCCATCAGGCCAACCGGCCGTTCTACTGGATTAGCGCCGCCACCCTGCTGTTACTGGCAGTGGTTACGGGCATAGACGCGGTGCGCAGCCTGTTCGCATTTGCCCTGCCATCCGGCATCCAGTTAGCGGCCAGCATGGCCGTGGCGCTGCTGTGTATGGGCTGGTTCGAACTGGTCAAGCGGCGCCAGAAATAAGCGCCTTCCAGCATGAATCATGGCGCCGCTTGGTGATTTTCGTAATTGCTCGCGGCACTATCTGGCGCCACAATACAGCTCCATCCATCCGCAGCGCGCACCTGCACGCATAGCCTAGCTTATGAAAAAACTGATCACTGCACTAGCGGTAGTACTGGTTACACCGCTATGCATGCCAATATTAGCCGCCACCCTCACGCCACACGACGGCGGCATCGCGCTGCAGCCTGCGCCGCTGGCCGTCGGCGGGCGCGCCGTGCAGCAGGACGGAGTTTGGCGCTATCAATGGCCCGGCGTCTATTTCGATACCGACCTGCAGGGCGATAGCGCCTATCTGCGCCTACCTGCAGGCAAACAACACCTGCAGATCCGGCTCGATGGCGAGCGTATCGCCAGCCTGCAGCCGCCGCTGGCCGCCCAGTACCGGCTAGCCGGCATGGGGCCCGGCCGGCACCGGCTACGCATCGAACTGGTAAGCGAGCAGCAGGACGGCGCGCGTGGCTTTGGCGGCGTCTGGCTAGCACCTGACAGCAGCGCAACGCTGCCTCCTGCCAGCGCGCGCCGCATTGAATTCATCGGTGATTCGTTCACAGTAGGCTATGGCAACCAGTCGCACACGCACCAGTGCAGCGCAGAACAGATCTGGGCCAGTACCGATAACGGTCAGGCCAGTGGTCCCATCGTTGCGCGCCACTATCAGGCCGACTACCGCATCCACGCAATTTCCGGCCGCGGCATCGTGCGCAATTACGCCGGTATGGCCGCCGATACGCTGCCGCAGGCCTACCCCTATCTGCTATTCGATCACAGCGTACGCGATGACGCTGATGGCAAGCCTGCCGGCACTGGCGCATGGCAGCCGCATTACCTCGTGCTGGGGCTGGGTACCAATGATTTCTCCACCGCGCTGGCCAGCAAGGAGCGTTGGCCCGACCGCGCGGCTCTGAAGGCTGATTTTGTCAGCACCTATGTGACGTTTATCAGCACGCTGCGCCAGCGCTATCCACACGCGCAGCTAATACTCTGGGCGAGCGGTGCGCCTGATAGCGAGCTGCGGCAAGCCAATCAGGCTGTGGTGCAGCAACTACGCCAGAACGGCGAAGAACGAGTAAGTCTGGTCGAACTCGCGCCGCTAAGTCTGGATAGCTGCGACTGGCATCCGTCGCAGGCCGATCACCAGCTGATCGCCCGTCGCCTGATCGAGCAGATCGACGCCCTGCCAGCCGTCTGGCCGGCACCCGCCTCCACCACGCGCTAACTAGCCGCCGACGCGGGCGATCTGCTCGCGCTTCTGCTCGAGATCTTCATCGCTATCGGCAAAGCGCGCGGCGATGCTGCGGAACTCGTCCTGCAAGGCCACAAAGGCATCCACCACATCAGGATCGAAATGGCTGCCGCGTCCTTCAACGATCAGCGCCACCGCCTGTTCGTGCGGCATACCGGCCTTGTAGACGCGCCGGCAGATCAGCGCATCGTACACATCGGCCACGGCCATAAGCCGTGCCGCCACGGGGATGGCATCACCAGCCAGTTGCTGCGGGTAGCCCGAACCATCCCATTTTTCCTGATGGCTGTAGGCGATATCCTTGGCCATCGAGAGGAAATTCACCTCCATCCCCAGCTGTTTCTCGGCATGGTCGATAGCATCGCGTCCCAGCGTGGTATGGGTCTTCATGATCTCGAATTCAGCCGCATCGAACTTGCCCGGCTTGAGTAGAATGCGGTCCGGTATGCCCACCTTGCCGATATCGTGCAGTGGCGCCGATTTGAACAGCATGCGGATATAGTCATCAGTCAGCAAGGCTGCAAAGCGCGGGTGGCTACGCAGTTTCAATGCCAGCGCCTGCACATAATACTGGGTACGGCGGATATGGTTGCCCGTATCGGCATCGCGGGTTTCTGCCAGCGAGGCCATGGCCAGTATGGTGACGTCCTGTATCGCCGTGACCTCGCGCGTGCGGCGTACCACTTCCTGCTCCAGAAACGCGCTCTTATCGCGCAGGAAGTCGGCATGGGCTTTGAGTGCCAGATGGATCTTCAGCCGCGCCAGCAGAATGGGCGGGCTGACCGGCTTGGTGATGTAGTCCACAGCACCGATCTGCAGGCCTTTTTCCTCGTCTTCGATATCGGCTTTGGCGGTCAAGAAAATGACGGGAATATCGCGCGTGGCCGGATGGGCTTTGAGTATCTGGCAGACTTCATAGCCATCCATCTCAGGCATCATGATATCGAGCAGGATCAGGTCAGGCAGGTCGCCGGTGGTGGCCAGCTTCAGCGCACGCGCGCCACTGTTGGCGATCTTCAGCTTGTACGCGTGACGCAGCAGCTCGCTCATCAGCGACAGATTTTCCGGCGTATCGTCGACTATCAGTACCGTCGGTTTGACAGGCATTTCCGGGCTGGTATCCATACTTGATTCTCCAGTCAGTAAGGCGAGTTGCCGGGTTCAGTGTTGCGCGCATCCATCGCCAGCCGCAGGCTCTGTTGCGCTCCTTCGAAATCGAAATCACCGAGCAGCGCTTCGATGCGCGACCAATGCTCAGGATAACCGGCTTTGAACAGGTCGCGCTGTTCCTCCCAAAGCTGGCCCGCTTCGGGGTCGCCATCCTCTAGCATGGGCAGCAGTTTCTCACTTGCAGCCTGCAAGACGCGAGCATCGACTACCGTACCAGCTGGCACTTCCGGCTCTGGTTCGGCCATGCCGCCATCCATGCCGCGCAGGCTGTTGAGCACTACGTCGAGCTCCGCCTGCACCGCTAGCAGGGCAGCTTCGATCTGCTCTTGCGCTGCGCCGTCGCGGCAATACTGCTCCAGCAGCGCCGCGTGCTGCTGCAGTGCACGCGCCCCGATGTTACCGGCATTCCCGCGCAGGGTGTGGGCACAGCGCTCGGCTGCCCGTGCATCGCTGCTGTGCTGCGCCGTACGGAAGTGCTGGACGAACTGGCTCTGGTTCTTCTCGAACTTGTTCAGCAGCTTGCGGTACAGCTTCTCGCTATTCATGGTGGTGGCCAGTCCCGCTGCCACATCGATGCCGGGCAGGCTGGCCGGTACGGCGCTCAGCGTGTTCGGATAGGCGCGCCGCACCGGCGCCACATGGCTACCGGCCGCGTCGCTCGGGCGTATCCAGCGCGCCATGGTTTCAAACATCACATCCACATCGAGCGGTTTGGCGATATGGTCACGCATGCCTGCCTCCAGCACCAGCGCACGGTCGCCCGCCATGGCATTGGCCGTCATGGCCAGCACGGGAATCTCGCGCAGCACCGGCGTCTGGCAGATGATGCGGGTGGCCTCGTAGCCATCCATCACCGGCATCTGGCAATCCATCAGAATGCCGTCGAAGGCCTGGTCTTGCGCCAGTATATCGAGCGCTTCGCGGCCATTATTCGCCACCACCACCTGCAGCCCCGCATCGCTGAGCAATTCCAGCGCCAGTTCCTGATTCAGATCGTTATCTTCCACCAGCAGCACGCGGGCGCCCTGCAACTGCACCATGGCCTCCTGCACTGTCTGCCCCAGTTCGGCCACGGGCGTGCGCCGCAGCGAGAATTTCTTCAGCGATTCACCGATCGCTTCCAGCAGCGAAGACGGCGTGGCGGGCTTGGTCAGCACCGTACTCAGTTCCACCTGCTGTTCGCGTGCCGCAGCCAGTGCCTCCTCGCGTCCGTAGGCGGTCACCATGATCACGGCCGGTGCCTGCAGACGGGTACTGCGCTGCAGTTCGCCCACTAGCTGCACGCCATCCATTTCCGGCATGCGCCAGTCGGACAGCAGTAGATCGAACGGCGCCCCATCGGCTTGGGCAGCGGCCACCATGTCCAGCGCCTGCCTTCCGCCACTGGCCGTAGCTGCATGCAGGCCGAAGGACTGCGCCATATCGTGCAGGATTTCGCGCGCCGCCGCATTATCGTCCACCACCAGCACGCGGATACCGCGCAGCTCGTCGGCCGTAAACATGCGGCTGTTCTGCATGCTGGTCTGCAGCCCGAAGCGGGCCGTGAAGTGGAACACTGAGCCCTGCCCTGCCTCGCTTTCGACCCAGATACGGCCGCGCATCATCTCCACCAGCGTTTTCGAAATAGCCAGCCCCAGTCCCGTGCCGCCATATTTGCGCGTGGTGGAGGAATCGGCCTGCGTGAAGGACTGGAACATGCGGCTGCTCTGTTCCGGCGTCATGCCGATGCCGGTATCGCGCACCCAGAAGTGCAGTTCGACTTCGTCGTCCTCCTGCCGCAGGCAGCTAACGCCCACCACGATTTCCCCGTGGTCGGTAAACTTGACGGCGTTATTACCCAGATTGATCAACACCTGCCCCAGCCGCAAGGGATCGCCCACCAGTGCCGTCGGCACATTGGCCGATGCATCGAAGATCAGTTCCAGCCCTTTCTCGTCGGTCTTCATGGACAGCAGATTGCCCAGATTGTCGATCACATCTTCCAGCCGGAAGTCGATGCGTTCCATCGCCAGCTTGCCGGCCTCGATCTTGGAGAAGTCCAGAATATCGTTGATGATGCCGAGCAGATTGCCACCTGCCTGCACCACCTTCTCGATGTAGTTGCGCTGTTTGCGATCAAGCTCGGTCTGCAGCGCCAGCCGCGACATGCCGATAATCGCATTCATCGGCGTGCGGATTTCATGGCTCATGTTCGACAGGAAGTCGGACTTGGCACGGGTCGCACTTTCGGCCTTTTCCTTGGCAAGGCGCAGCGCGTCATTCATTTCGCGGTCGGCGGTAATATCGTCGATGATCCACACCGTGCCTTTGGAATGGTCATCCGGATCAACCGCATTGCCCTGCAGGCGCGCCCAGAACAGACTACCGTCCTTGCGCATTACCTGCTGTTCGCGCGTGTGCGACTTGCCCGCCCAGATGGTCTCGTAAGGCATGGCGCCGATGCGGTTGGCTTCGTCGTCGGCATACCAGATGGCCGTCTGCTGCCCCACCATTTCCCACAGCGGCCAGCCGAACATTTCATGCAGACGGCGGTTGCAGCGGTGCAGCGTACGGTCGCGGATCAGGGCGATGCCGGACGTCGCCGTGTCGAGAATGGCGCGCTGTTCGTCATTGGCCAGTTGTATCAGCTCCTGTGCATTGCGCTCGGCCGTGATATCCCACACGATCACCACCACGCCCTTGTCCGGCTGCTGCTGGTCGATCGCACGCGTCGTAGTGCGCGCCCAGAACAGACTACCATCCTTGCGCCGGAACTGTAGATCCTGCGTATAGGTACGGCCACTGAGTATCTGCGCATAGCCGGCACTGCCCACCAGATCATAGTCTTCCTGCCGGTGGAACCAGCAGCGTGTAGGCTGGCCTTTCAGGGCACCAACCGGATAGCCGAACAGTTCATCGAGCCCGTGATTACACTGGCGGATCACGCGCTGCTGCAGCAATGCGATACCGACCGAGGCTGTACCCAGTATCGCCTCCTGCTCCTGATTGGCCGCCACCAGCGCCGATTCGATGCGCAGACGCTCCGTCACATCGCGCAGCGAACTGGCAATCATCAGCCCTTCGGCCGTGACGATGGGACTCAGGCTGACTTCAACAGGAATCTCGCGGCCATCGCTGGTCAGCGCATACAGCATACGGTCGCTGCCCATGCGGCGCGGTAGCGCCCCCTGCATATATTCGTCGCGCAGGTGGCGATGCGCAGCATGCTGGGCGGCCGGTATCAGCATCTCGACGGGCTGGCCGATAAAGGCATCATGGGCATAGCCGAAGAACGCTTCGGCCTGCAGGTTGACCATCACGATACGTCCGTCGGCACCGGTAATTACCATCGGGTCCGGAGTGGAATTGAGCAATGCACGGAACTGCTGCTCGCGCGCATGGGCGCGCGCTTCGGCAGCCACCCGTTTGCTGATATCGCTGAACAGCGCAAAGCTGATCTGGCGCCCATCGGAACTGTCGACGAAGGTATTCACATAGGCCATGCACGGCAGCAGGCTGCCATCGGCGCAGCGCAAATTAGCCTGCAACTGGTAGGCGCCATGGGCATCCGGCTCGACATGGTCGAGCACATCTTCCAGCCGCTTGCCCCGTATCTGCTCGGACGGCTGCCTGAGCAGCGCCACCATGGCCGCATTATTCTGCACGATGCGGCCGCTATCATCGATCAGCACAAAGCCCTGCTGGGTGGTGCTGAGGATGGATTCATAGCGCCGCCGCGCACTCAGCGCCTGCGAATACAGCAGCACATACAGCAGGCCGAAACTGAGCAGCATCAGCGTAGTAAAGCCGGCCAGCAAGCCCAGCATAGGCTGGCTCAGCGACGATGTAATCTCCACCCCGTCCAGCGGCAGGAAGCGGGCCGATTCCATGGCAATGTAGTGCATGCTGGAGATGGCCAGCCCCAGTACGACCGCCGCCGCCAGCGAAGCCAGATAGGGCATACGGCGCAGGCGGCTGCCGCCAATTGCGCGGTTCAGATATAGCGCCAGCGTTGCCGTCAGCACCGCCGCCAGTAGCGAGAACGCGAACACCTGCGGCTCATACAGCAGCCGTCCCTGAAACTGGAAGGCCGCCATGCCGGTGTAGTGCATCAGGCCGACGCCCGCCCCCATCACGCCGCCCGCCAGCACCAGCCGCACATGGCCGATATTGCGCGAAGCGGTAGCACGCAGTGCGATCGCCGCGGCCGCCACACCCGGCAATGCCGATAGCGCCGTCAGCCACGGGTCATAGGCCACACCGCAATTCAGGCGGAACGACGACATGCCGATGAAGTGCATGGCCCAGATGCCCAGCCCCAGCATCAGCGCACCGAGGATCAGCCAGTGCTGCCCCTGCGCACGGCGACGCGCCATTTCAAACGCACAGTAGGAAGCAAAGATGGCGATCGCCACCGAGGCCAGCACGCCCGTGTAGTCATAGCTGGAACCGATCTGGCGCAGCGCCAGTTCGGCAGCGGAAGCAAAAGAGAACGGATTTCCCGAAAAAACCGCCATTACCACTCCTGCATAAAGTCGTTGTTGGCATTATGAACACAAAAATACTTTCTGTATGCAATTCAGCTATCAGTACCGCCCCCCGCTGCGGCCTGTGGCTGGATTCAGGCGCCAAGATTTACCGCCATAACAGACTCAATTATTAACTCACAATGGGGAAAATGGTTATAATATTTACCATTAAGTGGGTTAATCGTTGATAATTTCAACTCAAAAAAGATGACATCTAACTCGCCGCGGAAAAAGTCTTCTGCCCTGCTACGCAGTAGCGCAGTGGCGCAACTGGCCGGCATGCCCGTCGCCACGCTGCGTATCTGGGAGCAGCGCTATCAGGCCATACAGCCAGAGGCGGCGCCGTCGGGGCATAGGCTATACAGTGCGGAGGATGTGCGGCGCGTCGTCATGCTGCGCCAGCTAACTCTGCACGGCCATGCAATCGGCAGCATTGCCCGCCTGAGCGACCGCCAGTTACAGGCGCTGCAACAGCAACACGATGGTCCGCCCGCCGGTGTGCGCACGCAGGTCGTGGGTGGCGCCCTCCAGATGCGTCTGGGCGCCCCGCCCATCAGCGCCAAACTGGCGCGCCCGCTGGTTCTGCTGGCACCGGCCGAAACGCTGGCCGAAGCTTTGCTGAATGCCGCGGGCGGCAATCTCCAGCTAATGCTGTGGCATCTGCCCGCGCTGCAGAACAGCATACCCATCGACCTGCGCGCAGCGCGACAAAACTGGCCGGATTGTCAGCTAGCCGTGGTGTATCGCTACGCCAGCGCCAGCGCACTGGCTAGCTACGCGGCAGCAGGCATCGCCGTACTGGACGAGTCGACCGACGATGCCCGGCTGGCGCGCTGGCTCGATCAGCTGATTGCCGCCACCCCGCCCTTAGATGACGGCGACAGCACGATCAGCGCCGCCGCCCGCAAGGCCATTGCCAGTGCCGCTGGCAGCGCCGTTGCGCTCCCTATCGCACCACGCCAATTCGACAACGCCGTACTGCTGGCCATCACCGCCATGGCGCCTGCGCTCGAATGCGAATGCCCGCAGCACATCGCCGGCCTGCTACGCCAGCTAGCCGACTTCGAAATCTACAGCGCCGGCTGCGCCCACGACAGCACGGAAGACGCCGAGCTGCACACCGAACTGCAGCACATCGCCGCCGCCGCCCGCACCATGTTCGAGCAGGCGCTGGTACGCGTGGCCAGCCTGAAAGGCATCGCACTCGACAACCCGACACCCCCCAGTTCCAAGGAATCGCTATGAACCCTCGCCTATTCGCTCACTCGCGCACTTCCGAGCAGCAGCCTGCGCGCCGCGCGCTGTGCAGCCTCGCCGCCACTGTGGTGATACTGGCCACGCTGGCCGGCTGCGCGTCGACTGTGGTTCCCGCCGGTGTGCAGCCCGTAACGCCGTTCGAACTGGCGCGCTATCAGGGGCGCTGGTATGAAATCGCCCGTATGGATCACAGCTTCGAACGCGACATGAACGATGTCTCGGCCACCTACAGCACGCAGGCCGACGGCAGCGTGCGCGTGCTCAACCGCGGCTACGATGAAAAACAGGGACGCTGGCGCGAAGCCATAGGCCGCGCCGTTTTCACTGGCGCCAGCAGCACCGGCTCGCTCAAGGTTTCGTTCTTCGGCCCGTTCTACGGCGGTTACCATGTCGCCGCCCTGGATGGCGACTACGGCTGGTCGCTGGTCATCGGGCCAGACCGCAGCTACTGCTGGATCCTCGCGCGCGACAAGCAACTGACGCCAGCCCAGCGCAGCGCCATACTGGCCCGCGCCAGCGCGCTAGGCATCGATACGTCAGCACTGATCTGGGTCAGCCAGCAGCGGCAGGATCCGGCGCACTAACTGACGGGTAGCACCATGACGTATTCGGTGGTCTGGTTCAAGCGTGATCTGCGCGTGCATGACCATGCGCCGCTGCGCTACGCCGCTAGCCGTGGCCCGCTGCTATGCCTGTATGTGCTAGAACCCAGCGTGTGGGCGCAACCCGATTGCGCTACCCAGCACCTGCACTTTCTGCAGGAGAGCCTGCGCGATCTGGCCTACCAGTTGCGCCAGTGCGGCGCACGGCTGCAGTTGGCCGTAGGTGAGATGCCGCAAGTGCTGGCGCGGCTGCATGCGGCGGCACCGTTCGCGCGCCTGCTGGCGCACGAAGAAACCGGCAATGGCCACACCTATGCACGCGATCTGGCAGTCGGCCGCTGGTGCGAACAGCATGGCGTGCAGTGGCAGGAGTGGCCGCAGCACGGAGTTACCCGCCGCCTGCCGGATCGGGATATCTGGCATGCTCTGTGGGAGACGCACATGCAGGCGCCGTGCCTGCCCGCACCAGCACCGGCCAGTCTGCAAGGCCTCACCTTGCCATGGCCACTGATGCGCTGGCCCGATGCACACGAACTGGCGCTTGATCCGCTCGATCCGCCCCAGCGCCAGCGCGGCGGCCGCCAGATCGGCCTGCAAATCTTCCAAGACTTCCTGCAACAGCGCTGCGCGGATTACCGTGGCGGCATGTCCTCCCCGCTGACTGCGCCGCACGCATGTTCGCGCCTGTCGCCGTATCTGGCGCTGGGTAGCCTGAGCATGCGCGAAGTGGTACAGGCCACCATGGCGCGCATCGAAGCACTGGAACAGAATGGCGCCGCACCGGCCGCATGGCAGCGCAAGGGACTGGCCGCCTTTGCCAGCCGGCTGCACTGGCACTGCCACTTCATCCAGAAGCTGGAATCCGAACCGGAACTGGAATTTCGCAATCTGCATCGCGGCTACGACGGTTTGCGCGAGGATGAATGGAACGAGGCGCACTTCACTGCGCTAACGCAGGGGCGCACGGGCTGGCCCATGGTGGATGCCTGCGTGGCCATGCTGCGCGAGACGGGCTGGATCAATTTCCGCATGC
Source organism: Duganella fentianensis (assembly GCF_964031615.1). Taxonomy (GTDB): domain Bacteria; phylum Pseudomonadota; class Gammaproteobacteria; order Burkholderiales; family Burkholderiaceae_D; genus Rugamonas; species Rugamonas fentianensis_A. The sequence continues at coordinate 95,886 of NZ_CAXIQN010000003.1, forward strand.
GCGCCATGCTGGTATCCGTTGCCAGCTATCCGCTATGGCTGCACTGGCGGCCTGTCGGGCTATGGCTGGCGCGCCAGTTCCTCGACTACGAACCGGGCATCCACTGGAGCCAGATGCAGATGCAGGCCGGCACCACCGGCATCAACACCACGCGCGTCTACAACCCGATCAAGCAGGCGCAGGATCACGATCCGCACGGGCATTTTGTGCGGCGCTGGCTGCCAGCCATGCGGCGCGTACCGGATGCCTATCTGCTGCAGCCATGGCTGATGCCGCAGGCGCTGCAGCAGCGCTGCGGCGTGCATGTGGGCGACCAGATACCGCTGCCCGTGGTGGATCTGGAACAGGCCACCCGCAGCGCCAAGCAGCGCGTGCATGCACTGCGCGCGCTGCCAGAAATCCGCGCTGCCAGAGCTGCCATCGTCGAACAGCATGGCTCGCGCCTGATGCGCGATGGCGTCAGTGCGCGCAAGACTGGCAGCGCCGCGCGCAGAATGCCAGCACCCGCCGCCATGCAGCAGCAAGTGCTGGAATTCTGAGCGGCTCTAGCGCAGTATGGCGGCCGTATCGACCACGCGCACGTCATGCATCATGTTCAGATAGGCTTCGTAATAGCCCTTGTGCGATGCGCCGACGATGGACAGCATGCGCTTGCCCGGCTCAGGGCCGAACAGGTCGCGCATATTCGCCACCATGCGCAGATTGCGGGTTTCCCAGCTAGTCAGATAAATGCGGCCATACTGGCGCCCTGCCGTATCCTGCAGCGCTGCGCCGAAATCGCTATCGAAGGCCGCCTGTGCCTGTGCCGGCTGGTTATATGCGCGGTACAGCGCCAGCACCCCGTCTGCCGTGCCCAGTGCCTTATGCAATACGGCATCCTCGGCACGCCGTTTGGCCGAAGCGGGATTGTCCCAGACCTTTTTGATTGCGACACCGGCCGCTTCCTCGTCCGCCGCATCGCGCAGCGCGAAATCGGCCGTGTGGTCATCCACCGGATAGACACGTTCATGCCCCAGCCGCACCGCCAGCGGCACGGCAATCAGATAGGTTTCGTCGCGCCGCGTCACCAGCTTGTTGAGGTAATCGACCAGTGCCTGATCCAGCCCATCGCCCACACGACGCTCGCTACTATCGAGACGCAGCCATTGCACCAGCGCCGAAGCGCGGTCGGCTGCGGCCAGCATCACGGCGGCCAGATGACGCCGCTGCGCGGGCGTGACCGTCGCCGGCAGGTTGGCCAGCAGGCGTTCCATCTCGGCCGTCGCCGCCGGCACATCGAGGCCGGTGGCGGCCTGCGCCAGTTTCGGGTCCCAGCAGTAAGTGCTGACCGTTTCGGCATAGCGGTAGGCATAGCGGCGCAGATGATCGCACTGGGCGCCGGACAGCGCTTCCACCGTAATCAGTTGCGGCTGCCACGTGGCCAGCCGGTCGATTAGCGGCGCCAGTCCGGCCGGATCAAACTGAGCAGGCAAGGCCGACAGGTGCGCCGTCCCCAGCACCATCACCTGATTCGGCGTGGCGCGTGCAGGCGCCTTGAGCTGGGATGGGTCAAAGCTGGGGCGGAAATTCTCGCCTGCCATGGTCAAAGTCGATACACAAAACAGGGCTGCGGCGACGCATAAGCGTTGGTGCGACATAAATGATTCCTCCAAAAATTACGAAAGCTAGAACGCGACGGCAAGCTTAGCGCTAAGCGCTCACGGGCGCGGACGCGATTCGACGAAACGCAGAAAACATGGCGTGAATTGCAATTTTTAAGGAGTGACTTTTTAAGATGTATTTTACTTGCATGTTATGAAGAATCTGAGCTACACTTATTTCACAAGTGAAATAAATTGAAGGAAAAGCAATGAATATCGATAAGTTCAAGCACCAGCACCTCGACATTCTCGGTGCCATTACCCGTCTGCGCACCTTGGTACAGAGCGGCATTAGCGAACAGGCTGGCGCGATCGCGCAGCAAATCATCGCCATGAGCGGCTTTATCAAACTGCATCTGGCAGTAGAAGATCGGGTACTCTACCCGGCGCTGGAAAATAGCGGCAACGCCCAACTAATCCGTTTGAGCCAGCAATATCGCAGTGAAATGGACGGTATTGCCTCCGCCTACCTAGCCTTTGCCGCCCGCTGGAACAGCCCACGCCTGCTGATAGCGCAGCCGGAAGATTTTCGCAGCGAAGCTAATGCCGTACTGCGTACGCTATACGAACGCATGCAGCGCGAAGACCGCGAATTCTATCCAGCGATCGAGGCAAGCGCGCACTGATGATGCTAATGCTAATGCTGATGCCGATGCTGCTGGCGGGCTGAATTCCCGCCCTAATTCGCGACCGCGTCCTGCACACCGCGGAAGCCGATGGTGCCGGCGCGATCCTTGGCTGGCGCCATCAGCAGATATTTTCCATGCTGGTCGAGCCGGTAGGCTTGCGGGAAGTACCAGTAGGAATTCTGCGGCTGGTAATAACTCCCTCCGCGCAATATTGCAGCACGGGTATGCTCGTCATTGAATTCGCTGGTCCACTGCCACACGCTGCCCACCATATCCTCTACCCCGAACGGGCTGGCACCTTGCGAATGCTGGCCTACCACAGCGGGTGCCGTCAGGCTGCGCCCCTGCTCGGGCGCTTGTACCTTGGCGCCGTCCCACGCATTCCCCCAAGGATAACGGCGACCATCCGTGCCCTGCGCCGCATACTGCCACTCCCATTCATGCGGCAGCCGCTTGCCGGCCCAGCGCAGATAGGCGCGCGCATCCTCGATCGACACCCACACCACGGGGCGCTGTTCGTCACCCACCTTGGGCGCACCAGCCACCCAGTGGCGCAGGAAGTTGTGGGCATCGGCAGGACGGTAGCCGGTGGCGCGCAGGAAGGCCAGATATTCAGCGTTGGTGACGGGATGGCGATCCATGTAAAACCGCTGGATAGGTAAGGTATGCAGATGGTGGCGACGCGCCACGGACTCCCACGGATACTGTACATCCAGCCCCGGCTTGTTCTCGCCTTCAATCTCGATGCCATGCACCTTGAAGCTGAACTGCCCCGCAGGCACTTCCACCATGCCGGCAGGCGCACTGCGCGCAGCGCGCGTGGGCGCAATCGCCACCATCTGCTGCGCCAGTGGCTGCCATGTGGCGGCGTACGCTGCGAGCGGCTTGCTAGCCTGCTGCGCCAGGGTCTGCAGCGTGGCCGGCAGACTGACCATGCTGGCACCGGCACGCAGCCGCAGGATGGCACCGTAGCCATGCGCTTCTAGCGTCACCTTCAATTCGGCCTCGCCATCGACGATGCGGGGCTGCAGTTCCCTGCCCTGCCACAGATCGAAATAGCGCTGGCCCGGCTGGTGCGGCAGACGCAGCACCGGCTCCGTGATGGCCCAGTCGGTGCGGTTGATGATGGTCCACAGCGTGCTGTCGCTGAGCGGGAAAGCGCTGGCATACACACCGTAATGCAAGGTCTGAACATGCGGCTGCCATGCCACGCTGACCAGATGCTCAGGGAAGGCGCGATAGATGGTGGCGATGCGGCGCAAGGCCGCACCGTCGCGTGGCGTGATCTGGTTCCACCAGCCCCACACATTCTCCCAACTCTGGATGCCAGTACCGTTGAAGAAGGCATCCTGCAACAGACTGCTACGGTCGGTGGCCCAGCGGTCGCACACATGCACCATGTGACGCGGCTCCAGCCACTTCCACTTGCTTACCATGGGCACCAGCGTATTCGCCCAGTAGCCCCAGCTCTGCTGGTTATACGCCAGCATGCGATCGTCTTTAAAGTTGAGTTCCGGCTCCAGCGACAGCGCCTGCCCGCTGGCATCGGCCGCCTGCCGGTATTCCAGCGGCAGGCCATCCATGGTATCGCCGTTGATACCGTCAGCACCGATTTGCGCCATCAGCGCCGTGGTGGCTGCGGGCATGCTGCTGCCCGGATCGCGCGTGCCGGTATCCCACGGCATGGTGGGGAAAAACACCTTCACGCCGTGCGCATGAAAATCCTGGATCAGGCCACGCACCCCGTCCACGCCGCCCGGCATATCACGCAGCATGTCCCACTGGTTGCGGTCATCGATGCCGAGGTTGGGATAGACGGGCCATAGCAGCACGCTATCGATGCCGCCATAGCGCTGGCGCAGATCATCGAGAAAGCGCGTCACCGTATAGCGTCCCGTGGCAGGATCGTACAGATAGCGGTCTTCCACCATGGCCTGCGTCTGCACAAAATCGCGCTGGGTCCAGCGTAGTTCGGGACGGCGGTACTGGGCATCGTCATAGCCCATGCTGGCACGCTGGCTATTGCGCCAGCTTTGCATGGCCTGCAGCCACGCCGGATACTGGCCCTGGGTATCGCGCTTCCAGTTATTCAGCCTCGCCAGCCAGTCGGCCTCGCCCAGATCCTGCTGGGCCGGCCCCAGTATCTGGCTGCCGCGCAGTTCGATCACTGGTGCCTCGGCGGCGCTCACCGTCATGCTCTGCGCCATTAGCGTAACAAGTAACACCAGCGACATTTGCGCCACTAAGGCTGGCAGCGTGGCAGGCCACCGTTGGCCACATTGACGTTGCGATTTATCCGGCTGCATCGATCACTCCCATCATAGCTTGCTCCGCCTCTGGCGACAGCACGATTTCCACTGCCATCTGGGCGCGCGTGAGCCCGACGAACAGCTTGCGTTTTTCCACCGCAGTCAGTTCCGCGAACGCCAACTCGGTCAGTACGATAGCGGGTTTGCTCTGTCCCTTGAAACGGTAGATCGATTCCACCAGTAGCTCACCTTGCGACCATACCGGCTCGCCCGCGCGCGTGTAAGCACCAGTAAAACGGGTAGTGCTCAGCGCCCCGATCCGCGTCCGTTCCGTGAACACCGACGCAGCGCGGCCACGGTGGCTGACCACGGCGATATCACCGGCGGCAAAGCCGCGCGCCATCAGACCGGCCACCGCCTGCGCCGTCTGCTCCAGCAATTCCGGCTCGTTGCGGTACACATGAAATCCCGGTAGCTCGCCCTGATACGGGCTTTTGCTGACCACCGCGGTGCTACACAGTCTGAGTGCATTGATCACGTCGCAGATCAGGCGGGGACTACGGAAGTTATCACGGCTGACCACCACCACGGCATCATCGATAGCGAAATCCTGCCGCGCATACAGCCGCTGCTCGTCGTCCTGCAGCAGATACAGCTTGCCGTCGGGATGCAGCAACTGCACCAGTCGCTCTATCCACTCCGGCTCGAAATCCTGCCCTTCGTCGATCACCAGCAGATCGTAGCGCGACGGCAGGCTTCCGCTCGCGGCGAGGTAGCGTGCGGTAGCCTGCTCCAGCACCTGCGGCTGGGTGAAATCAGGCTCGCCATGCGTGCGGCGGTCGTATTCCACCACCAGTTCATGGAAGTTCGCCACTTCGGCACGGGCTGGCGCCAGCGCACGGATATGGTCTGCCAGCGAGCGGTTAAAGCACACATAGCCTGCGCGGCCGCCAGCCTGCAAGGCCTGCTCCAGTAGCTGCAACGCCAGCTGGGTCTTGCCCGAACCGGCCGTTGCCTGCACCCGCAGCACACGCGAAGGCGCCTCGATGCGGGGCACCCAGGTGGCGAGGCCGTCGGCCAGCACCCGCGTAGAACGCGCCAGCTGCTCGCGCACGGCGGCCAGATCGACCGACACGCGGAACTGGTTGTACAGAAATCGGCGCAGCGCGTCGAACTGGGTACAGCCGCGCATACCAGCCAGCCATTCGCGCACCAGACTGGCCAGCTGGGGGAACAGGGTCGCATCGATGATGCGCTCGCGCGGCATCGAAACCAGATCGTCCGAACTGAGGCGATAGTCCGGCAAAACCAGACAGTTGGCCACGCTGGTTTCCAGTCTGGCGTCGGACAAGCGGCTCAATAGACTGCCGCGCTGCCAGCGCACCTGCTGGCTGACATCACGCGTGCGCTCGTCCGTGCCGTAGCATTTGAACACCTGCCCGTCGCGCAGCTGCACCGCACCGGCCTTGACTTCGATGATCAGCAATGCGCCGGTCGGCGCCAGCACGATGATATCGATTTCGCCGTAGTGGTCGTGCCCCTGCTGCACCGTATGCAGCTCCAGTCCATGGAAGATCTCGTAGCCGTCGGGCAGCGCCTGCACGAGCTGATTGACGATATCGAGTTCCCGATAAATTCCGCCATCACGGCGCAACACGGGAGAAACGGATGGAACCAGCACAGCCATCTTTGATCCTGTTAGAAAAATTAGTATGCAAATACATAATAATTTATTCAGGAAATATCGTCACTGCAAATCTTGCAATGGACAGGGCAACGGCATGCCGGTCAGGCGGGAGGAAAGATCAGGCGGTGCACAGGCCGCGTAGAAACGCGCCCGTGCACCGTGCAGGCGGGAAGCCGCAGGGGGTTTTATTTCTGATTCAGCAGCGAGTGGTGACGCGCATAGCTGAAGTACACCACCAGACCGATGGCCAGCCAGATCAGGAAGGCGATCCAGGTGATGGCACTCAGGAAGGCCATCAGCGCGCCGCAGAACACGATGGCCAGCGCAGGAATCACTGGTACACCGGGGCAGCGGAACGCGCGGTGCAGTTCCGGACGCTTCTTGCGCAGGATGATCACGGCCAGCGAGACCAGGCAGAATGCTGCCAGCGTGCCGATGTTGGCCAGTTCGCCCAGCACCTGCAGCGGCACCAGTGCGCCCAGCAGACCGAAGACGATACCGACCAGCCACGTCGCCACGATAGGGGTACCGGCGCCGTTCAGCGACGACAGTTTTTTCGGCAGCAAGCCGTCGCGCGACATGGCGTACAGGACGCGGCTCTGGCCAAAGGCCATCACCAGAATCACGGTGCTCATGCCCAGAATCGCGCCCAGATCGACGAAACCGGCAAACCAGTTTTCACCGGCAAACTGCAGCGCCAGCGAGACCGGATGGTCCACGCCCTTGAACTGGGCGAACGGCACGATACCCGTCATGATAGCCGACACCACCACATACAGCACGGTGCAGATGGCCAGCGAACCGATGATGCCGATCGGCAGATCGCGCTTCGGATTCTTGACCTCTTCGGCTGCCGTGGTCACGGCGTCGAAACCGATGAAGGCAAAGAACACCAGCGCCGCGGCGCTCATCACGCCATTTACGCCAAACGGCATGAACGGATGCCAGTTGGCCGGCGCCACGTGGCGTGCACCCACCAGAATGAACAGCAGTACCACGCCGATCTTCACCACTACCATCACGTTGTTGATGCGGGTCGATTCGCGCACACCCAGCGACAGCATGACCGTCAGCGTCATCATGATCAGGAAAGCTGGCAGGTTGAAGTAGGTGGTCACGCCCTCCAGTGCGCCCGGTGCCGCCGACAGCGCCACGGGAATCTGCAGACCGAAACCGCCCAGCAGCGACTGGAAGTAGCCCGACCAGCCGACCGACACGGCAGAAGTAACCAGACCGTATTCGAGGATCAGGTCCCAGCCTATCATCCACGCCACCAGTTCACCCAGAATCGCGTAGCTGTAAGTATAGATACCGCCTGCCACCGGCAGGATGGAAGCGAATTCGGCGTAGCACAGCGCCGCAAAGCCGCAGGCGAAAGCCGCCACCACAAACGACAGGGCCAGCGCCGGACCGGCGGTAGAAGCACCGCTACCGGTCAGCACAAAAATGCCGGTACCAACAATCGCACCTATGCCCATCAGGATCAGATCGACCGGGCCCAGCACCTTCTTCAGACCGCCATGCGAACTTGCGTTGCGCATGGCATCGAAATCCTTGGTTCTAAAAATACTCACTCACATCCTCCACTATTGTTTTGAACAGGTCGTGTAGACCGGTTATGCCTAAGGCGATTCTGACGTTACGTAAACGTCAAAGCGCCGCAGTATGACACAACTGCCACGTCATGGGCAGCCCGCAGGCTTGTAGATACGCTGGCTGGAGGGGGGATTTTTGGCCAGTTTGCTGGCCGGGCGCCGGGGGCGCGTCAGTAACTCGCCACCACAGTTGGGGCACACCCCGCCCAGCACAGTCTCTGCGCAGGCGGCGCAAAAGGTGCACTCGAAGGAACAGATACGTGCCTCGGTGGATTCGGGTGGCAAATCTTTGTCACAACATTCGCAACCGGGTCTCAATTCCAGTATGTCACACTCCCGAAAGTTGATAGGTGCGCGCATCCGGCGCGCACCTGCATGAATAGAAGCCTATGCTATCAAGGCGATGCGACCGGACGACTGGCATTGTGTCCAGCCAGTGCATCGAGCAACAGCACCAGCGGCGCACTCAGCGCCAGTGTCGGCATCAGTGCCAGACAGCCCAGTAGCGTCAGCCACCAGCCGGCGCCCAGTGCGCGCCATGCCTGTGCCGGCACACGGGGCAGACTCAGTTGCCCTGTTTTGCGACGCTTGAAATACATCAGCCAGCCCGATAGCAGCGAGAACAGCACGCCCACACCGAACACCAGTAGAACCGCCTGATTCCACCAGCCGAATTCGCCGCGATGGAAAGGAATCCCGATCGCCGTAGCTTTGCCGAAAGCGGTCTGCTGGCTCCAGTCCGAGGTGTACAGAGGCTGGCCGCTATAGGCATCCAGTGCGGCCTCGAAGCGCAAGGCGGGCTGGCTGCGGTCCGCCATGGAAATCCGCCAGATGCCGTGCGGATTGCGCGGTGGCGTCAGTTGCAGGCTGGCCGCCGGTGCGATGCGGCGCGCGGCATCAAGCGCCGCCTGCCAGCCTAGCGGCATGGCCTCGCCCTGCCGCTGCGAATGCAGACCGGCCGGCATCTGCGGCGGTGCCTGCCCCGTAAGATCACGCAGCGCGCGCACTTCCTCGCCCGCATATTTGCTCCACGTCAGACCGGTCGCCAGTATCACCAGACTGATGATGCCCAGCGCCACACCGGCAAAGGTATGCCATTCGCGCCAGAACGCACGGCCACGCAGCCCCGTGCGCGGCCAGCGCGCCGCTGGCCACCACAGCGCCACACCGGTAAGCAGCATCACCATCATCCAGCTCGCGCCCAGTTCTATCATCCAGCGCCAGCCCTCGCCTTGCAGTAGCCGCGAATGCAGATGCTTGGCCCACTGGCTAAAGCGCGCGTCATTGGCCAGCGTGCCCGTAATCCGCCCGCTGGCGGGATCGACATAGACAGTCAGCGCACCGGCCGGCAGACCGAAGCCGGAACGTTTCGCTGCAAGCGGCTTCGCCCCAGACGCGCCGACAGGAACGCCTGCCGGTGCAGGAGCATCGCCCGTTGCAGGCGCGGCGGCCGGCATGGCAGGCCCTGCCCCCATGCCGTTGCCGTGCTGGCCGCCGTGATGGTGGGCGTGGGGATCGCTGCCGCCAGCTGATGGCGCAAAAATCACCTTCAGCGCATCGCTGTTCGCCGCCGGCACCACCACCTGCTTGAGCTCCATACCGGCAGGTGCGGCGGCCTGCGCTGCCGCCACCAGCTGGTCGAGCGGCCGCGCCTGCGCTACCGGCGCCACCTGCTCCATGTGACCATACAGGTGCTGCTCGATCTGCGGCGTGAACACATACAGCAGGCCGGTCAGCGCTGCCAGCAGCGCAAACGGCGTCGCCACTAGCGCCGCCCACCAGTGCACACGCCAGAACAGCGCCGCACGTGCTGCGCTGTTTAGCTGATCTGCGGCGGCCTTCATTGCTTGCCTCCGTAGGTATAGCTAAGGCCCAGCATGATGCTGCGCGGGGCACCGGGGGTGTACTGGTTCTGCGCGTTAGGATTGTAGCTGCCCACGCCGGAATACGAACTGCTGGCCGAATCGGCATAGCGCCGGTCCGCCAGATTGCGTGCCTGCAGCCACGCCTGCCACGACGCTCCGATGCGATAGGTGGCACGCAGATTGAGCAGGCTATGCCCCCCGTAGCGCACCGTATTGGCGTTATCCATCCAGTAGCGTCCCTGATGCACCACTTCCAGCGCTACCCGCAGACCGCTGACAGGACGCAGCCCGACTTCGGCCGAGGTCATATCGCGCGGTGCCTGCGGCATCTCCTTGCCGCTGTAGTCGAGCGTAGATGAAACCCGATAGGTTTCATAACGATGGCTGGCCACTGCCGTACCGAAGCGCGCGTCAAACTGCTTGCCGTCATAGGTCAGCCCCAGTTCCAGCCCCTGACTGCGGGTGCGGCCAGCATTGCGATTTTCGCTGTTACCCGGCGTGACCGTGTAGCTGACGATGGTGTCGCGCCCGGTCAGCCGGTACAGCGCACTATCGAAGCGCAAGGTGTTATCCAGAAAAGCCAGCCGCAAACCCACTTCGGCGTTGCGGAAGGTGGCCGGATGCAGATCCGGTATGCCGGTCTTGCCATACATCTGGCTCACTTCAGGCGGTGTGAAACCGTCACTGAGATTGGCATACACATTGGCATCGGCACCCAGCACATAGCTGGCCGCGATCTTGGGACTGAAGCGCGCGAAGCTGCGCTGCTCGTCCGGTGCACCGTAGTTGCTGCTGCCGCGTGGCGCCAGATGGTTGTGGTAATCGTAGGAGATGCGGTCGGACCGGCCGCCAGCCACCACGCGCAGCCTATGCACGGGAGTGAACTCGAACTGACCGAACCACGCCGTGTTGGCAATGTCGGCCTGATAGTCGCGCACCCCCAGTGGCTGGCTGCTGCTGACCATGGTGTAACTGAGGTAGCGCCCCGTGGCCGCATCGCGCACGATGGCCAAGTTGTCGCTCACGTAGGGGTTATCGCTATGGTCGATATACACACCGCCGATCAGGCGCGCATTCAGCCAGCGGAACTCCTGCACGTGCTTCAGATCGACCCCGCGCGAATCCACATGGTTGTTGTTCCTCGAACCCTTGCAGGCCGTCGCACTGCAGCTGCCGATGCCGTAGGAAGGAATCTGCGCATGGTCATTGCGCCGGCCGAACACGGTAAAGGTAGTATTACCGCCGGCAATGGTATCGCCCTCCCACGCCGCCGTCACCCGCGTCGTCAGATCGCGCCGGTAGGTAAACGTGTTGATGCTCTTGCCTGGATTATTCAGATAATCGTTCTCGAACAGGCTACCCGTCATGCCCGCATCCAGATCCGTATGCACCAGCGTGGCCCGCATGGACGAACTGGGACTGAGCGCATAATCGGCGCGCAAAGTATATGAGTCCTTGCTGCCATAGCTGTACTGCTGCCAGTTATCGCGCTCGCGCCGCATACTGTAGTGCGAAAAGCGCAGGCCGAAATCGCCCCAGCTATCGCTGGCTGCCGTATCGTAGCGGCTATAGCCGGTTTCGCCCTCGCGCCGCACACCGATGCTGGCATACGGCGTGCGCGACGGGGCGGCAGTCAGCACGTTGATGGCGCCGCCGACAGCATTGCTGCCATACAGCGACGAAGCGGGCCCTTTCAGCACTTCCACGCCATTCGCGCCGCTCAGGTTCATCTCGTTGAGGGAGTTGTGGTTGAACACGCCCAGCGGGCGGATGGGAATACCGTCTTCGAGATACTGGCAGACGGCATTGGTACTGATAGGCTGGCGGATGGACATACTATGCTGCTCGTTGCCCAGATCATTCCAGTGAACGCCGGCCACGCGGTTCAGCACATCGCCCATGCTCTTGGGCTGGTCGCGCTGTAGCGCATTTTGATCTATCACACCAATCGCGCTGGGCGTTTCGGACAGTTTGGTCAGCGCACGCGCGCCGCTGATCACCACAATTTCCATTCCGTCATCTGCTTCGGCATGGACACTGGTGGCAAACGCGGACAGCAAGGCCAGCGCCAGCATGGACAGGGGGAATGCAGGAAAATTTTGTTTCATCGATTCGTACTCTTTTCAAAAGACACCCATTGCACGGCCGGCTCGGTGGGAGCGGCGCGGCACAGGATGTAGCTATCCCATACGCCCAGCGCGACGATCGCGGCTATGCAGGCGCAGCGGAATGCATGCAGCACCAGTCGCAGACTGGTGCGTCGGAAATATGCGGACAAAAAGCGGGACATAAGGCCTCCGGTTCGGTCGAATTCACACCCCGGCTAGTCAGAGCGACAAGTCGGGGCGACAAATTACAACGAATCAGGCCAGTACAGGTGGGGCGCGTGACTGCGCCGGCGCCCAGACGAACGGGGCTTGCGGCGCTTGCAGGAACAGACGGGGAACGAAGGCGAGCCGGCTAATGCGATGAATAGGAGCCGCTTGAGGGGGAGTGGGTACCGCGAGATCGATATGCAGCGCGCAATACGGGCAATCCATGGCAGCGCGGGCATCGGCCGGCTGGCTGCCATCGCCGGTCGCACTGGCGACCTGCACCAGCTTGTTACCGGCGACGCTACAGATTTCCACCCAGTCGCCCGTGCTGCGCACGCGCGAGATGGTCGGCGCCAGCACGGCGAACAACATCGCCAGCGCGGCCAGCCAGAGCGCAATCCGATAAGTTGTTCGATGCATAATCATGCGCGCCAGTGTAGCACGCGGGCGCAGCAAACCCTACCGTCCCATCGCATTTTCCTTGCATGGCCATTAACTGGGACATTATGTCCCAATGTATGGAAATTGCTTTTAGGTAGTATGGACATCTAACAAACATCGGAAAAAGCGGAAATCATGGAATGGGTCCCTATCGTCTTCTTTACCTTCAAAATTGTCGTGCTGGGCATAGGCATGTTCTACGCCATTAAGTGGCACTACGATCAGGGCAAGAAAAATCCCGCCAAGCCGGCGCGCTCGGTGTTGCGCGTTGCCGGCGCGGTGGCGCTGGGCTTTGTGCTCCTGCTGGCAGGTCTGCTGCTCCTGACCTTTATCGCCAGCAAGACATTAGGGCTGGAACTGGCACTGCCATAAGCCTGCGCATGCTTTGCATGGCAGGCTACAGGCCTTACTGATTGACCTTGCCCGGCAGCGACAGATTGCCGCTGGCAACCTTGAACACATCCACCACACAGACCAGCGGATTATGCACGCTAGCATTCACCCGCAGCGCTGCAGTCACGCCATCGAAGCCGGCCGGTGTGAGCACGCCGATATCCTCGAACGGCACCCGCACCTCCAGCGTCGCGCCCTTGAACACCGGGCTGTAACCGGGGCTATCGATCAGGATAGGCAGGCCGGGCCAGGTTTTAGGCAGGCGCGGCTTGCTCCCCTCGGGAATATCGACGATCTTCAGCGCCCCCTTGCCGCAAGCCTCATCGGGCTGCAGCACCACCCAGTGCGTATGCCAGACCGCGCCGTCATCGCCGGTATTGCCATCGTTATCTTCGTCGTACAGGGGAGTATCGTCAAAGTCCGGATGCGCCGTCACGGCAAACGCCAGTATGCCGGCCTGATGCTCGAAGCCCACCACATACGGGTCTATCGTGGTCGGCCAGACATACGAGAACACCTGACTGCCGGCCAGTTTGCCGGTGGCGGTGGGACGCGATTGACCGGCCTTGCCGGACACGGCCACATGGAAAGTGGCAATATTGCCTTCGGTCGTGATCTTGCTGTGGATGATGTCAAACGCCGGTTGCACGGTCTGGCTGGCAGCGCTCTGGATGCCGCCCTGGTGGGCAGCGTGGGCGCCCGTGGTGTGGGCCGCACAGTAAGGTGCCAGTGCAGTGAGGCCGGCCAATGCGCCGATCAGATAGAGGTTTTTCATACTATGCCTTTCTGGTGATAAGTAAATTTTGTGTTGAAGAAGCCCGGGCTACTGCCTGAGTTCACGCGTGCGGAGCGATGCGGCAACGGCCATCGAGGCAATCGCTGCCGGCAGGTGTGGGCTGCAGCAAGGCAGCGATCTGAGCCCCCAGTTGCAAGTCCTCGAGCATGCCGAAATGGTGCTGGCGCAGCCGCCCCGCGCGATCAAACAGCAGCAGCGTCGGCGTGCCACGCATGCCATACGCCGCCATGGTTTTGGGTACCGGCCCGGTGCCCGATGCGCTGTCTATGGCCACAGGAAAACCGATCTGGTATTCATGCAGGAAGGCCTCCAGCGCTACCTGCCCCATCGCGGCATGGTGCTCGAATACCGTATGCAGACCGATCACTTCGACCTCGTTGCGACTGAAGCTGGCAGCGACTTTTTTAGCCTGCGGCAGCCCGTGCGTGACACAGGCCGGACACAGCATCTGGAACGCATACACCAGCACCACCTTGCCGCGCAGTGCTGCCAGCGACAGCGGCTGGCGCACATTCAACCAGGCGGCCACCTCGAACTCGGGGGCCGGTGTTTCGATCGCAAACTGGTTCATGGCGCTCATGGCTGACGCAGCTTTACGTGGGGGAAATCGAGCGGCACAGCAAAGGCCACGTTGACGTAATTGGTGAACAGGTTCAGCGCGATATGCGCCATGATCTCCATGATCGCGCCATCGTCGAAGCCCGCCTGCCGCAAGGCCTCCACCCTGGCTGCATCGATCTGGCCGCGCTGCTGCACCACACTGGTAGCGAACTGCAAAGCAGCCCGGGTGCGCGCATCCTGCGCCTGGCCGGCCTGCGCGGCGGCCATTTCTTCCGCACTGGCGCCGGCTTTGCGGCCTAGCGCCGTGTGCGCAGCCAGACAGTATTCGCAGGCATTCAGGTCGGCGATGGCCACCGCCAGCTGCTCGCCCAGCCGGGCGCCCAGTGTGCCCTGCCCCAGCGCGCCAAACGCGCCCCACATACTGGCCAGTGCCGCAGGCGAATTGGCCACTGCGCGGAACATATTCGGGGTGGCGCCAAAAGCGCCGTGGATCTGATCGAGCAAGGCCGCCGAGGCCGCCGGTGCAGCATCACGCTGGAGCAGCGACAGACGTGCAGATTGGGACATGGTATTTCCTTTCATTTGCTTGGCCGTGTAAGGAACTGAATGGCCGGCCACGCCATTCAGTTAGGAGTCCTAAGTATTTAGGTCAAAAAAAAGCGCAGCCGGTTTCAGGCAAACTGCTCCCAGTTACGCTGTTCACTCAAGGCATCGGTGGCCTGCTGCTCGGCGCAATCAATGCGCAACATGGCAACGGGAAGACGGGCATTCACCAGCCCGCAATGATGGGGCGCTGCCGTGCCCGCATAACGGTTAAGTTCGAAATGGCGGCAGGACAGACAGGCCCGCAGGGCAGGAAACCGCTCGCTCTTCTGCAACTGGGCAATCAGCTTGAACAAGCCCACCAGCATCTGCTCCTGTAGCGCCGGATCGAGCCGCGCTGCCGCAGCATCGGCAAAATGGAGCGCCGACTGCAGTTGCTCGGCCACGGCCTTGCCGTCGGCCGTCAGCCACAGCGCCATGGCGCGCCTGTCGTCTTCGGCACGGTCTTTGTACACCAGTTGCTTGGCCACCAGCGCGGCGACCGAATCGCTGGCACTGGCCGCCGATACCGATAGCTGGGCCGCCAGCCACGACAGCCGTACGCCCTCCGTACGCTCGCGCAGCAACTGCAGGATTTCGGCCTGCGCCGGCGTCAGATTGTGTGCCGTGGCCTGTTCCCACATCCCTGCCCGCAGCACGCTGGCGATCCGGCCCAGCGTCGTTACCAGACGGGCAGACAGATCGGGCGTGCTATCCCACGGGGTGTAGTCAGGTGTTTCCATGACTGCATCATAGCAGCTCTGCAGGATTAGTCAAGAGTCCTAAGTATATTGGGCGTGGGTTTATTCAAGCTCATGGCTGACCACTACCAGCACTTGCGCCTGTTCACTGCTGATGGTGCGGGTCTGGTGAGGAATCAGGGCATTGAAATACAGCGAATCACCGGCTGCCAGCTCCACCGTTTGGCTAGGAAACACCACTTCGATGCGGCCTTGATGAACGAACAGCAGTTCTTCGCCCGCATGTTCCTTGAAGGCAGAAGCGACCAGTTCGCGCGGCGGATAGACCACAAAAGGCAGCATGCGCTTGGACGCGGCGCCGGCTGCAACGCTCTGCACCGCGCCAGCGCCGCCCTCGCCCAGCGCGGTGCGCTCGCAGGCGCGCGTGACGACGATGTCGGCGCCGGGCACCGGTTCGCTCAGCAACTGCTCGACATTGACTTCCAGCGCATTGGCCAGTTTGATCGCGACGGCGATCGAGGGCACGGACAGGCCGCGCTCGACTTTGGACAGGTAGCTCTTGGTCAGACCACTGCGCAGCGCCAGCGCATCTAGTGACCATGAACGCTGCTTGCGCAGCAGTTTGAGACGGATCGGAAGCGACATGCTGGTGGGGGCGGAAAAAAAATCATTGTAGCACATGACACGTCGTGTCATAATGAACTCATCGTGTCATCTGGTGGCGCCGCCCGATGCGCACGAGCCTGCAATCCATCACTGTTTTTTTGTCTAGCCTGGAGAATATGATGTCCACTACCCTCACCATGTCCAAACCGGAATTGGTGGCACTTGCCCAGCGGCGCCTCGCTCACGCGGTGGGCGACAGCAGCTGGTCGGCACGCCAGAAACTGGCCCTGACCTGCCGCATCCTGTTTGATGGCGGCCATGATTCCGGTCTGGCCGGCCAGATTACCTGCCGTGCCGAACAGCCCGATACCTTTTACACCCAGCAACTCGGTCTGGGCTTCGATGAAATCGGCGCTTCCAACCTGATCCATGTAGATCAGGACTTGCAAGTACTGTCCGGTCAGGGCATCCCCAACCCGGCCAACCGCTTCCACACCTGGATCTACCGCCAGCGGCCCGATGTCAACTGCATCATCCATACCCATCCGGCCCATGTGGCCGCGCTATCCATGCTGGAAGTACCGCTGGCCGTCTCGCATATGGATACCACGCCGCTGCATGAGGATTGCGCTTTTCTGGCCGAATGGCCCGGCATCCCGGTCGGCAACGAGGAAGGCGAAATCATCGCCGCTGCCCTGGGCGACAAGCGTGCCGTGCTGCTGGCCCACCATGGCCAGCTGATCGCTGCCGGCACCATAGAGCAGGCCTGCGTACTGGCATTGCTGATCGAGCGGGCTGCGCGGCTGCAACTGCTGGCCATGGCCGCCGGCCAGATCAAACCTATCCCGCCAGCACTGGCCAGCGAGGCGCATGACTGGATTTCCACCGCCAAGCGCGATACCGTCACTTTCAACTATTACGCCCGCCGCGCGCTGCGCCAGCATGCGGACTGCCTGATCTAACACTGCTACGGAGAACAACTATGCAAACCCGCTTCAACGGCATCATTGCCTACCCCATTACCCCCTTTACTGCCGACGGCAAGATCGATACGGCCACACTGCAGTTGCTGGTGCAGCGCCTGATCGACGGCGGCGCCCATGCCATTGCCCCGCTAGGCAGCACGGGCGAAAGTGCCTACCTCACCGATGCGGAATGGGAACTGGCCGCACAAGTGGCCGTCAGCGCCGTGGCCGGCCGCGTCCCCACCGTCGTGGGGATTTCCGAACTGACCACGGCCGGTGCCATCCGGCGCGCGCGCTACGCCGAGCAGATCGGTGCCGACGCCGTGATGGTGCTGCCCGTCTCCTACTGGAAGCTGACTGACGCTGAAATCATTGCCCACTACGCTGCCATCGGCGCGGCGATCCGCCTGCCCATCATGTTGTATAACAATCCGGCCACTAGCGGCATCGACATGCAGCCCGAGCTGATTGCCCGCATCTGCCGCGAAGTGAGCAACGTGACGATGGTAAAAGAGAGTACGGGCGACCTGCAGCGCATGCTGCGCCTGCAGCAGCTCACGGGCGGCAGCGTGCCGTTCTACAATGGCAGCAATCCGCTGGCCATGGCGGCCCTGACGGCGGGCGCGGCCGGCTGGTGTACCGCCGCGCCTAACCTGAATGCGGCACTGCCGCTGGCGCTAGTCGAAGCAGTCCGCGCCGGTGATCTGGCGCGCGCGCGCAGTGTGTTCGAACGCCAGTTACCGCTGCTGCAATTCATCGTCCAGACGGGGCTGCCCACTTCGGTCAAAGCGGGCCTGCGCCTGCAAGGCATCGAAGCCGGCGAACCGCGCCTGCCGCTGCAGAATCTGGGGCCGGAACGCACGGCCCAGCTAGCGGCCATCCTGCAAACGCTGGCCGACTAGCATCACAGCCGCGCGCTATCTGGACAGCGCGCGGCTATCTCATCTTCCGCACGGGCAGGCTGCCTGTCACACGCCGTATGTCCAGCAAAAATTCTCGCGCTCAGTGAGAATTGGAGAAAATCTTATGGTTTCCAAGGTGCTACTCTGGTTTCCCAGAATTATAAATATCACTGGAGACAAGCTTGGAAAACTCTGCCACTCTGAAGAAGACCTTCCTCTGGTTTGCCGCCTTTAGCGGCGCACTGTTTTTAATACTGCTGCTGGCGCTCTACGACATCTCGCGCACCCAGGCGGCGATTGCTGCCAGCCACAGCGCGCGCTACCAATCCTATCTGCTGGCCAATGAACTGCGCTTCAGCTCGGAAGAACTGACGCGGCTGGCACGCACCTACGTCGTCACCGGCGACAGCAAATACGAACAGCAGTATCTGGACATCCTCGAAGTGCGCAACGGCCGCAAGCCACGCGCCGATGGCCGCACCATCGCACTGGAGGCGCTGATGCGCGATGCCGGTTTTACCGAACAGGAATTCAACAAACTCAAGGAAGCCCAGGCCAATTCCAATGCGCTGGTGGCGACCGAAGTCAAAGCCATGAACGCCGTCAAAGGTCTGTTTGATGATGGCAGCCATCAGTACACCCGCAAGGGCGAGCCCGACATGACGCTGGCGCGTACCCTGATGCACGATGAGAACTATCACAAGTACAAAGCCACCATCATGAAACCGGTCGACGAATTCGTCGCACTGCTGGACCAGCGCACCGGCGATGCCGTCACACTGGCCGAGCAGACCAACAGCCGGCGCTATTTCATGGTCTTGCTACTGCAACTGACTTCCATCGGCGTGACACTGGGCGGCCTGTACGTGGTGTACCGCGCGCTGTGGAAATTGCTGGGCGCCGAGCCTGCCGTGGCGGCCGGCGTGGCCCGCCAGATCGCCGCCGGTGATCTGACCGTGGCCGTTCCCGTGGCCAGCGGCGACAGCAGCAGCCTGCTGCACTCTATGGCGGCCATGCGCAACAGTCTGGCATCAATCGTGACACAGGTGCGCACCGGCACCGACGCCATCGTCAGCGCCTCGACCCAGATCGCCTCCGGCAATACCGATCTGGCCAACCGCACGGAAGCACAGGCCACTTCCGTCGAGCGCACGGCCTCGTCGATGGAAGAGCTGAACACCACTGTGGCGCAGAACAGCGCCAACGCCCAGGCCGCTAACGACATGGCCCGCTCGGCGTCTGACATCGCCCGCAAAGGTGGCGAAGTGGTGTCCTCCGTGGTGGACACCATGAGCTCGATTAACGATGCCTCGCGCAAAATTGTCGACATCATTACCGTGATCGACGGCATCGCCTTCCAGACCAACATCCTGGCGCTGAATGCGGCGGTGGAAGCGGCCCGTGCCGGCGAACAGGGGCGCGGCTTTGCCGTGGTCGCCACCGAAGTGCGCAATCTGGCCCAGCGCTCGGCTGCTGCGGCAAAAGAGATCAAGATTCTCATCGACAGTTCGGTCGAACGGGTCAACACCGGTAGCCGTCTGGTGGAAGAAGCCGGCAGCACCATGACCGATATCGTCCGCAGCATCAACAGCGTCACCCGCGTCATGGGCGAGATTACCGATGCCACCCGCATGCAGACCGAGGGCATAGGCCGGATCAATCAGGCGGTGGCCGAAATGGATGACGTCACCCAGCAGAATGCAGCGCTGGTGGAACAGGCCTCGGCGGCCGCCGTCAGCCTGCAGGAGCAGGCCCAGACACTGGCTCAGACGGTGGGACTGTTCCAGCTGGAGCCGCAGGCAGGCAATGTGCACCGCCTGCAGCGCGAGCCCGAGCGGCTCCGGGGCGACGCGCTGAACGCGCCTCGACTGGCGCTGCGCAGGATCGCCAACGGCGTGGCTGACTAGTTAGAACACCAGTGGCGCTGGCGGCCGGCGCCACCTAAAGTGTTTTTGCCGTGTCGAAACAAAAAGTGGGTAGATTGTTGCAATCGAGATACTTTCATGTCAGCATCACAGGACTGCCTTGCGCTTCCGGAGCCCGCATGAAATCGTCAATCCGACTACTACAGATCATCACTACTGCCACCCTGCTGACCTACGCTAGCGCAGCCTCCGTGTGGGCCAGCGCAACCGACGCAGCAACAGCTCAAGCCAGCAAGGCCGAAGACAAAATCCCCGAGGCCAAAGTCTGGACCAGCAAACACCAGATCAGTCTCGCCGGCAAAGCTATCAGCTATACGGCCAGCGCCGGCACGATGCTGATGAAAAATGACAAGGACGAGCCGATCGCCCTGTTCGGCTACACCGCTTACGTCCGCGATGTCAAAGACGATGAGCAGCGCGTGCGCCCCATCGTGTTCGCCTACAACGGCGGCCCCGGCTCGTCGTCCGCGTGGCTGCATATGGGCATCATGGGCCCCAAGCGCACCGTGGTAAAGGATCTGGAGGCCAACACGCGCGGCCCTTTCCTCAGCGTCGACAATGAATACAGCATTCTCGATCAGGCCGACATCGTCATGATCGATCCCGTCGGCACCGGTTATTCGCGCCCGGTCGGCAAAGGCGAAGGCAAACAGTTCTGGGGCGTGGATCAGGATATCAAGTCGGTCTCCGACTTCATCGTCAAATACGTCAGCCAGCACCAGCGCTGGTCCTCGCCCAAATTCATCCTCGGCGAAAGCTATGGCGGCATGCGTACGGCCGGCGTGGCCTATGAATTGCTCAGCAAGAAAAATCTGGCACTGAACGGCATCATCCTCGTGTCGCCCTACCTCGACTATGGCTCAGGCGCTACCGAGTCGCAGCTGGACACGGCATACGTCAACTTCCTGTCCACCTATGCCGCCACCGCGTGGTACCACCATGCGCTGGCCGAGCGCCCGGCCGAACTGCAGCCCTTCCTGCGCGAAGTGGAAGCCTTTGCGCGCGACGTCTACGCCCCTGTGTTGTTCAAGGGCCGCCGTGCCAGTGCCGAGGAGCGCCAGCGCGTGTTACAGGGACTGGCACGCTACACCGGCATCAGCGCGCAATACTGGGATCGCGCCAACCTGCGCATCGATGAAGGCCACTTCGTGCAGGAGCTCAAGCGGGCAACGGGGCGCGTGGTCGCCCGTATCGACAGCCGCTATCAGGGCGACATCCTCAGCCCGCTGGCCGAGTCGATGAAGCATGACGCCTATGCGTCCGCGATCGCACCGGCTTTCGTCGCCAGCTTTAACGACTATTACCGGCGCGAATTGAAGGTCGATGCGGAGCGCGAATACGCGTTTAGCGGCGATGTCGGCAGAGACTGGGATGCACGCCATGTCCAGCCCGATGTGGGCGATAAACTCACGCAGCCGAATACCAGCGTCGATCTGGCATGGAGCATGAAGCTCAATCCCAAGATGAAGGTGCTGATCGCCACTGGCTACTACGATCTGGCCTGCCCTTACGGCACGGTGGAATATGTGCTCGACCATCTGGACCTGACGCCCGAACTGCGCAACAACATCGGCGTCGACTACTACGAAGCGGGACACATGATGTATGTACACCCTGCCTCGATGGTCAAATTCAAGCGCGCACTGGCGGGCTTTGTGGAATCCAACAGCCGCTGACTGCCTGCCATGAACGATCGCACCGACCAATTGCCACGCGAAGCCTTCCTCGAAGTGGTGATGGAAGCCGCTGAACTGGACGTCTGGGAAAACGAACTGGTCAGCGGTCAGGTGACACGCAAAGCCACCAAGATCTATGCCGAACTCGGTTACACCGAGCAGGAGGCTGGCGACTATATGGACAATATTTTCGCCATCATTCATCCGGACGATCTGGCGCGCATGAAAACGGCGATCGACGATCACGCCAGCGGCAGAACCGCCAAATACCAGTGCGAATTCAGGATCCGCGCCAAATCCGGCGCGTGGATCTGGTACGCCAACAGCGGCAAGATCGTCCGCGGCGAGGACTATCCTGCCACCAAGCACCTGATCGGCGTCACCTACAACATCCACGCACGGCGCCAGCAGGAAGAAGAACTCAAGCGCCTCAACCTCGAACTGGCAGCCCAGAAAGCGCAACTGGAACGCCTCAACAGCAGCCTGCACAACATGGCGATGACGGATGCGCTGACCCGCCTGCCCAACCGCCGTCTGCTGATCGACCACGTGGACCGCGCCCTGCAGCTAGCCAGAAGAACGGGGCAGATAGGCGCGCTACTGTTTATCGATTCGGATAATTTCAAGGCCATTAATGACCAGCACGGCCACTTGGCCGGCGATCTGTTATTAAAGCAGATTGCCGCACGCCTGCAGAGCACAGTCAGAGAATGCGACATGGTGGCGCGCATTTCAGGTGACGAGTTTGTCGTCATGCTGGAAAACCTCGGCACCGATCCCGCTAAAGCTGGCCATGCGATCCGGGCAATTGCCGATAAAATCATGGCGTCGCTGAATGAGCCCTACCAGCTCCGCCATGTTCAGTGCAACAATAGCGTCAGCATAGGCGCTACCCTGATGAACGCAGACCAGCAGAACTTCGATGACTTGTGCCGCTCGGCCGATACCGCCATGTATCAGGCTAAACGGGCAGGCAAGAATACCTTCAGGATGTTTGTCGCCACCCAGCCATAATGTGACTATCGCACCCAGGATGACTGAATTATCTCTACCACCCAACATCTTGCGCCTCAATCCGGCCAAACTGCTACGCAGCAAATGGACTGCTGTCAGCCCCGCAAACCGTGAAAAGCACTTTATCGTGACGGCACTCATCGAGCCGGAACCCGCCGACGCCGACATCGAGCTGATCACGCTGGAAGCCGTGCTGACACGGCGCAGCTTCAATCTGCGCTGGCGCGAGCTCAATGATGCCAGTCGCTGGCAGCAGGGCTGGCGTTAAGCCTCCTACCACGGCAGGATTTCGCCCTGATAGGAGCGGAAGCTGCCGCTATCTGCCGGCGTCAGGCTATCGATCACCTGCAACAGATCAGTCGCCACGTCGGCTGCAGCACGGCCTATCTGTTCACCCCGAAACGGCCGTGACAGCGGCGAGTTCACCGTACCCGGATGCAACGCTACCAATACGCTCTGCTTGTTGCTGCGCGCCAGTTCGATGGCAGCAGTTTTCACCAGCATATTCAAGGCCGCCTTGGACGCCCGGTAGCCATACCAGCCACCGAGACGGTTATCGCCTATGCTGCCCACCTTGGCCGATAGCACCCCCATCACGCCCCGCTCGGCGTCCAGCAAAGGCGTAAAGTGGCGCAACACCAGCGCGGGTCCCAGGGTATTAACCTGAAACATCGCCTGCAGATGGTCATAGTTAAGATCGGCCAGGCGCTTCTCCGGCATCAACGTTCCCTGATGCAGGATGCCGGTGGCATTGATGATGAGATGGAAGCGCGGCGCAGATGCCAGCTCACGGGCTGCAGCGGCAATGGTTCCCTCGTCGGCAAAATCAATCCGCGGTGTCGAATGGCGATGCAATCCCGTCACCGCACCGCAACGGGGCAACTGCGCCAAGGCCGCCACCAAAGCGGCGCCGATCGCGCCACTGGAACCGATCACTAGCGCGCGAAACTGGTCAGGAAAGCTATTCATGCAGCAGATTTTCATTCAGTTTAATTTGAAGCCGATGTCGCTATCCATTGTCCCGCACACCATAGATTTTCACAACGAGACAAGGCGCGACTCGCTGGCGCCCATGCCCGCATAGGTGCCGAGTCTGGAAAGCCAGAGCACAGGCCTAAACCAGTGCCGCCCGGCGTACGTCGCTGCATTCGGATAATGTTTGATGAACATCACAGCACTGCGGCATGGCGCCGCAGTGCTGCTAAAGCTGTGCTGTCAGCACATCAGAGTTTGCCGCGGATACCGAATTTAATGGTACGGCCATCGTATTTGGCGTAGTCCATACGGCTATTCTTACCATTGCCGTATTTACCACTGACATCTTCGAAGTAGTCATACGCCAGGGTATTGCTCAAGTTGAGCGCATCGATGCGGAACTCCAGCTTGTCGTTGATCTTGTAGCTGATATTCGCATCCAGATAACCGCGTCCGGCGCGCCAGCGGATCAGATCATCGCCCAGGTTGGTCGAACTATCCGTATTGAGCGACTTGTCCTTGTAGTTCCACGACATGCGCATCGCCAGCGGTCCCTGCTCGAAGTAGACCGTGGTGCTATAGGCATATTTCGGCACCACATTCACACTCACCACTTTGCCCGCGTTACTGATCCAAGGCACATAGCTGAACGGATTGATGTGGGTATAACTGGCCATCGCGCCCAGACCATTCCATGGTGCCGGCAAAGCCGTGAACGCCTGCTGATAAGCCAGCTCGAAGCCCTTCATGGTCTGCGAACCGCCATTGGTATAGGTACGCAGCGTCATCGCCAGATTCGGATCGACGTGGCCGTTGGCATCCTGGAACAATG
The DNA here is from genome assembly GCF_964031615.1 of Duganella fentianensis. Classification (GTDB taxonomy): domain Bacteria; phylum Pseudomonadota; class Gammaproteobacteria; order Burkholderiales; family Burkholderiaceae_D; genus Rugamonas; species Rugamonas fentianensis_A. The sequence goes on from NZ_CAXIQN010000003.1 coordinate 120,235, forward strand.
GACCCAGCGCCGTATCAGGCAAGCCCAGCGAACCGAAGGTCACCACTTTGGTGTTGGCCACGGTGGCATCGGTCAGCTCCTTTTTGAACAATGCAGCGGACAGCAGGCTACCGGGCTGGAAGTACCATTCCAGACTGGTATCGAGATTCTTCGATTGCTGCGGCCGCAGATTCGGATTGCCCGAAGTGGCGGAATTGTCGAACTGATTCGGGATGACAGTCTGCCCTGCAATAATCGACAGCGAAGCGCGCGTAATCGTCTTGCCCCACGACGCACGCCACATCAGATTGTCCGTCACATCCAGCGCGCCGCTCAACGATGGCAGCACATTGCTGTAGGAACCGTCTTCATGGTTGGGCGCATAGGCCAGATTCGTGCCCTTCTGCTTGAAGTTGTCGATGCCCGTATCCGTGCTGGCGAAACGCAGGCCGGCATTCAGGCGCAACGCGTGCTCATCCCACAGATTGCCTTTGAAGTCGGACTGCACAAAGGCCGTTTTGACCGCCTCTTCTGCCGCGAAACTCTGGTTAGGCTGGAACGTAGCATCGGTGTTGTAAGTGGCTGGATTGAACTGGGAATAGAAATAATTGCTATCCCAGGTGGCCCAGGTTTTAGGCCAGCCCGCCCCCAGATCCAGATTGGAAATCGGCGGCGTGGTGGTCATGGCGCTACGCAGTCCAGCCGCACCGATCGTATTCAAGTGGGCGGTCGCCAGACTGGTGCCATTGCGCTTGTTGACGCCTTTAGTGGTCGACACATAGCTCACACCGGCCTTCAGATGGCCACTCCACTCATAGGGCAAATCATAATCCCAGTCCGCCACCACGCGGGCCTGCTTGCCCTTATCCGTTTCACGGGTACGGTTGGTGCCGATGGTGAAGCCCGACCAGCTATTCGGATCGGTGTAACTGGTGCTCGAACTGACGGATGGATAAACGTGATCATTGCCATAATCGATGGTCGAGGTAGCACCATAGATATAGCCGGACAAAGTGCCGCCCATGCTTTGCGCACTACTCTGGTTAAGGCTGGCCTGACCGGTAATGTTCAGTTTGGGCGTAGCTTTCCAGCTAGCGTTCAGGGCGCCATAGCCGAACTGGGTCTCATCCTTGGTATAGGCCGCGCCGCCGTTGTAGGTGGTATTGCCGAACGTGCCAGTGAGCAGATTGGTGGCCGGATCGATGTGTACGTTCTGCGGAATCAAGCCATTATTACCGGAAGCGCCTACCGGTAAATTTCGGTTGGTGGTGGCCGTGCTACGAATCAGGATACCGAACAGTTGTTCCTTGCGGGTATTTTCCAGTTTGGAGTACATGGTATCGAAGCTGACGTTGAGCGTCGGCGTCTTCCACTGCAGCGAGGAAACCAGACCGTCGCGGCTACGTTCATTCTGGCTACCATAGAAGCGGTAGATACGCGGCAACAGCGCATTGGCAACCTGCTCGCGGGTATACCCCGACAGATTAGCCAGCGGGCTGTCGAAATCCAGCGCCAGCGCAAAATTGCCTTTGACGGGCTTGGAACTGCCATTGGCCGAACTATTGTAGCCACCGGTCGCTTCAAAGCCGGAGCGGGTATTCACGCTGCCCGTATGCGAGGCGCCGATCAGGAAGCCCAGATTGTCCCAGGTATTCGAGTACAGCGCATAGCCGTTCGGATCCTGATGCTTGGACTGGGTGTTGTAGGTGTCGGTGATGCCATAGCGGATAGTACGCTTGGGATTATCGAACGGACGCGGGGTCTGCAGGTCGACCACGCCGCCCATGCCCCCTTCCGTCAGTTCGGCCAGCGGCGATTTATAGAAATCGACGCGACCAAACAGTTCGGAGGCGAACACGTCGAAATTGAAGCCGCGCGCCGCGCTACCGATGGTCGAGGTGGAAGTGGTGTTGACGGGCGCACCGTTCAGGGTGGTGACGGAATATTCCGTCGGCAGGCCACGGATCGATACACGCTGGCCTTCACCCGACGAATCATCGCGATTCAGAATGATGCCCGGTACGCGCTGCAACGACTCGGCCACGTTCGCCTCGGGGAATTTGCCGATATCTTCAGCCACGATGGAATCGCGCACGCTGATGGCCTGCTGCTTGAGATTCAAGGCTTTCTGCAAGCTGTTACGGAAGCCCGTCACGACTACAGTGGCCGTATCGGCTGCGGGCGTGGCTTCCTGATTGCTGGCTGGCGTGGCGGCAGCTTCGGGCTGCGCTGCACGCTCTTGCGCCAGCGCCGGTGCGCCATACGCGGCGGCGAGTGCCACGGGAACCAATGTGGCGAGAATTTTCTTTTTCATCCATGTCTCCTTTTTTCAATCTTGACCATCTGTCGTCGCAGATGACCCCGTGCGTGACCTTGCATCACAGCATACGGCAAGCGTAGCAGAAAAGTCGGGCAACGTTACCATACTAAATGCATATGCAATCAAAACCAATTGATATGGCTGCCTTCAGCCATCCCCTAAGTCATTGAAAAACATGACATTAATTCAGCCAATCAAAGGCAGGTAGTGCCTCGCACTGGAAGAAATGGGGGATTAGATATGATATCGTTGTCACTTCGCAACGTCGTTGCGACACTCAAAAAGACAGCGCGGGCATGGCGCCCGCGCTGGAAAGACCTGCACGAGCTATGGCAGGTCTGAGGAGCTAGTCTGGCTCAGTTGCGGCGCAGGGGTTGGCCGTCACGGCTGAAGAAATTTGGCCATTTCTGCCCCGGCCAGCAGGAAGGCACCGACGCCGAAATGCGCGGTGCTTTGCTTATCCACCACCTGCCCGGCCACCGCGCGATCACCGATAGGCTGGACGTAGGCGATTTTGCCGTCTGGCTGCAGCGCCACTTCACGCAAGAACTTCCAGCCACGCTGCGCCGTCGGCAGATATTCCTGTTGCGACAGCACATGATTATTGATGCCCCACAGATAGGCGTAGGTAAAGAACGCCGTGCCGCTGGCTTCCGGCCCCGGTGCATGGTCGGCATCGAGCAAGCTGCGCGCCCAGTACCCATCGGCTTGCTGCAGCGGCTTCAAGGCTTGCGCCATCTGCACAAACTTGCGCTCGAACTCGGGCCGGTAGGGATCATTCTTGGGCAAGTCCTGCAACACGCGCGCCAGACCCGCAAACACCCAGCCATCGCCCCGTGCCCAGAAATCCTTTTTCCCATGCAGGCTTTGATGTTTCGGATACACATAGCGGGCATCGCGGTAGTACAACTGCGCCGCGCTGTCATACATGATCTCGTTCGCATAGGCGAAGTACTGCGCCAGCTTGTCCAGATAGCGACGGTCACCGGTAATAGTGTAGAGCTTGGTCATTACCGGCATCACCATGTACAGCCCATCGGCCCACCACCAGTAATCGCGATTCGGCGTGCTCATCTGGTATTCCATCACTTCGCGTGCGCGCGCGATCTTTTTGGGATCAGGATTTAGCTTGTAGAGGTCGGCATACACTTGAAAACAGATTTGCCAGTCGCCGAACATCACGTATTCATCGGTTTCACCGTAAGAATACTTCCAGCGTGACTTGTCGGGCGAGCGCGCACCAGACCAGCCATTATGTTCGGCCCACTGTTCGGTGTAGGCCAGCTGGGCGCGATCCTGCGTCACCTCATAGGCGGCCATATTGCCGGTATGGTAGGCGGCAACATTCCAGAAAGCCCATTCGGTGGCCGGCACCTGCTGCTGCCAATAGCGATTGGCCTTATTCATGGCCGCCAGCACGTCGGCCCGCTGGGCCGCCACTTGCACCGAGGTGCCAGGCGCCGTGCTGACCGGACCGGCACAGCCGGCGAGGCCAGCAGCCATGAAGGCGGCCACTAGCACACTGAGAACGCGTTTTTTCTTACTCATCATTTCCTTTCCAATTACGGCAGAATGTGTCCGGCGCCCTGCACCATGGCGGGTACACCGGATCAGGGCAGTACGGTGGTGGTAATCGTCAGAGGCGCTTGCAGGCGGCGCGCCTCGGCTTCAATTTCACTTTGCCACTGGCGCAGACTGTTGATGCCAGAAGCCTCGCTCCAGGCGGCGCCCGCGTAGTACAGCAATGGCCGCCCCGAAGTAACGCGCTGCAGGATCAGGGCATTTAGCCCATCTTCGGCATACTGGGGCTGCTTAGCCTCAGGGAGGATCACGGCGACGCCAAAGTTCCCATCACGCTGCTGACTAACCCATTGCGCCAGCACACCGTGCTGTGGCAAGCGCAGATACGCGATCTGCGGTTGCCGCTCCGGATAAGCAGGCGTCTTGTTCAAACCCACCGCAGCGTTCAGGCTAGCCTTGCCATCAAACACAAAGGTCGATTCAATGCGATCAAACCGATGGCCGGCATCGACCGTGATACGTTTGGTTTCCCGCACCACTACCCCCGCTGCATCCCAGCTGTCATAACTGAGCTCAAATACGCTACGGATCGGACCATTGGCGAGTATTTTCCAGCCGTGGTAATTGCGGCTGACCGCCAGCGCTTGCCCATCCCAGATGCCGACTCCGCCGGCACCGCGCGAACCTCCGACGCTATACATATCGAGCCCCTCGCCCTGGTCGGTGTGGTAGTGCTCATGTCCTTTGTTATACCAGCGATCGAGCACGGGATATGACACGCGCTTGAACCACACATCCATGCCGCTGGTTACCAGCACTTCCTTATCACTGCCTGCGGGCGCAGGCGCGGCCAGTGCCTGACCATAGGTGCGATGGCCGATCAGGTCATTTTCCCAGGCAAAATCGTCGAGACGTTCAGGCACGTAGCGGGCGTATGCACGCGTTGCAGATGGCGGGCTGACCTGCTCCGCACGCTCAACGGTAAAGCTGCTCAGTTGCTCGCCTGCGGCAAAGTCATGCTGGAACAGCAAGCTGCCGTAAGAGGCGCCGCGCTGATCGGGGTCGCGCGCCAGTGGTCGTTCATTGGTGACCTGATAGGCAATGCTCTGGCCCTGCTGGTTACGTACCACCAGATGCTGCAACAGTGCACCGGGCAACGCCGCCTGCACGCTGGCCCACGGAATGGCGATGGTTTCCCCGTTGCGCGCTTCGCCCAGCGTATGTGCGGCAGTAATCAGCAGCCTCGGTGCCGCATAGACATGGCAGCACGCACAAGTAAAACTTAGAATTGCCACCCGGGTAAGCCAATGCATCATGATTATCCTGTTTTTGACAGACTTGATTACTTCGCCTCAGAAAAAGACAACGTTACCACAAGCAAGCCAACAAAAACCTGCGAAATTCCATAACATTTTCATATATCATTTTAAGTTATTGATTTTAAATATGAATTTAAAATATAAAATCTGATAACGATGTCCGCTAGCAGTCTTGCGGCAACCTTTATGGCGTGGAACGGGACGGTGCGGCCCATTGCAGTACCCGCACCATGCTGGCAGGCGCTTGCGCGATGCCCTCGCCATCGACTTGCGCCACGGCTTGCAGGAAAACGTGCAGTTCGCGCCGCTGACGCCACAATTCTGTGTCGTAACTAGGCTCCCACGCCCCTACCCCGTGCTCGGTAAGGTCGCGTACCTGATACGTGCCGCTGGAAAAGTCCGCGATCTGCGCCACCGAGACGCGGTTGCCCCGCTCGGCATCACGGAACAGCAGCAAACCCGTCAACTGGTCACCCTGTTGATCAAGCAATAGCTGGGGCCGCGAAATCGGGATGGCCTTGGTGCCCTGCCCTTCCAGCGTAAATGGCGACTGGCGGAAATTCAGCGCCCGGGTGTGCCATGCGCCCTGAACATTGTAGACGATGTGAAACTGGGGAATCTTGCTGCCGGCGTCACGCCAGTAAGTCGCAATATAGGGATGGCCTGCGGCGTCGGCGCTCATCGACGTCTGATTGATGAGCTCACTATGCTGGGGGATGCGGGCAGCATACTCGGCCGAGGCTGCAGTGATCGGCAAGACATAGGGCGTGCCACGCGAGGTTTCCCAGCTGCGGCCGCCATCGCGCGAACGTGCATAGGCCAGATCGTGATTACTGCCCACATCGGGCGATTCACGCCAGACCCAGGACACGTGGATGGTGCCCTGCTCATCCACACAGGCTTGCCAGTAGGCGTTGCGCGCGCCTTCGCCACTGATTAAATTATCGGCCACCCGCGTCCAGCGCGCCTGCTGGCTGTCATAGCGATTGAGTACCAGATTGCCTTTGCCCGAGGCGCCATTGCGGTAGAAGAACAGCAGGCCGCCATCAGGCAGGCGGAAGAATTCCGGATAGGACACCGACGCTTCATCTGACCCTATCATGCTCAGCGGCGCAGTCAGGGTCAGTTCGCCGGGACGGATGCTATGGGCGTAGTGCAAGGCATCGTTATGGTGATCCCACGCTACATGCAAGGTCCCTCGACCATCGAGCATGATGCTGATGGCGTTATGGGCATCGCTGGCATTGCCGCGATACGGCGTACGCGCCATGGTCCATTGCTCGCTACCCAGCTTACGCTTGCCCAATACCACGTAGCGCTCGCTATCGTAAAACGCGATGTACTGCATCTGGCCATCACTGACCAGCGAGTTCTTGCGGAAGATCACCGTGTTGACCGAGTTATTGGCCCAGCCCGGCGCCACATCGACCAGTCTGGTAGTCAGTACAGCCGATGATGGGGCCAGCGTATGGCAGCCGGTCAGTGCGATGCCAGCGCAGGCGCCGAGCACCCGGAGCGAGCGAAGGAAAGGAGCGTAGTTCATAAGAGGAAGTGCTGGCGCGATAGGTTAACCTTAACAGGATTGGCGTAACCCTATCATTGCACGCTGGCGGCATGTGCTCAATTCGATGATTGTTAGGGACGCCATGGCGTCTGATGTCGGATCACAACATCAGCAGTTTTTTATTGCGTGACCGAGAAATTCTCAAATTCGTGACTGTTTGCGATGTCGCCGCACCCGCGCACTAAAACTGCCGCTTGATTATAGCCCTAGCTCACTTTTGCTAGCGTATTACACCCGCGCGTTAGCATAAAAATATTTATAGACGCAAGCCCCATTGCGCCATCGGACGCGCATTTGGCCACAAAACAGTGCGCGCAATCCGCTAATGTCAACGTTGTCACACAAAACTGCTCCCGCTATTCTGCAATGGTTGTTTCGCAGGCATGCGCTCAACTTGAATGCCCAATCGAATAATAAGGAGATGGAATGAGTAAGTTAGCAAAGAAAATATGCGCCCGTCAGGTCAGCTATGCACTTGCCCTACTCGGTGCTTTACCCGCAGCGCAGGCGCAGAACAGCGGCGCAACTGAAACCGCTGTGCCCGATTCAAGCGTGGTGCAAGTGACCGGCTTCCGAAAAAGCTACACCGATGCGCTGGTGATGAAGCGACAAAATATCGGCGTCACCGACAGCATTAGTGCCGGCGACGGGCGGTTTCCCGATCTGAACGTGGGCGAAGCCCTGCAGCGCATTTCGGGTATTCAAGTCAACCGTGAAGAAGACGGCCGCAGTGCATCGGTCAATCTGCGCGGTCTGCCCAGCGCCTTCGCCAAAGTCACCATGAATGGCATGGACTTCGCTGCCCCGGTGCTCGGCGGCGCGACCCCGATGGGAGCATTTGACTCCGATATCTTTAGCGCATTCACCGTGGTGAAGTCGGTCTCGGCGGCTGATCAGAGCGGCGGCATTGCCGGCAATATCGATATGGTGATTGCACCCGCGCTGTCGCGTAAAGAAGGCGCTTTCGTCAAACTGTCGGGCGAACATGATGCGCTCGGCGGCTACAATTCGCCCAAGCTGTCCGTCAACGTGGCCAAGAAATATATGGATGGTCAACTCGGCGTGTTCGGCATTCTGACCCGCAAGACCGAGAAATTCCGTCGCGATTCGCTGTATATCAATCAGTTCACCCAGCTCAATCCGGCCACCACGCCCGATTTCGCCCGCTACAAGGATTACTATGCGGCCGACTGCACGGGTCAGGCAGCACCCTGCGTCGCCGCACCCGGTGGTACCGGTCTGAAATCCAAGGCCGGCGTCACGCTGCCTTCGGATATCCGCCAGGGTGTGATGGTCAATGATGGCTCGCTCACCTCGGGCGCCTTCGGTGCCGAATTCAAGGTATCGCCGCAGCTCAAGGCTGGTGCGCAATACTTCTTCAGCAACCGTGAAATGAAGGGCACGTCGCTCGACATTCTGGACATCGACTATCGCGACAATAACACCATCATCAATCCCACTTCGGCGCCGTTCCTGCATTCCGATGGCCGCTACTATGTGATGGACTATAACTTTACCAACCCGCGCGTATATGGCTCGATGCGCAAACAACCGTTCGAGCAGAAATCGAATGGCCTGAATCTAAAAGCTGCGTACACCGATGCTGCATGGCGCATCGAAGGTACGGGCGTGGTATCGAAAGCCACCAACTATGGCTATCAGGGTCAGGTGGATATCCGCAATACAGCCAAGCCGCTCGGCGCCAGCGGCCTGGGTAACGGCATCACGGGGCGCGTAGGCCTGTCGGGCGGAGTGGATAATTTCGCGATGCTGTTTAATCAAAGCGCGCCAGCGTTGGGCGCAACCCAGCTGACGGGTCCATGGACCTGGGGCGGCACGGGCAATTCCCCGACCGTCACTAATGCCAATGGCGATGTGTTCATCGTAGCCGGTTCGGATAACTACGCCAACAATCAGGTCAAATCGGCGCGTCTCGATATTGAACGCTATGTCGATTTGCCGTGGATCGAATCGATACAGGGCGGCGCCCAGCTCAACAAGAATCAGTACAATTCGCGCGCCTACCGCTCGAGTGCAGCGGGCATAGACTATAGCAAGATCAGTTCGGGCTTCGTCACCCAAAGCGCTTTTGCCAATGATTTCTTCGGTGGTAATGCGGGCAATTATCTGACCAACTGGCAAACCGTGAACTACAACCTGGTCAGCGCGACGCTGCAGCCGACTATCGCTGCCAATCTGCAGAAAACCGCCAGCGGCTGGGTGAATGATCCGGCCGACGGTGGTTTCACCAGCAATAACTTCAGCATGGATGACGACATCAAAGCACTGTATTTGATGAGCAAGATCGATGGCAAACTGGGCGGTGTGCGCCTGCGTGGCCATGTCGGTCTGCGCCATGAGGAGACCAAGCAGACTGTGGTGTCGATGGACCGTACGGGTACGGGGGCGAGTGCCGTATTCAAGACCAATACCAAGGAAACCACCTACAAGAACAATCTGCCGTCGATGTTGCTGGCAGCCGATCTGAGCGACAAGCTGGTTATGCGCTACGGTAATTACCAGACCTTCATCCGTCCAAATCCGCGCGACATTTCGCCGATTTCTACCACCGTGGTGGAAGATAGCGTCAATGGTGGTTTCACGGTCAGTCTGGGACGTGTGAATATCGAGCCCTACACCTCGAAGTCGCAGGATCTGTCGCTCGAATATTACAACCGCCCTAACAGCATGATAGGCATGGCCGTGTATCGCAAGAAGATCGCCGGCATGATCGTCAATGAAAATCGTGACGCCCTGCTGTGCCCTGCCAATGGCTACAACCTGGGGCTGGGTAACTGGAGCGTAGTGGGCGATCGCTGCATCAGTGATCTGGCGGCACCAGCCGGTAAAGGCCTGAACGGTAAATACACCATTGATGTGAACGGTGCCGTGAACTCGCCGAACGACCTGATCGCCGAAGGTGCCGAACTGACGGTACAGCAGTCCTTCGACTTCCTGCCGGCGCCATTCAATGGCATGGGCGGTGTCTTCAATTATTCCTACACCCGTACCAAAGGCAAAGCGCCCGATGGCACACCGGCGTTCCTGAATAATGTCTCGCCCCGTTCGGCCAACTTTATCCTCTACTATGAAACTCCGGTATGGGGTGTGCGTGGCGTGTACAACTATCGCGATGACTACAACCTGCCTAGCGGTGGTACCTTCAGCGGGGCAGCGCGTAGCGTCAAGGCGCGCGGCCAGTTCGACCTGTCGGCATCGTACAAACTCACGCCCGATCTGACGCTGGCGGTGGATGCGTTCAACCTGACCAACACCTTCCGTCAGGAGTATGAAGGCACCGAAGCGAAGCTGCGCCGCGCCGATTATGATGGCCGCACCTTCCAGTTCTCGCTGCGCTATACCTTCTTCTAAGCTGCTCTGGAACTGGCAACGGCGACATGCTATGTCGCCGTTTTTTATTTCTACTTCCCCGGTTGCCACATAAAAAAGCCAAAGGCGTAAGCAAGCGCCTTTGGCTAAAACCCTGATGGACACTGGAAGCCTCAGGAGGGAGACGTCTGACGAAGCAGCTTGTCATGTGGCACCCTGCTGAAAGCAAGGCTGCTTTGCCACGAATATGACAACGTTGTCTCTCGCCTATCATACTGTGTTCAGGCGCACTTAGATAGTGTTTTTTAGGCTGATATGCAGGCGCCCCGCTCGGGGCGGCGGCCTTAGCCGCGCGGTGCCGGGCCGGTCGAATCGCGTTCCACAAACAGCGTCGGCAGCTCTAGCCGCCCACCGACCATGGTCTCGCCGTTGATGATGTTGACCAGCTCTTTGACGGCTCGGCTCGCGATGCTGGCCAAAGGCTGGCGGATCGTCGTCAATTTGGGGAACACATAATTGGCAGCGGTGACGTCATCGTAGCCTATCACCGACAATTGCTCGGGTACATTGATGCCCTGCTCTTTCGCGGCATCGAGCACGCCAAAAGCCATATCATCGTTCGCGGCGAAAATCGCCGTAGGCCTCTGCTTGAGGGCAAACAACTGCTTGGCAGCGTGTACCCCTGTGGGGTGGGTGAAATTACCCTGTTGAATATACTCTGGGCGTAGCGGAATCTGCGCATGGGCCAGCGCTTCTTCATAGCCGCGCTGGCGCTCCAGACTTTGCCCCGTATTACTGGAGCCCGCAATAAAGGCGATACGCTGATGACCAAGCGCGATCAGATGCTCGACAGCCTGACGCGCCCCTTCGCGATTGGCGCCGACGACCACGGGCAGATTAATCGGACGGGCACAGAAATTAATCAGCACACACTTGGCGTGATCACGCTCGAGTTTGTCGATATAGCTGTCGTGCACATTGGGTAAGATCAGCAAGACGCCATCGCATAATTTCCCCATCATCTTGCTGGTGCTGATGCGGCCTGGCGCATCAAAATTTTCCGCATTAAAAATCAGCAAGTCGAAACCGAGCGCCCGTGCTTCACGATTAACGCTGGTAATCAATTCATGCACAACGGAAGAGCCGAAGTGATTGACGAACACACCGATCAGGCGCGAACTGCCGCCGCGCATACGCTGCGCCATGATGTCGGGTTCATAATCGAGCGCCTTGGCGGCGGCCAGGACTTTTTTACGCGTACCATCTGCCACATAGCCAACGCCTCGCATTGCACGGGATGCAGTAATGACGGAGACGCCGGCAGCGAGCGCGACTTCAGTGATGGTGTTTTTTGCCATGGGCTTTCCGATTCAGGGGTTCAGCCACGAGCTAGCTGATGCAATAACGTGCAAGGTATTTCGTGGCAACGTTATCTTAACATGGCCTGCCCTGCTGCCCCCTATCGTCCCATGTGCTTTTTAGCAAAAAGCACAAAGTAGCCATATGCAAAGTGATATGGCTGCCTGCGTGCAGTAGCACTCAATCTTCACTCACCAGCTGATCGCCGACATAGATGTGGAAGTTGCGGATACGCCCCGTCACAGTGTCCGGTCCCTGTCGTGGCGTGTAGCGTATGCCGCCAATCTCGACCGACTGCCCCAGATCGATGATCAGCCGGTGCGGGTAGCTGGCAGCGCTACCCGGCCCGCTCCATGCCGTGTGCCAGTAATCCGTGGCCTGACCGTTAATGGCATTGAGGGCGGAACCATCTTCCTTGCGCACTTCTTCGCTGCTGGCGTAGGCAATGGTCCAGCTGGTCTGGTTCAAGGGCTGTCCCTGAGCATCTGCCAGTGCCAGTTCCGCTATCGCTGCCGACGGCTTGCCATCGTGGGCATCAAGCGCTTCCAGACACAGGTAGCGGCCCCGTGCGGGCCTGCCCCAGCGCACTTCCTGTACCTTGGCACCGGGCGCGAAAGCGCCGCTGTGTACGGGCGCTAGGCCGGCCAGTTGCGGTCTGACCTTGCTCGGCGGCCGCGCGAGGTCCCGCTCCGGATGCAACTGGTCGAGGATAGGCGTGGCCAGCCCGGCAATACTGGCCGAGCGCGGGCCGGTCAGATCGAGCACGACGATGTCATTGCGGCCTCGCTTCAGCCACGGCCCCGGCAGATACATGGTCTGGGTGGGGCCGATGCTCCAGTAGCGGCCCAGACATTTTCCGTTGACCCAGACGATGCCCTGCCCCCAGCTCGACATATCGAGGAAGGTATCGGCGCACTGACTCACGTCGAACGTGGCGCGCCAGAACGCGGCGCCCTTGCTGCGTCCGCGACGCCACTGCAGTGGCGGCAAGCTGCCATCGGCATCGAAATCGATGGCACGGATTTCCCAGTTTTCCAGCACCAGCGGCGTGCCATTTCTGGGCGTATAGCTGACCGGCCCCTGCAGCCCTTTACGGTCATGCACTTCCATCCCGAAATTCACCCGCGCGATGGTGTACACCAGAATGTCGAGGCGGGCAGGCGCGGCGCGCGCCGGCACATCGATTTTCACGCGCCGATAGCGCGTATCCATGGTACCGATTTCTTTGCCGTCCAGATGCACCCATGCCAGATCACGCAGTTTCGCCACCTCCAGCACGCCGGCGGCACCGGCGGGCAGCGTCACGGTATAGGCGATCAGGCCGCGACTAATGTCGTAGTGCTCGATGGCGCGCGGCGTGCGATCGCGGATCACCTGCGCCGGCAGGTTGTCCAGCACGCTGGCCGATTGCTTGAACGTAAAGGCAGGAATCGCCATCACGCGCTGGCGCGGCGGTGGCGTCGGCAAGGTTTCATCGGGGCGCAGGAAGGGGGCGATGCCGGCCCGGTAAGCCTGAAATTTTTCGCCCATCCAGCCTGCTTCACTGATGGGCGCATCGTAGTCATAGCTACTGGTGTCGGGGCGGAACGGGCGATCGCAACCACCCCACAGTCCGAACGAGGTACCGCCGTGAGCCATGTACAGACTAAATGAACCGTTAGCCGCCAACATGGCCTTGATGTCGGCCACCGCATTGGTGGCATCGCCTTTGCGATGGGGCGCGCCCCAGGTATCGAACCAGCCCGAGTAATATTCCCCGCACATTTTAGGCCCCGTCTGCACGGCTGCCAGCGCGGCAAAGCCGCCCTGCGGGTCGCTGCCAAAGTTCGCCACCTGGAATAATCCGGGGATGTGCGATTTGGCGATGGCATTGGTCGGATTGCACTGGAATAGCGGCACATTGAATCCGGCATCGAGCAGCGCCTGACGCATGGCCCGCATGTATTCGAGATCGGTGCCAAAGAAACCATATTCGTTCTCGACCTGCACCATCAGGATAGGCCCGCCCTGAGTAATCTGCAGCGGGCCCAGTACCTTGCCCACCTGCTGCAACCAGCGATTGACGGGCTTGGTAAAGCGCTCGTCGCTGCTACGCAGGAATGCGTCACCGGGCTGTTTCAACAGCCACCACGGCAGGCCGCCCATTTCCCATTCGGCACAGGCATAGGGGCCGGGGCGCAGAATGACCCACAAGCCTTCCTGCTGGGCGATGCGACAGAATTCGGCAGCATCGCGCTGGCCCGCCCAGTCATATTGCTGTTCGCGCCATTCATGGTAGTTCCAGAACAGATAGGCGCACACGGTATTCAGGCCCATGGCCTTCAGGGCCTGCAAGCGATGGCGCCAGTATTCACGGGGCACGCGGGCAAAATGCATTTCGCCACAACGGATCTGGATGGGTTTTCCATCGAGCATAAAGTCCTGCGGCCCGATCATGAAACGGGCCGCCGCTGCCGCCTCCGGCTGTGCCTCACTGGCGAACGGGACAAGCAGACCGCCCATGGCGGCAACAGCACCGCCGAGCAAGCGCCGACGTGGTGGAAAATGTTTGCTAGAAGTCATAACGGTTCCAGTTGAGGGGCGATAGTGAAGCTGTAGCGCAGCGGTTTGAGAGGAATGCGGAACTGCATATGCGGCCGGCCACGTGCATCCCAGCCGGTATCGCCACCTAAGCCGGTCTGGCGTGCATCGATCAGCAGCGAGCCGGCGCCATGGGGCACGATATCCGAGCTATGCCAGCTGCCGCGTGGACGCGGGTACAGGTCTTCGTAGGGAAATGCCAGCGCATTCACTGAGAGCGGCTCGGTGCCGGTGAGCCGGATGCCGGAACCTTCAGCGTCCGTCAGCGCCAGCCAGCGCACCTCGGTCTTATTGCCGGATTCCTGCGGCCGTACGTAGGAGTGATACTGCTCCGCCAGCTTGCCCTGATAGCGCCCGATCGCGGCGCCAGTCTGGCGGTCAATATAGGATTCCTGCGGGCCGCGGCCGTACCAGTTGACCTGTGCCAGCGCCGTATCGAAATTAAAGCGCAAACCTAGCCGCAGTGGATCTGGCAACGTGTCCCGCAGGGGCACGAAGCGGGCTTCTACCGAGACGATGCCTTGCGCATTCATGCGGTAGGTATTTTCCCAGCGCGCGGCACCGGCACCGAAGGCATAGCTCACACGGATGGCGTCGCGCTCGGCCACGACGGAACGCACGGCGCGCTGTTCCGAGAACGTCTTCCAGATCTCATGCGAGCGCGCCAGTCCCGTCCCTTCATCGTTATCGGTCAGGGCGCGCCAGAAATTCGGTGCCCCGCCGGTAAGCACGGGCTTGCCATGGATAGCCAGGGCCATCAAACCATTGCCCGTTTCGACAGTCAGCCGCGAATTGCCGGCCTCCAGCAGATACTGGCCATGTTGTTCCAGCGGCTTCTGCCAGCTTGTCTGCATCGTGTGGCGTGCCGCCTGCAGGATGAACTGACGGAATGCCAGCTCGGTGCCGGCAGCAACACCGGCGATAGCACCTTCCCTGGCCACGGCCTTGAACGTCACGATGTATTCCGCCCCGTCGGCGCGCGCAATTTTGGGCCAGCGGAAGTTCGCTGCCACCTTGCTCTGGGCTGGCACGTTTAGCTTGGCCAGCTCGCCGCTTTCGATAGGCTGGCCGTTTTTGCTGAGCACCCAGCGCAGGGACAGCTGCGACAGATCATTGAAATCATGCCGGTTGATGACCGTCAGCGTGCCCTTGCTCGGATCACCTTCAAAGGCAACCGGGGCATACACCTGACGCAGTTCGTAGTATTCCGGGTCCGGCGTGCGATCAGCCTGCACGATGCCGTCTGCCACCACCGACATGTCATGGCGAGGGTTCGGGCCATAGTCTTCTCCCTGCGCCCAGTAGGTTGTACCGTCCGCAGTCTTGCGCAACATGGCCTGATCGACCCAGTCCCAGATAAAGCCGCCCTGCAGCTTTTTATAGCGCCGGATGGTTTGCCAGTACTGTTCCAGATTGCCCAGACTATTGCCCATCGCATGTGCATATTCGCACTGTATCATCGGCTGGGTGTATTGCGGGTCTTGCGCATAATCGACCATCTTTTCGATGTTGTCGTACATCGGCGCATAAATATCCACGTAGCTGTTAGGCCGGTGTACTTCTCCCAGCGCCGGCTGGCCCAGATAGGAAATCAGACGGCTGGGGTCGCGCTGGCGTATCCAGCGCGCCGCCTGCTCGAAGTTGGGGCCGGTGCCCGCTTCATTGCCGAGCGACCAGAAGATGACGCTAGGATGATTTTTATCGCGTTCCACCATGCGGGTAATCCGGTCCAGATGGGCCACCGCCCAATGGGGCTTGTAGCCGAGCTGTATTGTTTCGCGCGCGCTGCCTGCGTTGTCACCGGCCTGCATGTATTCGTGCGATTCGATATTGGCTTCATCCATCAGATACAGGCCATATTCATCGGCCAGATCGTACCAGCGGGGATCATTGGGATAATGCGAGGTCCGTACGGCATTGATGTTGGCCCGCTTCATCAACTCTATATCCTGCCGCATGGTCTGTTCCGACAACACCCGGAAGGTGTAGGGATCATGTTCATGCCGGTTCACCCCTTTAATGGTGATGCGCTTGCCGTTCACGCGGACTTCGCCCCCGCGCACTTCCACGCTGCGGAAACCGATCTTGCGTGCAGTGGCGGAAATCAGCTGACCGCTGGCATCGATATGCTCGATCAGCAGCCGGTACAGCTTGGGCGTCTCGGCCGACCACGGCTGAACGTTAGGAATAGTGCCTGCCAGCGGCGCCGCCTTGCCATGTTCGATATTCCCCACCAGCGTCAGGATGGCCTGATCCTGTTCATACACGGTGGCGCGCAACTGGCCGTTGGCATCGCCGCGCATGACGGGGGTAATCTTGAGCCGGCCATCCTTGTAGTGCTGCGGGTCCAGTGTGGCTTCGGCCGTGTAGTCACGCAAGTGCTGCTGCGCATGTTCTGCATACAGATACACACTGCGCTCGATTCCCGAGACGCGCCAGAAATCCTGATCTTCCAGATAGGAGCCATCGGCAAAGCGGTATAGCTCGATGGCGACCAGATTCTTTCCGGGCTTCAGATAGCGCGTGACATCGAATTCAGCAGGCAGCTTGGAGTCTTCCGAATAGCCGACTTTTTCGCCGTTGACCCAGATGTAATAAGCCGCACCGGCCGCACCAATATGCAGATAGACTGCACGCCCCTGCCAGACTTCAGGCAGCGTAAACTCGCGCCGGTACGAACCCACTTCATTCATTGCATGGGGAATGTAAGGTTCATTGCGGGGAAACGGATAGTCGATATTATTGAAATACGGCTGGCCATAACCTTGCGCCTGCATCATGCCGGGCACTTCTATCGTGCCCCATGCGCTGACATCGTAGCTGGGCTGGTAAAAATCGCGTGGGCGTGACTCGGGCGTTCTGGAGTAGGCAAACTTCCAGCGGCCATCGAGCGCGAGATACCAGCGCGATGCCTGCTTCTCGCCGCGCATGGCCAGATCACGCGTCTCGAAATTGAAGAAGGTGGCCTTCATGGGTTCGCGGTTGACCTGTACGATCTCCGGCTGTTCCCATTCCGCGACAGCCGTATCAGCGGACTGAGCGTAACTGTGCGCGGCACTCAGTTGCACGATGGCGCAGGCCAGCAGCAACTGGTGCGCAAGCGAGAAAAGAGGCTTGCGCATATCAGTAGTTCACCGGATAGTCTTTAGGGAAGCGGCGACCAGAAAACGCTTTTTTCTGCGTCCAGTCCTGTGCCGGTGCCGTCCAGTAGCTGTCCGACTCTGGCAGCCCCAGCGCGAGCAAGCCGGCCGCGGCGATATACATGCTGCCGTTATTCGAGTACCAGTCGCCGAGTTCAGGCTGATGGCCGACGAAACCTATGGTCAGATAGCCATCTTTGGTGAAATTGTCCGGCGCCGTCCAGACCGTTTTGTGTACCGCGTGCAGCACGGCGCGTACCTGCCCTTCCGGCAGACTCTGCGGCAATTGCTTGCGCCAGGCCAGCAGTGCCAGCGGCTGGAAGGCTGCCGTGCGATACGTGAGCGAACGTCCTATCGGCGGGAACGTGCCTTCCGGCGAGACAAAGCGCTCGAGATGCTCGCAATAGCGTTGCATGCGCTTCAGCGCCTGCGCGTGCAGATCGGCCGGCTTGCCATTCCAGAACGGCACATTGGCCTGTTTCATCGCCTCCAGCACTTCCAGCAACATCGGATACATGACGAAGGAATTGTAGTAATCGAAGTGGAACGCTTCGCCATCTTTAATCCAGCCATCGCCCACATACCATTCGTTGATTTTACGGATGGCCACGTGCATACGCATCGGGTCATGCTCTTCGCCGACCGATAGCAGGAAGGCTTCGTTCATGGCGGCAAACAGCATCCAGTTGATATACGGTGGCTCGATCCGGCGCAGACCTTTGATTTCAGCCACGATGCGACGCTTGGTCTGGGCATCGAGCGGCTCCCACAGGGCTTTAGGCGCACGCATCAGCGCATTGGTGAAATAGGCCGAATCGACCAGCGCCTGGCCCGGACCTTTCCACAGCAGGTAGTCCGGGCTGGCCGGATCGACCGCATTGGTATAGCTTTGCAGCGCCAGTTGGCGCAGGCGCTTGCGCGTCTGCCCTTCCGCTGTACCGTCGTCGGGCAAGGCCAGCCATGGCGCGATGCCCGAAATCAGCCGGCCAAAACATTCAAGGTAGCTGACGCGCTGATCGCGCCCATCCCAGGTAGGACTAACTTCCAGCGGGAACTGTTTTTGCAGCGTGCCGCGGGCCATATTGGTGAGAACCGGCTCGGCCATTTTCTGTGCCAGCGCCGCCATGTATTGGCGCTCACCTATGCTGCGTTCAACGCTTGATGCTGCTTGTACGGATGCACTGCTTGCAGCCATGCCGGCTGCGATTGCTTGAATGAAATTGCGACGTTCCATGGAGTCTCCGGGTTTATGACAACGCTACCATATTGTCCCCGAATATTAGCCGAGTTTGTTTTTTGTGCCAAATCGCTCAGCTTTCCATTTTTTGAAAATGGGCGCGTAAAATCAATGACTTAGAAGGCAAGTCTGGCGCAGCTATATAAAAAAAGTCAGCAGATATATGAAATCTGTATGCGCCCCGCTTGCCGTTTAGCAGCTAAAGCTTGCCCTCACTGTCCTGCTGATGGGCGATGTAATTGGTCAGCACAGATCTCGCTGACCGCTTTCACCCCTGTCAGAACCATATTGGTGCGCAAGTCTTTTTCCATAATGCTCAGCAGCCGCTCTACCCCGGCCTGCCCCTGACAGGCCAGCGCATACACAAACGCGCGCCCCAGCAGCACGCCATCGGCGCCCAGTGCCAGCATGCGGAACACATCCGTGCCGGTACGCACGCCACCGTCGGCGAACAGCGTCATCTTGCCTTTGACGGCGGCCGCAATCGCCGGCAGTGCCTGTGCCGTGGAGAGCGCGCCATCGAGCTGGCGCCCGCCATGGTTAGAGACGACGATGCCATCCGCGCCAAAAGCCAGCGCATCCTGCGCATCGCCCGGTTCCAGTATGCCCTTGATAACCAGCTGGCCCTGCCACTCATCACGTATCCACTGCAAATCCTGCCACGTGATGCCGGGGTCAAAATTCTCACCCAGCCAGCCGATATAGTCGGCCAGGCCCGTAGCATGACCGCGATAAGTGGAGATGTTGCCCAGGTCATGGGGCCGACCGAACACGCCCACATCGAGTGCCCAGCGCGGATGGCACAGTGCTTGCAGCACGCGCCGCAGTGGCCCGTTGGCACCGCTCATGCCGCTATGGGCATCGCGGTAGCGTGCACCGGGCACCGGCATATCGACTGTGAACACCAGCGTGCGGGCGCCAAGTTCCCACGCGCGCCGCATCACATCGCGCATAAAGCCGCGATCCTTGAGTACATACAACTGGAACCAGATCGGCTGGGAAATCTGGCTAGCCACTTCGGCCAGCGGGCAGACTGATACCGTGGACTGGATAAATGGAATATTGCGCGCGCAAGCGGCGCGCGCCGCCTGCACTTCGCCACGTCGCGCATACATGCCGGTCAGGCCCACGGGCGCCAGCGCCATCGGCAGGCCGTATTGCTGGCCGAACCACTGCACACTCAGATCGAGCTGCTCTGAGCCGCGTAACACCTGCTGCCGTAATTTGACCGCCTGCAAGTCGTCGACATTGCTGCGCAAGGTCTGCTCGGCGCCAGCCCCGCCATCGAGATAATGGAACAGAAAAGGCGGCAGGCGGCGCTGGGCGGCCGCACGAAAATCAGTGGCAGATGAAATAATCATGGCTCAGTTCTTAAGCGGGTGGAATCCCGATTCTACGCCGGTCGCCAGAAACCCGTCCATGGCGACCGCTTGATTGATCATGCGCCTGATTATATGGACGCTAACAGGGGTGGCAGGTTGACACTGCCGGTGCACTGAGGGAATACTCGACTCCGCTTGTGAGCTGACCGGATACCACTATGGCATGGATACGACAACCTCCCCCTCTGCGGCGCTGTCTGGCGCTGGCTTTGCTCGTCTGCGCAGGTAGTAGCGCCCAGCACAGCGCGGTTGCTGGCGCACGTCAGGCTGAACAACTGGACCGTGGTCTAGTCGCGCTGCATACCGAACAGGGCAACTTTATTAGCTGGCGCGCGCTAGGCAATGACAGCGCCGCCACGGCCTTCAACCTGTATCGCGACGGCCAGCGCCTCAACGGGGCGCCGCTCACCGTCACCAACTATGCCGATGCCGGTGCCGCCGCAAGCGCGCGCTACAGCGTGCGCTTGGTGCTCGACGGAACAGAAATCGGCGCCACCGAGCCGCCACGCGCCACCTGGGCCCAGCCCTATCTGACTATCCCGCTGCACAAGCCGGCCGATGGTGTCACGCCAGATGGCCAGGGTTATCACTACAGCGTCAACGATGGCGCCGCCGCCGATCTCGATGGCGATGGCAGCTATGAATTGCTGGTGAAATGGCAGCCCTCGAACGCACACGATAATTCGCAGCGCGGCTATACCGGCCCTACCTATCTGGACGCTTACAAGCTCGATGGCACGCAGCTATGGCGCATCGATCTGGGGCGCAATATCCGCGCCGGCGCGCACTACACTACCTTTCTCGCCTATGACTTCGATGGCGATGGCCGTGCCGAAGTCATGATGAAAACCGCCGACGGCAGTGTCGATGGCACGGGCAAAGTGATCGGCGACGCCGCTGCCGACTACCGCAATAAGGATGGCTATGTGCTCGATGGCCCCGAATATCTGACCGTGTTCGATGGCCGTAACGGCGCCGCGCTGGCCAGCGCCGCCTATGTACCGGCGCGCGGCAATCCCGCAGCCTGGGGCGATAGCTATGGCAACCGGGTCGATCGCTTTTTGGGCGGCGTGGCCTACCTCGACGGCGCGCGCCCCAGTGCGATTTTTTCACGCGGCTATTACACCCGTGCCGTGCTGGCCGCGTGGGACTGGCGCGACGGCAAGCTGACGCAGCGCTGGATTTTCGATAGCGATACCCCCGGCAACGGCGCTGCCGCCGGTCAGGGCGCACACTGGCTGGCCGTGGCCGATGTCGATGGCGATGGCCGTGACGATATCGTGTATGGCGCAGCTACCATCGGCAGCGATGGCCGCCTGCTGTATAGCACCGGCCTGTGCCACGGCGATGCGCTGCACGTGGGCCAGCACATGCCGGATCACCCCGGCCTGCAAGTGTTTATGGTGCACGAGACGCCATCCTGCTACCGCGGCCACGCTGCCGAGATGCACGATGCCGCCACCGGCGAAATCCTGTGGAAAGTGAAAGCCGACAATGACGTGGGACGCGGCATCTGCATGGATATCGATCCGGCCTATCCGGGCAACGAGTGCTGGGCAGCGCTCAGCACGGCCGGCCAGGCCAGCGGTGGCTTGTTCAGCGCCCATGGCGTGCAGATTACGGCCCAGCGCCCGCGCGCCTACAACTTCGGTATCTGGTGGGATGGCGATCTGCTGCGCGAATCGCTCGACGGCACCCGTATTGAAAAATGGCAGCCGCAAACGCAGCGTCTGCTGCCGCTGCTCGATGGTGCGCGCTTCGGCGCAGCGTCCAATAACGGCACCAAGGCCACGCCTGTACTCTCGGCCGATTTGCTGGGCGACTGGCGCGAAGAAGTGGTGTGGCGTAACCAGACCGACGACGCCCTGCTGCTGTTCAGTACCACTACCGCTACGCCCTACCGTCTGCCGACCCTGATGCACGATTTACAGTATCGGGTACAGGTGGCGGCCCAGAACGCCGGCTACAACCAGCCACCCCATACTAGCTATTTCCTGGGCGAGGGCATGCGCCCGCCGCCTGCTACTAACCTGCAACTGCGCAAACCATGATGATGCTACGCTTTGTATTACCGGCGCTGGGCGCCGCCCTGCTCCCCCTGCACGCCGACGCGGCCGAACGCCTGCGTGTGACGGCCAGCCACACGCTCGACATGGCCCGCCCCAGCGAAACCATCAGCATACCGTGGCGCAGCGTCAGCGCCGCGCTACCCCATGCACTGGCACAGCAACTGGTGGTCAAAGATGAAGCGGGCCACCGCCTGCCCTATCAGGTGACCAATATCGCGCCCACCGCCAAAGATCCGGACATGAGCGGTGCCGCCTATGGCGAGCTGCTGTTCCAGTACAGCTTCAAGCCGGGCCAGAAGCGGGCCCGCTTCACAGTCGAAAAAACCGCTGCCACCGTACCGCCTTTCCCCGCGCAGACCTATGCCCGCTTCGTCGCTGAACGGCTCGATGACTTTGCCTGGGAAAACGACAAGCTCGCGCATCGTACCTATGGCCCCGCGCTAGCGGCGCCAGCCAGTGCCGGCAGCAATAAGGAAGTGCTACAGACCAGTGGCCTCGATATCTGGTTCAAGCGCGTGCCTTATCCTATTGTCGATCGCTGGTACAACATCGGCCATGACCATTACCACGTCGATGAAGGCGAAGGCATCGATATGTACAACGTCGGCACCACGCGTGGCGCGGGCGGCACCGGCATCTGGCATGGCCAGCAGCTATTTTTCGGCACCAATTACAGCACGTGGCGCCTGCTTGCCAATGGCCCGGTGCGTACCGTGTTCGAGCTGCAGTACGACAGCTGGGATGCGGCCGGCACCCAAGTCTCGGAAGTCAAACGCTTTACCGTCGATGCGGGCCAGTATTTCGATACCATCGACAGCACCTTTAGCTTTAGCGGACCGCGCACGCTAACGGCAGCCGTGGGTCTGAACAAGCATCCAAGCGACAAGGGCGAGGAAGTCAAGGTAGCATTCAGCGAGAATCCGGCCGACGGCACGCTGGTGCAATGGGTCAGCCAGCGCAGCCTCGGTGACTTCGGCGTCGCGCTGATCATGCCGCCAGCCGAAGGCAGCGCTTACGCCGCCGATGAACGCAATGCGCTAGTCACCCGCACGGTGCAGTCGGGCCAGCCGCTGCGCTACTACGTGGGCGCAGCGTGGACGCGTGGCAGCCCTTACACCAGTCAGGCTCAGTGGCAGCGCCATGTGGCCGAAGCGGCCGCCCGTTTGCGCGCCCCGCTGACGATCACCACTGTGGCGGAGCATTAAGCCATGGCGCCGATCACCCGCCGCAATTTCTTCAAGGCTGGCGCAGCCGTCGCAGCATTGCCGCTGGCTGGCGCCAGTGCTAGCGCCAATCCGACTGACAGCGCTGCCGCCGCCGGCAGCCTGCCAGATTCACCTCTAAACACGCTGCCGGCTCACGCCGGCATGGCGGAACTGAGCTGGCTGGAAGGCCCGCCTGCACTACTGACGGGCACCACCTTCGGCGTGCCATGGCCACGCGGCAGCGTCAGCAAACAGCAAGCGTTTATCCTGTCCGGTCCGGCCGGAGAGATAGCCTGCCAGAGCTGGCCCACCGCCTACTGGCCTGACGGATCGCTCAAATGGACCGCGCACGCCATACCGGCGCAGGCCGTGCCGGCAGGCCCGCTGCGCTTGCGCCCCGCCGCAGCCACCCCGTCTGCAGCCTCCACTACAGCATCGTCTACCGGCTTATCAGCGGCGCAAGTGCGCATCGTTGAACACAGCGACGCCATCCTGATCAACACTGGCGTAATCGAATGCACGGTGCCACGACGTGGCAGCGCGCTGATCACGCGTATCCGCCGCAATGGCCGCGACATCGCCAGCAACGGCCATCTGGTCGCGCTCAGCGATGACCAGCCCGATGGACTGAGCGGCACCACGCGCCAGACCGCGTTCGAAAGCCAGCTCGATAAAGTCAGCATCGAACAGCGCGGCCCTGTACGCAGCGTGCTCAAACTCGAAGGCCGCCATCGTGCCGTTGGCGGCACGCGCGCGTGGCTACCATTTACCGTGCGACTGTATTTCTATGCGGGCGCCGAATCGCTGCGGCTGATGCACACCTTCGTGTTCGACGGCGACGAACAGCTCGACTTCGTGCGCGGTCTGGGCGTGCGCTTCGATGTGCCGCTGCCCGACCAGCTGCACAACCGCCATGTGCGCTTTGGCGGCGAAGCGGGTGGACTATGGGCCGAAGGCGTGCGCAATCTGACGGGCTTGCGGCGCGACCCCGGCGCCGATGTGCGTCAGGCCCAGCTGGCCGGTCAGGCCGTGCCAGCCATCGCCGAGCGCGTCAACCGCTCGCTGCACCTGATCCCCGCATGGGGCGACTACAGCCTGGCCCAGCTTTCGGCCGATAGCTTCCGCATCCGCAAACGCACCAAGGCAGGCCATGCGTGGATCGATGCGGGCTGGGGCCGGCGTGCTCCGGGGCTCGGCTATATCGGCGGTGCGGCTGGCGGACTGGCCTTCGGCTTGCGCAATTTCTGGCAGAGCCACCCTACCCAGCTCGATATCCGCAACGCCCATACGGAAGCGGCACAGGTGACCTTGTGGATGTGGTCCCCCGAAGCGCCGGCCATGGACTTGCGCTTCTATCACGACGGCATGGGCATGGAGACCCATGCCGAAGAATTGCAGGCGCTCGACGTGACCTATGAAGATTACGAAAAAGGTTACGGCACGCCGCTGGGCGTGGCACGCAGCAGCGAACTGACGCTGTGGGCTTGCGACAGCACACCGACACGCGAACGGCTGGTGCAAATGGCGGCCAGTGTGCAGCTACCACCACAGCTTGTGGCCAGTCCCGCGCATATCCACGCGACGCACGCGCTGGGCAATCTATGGTCGCTACCAGACCGCTCGACGCCGGCACAAGCCAGCATCGAAGACCGGCTCGATGCCCACTTCGCGTTCTACCGCAATGAAATCGAGCAGCGCCACTGGTACGGTTTCTGGGATTATGGCGACATCCGCCATACCTATGACGCCGATCGCCACGAATGGCGCTACGATGTAGGCGGCTATGCCTGGGATAATTCGGAGCTTTCGCCGGACCTGTGGCTATGGTTTGCCTTCCTGCGTACGGGCCGAGCCGACATCTTCCGCATGGGCGAAGCCATGGTGCGCCACACCAGCGAAGTCGATACCTACCATCTGGGCCGCTTTGCCGGACTGGGCTCGCGCCACAATGTGCAGCACTGGGGCTGCAGCGCCAAACAGGTGCGCATCAGCACTGCCGTGTACCGGCGGATTTACTACTACCTGACGGCCGACGAACGCATCGGCGACATCATGCGCGAAGTGCTCGAAGCCGACCAGCGTCTCGATGCTGTCGATCCGGTGCGCAAGATCGCCAACCAGCCGCCCAAAGGGCCGTATCCGGTGCGCGCCAGCTTTGGCACGGACTGGGCTTCGCTGGCGGCCAACTGGCTGACCGAATGGGAGCGCAGCGGCAGCACCCATTATCGCGACAAGATCTTGACGGGCATGCGCGACATCGCCGCCATGCCGCGCGGCTTCTTCAATGCCGAACGCATGGGCTACGAGCCTGCATCGGGCCATCTGCACAATATGATAGGCAACGATGTCAGCGCTTCGCATCTGAACTCGGTGTTCGGCGCGGTGGAAATTTTCGATGAGCTGATTAGTCTGACAGGTGATCAGGCCTTTGAACGGGCCTGGCTCGAATACTGCGAACTGTATAACGCGCCGGCCGAAGAACAGCGCCGCCGTCTGGGCAAAAAACATGGCGGCACCGACGCCATCTATATCGGCCATTCGCGCCTGACAGCGTATGTGGCATGGAAGCGCAAGGATGCACAACTGGCACGTCGCGCGTGGCAGGAATTTGCCAGCGTGGAAAAACCCTATCCGCCATTCCGGCTACAGCACGTAAGCGGCGCGGCCGTGCTCAACCCCGTCAACGAGGTGCCATGGGTAACCACCAATGAAACCGCCCAGTGGGGGCTGGCAGCGATCCAGAATCTGGCGCTAATCCGCGCGGCACTGGTGTCGCCATGAGCCGCCCACCGATCGCCCCCGCCTTGACGGCTGCCCTGCTGCTGGCCGGTTGCGCCAGTGCGCCGCCAGCCGTGCCTCCACAACGGTACGCGTTTACGCCGGCACCGGCACCGGCCGGCTACACCGTGGTAGCGCCACAGTTGCTATACAACGCCGGACGCGGCTTCGGCTTTGAGCCCGGTTATCCGCCGGGCCGCTATTTTTCGGTCGATCTGGCGGAAGGTAATTATCGCGTCAGCGTAAGTCTGGGCGACGACAGTCACGCCGCCAGCACTACCATCAAGTCCGAAGTACGCCGTCTGATGCTGGAAAATGTGGCAACGGCAGCCGGCGAGCAGGTCGAGCGCAGCTTCATCGTCAATGTACGGCGTGCGCAGATACAGCCTGTTGCGGGCATTGCCGCTGGCGCGGTGGCCTTAAAAGCGCCACGTGAAACGGAAACCGAAGCATGGAACTGGGATGGTCGCCTGACGCTCGAATTTAGCGAGGCCGCCGCCGTGCGCAGCATGACGATCGCGCCGGTACGAGTGCCTACCCTGTTCCTGCTGGGCGACTCCACTGTCAGCGACCAGCCGGGCGAGCCTTATACTAGCTGGGGCCAGATGCTGCCGCGCTTTTTCAAGCCGACGCTGGCCGTGGCCAATCACGCCGAATCCGGCGAAACTTACCGCGATTCGCTGGCGCGCCGGCGTATCGACAAAATCGTCAGCCAGTTGCAGCCGGGTGACACCGTGCTGATGCAGTTCGGCCATAACGACCAGAAGCAGCTCAAAGATGCTAGCGGTGGCCCGTTCACCACCTATCAGGCGGAAATCCGCCGCCACGTGGCCATGGTGCGTGCCCGTCAGGGCGTACCGGTGCTGGTAACGCCGGTGGAGCGGCGCCGCTTCGGTGCCGACGGCAAACCGGAAGCCACGCTGACCGACTATGCGACGGCCGTGCGCCAGTGCGCGCGCGAACTCGGTGTGGCCGTGATCGACCTGAACACGCTGAGCCAGACGCTGTATGCCGCACTGGGAGAAACCGGTTCGCAGGCCGCCTTTGCGCTGCCCGAAACGGGTCGGCTCGATAATACCCACCATAACCGCTATGGCAGTTATGAGCTGGCCAAGGCCGTGGTACTGGGCTTGCGCCAGAGCGGTTTGCCGCTGGCGGCCCATATCGTCGACGACTTCCAGTTCGATCCCGCTCGGCCCGACCCAGTCAGTACGTTTGCCGTGCCGCCTAGTCCGGCGCGCAGCCTGCAACGCCCGCTCGGCGACGAAAGCAACGCGGCGCGCTAACCCCGCCCTCGCCTGACAGCCATTACCCACCAGCCGCCAGCCTGAACATCCGCATTCAGGCTGGCGGATCTGGCGCTTAGCGCACGCCCTGGAACATCAGGCCACTATCATTGAGGCCGAAGCGGTACTTCTTATTCATTTCCATGATCTCTGCGCCAGCCAGCAAGGCCGGACCATAGCCATGCGCCGCTTTGACACTGGTCGGACGATAAGCGTAGAACGCAGGATCGAACGCCATGCCGGTACCAACGCAGATACCTTCGATCTGGCCATTCGGCTGGACCTTGCTGGCCACGGCATTCCACGCCAGATTGGCCATCGGGCCATACATTTGCGCTTCCACATAGCCGCGGTTGACGGCACGGGCAATGGCGTAGGTATAGATTGCCGTGGCCGAGGTTTCCTGATAGGTATCGTTACGGTCGATCAGCTGATGCCAGAAACCATCCTTGCTCTGGTAGGATGCCAGTCCTTTGATGTGGGCTTGCAGCTGCGCCAGCACGGCTTTATAGCCCTTGTGGTCCTTCGGCAGCACCTCCAGCACTTCCACCATCGACATCACGGCCCAGCCGTTGGCGCGGGCCCAGTGCAGTTCCGGATGATCGCGCATGCCTTCCACATAGCCGTGCATATAGATGCCCAGCTTCGGATTGAACATGCGGCGCGAGAATTGCAGCACCTGACGCACGGCATCGTCATAGTGGGCCCGCTCGCCACGCACTTTACCCAGATAGGCCATGGTCGGAACGCCCATGAACATATCGTCCAGCCACAGGGTATCGGGCAGCGGGCGCATCTTGCGGCCACCCTGACCATCGGGACCGCCGCGCGCCAGCGTGCCGTCCGGCAGACGGTATTCGCGCTTGGTGACAAAGTCGCCGCAAACGCCCAGCATCTGGCTGTAATCGACTTTGACGCCCGCCAGCTTGGCTTTCAGGAAGCTGTGGCACAGGGCGCCCGCATCATCCAGTGCATGGGGGTTGAGGAAGCTTTTGATGGGAGCGTGAGCCTGTTTAGGGTCGGCCTGCACCACTGGCAAATAGGTTTTAGTCAACTGGGCCAGCAGGCCGTGGCGCTTCTGCACGTAGTCGAAATAACGCTGGTCGCCGCTGGCCTGCGCTGCTGCCAGCATGCCGATATAGGTCACGCCCCATTCATAGCTGGTCAGACGGAAGTCGCCCGGTTTCAGCACGGCGTCCGGTTCGGCCTGCGACAGGTCGGTAATGGCGGCGCCGCTGGTCTTGTGCACCAATTCGGCCGGCGTGGTCTGGTCGAGGTAGGTGTACACCCGATCCAGCACCGCCTTGACTTCGGCCGCCTGCATGGGCTGGTAGCGCGTCGGATAGTTGACGTTTAGCGCGTGCAGCATGGTATCGGCGGCGGCTGGCCCCTTCTCTTGCGGTGGCGGGGCTTCCTGCGCCCAAGCGTGGATGGCTGGGAACAGGCCGGCAATGAGCAGGCTAACCAGTGCGCGGCGCGGCAGGGGGACGTTCATCAAGATATCTCCTTATTATTTGAGCTGGTGAATTGTAAAGTGAGTGATGGTCTGGCGCGACCATGTGGTGCGAAAGCCGAAATAGCCTTGGCTGTAGGGTTGCGGATCGCGGTAACTGAAGATGTCATGCCCATCGATGCGCAAGCGTGTACAGCCACGATACACGCGTATCTCGATCTGGTAATCGCGGTTGGGCTCCAGCATAAATTCGCTGCCCTGACGTTCAGCTACCAACTGGCGTTGTCCCTGACCGTAGCGGCGCATACGCGTGGTGCTGTTATTGTTGCCGCCCACACCGGCGTAGTACAGCTGCAGGTCGTCATAGTCTTCCAGCTTGCCGCTGCGGGTGAACAGGGTGCTGCGGGCCGGATCGCTGGCCATCCAGAACTGGTTGAGGTCGGACAGACGGTCATTTTTTCCGCCCTCCAGCAGCACCCGCCGCGTGTAGGCGATCACCAGATCGCCCGCCAGCGGCTTATCCAGCCAGACGGTGGCGCCCGCATCGACATCGATCAGCAGGCGGCCCGCGCGATTGGTCACGATATTGCCGGGCGTGTGCGGGTATTCGCTGACATAGCCTTGCAGTGGGCCGCTAAAATCGTCGCTGTGCAGCAGTGCGCCGCGCTCGCCCCACTCGGTGCAGGCCGTAGCGGACGCTTCTGCGGCAGACGCACTGGCGCCGGTCTGGCAGAACAAGAGCAGCGCCAGCGCTGGTGCTCGAAGCACAGCCTGCATCGTCCGCCCCTGCATGCGTCTCATCGCACCTTGGCCGCGAGCGGCGTGAACACAGCGCCCAGCGGGTTGCCAGCCAGCGTTTTGAGGCCCGCCACCACACGTTCGGCATTAAAGGTCGCACCGGCGTCGTTGGTGTGGGTACGCGCATCGGAAAACAGGGTATCGACCTGCGGCGCGCCAAGCGCGCGGTAGCCATCGCTGACCAGCAGCGTCAGATCCATGAAATGCGCGCCGCCAGCGGCTGCAACCTGACGGCCCCAGTCGGCAAACTCGGCGAAATCGCGCTCCTGCTGCCACTTGTCGCGGTGCGGCACCGGCGCAGCGATCACCACCTGCGCGCCGCGCGCCTTGGCATCGGCCACATAACGGGCCAGATACCAGCCGAAGCTATGCACCAGCTCCACGCTGCCATCGGCCAGCGTGTCGGGCACCGTGTCGGGGCCGACACCGGCCACCGAAGCGCGGTGTTTATTGGCAGGGTCGCCGATCCGGCCACCATCGTTATGGCCGAACTGTATCAGCACCATGTCGCCGCGCTTGAGCTGTTCCAGCACGCGCTGCCAGCGCCCTTCGGTATAAAAAGTACGGCTGCTACGCCCGCCGATGGCAGCATTAACCAGATTGATTTTGCTGCTGTCGAAATATGGGGCTATGCGCTCGCCCCAGCCAATCGCGCCATTCTGGCCGCCGCTCTTGACGGTGGAGTCGCCGACCAGAAACAGGGTCGGCAGGCTGGCATCGCGCACAGTTTCTTCCTTAACGCTACGCGCATCGACCACAGGGCGCACATCTTCGGCGGGCGCCAGCAGAGTAGCGATGCGCGCGTCGCCCAGCGCTTTCAGTCCGGCCACCACGTATTCGGCATTGAGTACGGCACCGGCCCAATTGGTATGGATGCGCTCCTCGGGCGTGGTGACGGGGAACAGGCCATCGACGGCCGTCTTGCCCAGTGCCTCGTAGCGCCGTGCTACTTGTTCGTTCAGGTCGATGAAGCCGGTGCCCTGCTGGCGTGCCACGTCGGCGGCCCAGCCGGCATAATCGTCGCGGTTACGCCGCATCGTGCCATCGGCATTCCAGGCTTTGCGCGGAACCAGCGACACCACCACCGGCGTGGCACCTTTGGCGCGGATGTCGGCAATGTACAGGCGCAGATACCAGCCATAGCTATGCACGGTTTCGCGCTTGCCCGTCAGCAGATTATCGATTTCGCTGCTGTCGTCGCCGGTTCCGCGCAAGGTGCCGCGCGCGCGTTTGTCGTCATTGACGGGCGAGGCATCGTTATGGCCGAACTGCATCAGCACGATATCGCCGCGCTTGACCAGCGCCAGCGTACGCTCCCAGTGGCCGCTGGTCAGATAGGTGCGGCTCGACAGCCCGCCTACCGCGCGGTTGACGACGTTCACGCGGCGCAAATCAAAATATTTAGCCAGCGGATGGCCCCAGCCCCACTGCCCCTCGGCGCCCTTGCCCTGACCATCATCATGGCCGTTGCGCACGGTCGAATCGCCGATCAGGATAATCGACGGTAACGCCGCTTGCGCCGGTTCCGGCAGCACCACCTGAGCGCGCGCCGGATCGGTATTGACGGCCGGTGCCGGTGTCTGCGCCTGCACCGGCCCATGCAGGGCCGCGAGCAGCATAGGCGCCAGCGACAGCAGGCGGACGGCGCGCATCAGGGTACTCTGGAACGACATAGCAGGGGTCTCCGTTTTTTTCGGTGTGTATGCGATTCTATGCGGCGGTGGCGCCGCTGGCAGCAAGCACGCAGAAAGAATCAGCATCATGATCGGTTTTGCGCGAAAACGGCTGCGACAATGCATTCACTACCACTATTATGGAGACTCCCGCTTATGCAACTGCGTACTCTGTCCTGTCTGCTCGCCGCACTGCTGGTGAGCACGCAGGCATCCGCCCAGATCGGCAAGCGCTTCCCGTCCGAGCGCCAACTGGTCAAGGACCCTGTGACCGGCACCATGCTGACTTTCCTGACCAGTAAG
Source organism: Duganella fentianensis (assembly GCF_964031615.1). Taxonomy (GTDB): domain Bacteria; phylum Pseudomonadota; class Gammaproteobacteria; order Burkholderiales; family Burkholderiaceae_D; genus Rugamonas; species Rugamonas fentianensis_A. Next base: position 151,531 of record NZ_CAXIQN010000003.1, read on the forward strand.
CCGCATGGCGACTCGAAAATCTACCCCACCCACCCGCAATGGACCGCCGATGGCAAGTGGCTGGTATTCCGTTCGCGCCTGGCGGGCGATGAAGCACTGGCCGTCAACGAAGCCAGTGGCGACATCGTGCAGGTCACGGAAGGCGGCTACACGGGCATGCTGAATCTGGCGCGCCGCTCGATGAAGCTGTATTACATGCGCAAGCTGGGCAACGGCCTGCAGATCATCGAAACGGATCTGGCGCGGCTACTGGCCGACAGCGCAGCCGGCCATATGCAGCCTGCCAGCACTTATCAGCGCGTGGCCGCCGACCTGCCGGCCGAACTGGAAGCGGGTGGCGATCTGGCGCTCGATGCGGATGAAGAATGGGTGTATTTCAAGGTCGGCGAGGGTCAGGCCGCGCGCCATCTGGCGCCCGGCACCCGCATCGAGCCTGCTTTCGGGCCGCGCAAGATGGGCGCCGGACCGCAAGGCATCACCCGATTGAACGTGCGCAGCGGCGAAATCCGCCACGTGGTGTCCGTGCCGTTCCAGATCGGCCACATCCAGGCCAATCTGTGGAACCCCGGCGAACTGGTGTTCTGCTGGGAGACGGGTGGCAAGTCGCCGCAGCGTACCTGGACCGTGCGCGCCGATGGCAGCGGCCTGCGTCCGCTGTATCCGGAAGCGCCGTATGAATGGGTGACCCACGAAGCAGTGATCAGCAAGGATGAAGTGGCGATGGCCATCATGGGCCACCGCACCATTGCCGGCGCAGCGCAAGCGGTTGACGGACCGGCCACCGATGTGGGCGGCGCCAATCCGGGGCAGGACGATGGCTGGGGCCAGACCGGCACGCGCGAAAAACCCAGTGGTCTGGCGATCGTCAATCTGCGCACGCGCCAGATGCAGATCGTCGGCCAGACCCCGTCGGGCAGCGGCTTGTGGCATGTACACGGTTCCAGCGACGGGCGCTTCGCCGTGGGCGATGATTTTAGCCGCAGCGTCTATCTGATCGATCGCCGCAGCCACGAAATGATGTTGCTGACCACTGGCCACAAGACCACTGCCGCCGACCATCCCCACCCGACCTTCAACGCCGACGGAACCAAGATCGAAATCCAGTCTGCCATGCTGTCGGCCGATGGCCGCTCCATGAACATCGTGGTGGTGCCGGTGCCGGAAGCATGGCTCAAGCGCGCCACCCAGCCCTGACAGGAACAAAAAAACGCAACAAGGGCGAGCCAGCGTTAGCATGGCTCGCCCTCGTCAGGCCCGGCCTATCTTCACAAGATAGCCCTATTACCGCAAGCTAGGCCAGATGAAACACCTGCACCAGCGGCCACTCGCAGGGCCGGTTGCCCGGCTCCACTTCCATCAGATCGGCCATGTAATCCCACCAGCGCCGCATCACCGGATGCTGCGGCAAAGGCCCCAGATCATGCCCGGGCCGCAGTTTCATCACGGCGAACAGATCCAGCGTGGCTTCATCGAGAAAGATCGAATAGTCATAAATGCCGGCGTCGTGCAGCAGTGCCGACAACTCCGGCCAGATCGCATCATGCCGCTCGCGATAGACCTGCTCGTTGCCGGGCTTGAGCTTCATGCGGAACGCCCGCGTACCTGGACTAGTGCTAGCACTGCTCATACGCTCTCCTGATGCCGCTTAGACGATGCCGCTGCCACTGACACCAGCCTTGGCCGGACGCTCGCTGGCCACACGGTCGCGGTAGCCGCTGGCGCGGTAGCAGGCCACCGGATCGGCCGCACCACCGGCGCGCAGGCGTGCCATGGCCAGAATCGGGCTAACGTCGGTGCGGAAGGCGCGCTTGAGCACCTGCGCCGATTGCAGCACATCGTTCTGCTCCTGCAGGCCGGCCAGTTCGGCACGGTCCACCAGCGCCGACTGCACAAACGCGCGCTGTACTTCGGCCGCACTGTTCATCAGGCTTTCGATCGGATCGGTCACATTGTGCGACTGGTCCAGCATGTAGGCAGGCTGGAAGGCCGCGCCATCGCGCAGCGCGGCATCGGCTAGCTCATTGAAGACCAGGAACAGCTGGAACGGATTGATCGAACCGGAATCCAGATCGTCGTCGCCATATTTGCTGTCATTGAAGTGGAAGCCACCGAGCTTGCCGAACTGCGCCAACCGCGCCACGATCATTTCGATGTTGGTGTTAGGCGCATGGTGGCCCAGATCGACCAGACATTTGGCTTTAGGGCCTAGCTGGGTGGCGCAGGCAAAGCTGGTGCCCCAGTCAGCGATGGTGGTGGCATAGAACGCTGGTTCGAACAGTTTATGTTCGATAAACACGTTCCAGTTCTCAGGCAGCGCCGCGTAGATCTCACGCATGCTGTCCAGATAGCGCTCCAGCGCGCCGCGCAGATTGCTCTGGCCAGGGAAGTTGGCGCCATCCCCCACCCACACCGTCAGCGCTTGCGAACCGAGCGCCTTGCCCAGTTCGATGCACTCGATGTTGTGCGCGATCGCCTGATCGCGCGCCGCGGCACTGGTGGCCGTCAGGCTGCCATATTTGTAGCTATGCTGCTGGTTAGCCTGATCCTGGAAGGTATTCGAGTTGACAGCATCGAAGCCCAGGCCCAGTGCTGCCGCCGTTTGCGCCAGTTCGCGCGCATCGTCCGGCTTATCCCACGGGAAGTGCAGCGACACGGTCGGCGTGGCGCGGGTCAGCTGGTGGATCACGGCGCAATCGTCGAGCTTCTCGAACACATTGCGCGGCTCGCCACGGCCGGGGAAGCGCGCAAAGCGCGTGCCGCCCGTACCCACGCCCCAGCTAGGAACGGCCACGGCAAAGCTTTGCGCCTGCGCCGTGATTTTTTCAATATCGATGCCGCGACGCGCCAGCATACCGCCCAGCGCCTCGTAATCGGCCTGCAGACTGGCGCCCAGTTTATCGTTGTGCTGCGCGACCAGTTGCGCGTCGATCACTTGTTTCATACTTGTCTCCTTGAGTCCTGTTATCGTAGTGTAGCTTAGCCGCTTAGCGAGTAAAGGCGGCGGCATTGCCCGCGTCCACATTCAGGACATTGCCAGTGCTCTTGCCGGCTTTATCGCTAGCGAAGAAGTACACGGCTTCCGCAATATCTTCCGGCAGCACGCTCAGTTTCAGCATGCTGCGTTTGCGGTAGAACTCTTCGATATCATCGGTTTCGATCTTATTGGAAGCAGCACGCTCCTCTTTCCACTTGCCGTCCCAGATGCGCGAACCGCGGATCACGGCATCCGGATTGACCACATTGACGCGGATACCGTGTTCGGCGCCTTCCAGCGCGATGCAGCGGGCCAAATGGATTTCTGCCGCCTTGGCGGTGCAATAGGCCGACGCGCCAGCCGACGCCACCAGACCGTTTTTGCTGCCGACGAAGACCATGCTACCGCCCAGACGCTGCTGCTTCATCATCTGGAAGGCACTGCGGCTGACCAGGAAGTAACCGGTGACCAGAATATCCTGATTGCGCTTCCAGATTTCCAGCGTGGTTTCATCGAGCGGCGCCGCCGAGGCGATACCCGCGTTGGACACCAGCAGATCAACCCCGCCAAAGCGCAGCGCGGTAGCGGCCAGCACTTGCGCCACATCGTCTTCGCTGGTGATATTGCCGCGTACAGTGGCCAGATTATCCTTGCCAGCCACCTTGGCCAGTGCCTGTTCGGCGGCCTCCAGCGCATTGCTATCGATATCGGTCAGCATCACGCAAGCGCCTTCCTGCAGCAACTGGCGTGCTACCGCCTGACCAATACCGCCGGCGCCGCCCGTGACCAGCGCGATGCGTCCAGCCAGACTCTTAGGCTTGGGCATGCGCTGCAGTTTGGCTTCTTCCAGCAACCAGTATTCGATATCGAAGGCTTCCTGCTCCGGCAGGCCGACATAGTGATCGACGCCATTGGCACCGCGCATCACATTGATGGCGTTGACATAGAACTCGCCGGCAATGCGCGCGGTCGCCTTGTCTTTGGCGAAGGACAGCATGCCCACGCCCGGTATCAGATAGATGATCGGATTAGCGTCGCGCACTTTCGGGCTATTGGCGCGCTTGCAGCGCTCGTAATACGCAGTGTAGTCAGCGCGATAGTCGCTCAGGGCCTGATCGAGACCGGCCAGCAGGCGCTCGAAGTCTGGTGCGGCGGGATCGAAATCGAGTACCAGCGGACGGATTTTGGTGCGCAGGAAGTGGTCAGGGCAGGAGGTGCCCAGTGCAGCCAGTGCTTTGAGATCGGCGCTGCAGACGAATTCCAGCACAGCCTCGCTGTCATCGAAGTGGCCGAGCTTGTATTCGCTCTGGCTGATCTTGCCGCGCAGCAGAGGCATCAGGCGGGCCACCAGCGCCGCGCGCTGATCGGCCGGCAGCGCCGTGGCAGCCTGACCGCCAAACACCGGCTGCTTAATGTTCTTGGCCAGCCAGTCTTCCGCACGGCGGATCACGGCCAGCGTGGTTTCATAGCATTCCTGCGCCGTATCGCCCCAGGTGAACAGGCCGTGGCCTTCCAGAATCAGACCTTTGAGCTGCGGATAGTCGCGCGCCATAGCTTCCAGTTTCAGCCCCAGATCGTAGCCGGGACGCTGCCATGGCAGCCAGCCCAGTTCCCCTTCGAAGATGGAAGCCGTCAGCGCCTTGCTGTTCTGGCAGGCGGCGATGGCAATACAGGAATCCGGATGCATGTGATCGACATGCTTGCGGTTGATGTAGGCGTGCAGCGGAGTATCGATACTGGCCGCGCGCGGATTGAGGTTGAAGGTGCAATGGGGCAGATAGGCCACCATTTCATCTTCGTGTTCGAGGCCGCGATAGCGCTGTTTGAGCGCTTGCAGCTTGTCCATATACAGAGTGGAAAAACCGTCCAGCTTGATCGAGCCAAGATCGCCGCCCGAACCTTTCACCCACAGTACTTCGACCGTCTGGCCCGACAGCGGGTCAGGCATCGCCACCTTGGCCGAGGTATTGCCGCCACCAAAATTGGTGATGCGCAGGTCGGAACCGAGCAGGTTGGAACGGTAGAGCAGCAGCTCGGGCTCACTCATGCCTGCTGCCACATTATTGTCCCAGCGCGAAGTGATTGGTTCTCGCTGGCTCGTTGCGCTATTTGCACCCATTAATTTCTCCAAGTTGATAGTTTTTTTCCTGCAGCCGCATCTTGTGGCGACACCGGCAGACAGTAGAAATCAGGGGGGTGATCCATGTCAACAGAGTAACAATCAACTTGATGATCAAGTCCGAATCAATCAAATAATTGATCGGTTTGCGCGTTTATGCGGCGCAGCACAACGAAACAATCAATTATTTGATCATTACTTGATTGACCAGATTGCAATATGAAATTACTCTGCTTGTACGCATCGCGATTCCGACCACTTGAAGGCGGGACGACGAGAGCTATGCCGCACAAAGACGGCTTTCATGGAGACAACATGGTTAATCACAAACGCCGCAAGCTTTTGTTGAAACTGCTTGCCGAACATCAGAGCGCCACGGTCCAGCAACTGGTCGAGTGGCTCAATGCTTCCCCGGCCACGGTCCGGCGCGATATCAGCTGGCTAGCATCGCGCAATCTGCTGGTACGTACGCGCGGCGGGGCCGAGAATCTGGCACCGAAAACCCGCCAGTTCCCCCTCAAAAGCGAAACCTTCCAGCACAATATCCAGTGCTATGCCAATCATAAGCGCGCGATTGCGCGCTACGCGGCCGGCATGTGCAGCGATGGCGAAACCATCATCATCAACGGTGGCACCACCACCTTCATGATGGCGGAATTCCTCACCGACAAGCAGCTGAAAATCCTCACCAATTCCTTCCTGATGGCAGAACGCTTGCTGGTGACGAGCCAGAATGAAATTATCGTTCCCGGAGGAAAGGTTTATCGGGAGCAAAACGTTATCCTGACCCCGTTCGATAACGACATCACCCAGCACCACTATGCGGGCAAGATGTTCATGAGCGTGTATGGGCTGTCGCTGCTGGGGCTGATGGAAGCCGATCCGCTGCTGATCCAGGCTGAAAAGCGCTTGATCAGTCAGGCCGAAAAACTGATCGTGCTGGCCGACAGTTCCAAATTTGCCCGCAAAGCGGGGCTGATCCTGTGCGGACTCGATCGCGTGTCCTGCGTGATCACCGATACCAATGCTACCGATAACGCCGTACAACTGCTGGAGCAGCACGGCGTGGAAGTGATCACCGTGCCCGCCGACGATACGGCCCCTAGCCCCGCCCTGGCGCGCTACCACGCCCACTATGATTTGCAGTCCGCCGCCCTGATGGAGATTTCACATTGAACATGAAGCATGTATTGTTGGTACTGGCATCCGTCGCTGCGCTGGCTGCCTGTGGTGAGAAAAAAGCACCTGAGGCGGGCGGCAAGACGCGCATCGCCATGGTGGTTAAAAGTCTGGGCAACGGTTTCTTTGATGCGGCCCATACGGGCGCCGAAGAAGCGGCGCGTGAACTGGGCGGCGTCGAAATCATCTATACCGGCCCCACCACGCCAAGTGCCGAAGGCCAGATCGAAATCATCAATTCGCTGATCAGCCAGAAAGTCGATGCCATCGTGATTTCGGCCAACGATCCGAATGCGCTGGTACCAATCACCAAGAAAGCTATGCAGCGCGGCATCAGCGTGATCTCGTTCGATAGCGGTGTGGCTGCCGGCGGGCGCCAGATGCAGCTGAATCCCTCGAATGCCCAGCTGATCGGCGAAAAGCAGATCCAGATGGCCGCCGCTGCCATGCAAGGCGCCGGTGAACTGGCCATCCTGTCTGCTTCGGCGCAGGCCAGCAACCAGAATATCTGGATCGGCGAAATGAAAAAGGTGCTGGAGCAGCCAGCCTACGCCAAACTCAAGCTGGTGGCCACCGTGTATGGTGACGACCAGTCCGACAAGAGCTACCGCGAAGCCATCGGCCTGCTGCGCAGCCATCCTGGCCTGAAAGCCATTATCGCTCCGACCACGGTGGGCATCGTGGCCGCCAGCAAGGCGGTGGCCGACGAGCATCTGGTGGGTAAAGTGTTTGTCACCGGACTGGGGCTGCCGTCGGAAATGGCCGGCCACGTCAAGAGCGGCGCCGTGCGCGAGTTCGCCATCTGGAATCCTATCGATCTCGGTTATGCCGCCACCTATGCGGCGCACCAGTTCGTGACGGGCAAGGCCAAAGCGCAAGCGGGCGCCACGGTGGCCGTGGGCCGTCTGGGTCAGGTCACCATGGATGGCAATGGCGAAGCCGCACTGGGCGCGCCCTTTACCTATAACGCCAGCAACGTCGAGCAGTTCGCCAAGATTTTCTGATCTTCTCTCGCCGCCTGACAGTGCCCTGCCCCGGGCACTGCCGGCCCTCTATTACCCGTTAGCGACACCTGTATCCAGTGAACCAACTGACTAGCCCTCCCCTGCGCCACACCACGGCGCCCGTCCTGCAGCTGGACGGCATCACCAAGCGCTTTAACGGCGTCCATGCGCTGAATGGCGTGCGCCTGAGCCTGCAACCGGGCCAGGTGATGGCCCTGATCGGCGAAAACGGCGCCGGCAAATCCACCCTGGTCAAGACTCTGACCGGCATCCACCGTCCCGATGCGGGCACCATCCTGCTCGATGGCAAAGCGGTCAGCTTTGCCAGCCCACAGCAGGCCATGGCCGCCGGCATCACTGCCGTGCATCAGGAAACCGTAATGTTCGACGAGCTGTCGGTAGCGGAAAACATTTATGTAGGCCGGCATCCGACCCGCGGTGCCAGCGGCCGCATCGACTGGGCCGGCATCGAGGCAGCGGCCGAGCAACTGTTCGCGCGGCTCGAAGTAGATTTGCCGGTACGGGCACGCGTACGCGACCTGTCGGTGGCGCAGCGCCACTTTGTGGAAATTGCCCGCGCGCTGTCGCAGGATGCGCGCGTGGTGATCATGGACGAGCCGACAGCCGCCCTGTCGCAGCGCGAAATCCGCGAGCTGTATCGCATCATCGCGCAATTGCGCGCAGCCGGTACGGCAGTGATCTTCATTTCGCACAAGTTCGATGAAATCTTCGAAGTGGCCGACAGTTATACCGTGCTGCGCGACGGCCAGTACGTGGCCGATGGCCAGCTGGCCGATATCACCGAAGCCGAACTGGTCGCGCTGATGGTGGGACGCAGCGTGCACAACGCCTATCCCAAGGCGAATGTGACGATCGGGGCACCACTGCTGGAAGTGCAGGGACTGAGCCACCCGAGCGAATTCGATAACGTCAGCTTTACCCTGCGCCGTGGCGAAATCCTCGGCTTTTACGGGCTGGTGGGCGCTGGCCGTTCAGAGGTGATGCAGGCCCTGTTCGGCCTGACGGCGAACGTGCGCGGTACGGTGCAACTGGCGGGCCAGCCGGCCCGCTTCCGCACCCCGAACGAAGCGATTGCACGCGGGCTGGCCTATGTACCGGAAGACCGCCAGCAGCATGGCGCGCATCTGAGCTTGCCTATCCTGCAGAACATCACGCTGCCGATTCTGTCGCAATTCGGTTTCCTGCTGCGTCCACGCGCTGAAGCGCGGCTGGCGGGCCGTCTGGCCCAGCAACTGGAACTGAAGGCTGGTTATCTGACCCAGCACGTGGCAGAACTATCGGGCGGCAACCAGCAGAAAGTAGTGCTGGGCAAGTGGCTGGCGACCCAGCCGCAGGTGATCATCCTTGATGAACCGACCAAGGGCATCGACATCGGCTCCAAGGCCGCCGTACACCGCTTTATCAGCGAACTGGTGGCCGATGGTCTGTCCGTGATTCTGGTGTCGTCGGAACTGCCGGAAGTGCTGGGTCTGGCCGACCGCATAGTGGTAATGCGTCAGGGCCGTGTGGTCAGTGAATTCAGCCGTGCGCAGGCCACGCCCGAAAGTGTGGTGGCTGCCGCCTCCGGTGTGGCGCTGGCAAATGTTGCGGAGCTTGCATAATGTCTTTATTAAATCGTCTGAAACAGCGCGAGCCTCTGCTCGCCGTAATGGTGGTGGCGCTGGTGCTGCTGGTGGGCTTGCGGGCGCCCGTGTTCCTGAGCCCGCGTTCGCTGGCCAACCTGCTCACCGATAGCACCTTGCTGGTGATGCTGGCCCTGACCCAGATGCTGGTGATCGTCACGCGCGGCATCGACCTGTCGGTAGCGTCGATACTGGCCCTGGCCGGTATGGTGGCGGCCATGCTGGCAGCCGCGTTTCCAGCGCTGCCACTACTCGTGATCATGCTGGCAGCCAGCGTGACGGGGCTGGTGCTGGGTCTGCTCAATGGCTGGCTGATCGGCTATCTGGCCTTGCCGCCTATCGTCGTCACACTCGGCACCATGAGCGTGTATCGCGGACTGGTGTTTGTGCTGTCGGGCGGCGCCTGGGTATCGGCGCACCAGATGCCCAAGGAGTTTATTGCCTTCCCGCTGCAGACCCTGCTGGGCCTGCCGCATCTGGTCTGGATCTGCCTGCTCGTGCTGCTGGCCATGGCCTATGTGGCGGGCCATACGCGCTTTGGCCGTGACCTGTTCGCCATCGGCAATGCGCCGCACTGCGCCGCCTATATCGGCATTCCAAGCGCACGCCGGCTGTTCTGGACTTATGGCCTGTCCGGTCTGGTGGCCGGTCTGTGCGGTTATCTGTGGGTGGCGCGCTATGCGGTCGCCTACACGGAAATTGCCTACGGCTTTGAATTTACCGTGATTGCCGCCTGCGTGATTGGCGGCATCAGCATCGCCGGCGGCGTCGGCTCCGTGCTGGGCGCCACGCTCGGTGCGCTGTTCCTGTCGGTAATCGGCAATGCGCTGCCTGTGCTGCAAGTCTCGCCGTTCTGGCAGAGCGCCCTGACCGGCAGCGTGATCCTGATCGCCGTGCTGCTCAATGCCCGCGGTAACCGTCAGCGCAGCCGCCAGATTCTGCCGCTACATCATATTTCTACAAGGAGCGCCGCGTGAACGCGACCACTATCGTCCAGACTCCGGCCGACACTTCGGCCGACAATCCGGCAGACACTAAGGCAGGCGTCACGTCCCGCTACACCATTCTCGAGCGCGCACCGTTCTCGCTGCGCCAGCTGGCCTTGCGCTGGGAAAGCCTGTTGGCTTTGCTGCTGCTGGCCGTGATGCTGGTGGGCGGCCTGAGTTTGCCGCACTTCCTCGATCCCTACAATCTGCTCGACGGCACCGCCAACTTCAGCGAAAAAGCCCTGATCGCACTGCCCATGGCGCTGCTGATCATCTGCCGCGAGATCGATATTTCGGTGGCCGGCACGCTGGCGCTGAGTTCGGTAGCGATGGGGCTAGCCCACCACGCCGGCTGGCCAGCGGGCTACTTGCCGCTGGTGGCAATTGGTACGGGCCTGCTGTGCGGCTGGCTCAATGGCTATCTGGTCACGCACTTCATGCTGCCTTCGATCGTCGTTACCATCGGCACGGTGTCGCTGTATCGCGGTCTGGCCAGTGTGGTGCTCGGTGATCAGGCCTACACCAACTATCCGCAACTGATGGCGGACTGGGGTCAGGGCCAGTTGTTCGATTGCGTGCCGCGCAGTTTTGTCATCCTGCTGGGCGCTGCGCTGCTGTTTGCGTTTGTGCTGCACGCCACCACCATCGGCCGGCGCCTGTTTGCGATCGGTACCAACCCAGCGGCAGCACGCTTTTCCGGCATCGCCGTGGATCGCTACCGCCTCGGCCTGTTCATGCTGACTGGCGCCATGGCCGGACTGGCAGCCTTCCTGCTGACGGGCCGTATCGGCAGCACGCGGCCAAATATCGCTACCGGCTGGGAACTGGAAATCATCACCATGGTGATACTGGGCGGTGTCAGCATCGCGGGCGGCGCGGGCACCATAGCCGGCGTGCTGCTGGCCGTGCTGACCATGGGCGCTGTTACCTACGGTCTGGCGCTGGCGAATATTCCCGGCATCTACATGACCATCGTGGTGGGCGTGCTGCTGCTGGCGACGATTGCGCTGTCGCGTCTGTTGCGCGGCCAACCTACACGTCACTAAGCCATGGATGCACTGATAGTTCTCGATATCGGCAAGACCAATGTCAAACTGGCGCTGGTCGATGCCAAAGGCCAGTTGCTGGACGAGCAGCGCCGCGCCAATGCCATCGTGGCGGACGCGCCCTACCCGCATCATGATACAGACGGTATCTGGCACTGGATGCTGGCCACCTGCCGCGTGTTTGCCCGGCAGGCCAGAGTATCGGCCATCGTCCCCGTTACCCACGGCGCCACCGCAGCGCTGGTGGATGATGCAGGGCTGGTACTGCCCGTACTGGATTATGAAGCCGAACTGGGGCCGGACGATTACGCGAGCCTGCGTCCGCCGTATGCGGAAACCTATTCGCCAGCCCTGCCGGCTGGCCTGAATCTCGGCCGCCAGCTCGCATGGCTGCAGCAGCACCATGCAGCGGATTTTGCGCGCGCGCATCACATCCTCATGTATCCGCAGTACTGGGCCTGGCGCTTGTGCGGGCAGGCAGCCGGCGAAGCCACTTCGCTGGGCTGCCATACGGATTTGTGGGATCCGCAGCGACAGGATTATTCGTCGCTGGTCACGCGTATGGGCTGGCACGACAAGCTGCCGCCGCTGGCGCGCGCCGGCGCTGCACTGGGTCCCTTGCTGCCCGAAGTGGCAGCGGCGACCGGCCTGCCGGCCGATTGTCAGGTGCTGTGCGGCATCCACGACAGCAATGCTTCGCTGATCCGCTATCTGGGCGGCGCGCAGGCACCGGCTGCCCGTACCGTGCTGTCCACGGGTACGTGGACCATCGTGGCAGCCTTCGGTATTGCGCTCGACCATCTGAATGAAGCGGCCGACATGCTGGCCAACACCAATGCGCTGGGCCAGCCCGTGGCCTGCATGCGCTTTATGGGCGGACGCGAGTTTGCCGCACTGGCCGGCAACGCACCGGAAACCTGCAGCGCGCAGGAACTGCTGCAAGTGCTGGCGCAAGGCAGTATGGCACTGCCATGCTTTGCCGCTGGTGGCGGGCCGTTTGCCCAGCGTCAGGGTAGCCTAGTGGGGCCAGCGCCAGGCAATGCGCGCGAGCGTTATGCCATCGCGACCCTGTACAGTGTGCTGATGACGGATTACTGCCTCGATGCGCTCGGCGCACGTGGTCCCTTGACGGTGGAAGGCAGCTTCACGGCCAATCCGTGGTTCGGTCCCCTGCTGGCCAGTTTGCGCCCGCAGCAGGCCATCAGCTATTCGGATGATGCCAGCGGCACGACAGTGGGGGGCTGGTTGTTACGCTACCCTGACGCTAGTGCGCCCGGCAACATCGTCGCCCAGACGGCCAGCGATCTGGCCGGACTGGCTGCCTATCGCGCGAACTGGCGCGCAGCCCTGCTCTAAACTTCGGCGAGGCGAACTGGCAGCGCCAACGCCAGTTCGCCAGCATTTCAGCATTCCAGCATTTCATTATCCAGCAACGGCGGCGCCAGCCTGGCGCCGCTTATTCCCTGCTTATTCCATCAATTCCAGAGGCACACCGCCGCGCGCAGCACGTAGCTTGACCAGCGCCACCGGCTCCAGCGCATTCTCGGGCCGACCATCGCTGGTGACTGCCAGTGCGATGGTGTTTTCGCCGTGCGGATTGAGTATGCCGGGTGGGATCACGAAGGTGCGCTGCGGTCCCACATGGGCGATGAATTGCCCCATATTCCAGCCATTAACGAAGATCAGCACGCGATTTTCGCGTTCCGAGCGCGGCTGCTTAGGGTCGCCAAACGTCAGCCCTAGCTGCACATCATGATCGGCCGGCAGATCGAGCCGGAACTGTGTGCGCAGCCAGTAGGTACCCGCTGCCGGTGGCGTGACGCCGATGCTGGCCGGCTGCCAGCCGGTGGTAGGGGTAGCCGGCAGATGCCAGGCCATACGCTCGCCATACAGGCCGCCGTTATTCATCGGCCCGCGCAGACGATCAATTAGTTCCTCGCCACCTTGCCGGCCCTGCAGACGCCAGCTGATCGGCACGGCAAAGCGCGCACCGCCACGCCGCGTGAGCGATGCGGAAATCAGCCCGCGCGCTTCACGGTGATAGTCATCGGCCATCAGATTCCAGTTATGCGAGTTATTGCGCACCATCACGGCAATCACATGCTCGCCCGGCGTCAGTTGGCCCAGCGCCAGCCGCACACTGTCGGTGGTCTCGGGGAAGGAGCGACCCGTATCGAGTTCATGCTGGCCGATAAAGCGGCCATCCAGCCAGACCTGTATCAGTCCCGCACCGCCCGCGCCATAGAATAATTCCAGCTGATTGGGCAGCAGTTTATCTGCCGTGAAGCGGCCGCGATACCAGACATCGCCATGATGGTAACCGTAGTCGCTCATCGCCAGCGTCGGCTGCCCACGTTCGGGCATGGTCCAGGTTTGCGCTGCCGAAGGGCGCTGATCGGCCTGCAGCCATAGGCTATCATCGAAGCTAGGCATAGCTTCCGGACTGTCGGTATGCAGTTGCCACGGCAGTTGCGCCAGATCCGGCAGGCGGATGCTGGCGGGTCCGGCGATGGCGGCGCCAGTGCGCCAGCTACCATCGGGCTGCTGTGTCAGTGCCAGCGCTCGCCCGTTCAGGCTGGCGGTGCGGAAGGCAGGCGCCCACAGTTCGAGCGAACTATCCTGCTCGGCATCGCCCTGCAAGACCAGCTGGCCATCGACCAGTTTGGCCGAGCGCACCAGTGCCGGCGTCCACGCAAGCACGGCGCCGGCACTGGTCTGTTGACGCCAGAATTGCAGGCTCGCGGCTTCATCGGCCAGCAGCAGCAACAGCGGCGCTCTGCCACCACCGCTAATCCTCACACGCGCCAGTCCCGTATGCACATAGTTCAGTTGCAGATCGCCACGCGCGGCATCCCAGTGTGCTGTCACTTGTCCGGCCAGCACTTCCACTTTCGGTTCGCTGGTGTAGCGCAGCACGGTTTCGCCGGCCAGTTGCGTGCGGCCATGCAGCAGCGCGATATCACGCTCACCCTGACGCAGATGGGTTTGCAGCTCGGAAGTCGAATAGACCAGACGCTGCCGCTCCATATCGTAAGAGGCTAGCAACATGCGCGCATCCTGCCCGCGTATCTGCCCCGTGAGCGTGTAAGCACCGTCACGTGTTACCAGCGGAATGCGGTAAGTTTGCTCGCCCTGCCCGTCGGCAGGATTGTGAGCAGCAAACAGGATATGCGTGCCGAGGCGGCGGTTGATGTTGTGGTAGAGCCGCAGCGGGCCTGCAGGCTGTGCCAGTTCCGGTCCCTTGTCCATTTCCGCCAGCACCTGTTCGGCGGCCTGCACCAGCATGCCCTGCTGCTTGAGCCCATAGGCTTTGGGGCGCAGGCTGCGGTCCTCGGCGATGGCAGCGCCGTAATCATACGAGGTGTACACCACCGGTCCGGCCAGCCAGCCCCACGAGGTGCCGCCAAAAGTCATGTAGATGTTGTGGATGGTGATGCGGTTGATCAAATTCGTGCCATAAAACACCCGCTGATAGCCCTTGCCTTGCCGCTCGGCCGAACAGGCATAGGTGCCATTCGAGCCCCAGTAATCAAACCAGCCGCCGCCCAGTTCTGCCGCGAAGCCCGGCGTGGCGGGCGATGTGAGCGCGCCGGCGCGCGCGCCCGGTTTGGCGTACATGCCCCAGTCCGGCGCCGGGTTGGCACCAGCCGGATCGGCATGGACATTGCAACTGCCCCCCGGATAGCCATCGAAGGCATACAGATCGGTCGGGCCGGGGTTACTCCACGGCGCGCTCGAGGCCGGCGGTGCCCAGTCGGGCAGACGTCCGGCCGCATTATGGAAGAACGGTACGGTGATACCGTCGGCACGCGCTTTGCGGGCCAGATGCTCCATCTGGCGCACGTGCTTGGGCTCCACCTTGCCCAACTCATTTTCCAGCTGATAGGCAATCACATTGCCGCCACCGTCCGTGAGCTGGTGGCGCGCGATGATGGCATTAATCTGGGTCATCCACTCATCGGCAGCAGCCAGATAAGCAGGATCATCGGTGCGTGCCTCGCCCCGGTTGCGCAACATCCAGCCCGGATAGCCGCCGCCGGTCAGCTCGGCATTCACATACGGTCCCGTGCGGGCAATGATGTACATGCCCTCCTCTTCGGCAATCTGTAGCGCCCGTTCGACATTGCGCACGCCAGAAAAATCGTAGACACCCGGGGCCGGCGAGTGGTAGCCCCAGTCAAAATAGAACGCTACGGCATTGAAGCCGAGCGCCTTCATCTTCTGGATCACGTCGCGCCAGAGCGCAGGATTAGGCAGCCGGAACGGATGAATTTCGCCGGACCAGACCATGATGCGCCGACCGTCGACCTTGAGCGAATACTGATCCCAGCTGATCTGGTGCGCCGCTTTGCGCGGAGTGGCCGCGCGCAGCGCAGTTGCGGCGACGCTGCTGGCATGCAAGGACGTGGCCATGGCCGCAGTGCCGCTGACGCGGCGCCATGCGCTCCAGTGCTGGCCACCGTCGCTAGTGTCGGCATACCATGCGCGCTGACCACCGTCGCTGCTGGCATACAGGCGCAGACCATTGGCGTGGGGAATCAGCGAGCCTGGCTGCATGGCGCCAGCCGCAGCGTTGCCAGTGAAAGGCGGCCATGCCGAGCGCGCATCGATCTGCCACGGTCCCAGCACTTGTTCGGCGCGCGCCAGTACCAGCTGGCCATTGCGCACATCTTGCGCCACCGCCAGAAAGCCCTTGCCGTGCGCCGCCACCACCGTGCCGGTATAGCCGGCCTCGAGGCCACGCATGGGCACGGCTGCCGGCCAGTGCTTGAGGCTGGCGTCGGGTGTCAGTACATGGGCGCCATACTGGCCAGCGCCATCGGCGAGCGTGATGACCAGCTGTAGCTGGCCATCGGCGCCCTGCACCCAGCCAGGCGACAGTGCGGCGGCCGCGATGGGCGCCGGCTTGGCCACAGCGGCCGCCCCACTGGGCGCGCTAGCCTGCGGGCGCAGCTTGCGCTCGAAGGTCCAGTGGCGTGCATCGGCCGAACTGGCCAGACCTAGACTGCCATCGCTGCTGACGTAGGCCAGCTGATAGCGGCCATCGGCGCGTACGGTCAGGCTGGGCGACGCCAGCTTGCCGTCCGGCGCCTGCCAGGTCTCTGACGCATACGACGTAAAGTTGGCGCCGTCGGACGACGCCAGCACGCTCAGAGCCTGGGCAGCGCCGTTACTGACCGTAGGCAGCAGCACCATCGCCGCGGGCGCGGCCGAGTTGGCCGAATTGGCCGCCCCGACGGCGCCGGTGCTAGCGCTGCGCTGGCCCGATCCCTGCGGTATGCCCAGTTCCTGGGCTGGCGCCACCTGCAGGGTGAACAGCGCCAGCGCGGCCGCTATCGCGCGCACGGGATCACAGCTTGAACGAAGCGGTGAGGAAGTAACGGCGTCCGGACCAGGCCAGTTCGTTCAGGCGGAAGCTGTCGCCAGCATCGGTGCGCTTGACTTCATCGGTCAGGTTCTTGCCTTCCAGTGCGAAGGTGACGTGGTCGTTATAGCGCCACTGGATCTTGGCATCGAGGAAGCCAGTCTTGGCCTCGAACACGGGATTACCCGAAACGTCGTTGGTACCGGTGAAGAAGCGGTCGCGATAGCCATAAGCCAGACGGGCATTGATCGGACCACGGTCGTACCACAGCGACAGGTTGTAGGCATTTTTCGACATGCCCGGATACGGCAGCACGGTATTGTCGAGCACGTTCAGGCGTTCGGTGCCAGGTGCATATTTGTAGCTCATGCGGGTGTAGTTGGCATCGATACCGAAGCCGCCCAGCCAGCCCGGCAGGAAGGTCAGCGCCGTGCGGCCGGCCAGTTCGATACCCTTGGTGGTAGCGCCCTGACCATTGACGGCCTGGGTGACATCGAACAATTTACCATCGTGGAACAGGTCTACGCCCTTGGTCAGTACCTTCTCCATGACATAGCTGGAGATATCCTTTTTAAACAGGGCCAGCGACAGCTGGCTGTCAGCGCCCGGATAGTACTCGAAGCTCAGGTCGGTATTGGTCGAGCGGTAAGGCTTGAGGTCGGGATTACCGGCCGAGCAGTCATCAGTGCCGTCACCGCCGAACTGCGGATTGCCGCTGTTGACGATACAGGTGGCATTTGGTACCAGCAGGTCCATGCGCGGACGTGCCATGGCCTTGGCCAGACCGAAGCGTGTCACCAGCTTGTTATCGATCAGCCAGAGTGCGGCATTAAAGCTCGGCAGCACGTCGTGGTAGGTGTTGTCCACCGTGGCCAGATTGTTGCTGATAACGATGTCGGTGAAACTGGACGAGCCCGGTGCATTGGCGGTACGTACCGAGTAGCGCGCCAGACCGGTCGAGCTGTCGCGGGTACGGGTATAACGCACGCCGAAGTTGCCATCGAGTTCGTAGCCGAACAGATCGGTTGCATAATCGGCGCGCAGATAGGTGGCGGCAATACGTTCGCTCACGGCAAACGCAGGAATCTGCGGATACATCTTGCCATCGCTGCCCGGGGCCTGACGCAGGTAGGTGTGATTGAAATTCGACACATCGAAGAATGGCAGCGCATTAGCATACACGGGCGCCATCCAGCTGGTCGGCAGGCCGGATACCTTGTCGTAACCGCTGAAGAAGGTACCAGGCGAGCGGCCGGCCACGGCCGTAACCAGTTGCGCCATCTGCGCCGCATTCACATAGCTGGTGCGGAAGTTCGAGTTAATAAACGATTGCGTATCGTTGGCGCGCTGGGCAGTGCCGGTGTACAGCTTATCGTAAATCGCGGTCTGGTTGATGTTGGCGCCCAGCACATTGATGTCGTCGGCCGTCGACGTCAGATTGGTGCCGTTGCTGGCCAGATAGCCGCCACCGTTGTATTGCTCGGACGAGGCTTTGCGCGCCTGCACGCCGAACCACAGTTTCTTGATGAAGCCCGACTCAAGCCGGTATTTGAAATCCAGCTTGCCTTGATTTTCCCGGTTATCCGTTTCGCTCGGACGGTATTGCAGCTGTGCCTGCACGTAGGATGCGGGATTATCAGGGCTATAGCCACTCGGGAAGGTGAACTGCGGAATGCTCTGGGCATTCAGCGCCACTTTCAGACCCGGCGCATTCTGCGTCAGCACGATACTGTTGCTATCGCTGCTGTAGGCCGAATTCGAGGTACCCAGCAAGCCTTCCGCTTCCAGGCGGCCGCTCTTGTAGCTGAAGCCCGAAGTGATATAGCGCGAATCGATATCCAGCTGGAAATCGCGCGCCGAGGTAGTGAATGCCCCCTGACCACCTGCCCCGGTGGCAAACAGGCAGCTACCGACCACGTACTCCGTCACGTGGTGATTGCTCACCACCATACCCGGTGTCGCACTGGTGGGAGTCGTGCAGCGACCCGCCGTGGTCGGCACGCCGGTGGCCGCGTTATACACGGGCGCGCTGCCGGTGTTGGCCAGCCGCGAAGCACTGGCAAAATCGGTGCCGAAGTTACGGTCATTGAGGCGTTGACGCTGGGTGTTGGCCTGATAGCTGACCCAGGCGTTGAACTCTTTGCTGAACGCATATTGCGCCGTCAGTTCGCCCGAGGAGCGCTTGTGGTCGCGGGTCCAGATGCCGTAGCGCGCGATGCCCGGCGAATAATCGTACCACTGGCTGCGGCAGGCGGTTTGCTGGGCGGCCGTCAGGGTGCTGGCCGAGCAACCGGCAGCCGTGCCGATGGCGGCGACGGCCGGATCGGTACTGGTGACGGTTTTTTCCGGCGACTGATCCCAGTCCTGCAGGAAGCGCCAAGACGTGTTACGTGCATAGTCATTCCGGGTCAGCACGTTATCGTAGGTCAGATTGGCCATCAGACCGAGTTTGCCGTCGAGGAATTTGTCGGCCATGTACAGATTGCCGCGTGGCTGGATGCCACCGCGCGAACTGGAATTTTCGGCCGACAGACTAGTGCCGATGGTGCGCTCTTTGAAATCCAGCGGTTTGCGCGTGGTGATGACGACGCTGCCGCCTACCCCGCCCTCGGTCATATTGGCCGTGATACCTTTATAGACATCAATCGAGCCGATCAGCTCGGAAGCCAGTTCGCGCAGCTCGGCGCCGCGTCCGGCACCACCATTGGTGCCCAGCACCGACATACCGTTGATTTCGATGCGGTTCAGGTCGGGTTCGACGCCGCGAATCGAGACTTGCGAGCCTTCGCCGAATTCGCGCGACAGCTGCACACCGGTGATGCGCGACAGCGCTTCACCCACGTTTTTATCGGGGAACTGGCCGATGTCTTCGGCCACCAGCGAATCAGATACCGTACCGGCCGTCTGCTTGCGCAGAATCGCCGATGCCACCGAACGGCGCGTACCAGCGACTTCCACAATTTGTACCGCACTAGCGTGCTCGTCTTTCGCTTGCACATCCGTTGCTGCCGCGCTAGGCGCCGTGCCAGCTTGCTGGGCCAGTGCAGCATGGGCCGTCATCAGGGCGATTACGGCGGCTACCGCCTGGGCACAACGGGTGGGTTGTAATTGCTTACGCTTATCTACTTGATTCATCTAGCTCGTCTCCATGGGCATTGTTGTTTAGTGTTCTACACTCCCTGAAAAATATTCTAGAGTTGTTGTACGACGACTGGTCACGCACTTATGAAAGAATCATCAAGATGATTGAAACTTGCTAGCAACTGATCAAATAGCTGAGCATTTCGCGCATTTGTGTGGCAAATCGGCATAAATGAGACACACGCATCGATCTCGGCACAAGCGGAACAGGGCTGCCTCGATGGGGCATGGGCTTAAAAGACGTGGCTTAGACCTAAGCCGTACGAATTCATAGCACCTTGCGCGCCTTGCCTTTTCCGTCCTAAGCTCAGATACAAGGTGCTACGCCGCGACAACAGATAATCAGCCCCTAGCCCAACAAACGGGTTGCTATCAGCATTTAGCTGCTGGCGGCTGTATCCGGCTTTCAGCACCGTGGCAGCGCCCAGCCGGTAGGTGGCCGACAGCGTCATGGTACGCGAACGTTGCTGACTGGCCAGCGCACGACTATCGTCGTAGGCGGCCATCAGCGCGGCATCGCCCAGCACGTATTTCCCGGCCAGATAGTTATTTTCGTCGCCCAAGCTATTGCGCTCATACGCTGCCATGCCAGCCCACGATCCCTGCGCATATTCCACGACCGCCGAAATCGGGCGGCATATGGCCCGCGCATCGCGTTCCGGCGTCGTGCTCAGGCGCAGCGTGACGCCGCCGTAGCTGGCCGAATCGAAAAACACCCCGTTATTCAGGCGCCCATACTCGGCCTTGCCATTATTCGCAAACGGGTCACTAGGCGTCAGATAGTGCCAGTGCTGCCACGCTGGCGAGGCAATGCGGTTGTAGTTGGACCACGGATCAAATTTATAGTCATTGGCCCACATTGCCGTCATTGCGCGGCCCACTCTGAGCGTGCCCCACGCGGCCTTGATGCCCAGCGTGGACTCATCGTGCCAGAACGGCTTGTCGGGCGCGCCCTCGCCCTTACCGGTATCCAGTTCCGCCCGTGTACTCAGGCGGAATATGGCTTTGACGCCACCACCCAGTTCTTCATAGCCGGAGAGCGCCAGATTGCTGCGCTGGACGGTGCCCACCTGCGCACTGCCATCGTAGTCCCGCATCATGCCCAGATCGAGCATACCGTTCAGTGTCAGTGCAGTCTGGCACCGGGCAGGCGCTGCCATGGTCAGTGCGCTCAGGGCAGCACTAGCCAGCAGCGCAATTGGATAATTGCGCATGTTTAAAGTCTCCTGTGTTTTTATGCAAGACGCTCTTGGGCGTCTGTTTAATGTTTGTTACGCGTTGCTAGCCAACATAGCGTTGCACCACCTGACACCATGGCAGCGCCCTGCCAGAACGCCAGCGAAAGCGGCGCCTGCAGCAGCCAGGCCGAGAGCGCTGCGGACAGCACGGGTATGAAGTAGGACGCTCCGGCCAGAATGGTGACGTTGCCGTGCAAGATACCGATATTCCACGCGCCGTAGCCGAAGCCCATGGCCGCTGCCGCCAGTAGCAGATAGGCGATGGCGCTGCCGCTAACATGCATGGGTTCGCCACCTAGCAGCAGATATTTCACCCACAGGCTCAGCGATACCAGTATGAAAAACAGCGTCACCCCGTTCTTTCCCGCTGCCATGCGTGCCGTCACCGTGCAATAGGCCGCCCAGATCAGCGCACCGGCCAGCGCCAGCACATAGCTGAGCGGATTGGCCTGCACATTGGCCAGCATGGCGGCCGGATCGAAGCCCTGTGCACCACCCAGTACCCAGCAGATGCCGATAATCGACAGCACAAAGCCGGGCAGTATCAGCCAGTTGCTACGCTGGCGATTGAACAGTATTGCCGCCACGATCGTCAGGGTGGGCCACAGATAATTCACCATGCCCACTTCGATGGCCTGATGCGCCGTATCGGCATAGCCGATCGACAGGGCAAAGCACAATTCGTAGCTGACGAACAGCACACTGCCCCACAGCAGATAGCGGCGCGGCATATCGCCCGGCCGCACCCAGCCCACCGTCAGCAGCAGGAACAGCGAGGCCACGCTATACATCAGCGCGGCGCCGCCGGTAGCGCCGAAATGACTGCTGACGCTACGGATCAGCGCGACAAGCGAGCTCCACAGAACTACCGCCACCAGCCCGATCAGGGTAGCCCGCTTGCGCTCCATCATGCATCCATCCAGACAGTCTTCAGTTCGGTGTACTGATCATGCGCCCAGACCGACTTGTCGCGTCCGCCAAAGCCGGATTGCTTGTAGCCACCGAACGGGGTGCTGATATCGCCTTCGCCGAAGCAGTTCACCGTCACCACGCCGGCCCGTATTTCACGCGTCAGACGGATGGCGTGGCGCAGATCGTCCGTGTACACGGAAGCCGCCAGTCCGTACACCGTGTCATTGGCCAGCGCAATCGCTTCTTCCAGCGTAGTGAACGTGGTCACCACCAGCAGCGGGCCGAACACTTCCTCCTGGAATAGCCGGCTGTCGCGGCCCACGCCATCGACCACGGTCGGCTCGACATAGATCCCGTCCGCCGTGCCACCACCGGCCAGCAACGGCAGCTGTTCCTCAACGGCCAGCGCCAGATAGCTGCGCACCTTCTCGAAGTGCGCCCGGCTCACCATGGCACCCAGCCGGTTGTCCGGATCAAGCGGATCGCCCATCTTCCATGCGCGCAGATGCACAGCCATGCGATCGAGCAGCGCCTGCTTGACGTCGGCATGTACCAGCAAGCGCGAGGTGGCCGAGCAGTTCTCGCCCATATTCCAGAACGCGCCATTGACGATGTGCTGGGCCACGCTGTCGAGATCGCGCACATCGGCCAGCACCACGGCCGGATTCTTGCCGCCGCACTCGAGCACCACACGCTTCAGATTGGATTCCGCCGCATAGTGCAGGAAGCGCCGCCCCGTCGCAGTAGAGCCGGTAAAGCTGACCATGGCCACATCGGCATGGCGTCCCAGCGGCTCGCCCACTTCGCTACCGCCACCCGGCAGCACATTGAACACGCCGGCCGGTACACCGGCCTGATGCGCCAGTTCAGCCACGCGCAACGCGGTCAGCGTGGTTTCCGTGGCCGGCTTGACGACGATAGAGCAGCCTGCCGCCAGCGACGGGCCTATCTTCCATGCAAGCATCAGCAATGGGAAGTTCCACGGCAGCACCAGTCCGACCACGCCGATGGCTTCGCGCACCACCAGCGCCAGTGCATGGCTGCCCACAGGCGCCGTATGATCGTAGATCTTGTCGATCAGCTCGGCATGCCAGCGGATCGTGTGGATCGCCTCCGGCAAGTCGGTGTTCTGACATTCGCGGATAGGTTTGCCGCTATCCAGACTTTCCATCACGGCCAGCTCGTGAGCGTGCTGCTCCAGCAGGTCGGCAAAGCGCAGCAGAATCTGCTTGCGCTGGTTCGGCGTGAGTCCGCTCCAGCGGCCATCTTCAAACGCTGCCTTGGCGCAGGCCACGGCAACGTCGACATCCGCCGCCGTGCAGGCCGTGATCTGGGCCAGCACGACACCCGTGGCCGGATTGACCGAAGCGAAGCTACCACCGGCCAGTGCAGGACGGAAGCCGCCGTCAATAAAGGCTTCGGTCGGCAAGCAGATACTTGCCGCCAGCGCCGCATACTCGCGCGCGCTTAACAGTGCTGCGGCCATCAGTTCCGGCCTCCGGTAATGGCGGCCACCTCGGCTTTGAGCTGGGTGACCACACCCTGCAGCGTCGCCTGCTCTGCCGGCGTCAGGCTCTGCAGCGGTGCACGCACGCCACCGGGACGCAAGCCCACCAGTGCACAGCCATGCTTGATGGACTGGACGAATTTACCGCCTTCCAGATTATCCATCAGGCCCATCATGGCCGACATGATGCGGCGGCCCTGATCGAAGTCCTTATCCACCACGCAGGCACGGTAGAGCGCAATATGTTCCTTAGGCAGGAAATTCGAACCGGCACAGACCCAGCTCTTGGCACCCCAGGCAAAGAATTCCAGCGCCTGATCATCCCAGCCGCAGGACAGGCTGATGTCCGGATACTCGCGCGCCAGCATGTGCAGCTGACCCGTCTGGCCCGAACTTTCCTTGATCGCGACAAAATTCTTCGAACGCTGGGTGACGATGTCGAAGAACTCGCGCCCCATCGACTGGTTCATACGGCCCGGATAGTTGTACAGCATCACAGGCAGACCAGCCGCCTGATCGATCGCCAGCGCATGGGCGGCGTTTTCCTGCTCGGTCGGCAGCGCATACGGTGGCGTCCCCACCAGTATGGCGTCAGCCTTGAGCTCGCGTGCCAGCTTGGCATACTCGACCGACTCTTCCGTGCGGATAGCGCCGGTGCCGATGATGAGCTGGCGTCGGCCGCCAATGACCTGACGTGCCAGCGTCGCCAGCTCGCAGCGTTCCTGCGCCGTGTGGGCATAGTATTCGCCCGTCGAACCGGCGATGATGATGCCGTGCACGCCCTGTTCGATCAGGTATTCCAGCACTTCCGTGAATGCTGCGTGGTCGATGCTGCCGTCGGCCTTGAGCGGCGTGATTGCAGGAGTGTAAATGCCTTCGAATTGCATGATGATCTCTCTTGAAAAGGAATAGGATGATGTGGTGAGCGCTCGGTGCTTTAGTGCATTAGCGCTTGAGCGAGGCAGCCTGTTCGAGGCTCATGCCACGCGTTTCCGGCGCCAGCCAGACCGATACCAGCAGGCCGACACAGGACACGCCTGCAGCGACATACATGGTGTTGCCGATACCAAAGTTATGCAGCGCCATAGGAACCAGCCAGGTGCCGATGGCTGAGCCAACCCGCGTCATGGACGAGCCGATACCGACGGCAAACGCGCGGATTTCGGTCGGGAACAGTTCATTCGGATACACCAGTTCCAGCACCTGCGCGCCGCCGATGAACAAGGCATAGGCGCCGAACATCAGCAGTACTAACGCTTCGGCGCTATGCGACAGCGCTCCCAGCCCCAGCAAAGCCAGCGTCGACCACAGGAAGCTGTGGATGATCAGCGGACGGCGACCCATGCTATCGATCAGACGCGTGGCAATCACGCAGCCCAGCACGAACAGCAGCGTAATCAGCACCGAACCATAGGCGGCCCAGTTGCCCTTCAGATTCAGCGCCTGCAGCACGACGGGAGCGAACGAATACACGGCAAACATCGGCACCACGGCAGCGGTCCAGAACACGATCACGAACAGCATGCGCTTGCCATAACCCGAGTGCAGCAGATTGCCCAGCGAGACTTTGGCTTCAGTGCTTTCCGGCGGCATATTCGCCAGCGAGAAGTTAGCGCCATACACTTGCTTGATGATGCGTTCGGCCTCGTCGTAGCGGCCCTTATTAACCAGCCAGCGTGGCGATTCCGGCGTGCCCAGTCGCACCAGCAGCAGCACCAGACCCAGCACTGCGGAACTGGCCAGTACCATGCGCCAGCCCTGCTCGCCGCCATGGGCCAGAATGAAATTGCCGAAGATATAGGACAGCGCCGCACCGACAAACCACAATATGGTCAGGCCGGCCAGACGCGGGCCGCGATTCTTCTGCGGCAGGAACTCGGTCAGCAGCGACCCTGCCACCGGATATTCAAGCCCCACGCCCATGCCGATCAGCAGACGCAGCAGGAATAGCGAGGTGCCCGATTCAACCCAGAAAGTGCCGAGCGAACCGACGATGAACAGTATCGGGCCGACGAAATACAGACGGCGTCGTCCGATCCGGTCAGTCAGCCAGCCGCCCAGGAAGCCGCTGATAAAAGTGCCCAGCATGGCCGCGGCGGCAATCATCCCCTGCCAGAAGGAATCAAGTTTCAGGTAGTCGGAAAACTGGACAATGGCGACCCCGATAATGCTCAGAATATAGCCATCGAGTATCCAGCCGCCGCCCGAGCGGACGGTCATTAGCTGGTGAAATTTATTGAGCGGCACATCCTCGATCGATATGCGCGATGGGCGTGCTGCGGCAGCAGTGCTGTGGTTCATGGCAGATTGTCTCCTTAGTAATTCTAGTTCTGCGGTTTTATGTAGTGCGTTTAACTTTCTCTGCCCGCCTGTCGTTGTCCCCACCACAGGGTGGCATTCACCCCGAGTGACAGGAAGGGTTCCGGTGGCAAGGTATTCGGCCCCGAATCACTGATCAGGAAATCGATCAGCTCATGTTTTTTGCCAGCGATCATGTCGGCCAGCAGTGCACCCGTCACGGTGCCGCGCGTCACGCCCAGACCGTTGCAGAACAGCGCGCCATACACATTCGGCGCCAGCTGGCCGAAGAAGCTCTTATGGTTTTGCGTCAGCGCCAGCGAGCCGCTCCACGTGTAGTCGAAGCTGACCTCGGGCAGCATGGGGAAACGGCGCTCGAACGAGCGGCGATGTTGCTGGGCAAAACGCTGCAGACAGCCGGGTTTGGACTGCTGGCGCGGATTGAAACTGAAGCTATTGCGCATCAGAATGCGCTGATCATGCGTGCGGCGCACGGTGCTGCCGAACGGATCGGCCGGTATCACGCCCCAGAACGATTTGCCGCCCAGCGCAGCCTGCTCTGCTTCGGTCAGTGGACGGCTCAGACTCGCATACAGATACATCGGCAGCACCGTATGCTTGAGGAAACCGAAGCGCGCGCCGAAGGCGTTATTGGCCAGTATCAGCTGATCGGCAACGATGCGTCCGTGTGCGTGCGACAGCACGATCTTGCTGCCGTATTCCACCGCGCTGATGGCGGTGTTTTCATACAGCGTGACATTGGCCGGCAAGCTATCGGCCAGTCCCTTGACCAGTGCCGATGGCTGCAGCAGCATGGTGCCCGGCGTGAACAGCGCCTGGCGGTAGAAGTCGGTGCCCAGATGGGACGGCAAGTCTGCGCCGCTGATGATTTCATACGGTTCGCCCAGCTTGTCGAGCCCGCGCCGGTAGGCTTCCAGCACTGCAATGCCGCGCGGTTCGACGGCAGCCTGATATTTGCCGCTAGGCCGCATATGGCAATCGATCTGGTGCTGCTGCACCAGCGTATGCAGCATGTTCTGGCCCAGCCGGTTGAGCTTGAGCGTGGTACGGGCGATGCCGATATCGCCGATGTAGTCGTCGGCGCCGATATCGTGCGGCAGATCGATGGCAAAGCCGGCGTTGCGGCCCGAAGTACCGAAGCCCACTTCCTGTGCCTCGATCAGCACTACTTCATCGTGCGGAAAATTGAGTGCTAGCTGGCGCGCGGCCGCCAGTCCCGTATAGCCGGCGCCCACCACCGCCCAGCGCGTGTGAGTTTCGCCGGAGTGCGCCGGACGCGCCTGACGGGCAGGTGCTGTGTGATACCAGCCACACAGCGCGTCATCCTTTGGTAGTGCGCTGATTTTTTGCATAGTGCCTCCCTTAACTGCGCTATATTTTTTATTCCAACGTATTCAAGTTGGTATCGATATAATCTTTTATCCCCGCTTCGCCCACAATCGACCTTTTATGCAGGGAATTGATAACCAGACGTTATGAATAATCACCCGTCAACTGACCAGTTACTGCTGAAGATGCCGTCCCTGCGGGCCGTGAAATGTTTTGTCGTCGCCGCGCGCTATCAGAGTTTTACCCGCGCAGCGCAGGCGCTGTGCGTAACCCAGGCCGCCATCAGCCGGCAGATCCGCGAACTGGAAGAACAGCTGGGCACCAGCCTGTTCGAGCGCGTCGGCCGTTCGGTCAGGCTGACCAGTGCCGGTACCATCTTTTTCGAAGCCGCCCAGCTTTCCTTCATCAACATTGCGCAAGCCGCCGCGCGCGTGCGCAAGGATTACGGCCAGCATGCACGGCGTACCGTCACGCTGTGCTGCTCACCGGCCTTCTCCGGCCTGTGGCTGGCGCATCGCCTGCCCGACTTTCTGAGTGCCCATCCGGACATCGATCTCGATCTGGTGACGACGCAGAATTTCGCGGCGCTCGAACCGGGCATCCATCCCGACATCTTCATCACCAAGATGGCGCGCGTGCGGGATGGCTATATCAGCTTGCCGCTGTTTCATGACCGCATCTATCCGGTCTGCACGCCCGCTTATCTGGCCGCGCATCCGCAGATCGGCACGCTGGAGGGCTTGCGCGACGCCGTGCTGCTCAACCTGAGTCCGCATGGGCGTGCCCAAGTGGCCGAGCATGTGGACTGGAGCGTGTGGCTGGCAATCCACCATCTGGATCTGGAGCAGCGCATGAAGACCGGCGCGCACTTCTTCAACGCCAACGATTACAACCTGCTAGTCCAGTTGGTGCTGAATGGTCAGGGCGTGGCGCTAGGCTTCCATCATCTGGTAGCGCCGCTCATCGCCAGCGGCTTGCTCACCAAGCCTATCGAACAGGAACTGGTACTGGAAGATACGCGCCACTATCTGGCCTACCGCGCCGACAAGACCGAGGACGATGCCTGCGTGCGCTTCCGCAACTGGTTTATGGCCCAGCTAAATTAATTCGGGCTGGCCATAGCTGGCCGAATCTTCAGACTTGCTTCATTTTTGCGGCGCCGCCAGATTGACGCGCGCCCGCTTCTCTTTCACTATCTGCCCCGCATTGCCTCTCATCCTAGTGCGCTTTCCCGTGCCGCCATGTGCCGCGGCACGGCTTTTTTTCGCGGCTCAACGCAACCAACATGACTACGCTCTTACACCGCCTATTCCTTTACACCTGCATGCTCTCGGCGCCGCTCAGCATGGCGGCACCAGACTACCAGCCTCGGCCCTACGTACAGTTCGAGCACGCCGAGTGGAGCAAGCATGCCAGCATCTACCAGATCAATACCCGCCAGTTCACACCCGAAGGCAGCTTGCGGGCTGCCGAACAGCAGCTGCCGCGCCTGAAAGAACTGGGCGTCGGCATCCTCTGGCTGATGCCCATCCATCCTATCGGACAGGTGCGGCGCAAAGGCACACTCGGTAGTCCGTATGCGGTACGCGACTTCATGGCCGTCAATCCGGAACTGGGCACGCTGGCCGATCTCAAACACTTTGTCGAGCGTGCCCATGCACTAGGCCTGCATGTGATACTGGACTGGGTGGGCAACCATACCGCCTGGGACAATGTGCTGCGCAGCAGCCATCCCGAATGGTATGCGCACGATGCACAGGGTCGGCCCCACCCTACCCCGTGGTACGACTGGGACGACATCATCGATCTTGATTATAGCCAGCCAGAACTGCGTCGCTATATGACCGAAGCCATGAAATTCTGGGTGCGCGAAGCGGGCATCGATGGCTACCGTGCCGACGCAGCCGGACTCGTGCCGCAGGATTTCTGGGACAACGCGAGTCGCGAACTGCGCCAGATAAAGCCGGTCTTCATGCTGGCGGAATGGGAGAGCCGCGACATGCATGCGCTGGCTTTCGATGCCAGCTATGCATGGACCTGGTGGGATAGTTTGCGCAACATCGTCGAAGGCAAAGCCGATGCTACAGCGCTGTACAGCTACTATGCGTGGAATGAGAAGTTCTATCCGCAACAGGCATATCGCATGCTGTATAGCACCAACCATGACAAAAATGCGTGGGAAGGAAGCGAGTATGAAATCTTCGGTGCAGCCGTGGACGCCGTCACCGCGTTTTCCTTCGTCAGCGAAGGCATACCGATGATCTATAACGGTCAGGAAGCCGGCAACCGCAAACGGCTGGCTTTCTTCGAGCGCGATCCTATCGTCTGGCAAGATGCGCCTCAGGGCGCACTGCTCAAGAAATTACTCGCGCTAAAAACCCGCAATAGCGCGCTATGGAACGGCGCGTGGGGCGCACGCATGCAACAGGTGCGCAATCAAGCGCCCAAGCAGGTGTTCAGCTTTGTACGCGAGAATCCGCGCGACAAAGTCTTTGCCGTATTCAATCTGAGCGCTAGCCCCGTCGTAGCCCGCTTCGACGCGGGACCACAACTGGGCAGCTACCGCGACTTCGCCAGCGGCGAGGCCGTAACGATAAATCCGGCCAGCGAGTTGACGCTGCCCGCCTGGGGCTACCGCATCTTGCTAAAGGAACAGCCATGACGCAACAGAACATTACCAGCGTGGTCATTGTCGGCGGCGGCACGGCCGGCTGGATGACGGCGGCCGCGCTGTCCAAAATCCTTGAGGGCAAAGTCAAGCTCACCCTGATCGAATCGGACGAAATCGCCACCGTGGGTGTGGGCGAATCGACGATACCCATGATCCAGCTATTTAACAAAGTGCTGGGCATCGATGAGAACGAATTCATCCGCGCGACCCAGGGCAGCTTCAAGCTCGGCATCGAATTCCGCGACTGGGGGCAGCTAGGTGAACGCTATATGCACGGCTTCGGCATCTTCGGTCAGCAACTCGCTACGCTGCCGTTTTACCAGTACTGGCTGCGCATGCAACAGAGCGGCAAGGCCGCCCCCATCGAACGCTACTCGATTAACCAGATGGCCGCGCTGGAAAACCGCTTCATGCGCGCCGACCGTTCGCACGCCAACTCGCCGCTGGCCGACATCGTTCATGCCTTCCATATCGACGCCGGCCGCTACGCGGGCTATCTGCGCCAGTATAGCGAGCAGCGCGGTGTGCGCCGCCTGCAAGGCAAGGTGGTGCAAACCCTGTTGCGCCCGGCGGATGGCCATGTCGAAGCCGTGCGCATGGACGATGGCGCTATCGTCAACGGCCAGCTCTTCATTGATTGCAGCGGCTTCCATGGGCTGCTGATCGAACAGGCACTGCACACCGGCTTTGAAGACTGGAGCCACTGGCTGCCGTGCAACCGGGCCTGGGCAGTGCCTTGCAGCACTACCAGCACCGTGCTGCCCTATACGCGCGCTACGGCACGTCCGGCTGGCTGGCAATGGCGCATCGGCCTGCAGCATCGCACCGGTAATGGGCATGTCTACGCGAGCGACTTTATGACGGACCAGCAGGCGCTCGATCTGCTGATGCAGCATCTGGATGGCCACCCGCTGGCCGATCCCAGACTGCTGCGCTTTACTGCAGGCCGCCGCAAGCAGACGTGGAACCGCAATGTGGTGGCCATCGGCCTGTCGTCGGGTTTCCTCGAACCGCTGGAATCCACCAGCATCCACCTGATCCAGTCCAGCATTGCCCGCCTGATCAGCTTCTTCCCTGACCAGGGTTTCAGCGCGCCGGACGTGGCCGAATTCAACCGCCAGAGCGATTTCGAAATCGAACGCATCCGCGACTTCATCATCCTGCACTACCACGCCACACGCCGTAACGACAGCGCATTCTGGGACTATTGCCGCACCATGCCGATTCCCGCCACGCTGAGCAGCAAGATCGAGCTCTACCGTTCACGGGGCCGCATCGTGCGCACCGATAACGAGCTATTCTCCGAAGTGGCATGGCTACAGGTCTTGCTTGGTCAGGGCATCACGCCGCAAGGCCACCACCCGCTAGCGGACGTGCTTGAAGATAGCGAAGTGGCCGACTATCTGGGCGACATCAGTGACGTGATTGCCAGCTGTGTGGCGCAGATGCCCGACCACGCTGAGTTCATTGCGCAGCATTGTGCCGCGCCCATCCGGCCTTGAGCATGAATGTGCACTGGCTCGACGCAGGCGGACGCAGCGGACATAATCCGCTGCTGGCCGAGATAGTCCGGGCTATGCCGCGACTGACGCGCAGCGAGCGCAAAGTCGCCGAGTGTTTGCTACAAGACCCGCCCGCATTTGCCCGCAGCACGACGTCGGTCATCGCTGAACGTACGCAGACAAGTGCGCCTAGCATCATTCGCTTTTGCCGCAGCATGGGTTACTCGGGACTGACCGAGCTTAAGCAGGCGCTGGTAGCTCACCTGAGCCGGCATGAAGCGCCACGCCTGTTCCTGCCTGCCGAAGTACCCGCGGATGATGACGCCACAAGCTTGTTGAACGAGGCCGCCGCCAGCCTTGCACAGTTGCGCCCAGTTCTCGCTGGCGCGGCCACAGAACACGCCATCCGCCTGCTGGCACAGGCGCCACAGATTGCCTGCGTCGCCGAGTATCCGCTTGGACTGGCAGCGCTGCACGCGCGCGATAGTCTGCTGCGGCACGGCTTACCCGCCAGCATACCGGCCCCGGGCCACTGGCCGCTCACGACCCCGGACGGACTAACGAGCCGCGCCAGCGGTCTATTCTTCTGCCAGCGCATGCCCGATGCCGTCATGCTGGACGCTCTGGCACAATGTGAGCAGCATGGCAACGGCGCGGTCATCATCAGCGAAATTGCGCTGGCGTCGTTTGTACCAGCCAGCGCCAGACTGGTGCTAGGCCCACCGTGCGGACAGGATCCGTTACTACCCTATCTGCTGATGAACAGCCTACTGATAGCCGGACTACTGGCCGCCCGCGCAAGGGCCCGCCCCTGAAGACAAGCCGCTCCTTCAGGCATCGTCCGACGCGATCATATAGCCGACCCCGCGCACGGTGCGGATATAGCCATCGCCGATCTTTTTACGCAGATTGAAAATATGCACATCCAGTGTCTTGCCTTCGCTATGCGGCAGTACGCGGGCTTCGATATCATCACGGGTAATCACCCGGCCAGCCTGCTGCAGCAAACTCAGCAGCAGGGCAAATTCCGTCTTCGACAATGCCAACGGTTCGCCCGCCAGCGTTACCGACTTGCGCCGCTCGTTGAGCACCAGCGCCCCCGTGCGCCACTCGCGCTCTGCGCTGTCCGGCAACAGGCCGGCGCGGCGTACCACTGCGCGCAAACGCGCCAGTAGTTCGGGGATTGCAAACGGCTTGATCAGATAGTCATCCGCGCCAAGCGAAAATGCGCCCAGCCGGTCATTCAGACTTTCCCGTGCCGTAATCACCAGCACGGGCAAGGTATAGCCGCCCGTGCGTAGCGCCGCAAGGATTTCCACGCCGTCACTATCGGGCAGCCCCAGATCGAGCAGTACCAGATCGAAATGCTCGGCCCGAACGCGCTCGAGCGCATCGCCACCGAGGCGGCACCAGACCACGCTGTAACCCTCGTTCTGGAACACCGACAGCAGTGCGCTGCCGATGCCGATATCGTCTTCGATAAGAAAGATTTTCATCTGGATAGTGTAACAGCGCGCGCCAGTTTACCAGCCACTATTGCCGCTGCCGCGGACGATCGAGTACGGATAGGGATTGTTCAAGCCCCCCTGCGCCGCATCCCGCACCGTCACGTTGCTGAAGCTGCCTTCGCCATGCACGGCGAAATTCAGACCGTAGCCGCCCGCACGATTGATGCTGACATTGCTCAACGCTAGCTGGGTCACCGTCTGGTTATAGGTCACCAGCACACCATCGTAGGTGCTATCGTTGAGTTCCAGCGTATCGACGATGATGGGCGCATTGATGGGCTGACCTTCGGCATAAATCCACAGGCCGCCGAAAGTGGTATTCCAGCCCGGATCGTAACCGCCCGTCCGGTTCAGCGTATTGCGCCGCACCTCCGTCACGCCGGCAAATGGCTGGGCATTAAAGCGCGTGCTGATCGCAATACCGGCCGCCGACACCACGGTGTCCGCGCCGATGTTGTCGAGTAGCCTGTTACTTTCGCCGCCGTAGATCGCATAAGCGTTGGCCAGCAGTGGCACCTGCGCTGTGTTGAAGCGGAAGGTGTTATTCACGTTGGCGGTATTTTGCGACCACATGGCCATGGCGTCATCGCCATTGTTACGCAGGCTGAAGTGACTAGCGGTGGAGTTTCTGACTCCGCCGGAAAAATTAATCCCGTCGGCCCAGGTATCGCGCATGCGGCAGTTGACCAGATACAGACCGTCATTGCCGGACCCCAGCCATGCGCCAACCTTCATGTGCTCTACCCACACATTCTGGATCAGCGAACCCACCCCGAAGTCGCCTTCCAGACCCGGGCTATCTTCGGCATCCTTGCGCTGCACGGAATCGCTGCTCAGCAGCAGATCTGTCACCGTGATGTTGTTGCCACGGCCGATAAAGCCGCCCTTGCCATTGATGCCGTGCAGTTCGCTATACCACATGCCGGCGCCACGCACCTGCACTGCATTCAACTCCGGCCGGCCGCTCAGAATGAACCGTCCAGCCGGCACCCACACGCCCTTGCCCGCTGCACGCGCAGCGGCGATCGCTTTGGTCATCGCCGCCATATCGTCCACTTCGTCATCGGCCTGCGCACCGTAATCTCGGATGTCGACAAAGTTAGCCGGCATGGTCTGTGGCGCATCGATCTGCTCCAGATCGACCAGATCGATCTTGTAATAGCTGGCGCTATCATCGCCATCTTTCTGTAGCCGCAGGCGCGCGCCCTTCGGAATCTCCAGTCCGCTAAAATGGCTCTCGTCATAGAAATGCGTGGCCTGCCCTTTGGCTGGATCGTCGCTGTACGGGAAGTCACCATAGTTCCACGCATAGCGCGAGGTCAGCTTCAGACTGCGGACTTTCACATCATTCACATACAGGCTCAGCGTACGGTCGATACCGCCACCGGCGGGCGCATCGGGCAGGCTGTAGCGCAGCACCAGCGCATTCGCCGCCTGTGTCGCTACCCAGCCCACATAGTCGCCGGTACGGCTCAGCGTGACTAGTTTTCGCCCCGATGATTGCGCTTCGATGCTGCGGTAGTCGCGGCTAGGTCCTGACACTACCGCATTGGTACTACCGTCCTCCGCCTCATACTCCTGATAGCTGAGCGTGGCGCCACGGGCTGCCAGCGCCTGCCCGCCCTCCACCGCCACATAGCGCAGCGCGACATTGCCACTATCGCCCTGATCGTAACGGTACATCAGCGTGTTCAGACCTGAGCGCAAGCTCAGACGGCTGGCAGCGCTGCCCCAGATGGCTGCGCCACCCGTGGCCGCCAGCGTCACTGGGCCTATACGCAGACCATTAACGTACAGGCTCAGCGTACGGCCGTCGGCATTGGCGTTAGCGTAATT
This sequence comes from Duganella fentianensis, assembly GCF_964031615.1. Lineage (GTDB taxonomy): Bacteria > Pseudomonadota > Gammaproteobacteria > Burkholderiales > Burkholderiaceae_D > Rugamonas > Rugamonas fentianensis_A. Next base: position 185,810 of record NZ_CAXIQN010000003.1, read on the forward strand.
GAGGTTGACAGCATAGCTGCCGGCCGCTGGCACATTCACGGTAAAGATCGCGCGCGCGCCGACGCCGCTAAAGCCGCCTATGCTTTCGCCTTTGCTGGTGCCGCCCGAAACGAAGGCATCGGCCGCACGGTAGGCCTGCCCCGCCGACTCGACCGACACCGCTGGCGTGGTGGTGGTGGTGGGCGGCGGTGCGACGACAACCGCAGCGGGCGCAGACGCGGCGGCGCCACCCGCAGCAGAGCCACCGCACCCTGTCAGCATGAGTAGTGGCAGCATGAGCGCGGCACCACAAGCGCCAAATACATTTTTCAAGACTGGTCTCCTGTTATTTTTATGCTGAATCGCTTACGGTCAGCGCTGCCTCAGTCGAGCGCGCGGAATCGTATTGCTGTGCCACCACCGGCAGCCAGCTTGAGTGTCAGCTTGTCGCTGGCACTCACCATGCGCCGTTCGATCCGGTATGCCACCGGATTGCTGCAATAGTCAGCCGTATCAGCATCGCGATAGATGGTCGCTTCATAGCGCGCGCTGGGCGCGAGGAAATCGAGCGCGACGGTCACCGCACGTTTATGCTCGTCATTGACGGCGCCCAGATACCAGTCGCGTCCGCCACGCTCCTGCCGCGCTACGATTGCGTAGTCGCCGATCACGCTCTGCAACGTACGGCTACGTTCCCAGTCCACCGGCACATCCTTGATGAACTGGAACGCATCGGCGTGCCGCTCGTAGTTCTCGGGCAAATCGGCCGCCATCTGTACTGGGCTATACAGCACCACATACAGCGCCAGCTGGTTGGCCAGCGTCGCCTGTACACGCTGGTTCACCTTTTTCTTGCCGAACGTGAGATCGAAGATGCCGGGCGTGTAATCCATCGGGCCGGCCAGCATGCGCGTGAACGGCAGCACGGTCAGATGCTCGGGCGGATTGGTCGGTTTGCCCCACGCATTCCACTCCTGCCCGCGCGCACCTTCGCGGCTCAGCATATTCGGCCAGGTGCGGCGCAAGCCCGTATCCATGACGGGTTCATGTGCCACCACGGCGATCTGCCTTGCGGTCGCCGCATCATTGACGCGCTGGTGAAAATTCACCATGTACTGACCGCCGTACCATTCGTGCTGCCGGCTGCCGTCAGCCCCCGTGCGCGGATAATGCCCGCCCTCGGCGACAAAGCCGGTTTTCACGGCCGGTACACCGTAACGCTGGTAGAACGCCATGGCATCTTCCAGCTGGGCGCCATAGTTCTCGGTGGCGCCGCCAGTCTCGTGATGTCCGATCAGCTTGACCCCTTTGCTGGCGCCGTAAGCGGTAATGGCACCGATATCAAAGTCCGGCGTCGGTTCGCTAAAGCGGAATGCCGTACCTTTGCCCCAGTCACCATCCCAGCCCTGGTTCCAGCCCTCCACCAGCACGCCACCAAAACCGTGACGTGCGGCGAAATCCATATAGCGCTGCACATTCGCCGTGTTCGCCGCGTGCTGCGGTCCAGTACTCCAGGTGCCCTTGCCAAGATGGATTTCCCACCACACGCCCACATACTTCATCGGCTTGATCCAGCTGGTATCGCTGATCTTGCTGGGTTCGTTCAGATTCAGTTCGAGGCGCGAATCGGCCAGCGCGCCGGGGCTGTCCCCCACCAGCACGGTACGCCATGGCGTGGTGAATGGCCCGCGCTTTTTCACTGCGATGCCGTCCGACCATGGATACAGGGCCGCCTTGTACAGGCCGGGGCCACGGCGTTCCAGATACATGGCGGCGAAGTCCACCAGCGCCGCCTGATGGATACTCAAATAAGTATGACGCCCCTGCAGCGTGAACGGCGTCTCCGCGCTGCGCACGCTGGCCAGGTCGCCGTGGCGGTAAGCACCTTCGAGATTGACCTTGTCATGCGCTTCAAACCACCACGCCTGATAGCGGTCGGCGAAATGGAAGCTGGTGTATTCATCGCTGATGGCCTGTTCGCTGTCCGGCGCGATCTGCCGGTAGTCATAGCGCAGACCCAGACCGTCATCAAACAGGCGGAACACCACGTCAAAGCCGCGCTGCGGCGTGTCCGCCGCAAAGCGCACACGCAGTTCGTTGTGATGGTCACGGATCAGGCGTTGCTCACCCCATGGCTGTTCCCATTCGGTGTCAACGCTGGCACGTTCCTGCGCCGTGATCGCACCGATCTTAGCTCGCGCTTCACCGGCAAAGGCCAGACCGAGTTCGGACTGTCTGAGTATGACGACACCATTTTTACTGAGCTGATACCAGGCTTTACCGGCCTCGGCAAAGCTACACAATTCCAGTGTTTTGGCGGGCGAAAGCACGCAGGCGCGCTGCGGCAGCGGAGTTTGAGCATGGGCGAGTGCGCTCGCTGTCAGCGCACACAGTAGCGCTAGAGGTCTAGAGATCATAGTAAGAATTTGCTTGCTTAATTGGCATACATGCCGGCCATAGGCCGGACTAGCATCCGGCAGCGCGCAAGGCGGCGCCGGATACACAGCGCAGCACCCGGAGTCGGGCGCTGCGGGGCGAGTCATGGCACAGGCTTAGAACTTGTAGTTCAAACCTGCCGCATAGAACTTGCCGTAGCTGACGCTATTGGTGATGATATTCGGATCCTTGGTGTATTCGCGGAACGGTGTATTGGTCAGATTATTCATCTGCACAAACACCGACACACCTTTCAGCGGGCCACTCTGCACTTCATACGAAGCCTGTACGTCGGCAATCGATTCCGAGTGGATGAAGGTGAATTGCGAATCACTGCGGTAATCCTGGATCTGGCCGATGAACGACGAACGGTAGCGCAGGTTATACGACAGCTGGAAGCCGTGTTTCTCGTAGTACAGCCGCAGGCTGGCCACATTCTTCGACAGGCCCGGCAAGGTAATCTGCGATACCTGATTATTGAACACCGGCGCATTATTCGGGTTCACAAAGCCGGATACGGGCAACTGCACATTGCTGGTGGTGTAGGAATAGTTGACAGCCGAACCGAAACCATCAAGCGGATTCCACAGCAGCCCGAACGGCAGGTTGGCGGCCAGTTCGATACCGTGCATCGCGCCACCCTCGCCATTGGTCGGCATGGTCAGGAAGCCGATCGTGCTGTTCTTGTACACGCCCTTCTGGGGCAGTGGCGTGGTGGCACTGACAAACGGTGCGAAGTCGAATTCGCGCGGCGCATTGATCACGTAGTTGTCGAGCTTCTTGAAGAATACCGCACCACTGACATAGCCATGCTTGCCGAAGTATTTTTCATACGACAGATCGAGCGAACGCGCTGCATACGGCTTCAGCTTGGGATTGCCGCCGTAACCGGACAGCGCCGGATCGTAAGGACTGGACGTCGGCAGACCGAACGACATGCCCGATTTCATGTTGTCGAGGTTAGCCCGCGAAATCTGCTTGCCGGCACCGAAACGCAGCACCTGTTCACGTCCAAGGTCAAACGCCATGTTCAGGCTCGGCAGCACGTTGTAATAGCTGGCGCCATCGCTGATGACGGAATACGGGCAGGTATCGACCGTAATGCCGGTGCACTTGGACTGGTCGACCTGATTGCCCTGCCCGCTCTGATTGGTGTGCAGCACCTGCAGACCCAGATTACCCGTGTACGGTATGCCGAACAGTTTGCTATCCAGATCGGCCATCGCATACAGCGTATTCACATCTTCCTTGACCACCCAGTCGCGCGCCAGCACGGTGGCATCAACCCAGGTATTCATCGAATAGATCGGACCGAGCGAACCGGTGGGATCGAAGCTGGCCACGCGGATGCCCACCGGACCGGCGATCGCCGTAGTGGTGCCCGGTATGGCCACGGCAGCATAGCCATCGGCGCCGTTCACGGACAGACGGCCTTCACCGTCGCCCAGGCGCGATTTTTCGCGCCGGCTAAGATTAGCGCCCACGTGTGCGCCGATCACGGGTCCCCAGTCCATTTCGCGGTGCGCCGCCAGACGTACGCTGGTGAGCTTATCGTCGATTTTCGAACGCGATAGATAACCGGCCTGTGGCGTGGCAGGACCACCACCCCAGCCATCTACGTCGGTCAGCAACATGATTTTGCGGTCCGTATAGTCGAGGCTAGGGGTGTATTTCACATCGGCGAAATTGGTGCCGTTGAAACCGCTGAAGCTGATCGAGCCGAGCTGGCTGGCGGGCGTATTGCCGGGCTGGCCAGCCGTGGTTTCATAGTTGGAATTGTAGCGATGGCCTTTCGAATACGACAGGTCGGATTCCACACGCCAGTCGTCAAGCTTCAGCTCGTTATTCCAGCCTATCGACTTGAACTGGTCCTTGCCATTAAACGTGTTGTTGCGGATGTCGCCCTTGTAGTTGCTGAAGGTACCACTGGTAGCGATGCCGTTGGCAATGGTGGCTTTGCTGAGCACGCCGTCCGGATCGTAGATACCGGCATTCAGCGCCACCGCCCCTTCGATACCGACCGCACTCTTGACTTCGCTACCATCCGAATAGAACAGATCCATGGTGGATTTGAACTTGGCGTTCGGACGGTATTGCAGCGTCATGGTGGCGCTATCGCGGTTGGTGTGCTTGTGCGTGGTTTCCGATTTAAAGCCGCCCGGCACGCCGACTTTCTGGCCGTTGTAATCGACCAGCGGCATATACCCGCCCCAGGTATCGAACGTCAGTTCATCGCCATTATTCTGGCGGAACGAAGTAATACCGACGGAAACACCCAGCGTGCGATCGGCAAACTGGTCAATGTAAGAGAAGGTCTTGCGGCGACCACTCCCCTCCTCGCCGCCCGCATCGACGCCGATGCGCTCTTTGCGCACGCCGGCCGCCATCACGCGCTTGCCGAAGTCGAGTGGACGCAGGGTACGCAGATCGACCGTCGCGGCCAGCCCCTGACCGATGATATCGGCGGTGGGCGTTTTATACACCAGCACCGAGCCGGTCAGCTCGGCCGGGAACAGATCGAATTCGGGATTGCGCGCATCACCGGTCGATGCCTGTTCGCGGCCATTCAGCAGCGAACCGTTAAAGCTCGGCGACAGCCCCCGTACGCTGACCTGGGCAGCACGGCCGGTCACCTTGTCACGCTGGGTGGTCACACCGGGCAGACGCGAAATCGATTCGGCCACAGTACTGTCGGGCAGCTTGCCGATATCCTCGGCCGACACCGCTTCCACAATCGAGCCAGCATTCTTCTTGATCGTGATGGCCGCTTCGATACCCGTACGGATACCCGTCACGTTGACTGATGCCATACCCGGCGTGGTCTCACTGCCGGCTGCCGTCACAGCAGCGCTAGACGACGGTGGATTGCTATTCTGCTCCTGCGCATGGGCCCAGCCGCTGGCTCCCAGCATCAACAGCGAACATGCGAAGGCGATAGGGGTAACATGTAGCGGCGCGTTCATGGGCGCGCAACTCTGGATTTGTTTGCTCACTTCGTATCTCCAAATATGTAGTAAAACTATTTTTCTGGCGGAGACTCGCGTAACTACGGGCACGATCCGCCTGACCGCACAGCAGTCCAGACGAATCTTACGTTGCAGCGGGAAGTGCGAAATCGTGAGGTATCGGGTTTCGAAAAAACCTGAATCAAATCTTAAGGCAGCACCAAGGTAAGTGTTGCATATATGCCCATGCCAACAAAAATAAGTAGCTAAACTACACAAATAGGAACGACAAAAGTCCTAGAGCTGGGCAGCAAATGATACGCAGACTATCAGCCCGGACTGGCCGCTGGCCGGCGCCAGGCTGATGGACGCAGCATTCTTCAGCGCGGCCGAAGCCGCAATCGCCAGCCCCAGACCACTGCCAGACTGCGGCTGGCCGGGAACCCGGAAGAATCGCTCGAATACGCGCTGGCGATATTTAGCATCGATGCCGGGGCCGGCATCCTCGATGGTCAGGCGGTGACCACCCGCCTCGGCCGTCAGCAGCACCTGCACGCGGCCACGGTCGGGCGAATATTTGATGGCATTACTCAGCAGATTTTCCAGTAGCACCCCGAGACTCTCGACATGCACGCGTCGCCAGCAGGCTTGCGGCGCATCCAGCTCGAGTTCGATATCGCGCGTCATCGCCATCGGCACCATGCCCGCCAGACGTTCGCGGATAAACGCTGCCAGATCCACTTCGACCATGGCGCCGCTATCGGCTTCGATACTCACTCTTTCGTAGGCAAGCAACTGGTGCACCATGTGGGTGGTCCGGTTGACGCCCTCGCGCAAGCCCTGTGCCGCTGCCGCCACGGCCGGCACGGCTGCCCCTTCGGTCTGGCTGACGATCAGGTGGGCATTAATCTGTATCGCCGCCAGCGGCGTTTTCAGTTCATGCGCCGCGTCGGCGATGAATACATGCTCGCGTTCAATACGCTGCTTGAGCCTTGCCAGCAAGCGGTTGATGGCGTCTACCAGAGGCGACAGTTCGCGGTAAGTCGAAGCCGGCAGACTGGTCAGATCGAATTCATCGCGCTGTTCGATCAGCACGGCAATCGTGCGCAGCGGCCGTAGTCCGATGCCGACGATGAGCCAGGCCGGCAGCAGCAATAGCGGCAGGCTGAATACGGTAGACGACATCAGCACATCCAGGCCGTTCAGTGAAATCATCCATTCATCGTCCACCTCATGGCAGCGCTCCACCATCAGCCCCGTATTGCCATCCTGCTCCACCGCACACATCCACGAGTTGGCGGTTTTCGCCTCCTCACTGGCAAAGGTCGGCAGCAGATAAGGCAACTGGGGCGCCGAGTTATACAGTAGCTCCCCATGACGCCACACCCGCACCCGCACCCGCGAGCCATAGCCGAGCTGGGCAAACATGGACTGGCGCGTGTTTTCCCATTCGACCAGCTCAGCGCGCATGGCATCGGGACGATCGACCAGCTGCACCAGATGCAGCATCAGTTCATGTGCGTGGGCAGTATTTTCCACGCCGGTACGCCAGCGCTGGGTGGCTTTCGCGTCCGACACTACATAGGCCAGCAGCGCCAGCGTAACGACGGCGATGATGGCCGCAAAACCCCACATCAGGCGGCGAAACAGAGATGATTGCTTGGTCAGCATGAACTATCCGGAATGTATTGCGCAGTTAGGCGGCAGGTATTGCTCAGCCGAGGTGAGCACGGATTATGCCGTAAATCCGGGCCGCAGAAAGATTCGACATGAACACTGGCTGGTCGGCCTATCAGGAGCAGCGACTGGCCAGCGTTGTGTTGCACCAACAGTATCGATCATGCGCGTGAGCATTTCTGGCAGCGCCATTTGGCGCTGTTTATAACGTGTACGATTTCACGCATCGACTGTCGCTACACCGCTATTGCACCGTACAGCGCCACCATGTGCTGTCACCGTCCATACGGGATTCCGCGCGCCATCCAATGCCGGCCTAGACAGACTCGATACTGCGCTACCGAACCAGCAGGCGCTGTTTTTCGCACAATAGATAAAATAAATAATGGAGATACCACATGTTTCTTAGCACGACGCGGACCCCGATTGCGCTGGCAGTCCTCACGCTGGCAGCCTCGCTAGCGCAGGCCCAGCAAAATTCTGCCGATGCCGCTGACAACGTTGTTAGTCAAGTCAACGTGACGGGCTTTCGGGCCAGCTTGAACAGCGCATTGAACACCAAGAAGAACAGCGACGGCATCGTTGACGTTATCAAGGCCGAAGACGTGGCCAAATTCCCTGACGCGAATCTGGCTGAATCGCTGCAACGTGTGCCCGGCGTGTCGCTCACGCGCGGTGACGGCGGCGAAGGCAAGCAGATTACCGTGCGCGGCCTGAATGCCGGTTTTACCCGCGTGCGCATCAACGGCATTGAAGGCGTCACTGCCACCGGCGCATCGGACATCAATGGCAGTACCAACCGCGGCCGCGGTTTCGATTTCAGCGTGTTTGCGGCGGAACTGTTTAACAGCATGGCCGTGCGCAAGACTTCCGAGGCCGCCGTCGAGGAAGGATCGCTGGGCGCGACCGTCGATCTGCGTACCGCGCGGCCGTTCGACTTCAAGGGGCGTACCTTCAGTCTGGGCGGCCAGGAGTCCTATAATTCGCTGAGCAAGAAATCGGCCCCACGCCTGACCGCCCTGCTGTCGGATCGCTGGGATACGCCGATCGGCAAAGTGGGCGCACTGGTATCGGCCGCGCATTCGCGCCGTACCATCCAGGAGGAAGGCTACGAAGCCGTCGAACTGCTGAGCGCTAGCGTCGATGGCGGCTTCTGCTCGCCGCTCGGTGCGGCTGTACAGAACCCGGCCAGCAACACGGTCAAGGGCATCGATGCCGCCAATTGCGGTTTCGGCGTGCCGCGTACTTCAAGCACCAGCGCCTACAACGATGTAATGTCCCACCTGAACAATTACGGCGGCACGGTGGCCAATCCGGCCGCCGGTTCCGGTGCATTCGCACCGCGTATTCCCCGTTATCGCCGTTCCATCACCGAGTACGAACGCACCGGTCTGTCTGGCGCGCTGCAGTGGCGCCCCGATACCAAGAGCGAAATCAATCTGGATCTGATGGGCGGCAAGTTCGACAACAAGCGCTACGACAACTATATCGAGATGATTTCGTTCGGCCGTACGCTGGCGCAATCCAACGGCAAACCACAGAGCTCCATCGTCGAGGCCCACTTCGATCAGAACGGCAGCTGGGACTATGGCAAATTTAACGCCGTCGATGTGCGTACCGAAGGCTTGCTGGACAAGTACTCCACGCTGTTCAAACAATATGTGCTGTCTGGCCGGCGCGATCTGACGGACCGCCTCAAGGTGGACTTCATGACGGGCACCTCGAAGTCCGATTTGGATAATCCGATGCGCGCGACCGTACAGTTCGATGCGCCTAACGTCAACGGCGTGTCGTGGGACTTCCGCCAGAATCGTAACGTGCCGACGCTGAACTTTGGCATGGATGTGACCAACCCGGCGCTGTTCAGCTTTGCACCGCAAGAGGCGGACGGCACCTTCCACGGCCAGTTCGTGGGCCGCTATCTGCATACCAAGAATAAACTGCAGACCCACGCGCTCAACTTCAGCTACGAGGTCAACGACAATCTGAACCTGCGCACCGGCCTGTCGCGGCGTGACAATAACTGGACCAACGTTGAAATCGCTTCGGGTGGCAACGGCCTGACGCTGCCCGCTGGCGTCAGCATGTCCAGCATCATGCGCCAGATCACCGGCTTCGGTAACGGTCTGGGTGGTAGCGGCGTCGCCAGCAACTGGGCCGCCGTCGACCTCGATAAATTCCTCGGCGTGTACAACATCGAATGCCATTGCAGCACTGTGCCCGGTTCGAGTTACAACCTGCTCGGTCAGGTCAACCGCGGCGTAGAAGAAAAGATCGATGCGCTGTATCTGATGGGCGATTTCAAGTACGACGTGGGACCGGTCGCACTGCGCGGTAATCTGGGCGTGCGTGCGGCCGAAACCGCCGCCACCTCGTTTGCGCTGATCAATGCCAACGGCACCCTGACCCCGGCCAGCACCACCCATAAATACCGTGATGCCCTGCCGGCATTCAACCTGACGGCGCAGTTGCCCAAGGATGTACTGTTACGCTTCTCGGCAGGCAAAACCGTGGCCCGCCCCGAGTACACCGACCTGACGCCATCGGCAACGATTCTGGCCCAGACCCAGACCGTCACCATCGGCAACCCCAACCTCGATCCTATCCGTGCCAAGACCTACGATCTGCAGGCCGAATGGTATTACGCCAAAAACGCCATGGTATCGCTGGGCGCCTTCCGCAAACAGATCGGCACGTTTATTCAGGGTGTTTCGGAACGCGCCGTGTTTTCCTCGCTGGGCTTGCCGAACTCGGTGCTGCTGGGCGGCGGTTGCAGCATCACGGGCGGCACGCCGGCCTGCCCGACGCTGCCGGACACCGAGGTGGTAGTCAACCGCAAGGTCAATACGCCGGGCGGTCCACTGACCGGCTTCGAAGCTAACTTGCAGGCGCCGTTCAGCTTCCTGCCTGGTGTATGGAGCAACTTCGGCCTGCTGGCGAACTACACCCATGTGGACTCGAAGATTACCTACATTACGCGGGTAGATAATCCGCTCACGTCGGCCAACGAACTGCTGACGCAGACGGCCAACTTCATCGGCCTGTCGCCCAATGCCCACAACCTGACGCTGTACTACGAAGATGCCAAGTTCAGTGCGCGCGTCTCGGCAGCGCATCGTTCGAGCTACCTGCTCAACGTGCTGGGCAATGTGGCAGGCCATGATCTGACCACCGTGGATGGCTCGACCAATGTCGATTTCAGTGTGTCGTACAACGTCACGCCGGAGTTGCGCCTGAGCTTCGAGGGGCAGAACCTGACGGACACGCCACTGCGCTATGGCCGCGACTCGAAGCGCAATGACACGTTGCTGTATGTGCATTCGGGCCGTACCTTCGTGCTGGGCGCCAGCTATAAGTTCTAAGCGCTAGCGACGCCAAGGGCCGCCGCAGCGGTCCTTGGCGGTACAACGCATCACGCGGCGTCGCCTGTGGATGTCGATCGAATAGGATACTTATGTCAGCCACACGTGAGCGCCTGTCCTGCTGGGCCAGGATAACGCCAGCCCTGCTCTGCGCGGCCATGCTGTCAGTGCCATTGCCTGGGCAAGCCAGCGAGGTATGGAACTTCAATCTGGACTGGCGCTTGATGGTGGGCGATCCGGTCGGCGCAGCCGAACCGTCGCATGCCGATGGCGGCTGGCAGGCCGTCAGCTTGCCACGCGCATGGAATGAAGACGATGCATTTGGCAAGGATATCGTCGAGCACCGTACCGGCATTGCCTGGTATCGCAAACATTTCACACTCCCGCCCGGCGCACGCGCCAAAAAAGTGTTTCTGGAATTTGAAGGCGCACGCCAGTCCGCCGAGGTGTACCTCAACGGCAAGCGGCTAGGCCTGCATGAAAACGGCATCACCGCCTTTGGTTACGATCTCACTGCAGCGCTAGTCGACGGCGACAACGTGGTGGCCGTGCGCACCGATAACCGCTGGGATTATCGCGAAGTCGCCAGTGCCCAGCGCTATCAGTGGTCCGACAAGAATTTCAATGCCAACTATGGCGGTCTGCCCAAGAATGTGCGCCTGCACATCGCCGACAAGCTGTATCAGACTCTGCCGCTGTTCTCGTCGCTGGGCACCAGCGGCGTGTATGTGTATGCGCGCGACTTCAATATTGCTGGCCGCAGCGCCACCATCAGCGCCGAATCGCAGGTGCGCAACGAATACGACAGCGCCCGTACCTTCAGCTATGAAGTCACGCTGCGCGACGCCAATCAGCGGGAAGTGGCCCGATTCAGTGCGCCGCCGCGCACGCTGCAAGCAGGGGAAACCGGCGTGGTGGTCGCCAGCGCGCCAGTACAGGGCCTGCACTTCTGGAGCTGGGGCTATGGCTATCTGTATCAGGTTGAAACGGCGCTCAAGGTCGATGGTCAGGTGGTGGACCGGGTGCAGACCCGCACCGGTTTCCGTAAAACCGACTTCAGTCAGGGCATGGTCAGGCTCAACGACCGCGTGCTGCAACTGAAAGGCTATGCGCAGCGTACTTCCAACGAATGGCCGGCCATCGGCATGTCCGTGCCGGCCTGGCTAAGCGACTATAGCAACGGGCTGGCACTGGCCAGCAACGCCAACCTGATACGCTGGATGCACATCAGCCCATGGAAGCAGGATGTCGAATCGCTCGACCGTCAGGGCCTGCTGCAGGCAATGCCCGCCGGCGACTCCGAGGCCGATGTAACGGGACGCCGCTGGGAACAGCGCTTGCAGGTGATGCAGGACGCCATCATCTACAACCGCAACAATCCTAGTGTCGTGTTCTACGAAGGCGGCAACAAGGGCATCAGTGCCGCGCATATGCGCGAGATACGCGCACTGCGTGACCAGTACGACCCGCATGGCGGCCGTGCCGCCGGCAGTCGCGAGATGCTCAGTCAGGCTCTACAGGACGTGGCCGAGTACGGTGGCGAGATGTTGTACATCAATAAGAGCGCGCGCATCCCGATGTGGGCCATGGAGTATGCACGCGACGAGGGTGCGCGCAAGTTCTATGACGCGTACTCGCCGCCCTACCACACCGATGGCGATGGCCCCTTATACAAAGGGCAGCCGGCGGCAGCGTACAACCGCAATCAGGATAGCCATGCGATCGAGAATGTGCGGCGCTGGTATGACTACTGGCGCGAGCGGCCCGGCACGGGCACGCGGGTATCGTCGGGCGGCGTCAATATCATTTTCTCGGACAGTAATACCCATCACCGCGGCGCGGAAAACTATCGGCGTAGCGGCGAAGTCGATGCCATGCGGCTCCCCAAGGATGGCTATTATGCGCATCAGGTGATGTGGGATGGCTGGGTGGATGTCGAACGTCCCCGCCTGCATATCCTCGGCCACTGGAATTACCAGCCGGGCATCGTCAAACCCGTCAGCGTGATCTCGAGCGCCGAGCGGGTTGATCTCTACCTGAACGGCAAGCGGCTGGGCAGCGGCAAGCAGAGCGCGCGCTTCCTGTTCAGCTTCGATGCCGTGCAGTGGCAGCCGGGCCAGCTCAAAGCGATCGGCTACGATGCCCACGGCAAGCAGGTCTGCCAGCAGGTGCTGGCCAGCAGCGGCGCGCCGGCCGCGCTGAAACTGAGCGTCACCACGGCGCCCAAAGGCTGGCAGGCCGACGGCGCCGATCTGGCGCTGGTACAGGTGGAAGTGGTGGACGCCAAGGGGCAGCGCAATCCGGTGGCGCTCGACAAGGTGCGTTTCGAGCTGGACGGGCCTGCCGAGTGGCGTGGCGGCATTGCCCAGGGGCCCGATAACTATGTTCTGGCGCGCGAGTTGCCGGTCGAAGGCGGTGTCAATCGGGTGCTGTTGCGCAGCACCCGGCAGGCCGGCCAGATCGTGCTGCGTGCCAGTGCGGCCGGTCTGAAACCGGCGCAGCTAAGGCTAGACAGCAAACCCGTCGAAGTGCAACAGGGTCTGACACGGCAGATGCCGCACGATGGCTTGCCGCTGAATCTGCAACGGGGGCCGACTCCCGCCACGCCCGCCTACACGACGTCGCGCGTGGCCGTAGCGGTGGTCTCGGCCACGGCAGATAGCAACCAGCCTGCGGCCGCTGCCTCCTATGATGACGATGAAACCACTGCATGGCACAGCGAGGCGGGCCAGAGCGCTGCAATTACTTACCATCTGGCCGCAGCGGCAACGCTGAGCGAAGTAACGCTGAAACTGTCTGGCTGGAAGGAGCGGCGCTATCCGCTGCGCATTAGCGTCGATGGGCAGGAAGTGTACCGGGGCCAGACCGAAGCCAGTCTCGGTTATGTGACCTTGCCACTGAAAGCGCAGCACGGCAGCGCGGTCAGGGTCGAACTGCTAGGCGAGACGGCCGACAGCAACGCTATCCAGCTCAGCGAGGTAGCCCAGCAGGCCAATACCGACACGGGTGCCAACCGTACTCCGCGCGGCGTGTTATCGATCGTTGAAATCGAATTTTACCGGCGGCCGTGATGCCCATCACACGCTTATTGATCCTGTGGCTAACCAGTGCCGCCGCCCGTGCGTCGTTGCTAGGGCGACGGTGGGAGCCTACTTGGGAGGTCCGCCAGAGGGAGAAAAGCGAGTTTTCGGGCTTACAGAACAGTCCGCGACCCTCAAATTGTCCCTCAAAAAAGACAACGGCATCTAATGCACAGTTTCTCATGGCGCCCTCCTTCTAAAATCCTAGCATGCGTAAAGAAGTCGATCATTTCGACTTGCTATACGATCGCTAACTGATGACACACCGGATTGGGCAGATCAAACCCAAATTCTGATCGGATCCATTACGCTAGTGTGGCGCTAGCACTTCTCATACACGCTCAGTGAGCGTAAGCTAACGGACACGTCCACTTGCTGAAAATTTTGCGACGCACCATGACCTCGCCATCCCAACCAGTTCAGCCCGCCGCTATTCTGAGCCTGCAAGGCTACAAGTCCGAGCAGTCCAGCTACAACACAGGAGGCCCACTCCAGTCAGCCAACCTGTACACGTGCAAACGATTAACGGACGCTCTCACAGGTATGGGGCGGCTTGAGCCTGCGGTATGCCAGACCGAGCTTAACCAAGTAGGCCACCACGCGGGACGTTCAGCCCTGATCGGGCAGATAGCGCGCAGGCCACCAACGGAACAGACACCATGATGGACAGCCAAAGCTGCCGCGCGGTTCTCCCGCACATTACGTCACGCCTCAAGGCGCTGGCGCATGAGTCCCGGCTGCTCTTGCTCACCAAGTTGGCAGAAGGCGAATCGGACGTCAGTACGCTAGGACTCGCTTGCAACATCAGCCAGCCGACCCTGTCGCAACAGCTAACCATCTTACGGCGGGCCGGTTTGATCCGTTACCGCCGTATGGGGAAGAACAAGCTGTATCAACTCAGCGATCCCTGCACGCTGAATCTGATACAGCAATTACAAACACTGTTTAAGGTAGCGCCGGAATAAGCTCCGCGCCCGTAACAAAGTCAGGCTTCAATGGCGCGCCGGCAAATACTGGTCCAGCCACTGCAGTAATTGCGCGGCCGACATCGCTCCCGATACCCGCGCAACTTCGACGCCGCGCAGGAACAAGATAGTCGTAGGGATGCTGCGCACGGCAAAGCGCATGCTGGCCTGCGGTGCTGCATCGCTATCGACCTTGATGAAACGTACGGCTGGTCGCTGCGCAGCGGCCTGCGCAAACTGGGGCGCAAAGGTCTTGCATGGGCCACACCACGCGGCCCAGAAATCCACCAGCACGGGCGCTTCGGTACGTGCCAGATAGTGAGCTAGCTGGGCATCGCTCTGCGCAACCGGCTTAGCGGGTGCCAGTTCGACCCCGCACTTGCCACACACAGGCTGCTGTAGCAGGCGTTCGTCCGGCACACGGTTGGTACTCCCGCAATCAGGGCAAACCAGATGCATACTTCCTCCTGTCAGGCTTCCGCCGTAAATCCTGCTTTACGCAATAGACGTTCCATCAGACACCAGCGCGTCACTCCGCTCTGCAACAGGTTCACGCCCACGAAGGCGGTGAACCAGAGCCAGTAAGCACTCTGGAACCACGGGCTGGCACTGCTGCCCAGCGCGAGCGAAATCAGTATAAAGGTTCCCGCGATTACGCGGGTTAGCTGCCATGCAGTCATCATCATTCCTTTCGTTGTGAACTCGGTTATGTGCGCCCACCGTCAACGCTGACGGTAGGTGCGGTAATACAGCAAGGGAATCACCACCAGCGTCAGCACGGTGGAGACCAGTATGCCGAAGATCAGCGAAATCGCCAGACCATTGAAGATGGGATCATCGAGTATGAAGAAGGCGCCCGCCATGGCGGCCAGCGCCGTCAGCGCTATGGGCTGGGCCCGGGTTGCCGCTGAATGCACCACGGCTTCGCTCAGCGCCACGCCTTCGCGCACCTGCAATTCGATAAAGTCGACCAGCAGTATGGAGTTGCGCACGATGATGCCGGCCAGCGCGATCATGCCTATCATCGAGGTCGCCGTGAACTGGGCACCCAGCAGCGCATGGCCCGGCATCACCCCGATGATGGTCAGTGGTATGGGGGCCATGATCACCAGCGGGGTACGATAGGAACCGAACTGGGCTACCACCAGCAGGTAGATCAGAATCAGCCCTACCCCGTAGGCAGCGCCCATATCGCGGAAAGTCTCATAGGTAATCTGCGATTCGCCGTCCCACTTGAGCGACACCGCCCGATACGGGTCGCTGGGCGGGCGGATAAAGAATTCCTGCAACTGGCCGCCAGCCACCGCCAGCCCGGCGATGGCGCTGCGCATGCTGGCCAGTCCGTATAGCGGACTGTCGAGCCCCTTGAACTGGCCGCTGGTTCCCTCTGGCACCGAGGCCATATCGGCAAACACCATATTTACCGGCAGCAGATCCTTGTGCCAGATGGGCTGATCCTGACTGCCCTGCACCGTGCGCACCAGTTCGCCCACCGGCACCAGCTGGCCGCCATTGCTGCGCACCGCCAGCTGCAGCAGATGACTGCTATCGCCCTGCTGGCTGTCCGGCAGTGCCAGATGGAGCGGCACCGGATACTTGGACTGATCATGCAGATACGTCACATCTTCGCCGGCCAGACCGGCACGCAGAGTGCTGACGATGAGCGCCTGCGGCACGCCGGCAAGCGCGGCTTTCTCGCGGTCCACCAGCAGTTGCTGACGGGGTGCCGTCAGAATATCGGTGCTATCGATATCGACGATGCCACGACTCTGTTCAAACACCTTGCGCACGGCACGCGCGGCAGCCAGCCGGCTGGCATCGTCGGGGCCATACACTTCGGCCACCAGCGGCGCCAGTACGGGCGGGCCGGGCGGCACTTCCACCACTTTCACCCGTCCGCCCCGGGCCTGCGCGATGCGCTGCAGCGCCGGCCGCACACGGGTGGCAATCGCATGGCTCTGCAAGCTGCGCTGGTGCTTGTCCACCAGATTCACCTGAATATCGCCCAGTTCGCCGCCAGTGCGCATATCGTACTGGCGCACCAGGCCGTTGAAATTGATGGGCGCCGCCGTACCCGCATAGATCTGCCAGTCCTGTACCTCGGGCACTTGCGCCAGCACGGCCGACATCTCCTGCAGTACGCTGGCAGTGCGTTCCAGCGGCGTACCGGCCGGCATGTCCAGCACCACCTGAAACTCCGATTTATTATCAAACGGCAGCATCTTCAGCACCACCAGCTGGCTCACCGGCAGCAACAGCGACAGCACGATCAGCCCCAGTATCGCGGCCCATAGTTTGAGCCGCTGGGCATGACCCCGCTGCACATCGAGGAAGGGACGGAAGATACGGGCAAACCACGGCTGCAACTTGCTGCCCAGTCCGGCACCGGCGACATGCGCACCGTCTTTCAGCCAGCGCTGCGCCAGCCACGGCGTGAGGACGAAGGCAATGCTGAGCGAAATCAGCATGCCCATCGACGCATTGATAGGAATCGGGCTCATATACGGGCCCATCAGGCCGCTGACGAAGGCCATCGGCAGCAGCGCCGCAATCACGGTCAGGGTGGCGAGGATGGTGGGGCCGCCCACTTCATCGACGGCTGCCGGAATAATCTCCCGCAGGCTCAAGTCCGGCTTGAGGGCACGGTGGCGGTGGATGTTTTCCACTACCACGATGGCATCATCGACCAGTATCCCGATCGAGAATATCAGCGCAAACAGCGAGACACGATTCAGGGTAAAGCCCCAGGCCCACGAAGCAAATAACGTTGCCGTCAGCGTCAGTGCCACGGCGACGCCGACGATCAGGGCTTCACGCCGGCCCAGTGCCAGAAACACTAGCGCCACCACCGAGGCAGTGGCAAACAGCAGCTTCTGGATCAGCTTGCGCGCCTTGTCGTTGGCCGTCTCGCCATAATTGCGGCTGACACTAACTTCGACACCGGCCGGTATCACGGTATTGCGCAATTGCTCGACCCGCGCCAGCACGGCATGGGCCACCTCGACGGCATTCTCGCCCGCCTTCTTGGTAATCGCCAGCGTCACCGCATCGACTTCCTGCGCCTGCTTGTCCGCGCCGCGCTGGCCGTACCAGACCTGCCGGCTAGGAGGCAAAGCCCCATCCCGCACTTGCGCCACATCGCGCAGATACACGGGATGGCCATTGCGCACCGTCAGCACCAGCGCCGCCACTTCCTCCGCGCTGCTGAGGAAAGGACCGGCTTGTAGCTCCACCGCCTGATCGGCTGCCACTATCTGCCCTAGCGGCACGCCCAGATTGGCGGACTGCAACACGGCGCGCAGATCGGCCACCGTAATGCCGGCCGAGCGCATGTGCCCGGCATCGAGCTCAATCCGGATCGCGCGGCCGGGGCCACCGATGGTGCTGACATCGCGCGTACCCGCCACCCGCTTCAATTCGGCCTCCATGGCATGCGCTACCTGTTCCAGTTCCGCCGTGGTGGGGGCACTGGCGGCAGCGGCCGCTGCGCCGTGCAGCGTCAGCGTCACCACCGGCACATCATCGATGCCCTTGGTTCGGACCACCGGCTCGCCCACACCCAGTTGCGGCGGCAGCCAGTTGCGGTGCGCCGCAACCGTGTCATGCAGGCGCACAATCGCATCATTACGCGACACGCCCACTTTGAACTGTATGGTCAGCAGGGCGGCGCCGGTACGCGAGACCGACATCACATGCTCGACCCCGGGCATGCGCGAGAACACCTGCTCGGCCGGACCGGCCACCGCCTGTTCCACCTGCTTGGGCGAAGCGCCGGGGAATGGCACCAGCACATTGGCCATGGTGACATCGATCTGCGGCTCTTCTTCACGCGGCGTGACCAGTACGGCAAACCCCCCCAGCAGCAAGGCCACCAGCGCCAGCAAGGGCGTGATGCTGGCGTTCAGAAAGAAGGCGGCAATACGGCCTGAAATCCCCAGTGCGGGGCTGGACGTTGGCGACTCGTGTGACATCCGATTCATGGCAGCGCTCCGCTCAAGGCTGGCCAGCCTGGGCGGCCAGCACTGGATCGAGTGCCACCAGCTCACCGGCACGCAGGCCGGCCAGCACTTCCACCTGATCCCCCGCCGCTGCGCTACGCTGCCCCAGTCTGATCTGGCGCAAACGCGCTGCACCACCGGGCTGTACCACGTAGACGGCATGCAGTTCACCCCGCACCACCAGCGCGCTACGGGGCACAGTGAGGCCGGCCGGTGCGGTCTGATCGGCCGCATTCAAGGGCAGACTCACCCGTCCATACTGGCCCGGCACAAGACGCGGCGAGGCCGCTGGCAGATCGATGCGCACGGTGGCACTGTGGGTCGCCGCATCGAGTGCCGGCATCAGCACCGTTGCGCCGCCCGCCAGATGCCGGCCAGCCAGCTCGATACTGGCAGCCTGCTGCAGATCCAGCCGCGCTGCCACCGATTCGGGAACCTGCGCCACCAGCCGCAAGGCGGCCGGATCATACACGGTCAGCAGGGGCAGGCCCGGGCTGGCCATATCGCCCAGACTCACCAGCAGCTGCGCTACCCAGCCGGAGAATGGCGCCTTGACAGTGTAATAGTCGGCCTGCACGGCGCTACCGGCGGCCTGCGCCGTCAGTGCCCGTACCTGTGCCTCGATCGACTGGAAATCAGCCTGGGCCCGTTCGTAAGCTGCTTTGCTGAGGAAATTCTGCTGATGCAGCCGCTGCGAGCGCTCGTAATCGCCCCGTGCCGCCGCCAGCATGGCCTGCGCCTGCGCCAGTTGGGCCTGACTGCCGGCCAGTTGCTGGCTGGCGGCACTCTGGTCCAGCCGCAGCAGCACCTGTCCCGCCTGCACATAATCGCCGGCCTTGACGTTCAGCGCCACGACCCGCCCCTGCACCTGGGCGGCCAGTCGGGCATCACGCACGGCTT
This sequence comes from Duganella fentianensis, assembly GCF_964031615.1. Lineage (GTDB taxonomy): Bacteria > Pseudomonadota > Gammaproteobacteria > Burkholderiales > Burkholderiaceae_D > Rugamonas > Rugamonas fentianensis_A. The sequence continues at coordinate 205,152 of NZ_CAXIQN010000003.1, forward strand.
CTACCGTGGCATCGGCCGTAAAACGCTGACTGGCGTTGGCCGGTTGCACAATTGCCACAGCTAATTTGGCCGCTGGCGCAGCCATTGCTGGCGCCATCCATGCGGCCGCCGCCGCTAGCAGCCCTGCTTGCAGAGCACGCACAAAACTGACTTTTTTGCCACTTGCCGTCATCGCCTTACTCCCGGATTCATTTACGGAATAAGTATATAACTACATAGTTATGAACGCAAGTACGAATTTATGCTATGATTTAACCATCGACTTAAACCAGAGAGCTATCGTGGAAGCACTCGATACCCAGGCACTGGAACAGGTGGCCGATTATTTTCGCGCCCTGTCGGAACCATTGCGCCTGAAATTACTGAATGCTCTGCGCGACGGGCCGCTGAATGTCAGCGAACTGACGGCGCGGGTAGGATCCAGTCAGGCCAATGTGTCCAAACATCTGGCGCTACTGACCAAGTTCGGTCTGGTCACGCGTGAATCGCGCGGCACCAGCGCCTACTACCACATCGGCGATATCCGCACATACCAGCTGTGCGATCTGGTGTGTGGCCAGATTGCCCAGCGCCTGCTGGAGCAGGCGCGCGGCATGGCCAGCTTCCATCCTGACTAGGCGGGACCGGGCGCCCCGCCCGCCACCTCAATTAAGCGGCACAGCCCCCGTCAGCGGCTGCTTCTCCATGGTCCATTCATGCAGCGAACCGTCGTACAGACGCACCGCCGTATTGGCCAGCAATTCCGACATCACAAACCACGGGCCGGACGACAGATGGCCGCTATTGCAATAGCTGATCGCAGGCGCACTGCTATCGATACCCTGCCCTGCCAGCAAACCACGGTAGGTATTCGCGCTCATGAACTTGAGCGCGCCACCATCGGACTTCATCAACAGCTCGGTCGGGAACAGTCTGGCGCCCTCGATATGGCCATAGCCGGCCACGTAGTCACGCTTGACCAGCCCGTGATAGCTTTTCAGATCGCGCGCATCGACCAGACTGGCGCTGTGCTGCGCCGCTGCCTGGCGCACCTCGGCCGTGCCGGCGAAGTAGCGCGCCGTGCGATCAGCCAGCACACGCCAGTTGCCGGTCTTGGCGGCCTGCTTGTCCAGTGCATAGGCGCGCCCTTCCAGCAGCCACGCGGCCATGCCACCATCGAGTACGGCGATGTTGTCCTCACCGTAGACTTTGAACTGCCAGTACATGCGTAGCGCATCATTGACTTCGCCGATGTCGGTCGCGGGCGACATAAGCACGATCGCTTTGCCAGCATGCACGCCCAAGCTCTGCACCAGCTTGGCGAAATCGGCCGCCTCGGGGATCATGTATTTGATCTTCTGGCCATCGATCATGCGGTCCGTGCGCATCAGCTTTGCGTCCAGCAACTGTGCTCCGGCAATATGCCCGCCCACTTCCTGCAAGATTTTTTTGCCCGTCTTGGCATCCGTCTCTATTTCCGGCTGGGCGCTAAAGCTGGCCGGATTGCTGCGCACATCGATCAGCTGCACTTCGTCCAGATGGCTGGCCAGCCAGGCTGTACTGACTACTGGCCCCGGCAATGTGGCAGCATGCAGCAGACCTGCAGCAGCTGTCAGCAGACAGTTCAGACCCAGCAGGGCAATTTGTTTTACTGATTTCATCATGACTCCTTCAAAACGGGGGTTATTTCAAGCTGCCGCCAGATCTGCGCCGGCTAGCCGGTTAGCCAGACTGGCATCGCAGGTGCTCAGCACGTCGACGCTGCGCAGTTCGAAACGCTGCTCGAGCGACAGGCCACCATCGATGGCGGCCAACGCCGCATCGCGCTGTTGCAGCAGTTCAGTGATTTCTCCCTGAAACAGCTGCACCATGGCGCTGAGCCAGCGCGCCACCGGCGCCAGCCTGCCACGGCTATGCCAATGCAGCTGGGGCAGCTGCGCCTGCAAGCTAGGCGCAGCACACCAGCGCTCACCTGTTACCCAGCGATTGGTGGTGAACCAGCGTAACGGTAGGCCGTGCTGGTCGAGCGCCAGCGCGACCAGATGGGAATAGGCCGGCGTTATGCCATCCGCATGTTCGACAAATAGATGGAAATGCCCATGCTCCTGGCGCGGCGTACAGGATGAGGCATGACCGTGGTAAAAGAAGCGGGTACGCTGCGCCTGCGCTACCACGTCGGAACGCGGATAGTGACGGTAGGCCTCATAGCGGCGCGCCCCTGCCAGTGCCGCCGTGGCCAGATTCGTGCCGGCCTGCAGATACTGCAGCGGCACTTCGATGGCCTGTTGCAGCGCTGCGCCCTGCGCCAGTGCTACTTCTTGGGAGCACATGGGTTGGCCGGTGCGCATGGCGCTTCTGCAGCTTTTTTCTTCTTTTTCTTAGCCGGGCCACAGGGGTTGGCCGGTGCGCAAGGATTACTCTGCTTGCCCTTGGCTTCCTCGCTGGCCGCCGGTCTGCTGGCCGCGCTCTGCGCCAGCAGCGCCGGCGCAGCGCTGGCCAGCGCCGCCGCCACCATCAGTTGGGATAATTTTTGCGCCAATTGCGTCGACATAGTGTGCCTTTCCTAGAAAAATAATCACTCGTGGCCAGGCATCGCCTGCACCGCCGTGACGGGACCCTGACCGCGCTGCTCGAAGCGGCGCGCCAGCATGAAAATCAACACCAGCATGGCCAGCATAGCGAGCACGGCCAGCCCGGGAGTAATCCCCCAGATCTCGCTCAGGCTATCGCCACTTTCCACCTCGCCAGCCGCCATCAGCGACTCTAGTGCCGGTCCATAACTGAGGGCAAACACGCCCGTACCCAGTACTATGCCGGCAAGGAACATCAAGGCATCCAGCCGGCCCGAACACAGTCCCACCACCGAAGTACCGGGGCAATAACCGCCCACGGCGAAACCGGCGCCCACCAGCACCCCGCCTACGGCCGCAGCCACCAGCAACGAGGACGGGACAAACACGTTTGCCATATCGATCCAGCCCAGACTTTGCAGCAGCACCAGCCCGCCGGCCGCGACCACGATGGCGGTAAACATCACTTTCAGCACCGACCAGTCGGTAAAGCGGAATTGCGCGGTCAGCTTCGCTGGGCTGCCGAAACCGGCATTTTCCAGCACAAAGCCGAACAGCAAACCGCACAGCAGACCGGAAACCGGCGTACTCAGTTCGAAGCCTGCCATCTCATACTCCTTTGATTAGCCGCTGCATGATGATGCCGGCGATGAAAAAAGCTGCCAGAAACACGAAGGCCGATACGGCCAGCGTGGCCGCCCCCGACAGCCCCAGCCCGCTGGTGCAACCGGCCGCCACCCGCGCGCCAAAGCCTGCTGCCGCCCCACCGGCGAGTGCGGCTACCAGCCGGCGACGCGGCCCTACGGCGCGGCTGGCATCGATCTGCCAGGCAAAGCGGCCTGCCAGCCGCGCCGCCAGCAAGGCACCGAAGGCCACCCCTAGCACCTGCCAGCTGATCCACGACGCCAGCGGATTTCCCTGTGTCATCGGGCCTAGATAAGCATTGGCCTGGGTCGCAGCCGGTGCCGCCTGCATGCCCAGAAAAGCTGTCAGACGGGTCGTGGCGCCAGTAGCGCCCAGCCCGTGTCCGGTCAGCACAAAGGTCAGCAGCAGCACCAGCCCCAGCGCAATACCGGCCACCAGTGGTGGCCAGAACGGTTTGACGTTCCCGCTTGTTGGTAAGGACATATCGCCTCCTTGCAATAAAAAATCTGTTTAGGGCGCTTTGAAGACGTCACCGCTGGCAGCCGCTGCGGCAGCCGCCGCCTGTGCTGCGCCATGGTCAAGCAAGCGATCAGTGATGCCAGCCCCTAGCCACATGCCGATCAGCGCCAGCCACGAGGTGAGCGCAAATATCGCCCCGCCCGTCAGGCCGGAACCCACCGCACAGCCGCCGGCCAGCATGGCGCCAAAGCCCATCAGAACCGCGCCGATGATGTAGCGTCCCATGCTGTAGCCATCGCGGAAGCCTTCCAGCTTCAGATCCTTCCCCAGCCAGGCCCCCAGGAAGGAACCGATAAACACGCTGGGCAGCAGACCGAAGTCGAAAGTCAGCGGCATCTGCGGAGTCGACAGTATGCGCATCAGCCACTCGGCCGATGGACCGCTGAAGGTGATGCCCTGCATGGCGACGATTTCAAAGGAATTGCTGGCCACGCTGTAGGTGTACCACCACGCCAGCGCCACCGACAGGCCAGCGCCTATGCCACCCAACCACTTCCAGATGGTGCCGCCGCTGCGCAGCGAGAACACCAGTGCGGCCACCATCCAGACCAGCCCGAACAGCAGCCCGCCCCAGTGGCCCACGCCGGCCAGCCCCAGCAAGTCACGGGCACCGCCACCGGGCACTGTCCACCAGCTACTGATGGTGGCGCGCAGTGGCGCCAGCGCGCCCGAAAGCGAAGCTTGTGCCGCCACGGCAAACACCAGTCCGGACAGCAAAGCGCGCAGATTGCCATTGGCTGACAGGATCAGCAAGCGGCTGGCACAGCCACGCGTGAGGATCATGCCGATGCCAAACAGTAGGCCACCGGCGATTGCGCCGGACAGACTGCCCGTATTGGCCAGCTGACGGGCCGAACTGAGATCGACGTAATGGCCGAGTATGAGCAACTGGATCGCCACCACGGCCGTAGAGAACGCCAGCAGCCAGACGGACAATTTCTCACCGAAACGGTGGTTCCAGAATTCGATCACTGCGGCACGCAGACAGAAACGGGAGCGCTGGGCGGAAAATCCGAACAGCAGGCCGATCAAGGCGCCGCCCGCACTGAGCACCTTCGCTTCGCCGTAGTGTTCGATCAGGGCAGCAAAATCCAGCATCACTCTATTCCATGCAGCCAGTCTGGCCGCGCTAGCATTACAGTCGGGTTGGGGGACACAACAACACTCAGGGCTTCAGATAGGCATAGCCTTCTTCGATCTGCAGCCGTGCCACTTCGGCCACACCGGAGGGCACGATGCTGGCTTCGGGCAGCAGACGGGCTTTGTCGATCTTGCGGCTGGTCAGGGTGTTATTGCAGACGCGGAATTCCACCTTGCGTGCCGCCAGTTCCTGGACCGCGATGTCATATGGATTACCGTTCTTGTCGACCGCGCCTTCCAGCAAAAAATCGATGCCCGGGCCATGGGTGACAAACACGATCTTGGCACGTGGACTCTGATCCAGATGGTTGCGCGCATTGCGCAGGGCCGCTGCCGCGTTGCTGCTGTCGCTAACGTGGTAAATCACTTTTTCCTGGCGTTCGGCGGCCGGCGCAACGGCCATCACACCGGCCAGCAACAGCGCCACACACAGCAGATAAAGCTTTTTCATAGGTTTCCTTTCGGGCAGTGGTCGTGCAGATCAACGGAACAGGGTCACTGTCCCAGACTTTCCTTCTCCATCAACAGATAGGTGCCATAGGCATTCAGCCGGTTGGCCGCCTGAAACGCCGGCAATTGGGCAAACGGCGACCAGTCGGTCTGCTGATAGGCTTCCTCAAAACTGCGCATCTCCTGTACGGCCTGCCCCATGTGCAGGCGCAGATATTCCAGATAGGTTTTGGTCAGTTCGATATCGCGCCGCGTATCGCTGGACGCAGTACCATGGCCGGGGATCACCAGCCTGGGCTTGATTTCCTGCAGGATGCCCAGTGTCTGCAGCCAGACGCGGCTATCGGCACTGCCGACGAAGGGCACCCGGCCAGAGAAATAGATATCGCCGGCAAACAGCACGCCTTCGTTCTCCACCAGCAGCAGCACATCTTCCGGTGAATGGGCGCCGCTGCTATCGATGATCTGGAAGCGGGTCTGACCGAGCGTAAAGGGAATACTGCGCCGGCTGGTAAAGTCCAGCCAGCGATCGGCTGCCACCACCTGAGTCTGCTCATCCACCCACGGGTACAGCTCGGCACGCCGCTGGGCCAGCCGCTGCTGGGCCAGATCGGAACTCAGATACAGCTGGCCAGCCTGATGGGCGATGATCTCGGCGCCGATAGCACGGAAAGCCTGCAAGCCATAGATATGGTCGGCATGGTAGTGCCCCACCACCACCGTGCGGATAGGCTGGCTGGTGACGCGCCGGATCGCCTCTATCATGGCCACGCCCAGCGCCGGGGTAGCCAGCGCGTCGTACACCACCACCCCCTGCTCGGTCACCACAAAGCCGGCATTCGACATAAAGCCCTTGTTGGCCGCACTGGCCACGCCCGCTTCGCCTTTGAAATAATACACATGGGGGCTGACCTGTATCGGCTCCAGCCGCAAGCCATCGGCCACTGGCGCAGCAGCAGCCCGTCCCGCCCACAACAAGGCGAGGAAAGCGAGTATGCGCAAGATAGGCTGGCCCATGCTTAGCGCCCCTTGGCCGCAGCGGCCTGCTGCAAGCGCTGTTCCAGATAGGCCCCGTAGAAGCCGGCCTGATCGAGTCCGCGCAAAGGCTCGGCAACGGGCTGCATGGCCGCATCAAGAAACAGTAAGGTAGGAAAGAAATTGACATGCATACGTTTCAACCACTCCTTGACACTGACGCTACTGCCATCGAGCTGGCGCAGGCTGGACACCTGATCTGACTCCAGTTCGCGGATTAGCCACGGGCGCCCCGCTTCGCTGCGCGCCAGCGGCAGCAGATAGTGCAAACGCACTTCGCGGCAATAGGCACAATCGCTACGCGATACCAGCAACACCAGCACGCTGCCCTGCTGGCGCAGTGTTGCCGCCGCTTCCTGTAAGTTCGCCAATGCTGGCAGTTCAGTCTGCATATTTTTCAATCTGCATAGCGCCCAGTCTAATCGAGTTCAAGCGCATCTTGTATCGCACGGATACCTGCCTGGGCACAGGCTTCATCCAGCTCGCCACCCGGCGCACCGGACACGCCGATGCCACCCACGATGCTACCGGTGGCGCGTATCACCAGCCCACCGCCCACCATGGCCACATTGGGTAGCTGGCGGATGCCGCTGCTGGACTGGTCATACGCCGTCACTTTCACCAGTTCGGTGGTGGCATTCTTGAAGCTGATAGCCGTCCACGCCTTGCGCGTTGCCGCTTCCGGCGCATGCATGCCGGCCAGAGCATCGCGCAGCATGACCAGCGGTACACCGGAACGATCCAGCACGGCCACGGCCACCAGTGCCCCACGCTGGCGGCACTCGGCCAGCGCGCTCTGGGCGGCCACCAGCGCCGCATCGAAGCTGAGCACACTGACCTTGTCGAGCGCGCGCAACTCGGCCGCCTGCACCGGCGCCGCCCCCATGCCGGCCAGCGCCAGCAATGCAGCGATCAGATGGCGCTTCATGCTGCCATCCCCGGATTGCCTTCCATGCCGATAATCTTAGGCTGGTTCAGCTTGCGCGGCTTGATCACAGGATGGGCTTGCAGATAGGTTTCCATCACCTCCCAGATCGGCGCCCCCTGCACACCTTCGGCCACGGGTGCCCAGCCTGCCACCTTGTAAGTCTTGTCAGCCTCGATCGCCTTGCCGTTGAGGCTCATGTTATTGATGCGCGCACCCGCTTTGGCATTCGGCGTACACGAATACTGCAGACCGCCGACCCGCACCATATCGCCGCCCTGCTGGAAGTAGGGATCGGGATTGAACAGGTTGTCGCACACGTCTTCCAGGATGGTCTTGATGGTAGTGCCGCTCATTTCCGTCAAGGTGGTGGCCGGATAGGTAATCGCCACCTGATCCATCAGATGCTCGCGCGTGATGGCCTGCCCCGGCAGGATGGTGGTGCCCCAGCGGAAACCGGGCGAAAACGCGATATCCGCGCCCTTCACTTCCATCAGCGCGTCAACGATCAGCTGATCCCACGATCCGTTGAAATTGCCACGGCGGTAAAGCAGACCTTCGCTGACCGCGAGCTTCTGTTCCAGCTTGCCCTTGTACGGCGCCCTGACCCGCTCGATCAGCGCCTGCATCTCGGCATCGGCTGGCAGCAGATTGGAGAACACTGGCAGCAAGCGGTACTGGAAGCCCTGCACGGCACCGGCACGCACATCGAGATCGAGCACGGCGAGGAACTTGCCGTTGGAGCCGGCGTTGGTGACCAGCGTCTGTCCCTTGGCATTTTTTACCACGATAGGGGCCGGCACGCCGTCGTGGGTGTGGCCACCCATGATGGCGTCGATGCCCGTCACGCGCGAGGCCATTTTCAGATCCACATCCATGCCGTTATGGGACAGTACGATGACCGCCTGCGCCCCCTTGGCGCGCGCTTCGTCCACCACCTTCTGCATGTTTTCGTCCTGTATGCCGAACGACCAGTCCGGCACCATATAGCGCGGATTGGCAATCGGCGTATAGGGGAATGCCTGACCGATGATGGCCACCGGCACGCCCTGCATTTCGCGCATCACATACGGTTCGAACACCTGATCGCCGAAGTCGGTGGTCTTGACGTTCTGCGCCAGAAAATTGATCTTGCCCTTGAAGTCCTGCTCGATGATCTGTTGCACGCGCTGGGCACCGAGGGTAAATTCCCAGTGCGGGCTCATCAGGTTCACTCCCAGCAACTTACAGGCATCTACCATATCCTGCCCGTTGGTCCACAGCGCCGTGGCCGAGCCCTGCCAGGTATCGCCACCATCCAGCAGCAGCGCGTGGGGACGGCTGGCGCGCACCTGCTTGATCAGCGTGGCCAGATGGGCAAAGCCGCCTATCTTGCCGTACTGGCGAGCGGCCTGCTCGAATTCCAGATAGCTGAACGCATGTGCGCTGGCCGTGTGGGCCGGAATCTTGAACTGCTTCAGCAAAGCCTCGCCGACCAGATGGGGCGGCTTGCCATAGGCCTGCCCTATGCCCAGATTGACGTTAGGCTCGCGGAAATAAATCGGCATTAGCTGCGCATGGCAGTCCGTAAAATGCATGACGCTGACATTGCCGAACTTGGGCAGATCGTATAGATGCTCGGCCGCACCGGGCTGGGCCGCCAGAACGGCTTTGCTGCCCAGTGCCATGCCGCCGGCACTGGCCACCGCCAGCACCTGCATAAACTCGCGACGACTGATACTCATAGAACCTTCCTCGCCCTGCTGGGACGCTTACTGGTTGACGGGCGACTGCGGATCGAGCAGCAGTGCCATCACATCTTTCATCTGCTGCTCGCTGAGGATGCCGGCGGCACCATAGCGTGGCATGACGGAACAGGCATTCACCGCATGCGAGCTATACAGTTTGCTCCACGTATAGCGCACAATGGCCTCGGTCGGGCCGCCGCGCAGCTTGCCGTATTCCGCCAGACTGGGGCCGATATTGCCGTATGCAATTTCGCTCTTGGTGATCTGGTGGCAGGCATAGCAGTTGCCGCCATTGACGGTCTTGGCATCATCGGAAAACTGTAGGCCACGACCGTTCTGGGCGATCTTCTCGCCCTCTTTCCAGTCGCCCAGATAATTGCCGTCGGCCGGGTGTTTGACGGCCGCCATTTCAGCCTTCTCCAGTTTGGCCCGCACTTTGGCAGGTAACGGCTTGGTGGCATAAGTCGAGCAGATTTTCTGCAACTCGCTCTGCTCAAGCCGGTCCAGCTTGGCGATGCCTTTTTCGGCAAACGACGCTTTGAAATTGGCCAGATCATCGGCGCTGGCGGGCAGGCAGGTCAGGCCGGTACTGAGTGCCAGCAGAACGCCAGCCTTGGATAGGATGCTAGGGTTGCTCATGATCGCTCTCGCTTCAGGTAGGCTGCATGGTTATCGTTTCAGCGCTGGCGCATCCATCGCGCCGCCCTTGGCCATCACCCCGAGAAAAGTGATCAGGTCGATCGAGGTGAGGGAACCGTATTGCAGATCGGGGAAACGCTGCTGGCGGAAGCAGTCATTCATGCGCCACTGCATGGTGCGCACAGCACCCTGACTGACCCGGTAGGCCGGCCACGTAGCAAAAGCTTTCTGCGCCTGCGCCGGATTCTGCAGATTGGGCAGATCCTGCAGGCGGATACGCTTGCCATCGGCGCCATGGCAGGAGGCACAACTGAAATCAAACGGCCCGCCACGGTAATAGAACGCTTTCTGGCCACGCGCGTACGCCGCCTTCTCCTTGGCATGCTGCTGCGGCACATTGATCTTGTAGCCGCGCGACTCGGCTACCGCGTAGGCAGTCAGCGCTTCCAGATCAGTGGCTCGTTCGCCTTGCGCCGAATAGGGCTGGCGCACCACGTCCGAGCGGCTAAAACCCTGCTGGGTCACCATGCAGTGCACCAGACGGGACTCGAAATCCAGCACCGCATCGACATCCTTGAAATAGCGCGGCAGTTCGGCATACGCGCCCTTCAACACGCCGGGGCCCTTGCCGAAGTCGCACTGCTCGAGCGAGACATTATTCGGCCCGCGCTTGCTACTCCATAAGGCTTCGCCCTGCGCTTCCACCAGTTCGGCCGGATTACCATCGGCCAGCATGGCACGGTACTTGGCGATTTCGTCGGAAGCCGACTGGGCGCCAGCATTGGCCGCCCCCAGCGCCAGCAGGCATACACTGAGAATTCTTGCGTTCATAGCAGTCCCGTCAGAAGAAGGTTAGCCTGCAGTTCAGGCGATGGTGGCTTCGTCGCTACGGCTATCACCCTTGTTATCAACCCAGCTCACCTGGATTTTCTCGCCTTTGGCACCGCCCTTGAATTTAAAGGCGAGGAAGGGATTCTGCGAAACTGACTGACCCCACAGGCACTGCAGCACCAGCTTGCCGGCGCAGGTGGCTTTGACTTCCTTGATGAAGTGAGCGGGCACGATCTTGCCGGCGCTATCTTTACGCATACCGCCTTCCATCGGGTGGGCCATCAGTACTTTTACTTCAGTCGTGCCATTGTTATGGTTTGCACGGATTTTCATCGGATCTGCCATGGTGTTCTCCTGATTATTCTGTTCAGTTGGGCTGACGTAGCGCGCTTAACCGCCGCAACCACCCAGCGTGACTTTGGTTTCCTTGGTGGCGCTATACAGCTTGCCGCCCGCTTTCACCACGACCAGCACATTGGTGCTCTGGCCCATCTTCAGACGGGTCTGCACCATAGGCTCGGTATCGGCCGGTATCATGAATACGGCCGCCATCGGGTTGGGATTCTTTTCCACGAACAGATAGATTTCGCTGGCACCGGCCAGCGACGTGCTGACGGAGACAGGCACCACCGCTCCATTCTCGGCAATATCCGGCGTGGTGATGGTGATGTCCTTGCTATCGGCAGCCGTGCCACCCAGCACTTTCAGAGCGTCGGCCAGATTCTTCGCATCGAAGCCGCTCTGGACCTCGGCCGCCAGCACCGCCTCGGCGGAAATCACCCCCGCTGCTATCAGTATTCCGAATGCACCAGCTGATTTCAGCAGCGCGCGACGATTGGTATCCATAAAGTCTCCTAGTTAGCTAATCAGATTGTTACTGCGGGTGATACGGTTCAGCTTCCACTACTGCGCACCGGCCATCAGCCAGGCGGCGATGGCTTTCAGTTCTGCCTCCTTGAGCTGGCTCTGCGGCGGCATAGGCACTGCGCCCCAGACAGCGGTGCCGCCGGCTTTAATTTTGCCCATCAAGTAGGCCTCACCATCGGCACGGCCACGGTACTTGGCCGCCACTTCGTTGAAACCGGGCCCCACCACTTTGTTCTTCAGCCCGTGGCAGGCCGTGCAGGAATTCTTGTTGAGCAGAGCTTTCACATCGGGACCGCTGGCAGCGGCGGCAGGCTTCTTACTGTCTGCCTTACTGTCTACCTTATTCTCGGCCGGCGCCACAGTTTTGAAAGGCTGTGGTGGACGGGTGGTATCAGCTCCCCGTACTGCCCCGATCACGCGATTCTGCTCGGACAAATTACCGTGCGCATTGCGGGCAAAGTCAGGCAGTGCCGAACTGACTTGCTCGATCGGGCAATCGTGCATACAGGCCACGTTCTTCACATCGGGCTTGCCATTGGTCAGCCACAGCCCGTCGAACTTGACCAGCCCGTTACGGTTAGGCAGTTTCTGCTGTACCTGGGCGATGTTCTCGTCGGACAAGGTAAAGTCGGACGGCACTACGCCGCTCAGATTCATGATGTAGGCCACCACCGCATACACCTCATCAGGCTTGAGCGATTTGGGCGCCGTCCATGGCATAGCGCGATTGATGTAGTCCCACATGGTGGAGATACGGGCCAGCTTCATCATGGTGGTCTTTTGCGCCACCCCGCCCTTGGCATTGGCGGCAACGATGCCGCTACGGATATCGTCCGGTGTCGTGCCGCCTACCAGCGGCGGGAACACTTCGTTGAGTTCACCGAAACTGCCATGGCAGCTGGCGCACTTGCCTTCCCAGATCTGCTCGCCCTGCGTCACCGAACCGCGTCCCTTCGGCAAGCCTTTGAAGTCGCCGCGCACATCGATGTCCCAGGCTTGTACTTCAGCCGGTGTGGCCGCACGCCCGATGGCTTGCCACGGTTTATCTTCCGCCTGCGCACTACCGAAGACCAGCAGTCCCAGCAAAGCCGCTTGCAAGAGTTCCTTTTTCATCAAGACACCTGTACGTTGGAGACTTCGCCATTGGCATGCACTTGCCACGACTGGATAGCGTTGTTGTGATAGATGGACTTGGTGCCGCGCACCGCCCGCAACTGGCTGATCTTGGGCTGCACATAGCCGGTTTCGTCGATCGCCCGGCTTTGCAGGATGGCCGGTGAACCATCCCACACCCAGTCGATATTGAAGCGTGTCAGCGCCTTCGACAGGATGGGGGTTTCCAGCCGGGCGGTGCGCCAGTTACGCCCGCCATCCATGCTGACATCCACCCGTTTGATCTTGCCGCGGCCGGACCACGCCAGCCCCGTCACGTTGTAATAGCCTTTATCGAGCAGTATCTGGCCACCCGACGGCGAAGTAATCACGCTCTTGCATTCCTGTATCGAGGTGTACTGGCGATGCATACCGTCCGGCATCATGTCGATGTAGTGGATAGTCTCGTCCTTGGTGTCGTAGCGCTGGTCGCCCACCTCGATGCGGCGCAGGTATTTCACCCAGCTCACGCCCTGCACGCCGGGCACTACCAGCCGCAGGGGGTAGCCGTTTTCCGGACGCAGCATTTCACCATTCATGGCCCAGGCCACGATCACATCATCCATGGCCCGCTCAATGCTGATGGTACGGGTCATGCTCGAACCATCGGCTCCTTCGGCCAGCACGTATTTACCCTGCTTCTTATCGTAGCCGCACATTTCCAGCAGGGTCGACAGCAGCACCCCCGTGAATTCGGAGCAGCTCAGCATGCCGTGGGTATATTGCACGGTAGGCAGCGCCACATTGCCCCATTCAGCTCCCGTATTGGCGCCGCATTCGATGAAATGGATGCGCGACACGCTAGGCAGACGCATCAGATCGTCCATGGTGAACACGCGCTGCTCCTTGACCAGCCCGTTGATCATCAGACGATGCTGGCTGGGGTCGATGTCATGCCAGCCCTGATGGTGGCGTTCGAAGTGCAGGCCGCTGGGCGTGATGATGCCGAACAGACCCTGCAAAGGCGTGAAGCTGACCGATGCCTGCGAGACCCTCGTCAGACCGGGGCTCTCGCGCCGCTGCAGGTTCTTTTCCCATTGCGACGGCATGCCGTAGCCCAGTGCCGCCACGGGCTGACCCAGCGTCTTGCTATGGGTAGGCAGTGTCAGGATGGCCGGATCGCCCTGCTCGGGCGCCGCCAGCGCCGCGGCACTGCCGGCCACGCCGGCGCCCATGGCCAGCGCCTTGCCCATGAAATTGCGGCGGGCTTTGCGGGCCTGCTCCAGCGCCGCATCATCGAGAAAGCCTTCAGGCGCTTTAACGATACGACCGATGATCTTTTTCAGTTCTTCAGACACCTGAGCTCTCCCCTTCAGCCTAATTCAATCAGATACGTACATAACTACATACGCATATAATCAATTAACAGAGAGAGATGCACAAGCAGTTTCGCTGATGCAATGCAGCAATTGTGGAGAGATACAGACACTTGCGCCCGACACGCAGGCGCACGGGGGGCATACCGGCTAGTACAACGTGCCGGCGCGACGCTTTACTACAGGGGAAAGACTAGCGCAGTTCGACGGCGGGATAGCTGGCGCCGGGCAAGGCAGCCGGCAGCGCGCCATCCATCTCGATATCCATGCCCAGCCGTTTGGCCATTTCATTGCAAACACCCTGACACATGGCCAGCGTCTTCTGATCTTCGATGCGGTAGAACACTTGCGTGCCCTCTTTCCGGCGCGCCAGAATTTTGGCCCGATATAGCATATTGATCTGACGTGAAACATTCGCCTGGGTCGACTCGACGAACTGCACAATCTCACCCACCGGCTTTTCACCCTTGCAGATGGCATTGATGATTTTCAGACGAGTAGGCTCGCACAGCAGCGAAAAATACGCAGCCAGTTCTTCAAACAATATCTCTCGTTGCTCTTTACTTAGGTTCTCGTTCACGAAACATGTCCTGCATGATTACTTAGCGATAGAGTTGATTATAGTAGAGAACTTCGGAAGTTTCCCGCACGAAGCAAACGTTTTCGAGGGTAATGAATCAACTTCGCACTGCGACCGATAGTGAAAGTGTTTGCTAGGCCTATCCCTCATAGGGAGACGCCATCAGGTGCGCGAACATGCGTGATACCTATTGGCGACACAAATTTTCCAGACAAAAACAAAAAAACCCGCAGCTTCATAGCTAGCGGGCTTCTTTGATTGTTAAAGATTCTCTCTAACAAAGGGTTCTGGCGGAGACGGTGGGATTCGAACCCACGATACAGGTTTTGCCCGTATGCTTCCTTAGCAGGGAAGTGCCTTCGGCCACTCGGCCACGTCTCCTAGTCGATTACTCAACTATGTCTGCTTTGCTAACTGCGCTACAGCAGACGACCGCCATAGTATAGACCGCACTGGGTTTGGTCAAGGCTACTAGGCGAATTTTTTGAAAAAATTATGCTTTTTCCAGTTCGAAGGCTTTGTGCAGTGCGCGCACAGCCAGTTCCATGTATTTCTCGTCGATCAGCACCGAGATCTTGATCTCCGAAGTCGAGATCATCATGATGTTGATGCCCTCTTCCGACAGGGTACGGAACATCTGCGATGCTACGCCCACGTGGCTGCGCATGCCCACGCCCACCACCGAGATCTTCGACACTTTGGCATCGCCAGTGATGCTGGCTGCGCCCAGTTCGGCCTTGGTGCTGTTCAGCACGTCCACAGCGCGCTGGTAGTCATTGCGCGAAACGGTGAAGGTGAAATCGGTTTTACCGTCAACCGACTGATTCTGTATGATCATGTCGACTTCGATATTGGCATCGGCCACCGGGCCCAGAATGTGGTAGGCCACGCCCGGACGATCCGGTACGCCCAGCACGGTGATTTTGGCCTCATCGCGGTTAAACGCGATACCGGAGATGACTGCTTGTTCCATGTTTGTATCTTCCTCAAACGAAATCAGGGTACCCGAGTTAGCTTCGACTTCGATGTCCAGCATAGGGTCGGTCAGTGACGACAGCACGCGGGTCGGCACACGATAGTTACCGGCGAATTCCACCGAACGGGTCTGCAGGACTTTCGAGCCCAGCGACGCCAGTTCCAGCATCTCTTCGAAGGTAATCGCCTTCAGGCGGCGCGCTTCCGAAACCACGCGCGGGTCGGTGGTGTAGACGCCGTCGACGTCGGTGAAGATCAGGCACTCGTCGGCCTTCATTGCGGCCGCAATCGCCACCGCCGAAGTATCCGAACCACCGCGACCCAGCGTCGAGATGTTGCCACCTTCGTCAACGCCCTGGAAGCCGGTGATGATGACGATCTTGCCGTCATCCAGATCACGGTTCACCTTCTCGTTGTCGATCGATTGAATACGGGCTTTAGTGAAAGCGGAATCAGTTTTAATCGCCACTTGCCAGCCGGCGTAGGACACCGCCTTCTTGCCAATAGCCAGCAGGGCCATCGACAGCAGGCCCACCGACACCTGTTCGCCGGTCGAGGCGATCATGTCGAGTTCACGTGGGTCAGGCTGCTCTTGAATTTCTTTTGCCAGCGCGATCAGGCGATTGGTTTCGCCGGACATAGCCGAAGGCACCACAACAATGCGGTGACCTGCGTCATGCCACTTGGCGACACGCCGCGCCACGTTCTTGATACGTTCCGTCGAACCCATCGACGTACCGCCGTATTTGTGCACGATTAAAGCCATAACAGTGAGTTTTTCCGCTCAAATAAAGGTAAATGGAACCCTAAACTCTACATGCCGCACTGCAAAATAACAAGTCAAAAAACAGATAAAGTCATACCGAATAAGCATATCTACATACAAAATTCGGCAGAAACAGACAAATGTCTATACTGCTTGCCAGCGCAGACGGATGCGATCAGTGCCTGTAGTCAACTTATTGCAGTCCATGCCTATGCCTGCCGCGAATAGCAACTGTTGCGGCGCACTCACAACGGGCAGACGGCCCCGTTCCCACGCGGGGATATTCAGGGCCTGATAGTGGTATTTGATGCCCCGCGTAGGCCGGTTCTCGGCCAGTTTCAGGCGCTCACCACCGCGGCGGAACTCGATCACCAGCTTTTGCTGCTGCAGCCATTGCGGGTCCAGCCCCTGCTCTGCCCGCTCGAAATGCAGCACGCCGCCATACGCCGGAAACGCCAGTTCGGTTTCGCCATTCCAGTTAAACGTGGTGCCGGGCGACTGGTCGAATTGATCTTCCCGCTCCCCTTCCAGTGGCTCCAGCTTGGGCGTCAGATATAAGCGGTCACGATGACGGCGCACATGGCAGTCCGGATGGGTCACCAGCAACTGGGCGTCGTAACGCGCTTCCAGCAACTGGGTCAGCATTTCGCTCAGCCATGCGGAACTCGGCATGCGCAACTGACGTACTTTGAACCAGTGGCGCAGCAGATTGGCGCAACGATCGGCGCTCAGGCCGCGCAGCTTGGCCACATCGAGGCTATCGCCCTCCAGACACTGGGCCAGATCCTGTTCGGCCAGTTCGGTCAGCAGGCGCTGGGCAGACTGTGCGTGCTGGGCGCTGCGCGCAAAGCGTTCCTGAAAACCGGGGAAGGCTGCATCCAGCGCCGGCATCACCTTGTGGCGCAGGGCATTGCGGGCAAAGCGCGCATCGTCATTCGATTCGTCGTGAATATGGGTAATCTGCTGCGCTGCCACATAAGCATCCAGCTGTTTGCGTGCAACGGGTAGCAATGGACGCGCCATTACAAGCGCCGGATTAGCCAGCAATTCCGGTGCCGCATTGGCCGCATCCATGCCGGACAGGCCAGCCGTACCGGAACCGCGCAGCAGCTGCAGCAGCACGGTTTCAGCCTGATCGTCGAGGTGGTGCGCGGTCAGCAGCAGACGCACATCGTGGCGCGCGCACAGGCCGCCTAAAGCCGCGTAGCGCACCTTGCGGGCGGCCGCTTCCGTGCCGGTCTTACCCTGCTCCGTCAGTTGCACGCGCTGTGCCTCGAACGTCACGCCCAGTGCAGCGCAGGCCTGTTCGCAATGGGCCAGCCAGTGATCCGCATTCGGGCTCAGGCCATGGTGGATGTGAAATGCAAACAGTTGTATGCCATGCTCGCGCGCATAGCCGTGCGCCAGATGCAGCAAGGCGGACGAATCGAGCCCGCCGCTGAGCGCGACCGCCATGCGCGGACTCGCCACAGCGCCATCGTCAGCCTCTACGCGCGCCAGTGCGGCGCTGGTGGCCTGAGCAAAGATGCTGCTCAGGGTAGGAATCTGTTGCTTCTTCAATGCCTGCTCCAAAAATGCAAATCGGGGGCAGCGCCCCCGACTCTTGTTGATGCCGCGCCCGCTTATTCCTGCGGCGTGGTCTCTTTGAACTTACCGTAGCTCATCAGCTTCTCGTGACGGGCTTCCAGCAGATCCTTGGTCTTCATGCCGTGGAACTGGCGCAGCGAATCAGCCAGCGCGCGCTTCAGCAGCGTGGCCATCTGTTTCGGATCGCGGTGTGCGCCGCCCAGCGGCTCATTGACGATCTTGTCGATCAGGCCCATGGCTTTCAGGCGGTGTGCCGTCAGGCCCAGCGCTTCGGCCGCATCGGCCGCACGCTCCGAGGTCTTCCACAGAATCGAAGCGCAGCCTTCCGGCGAGATCACCGAGTAGGTGGCGTATTGCAGCATCAGCACGGCATCGCCCACGGCAATTGCCAGCGCACCGCCGGAACCGCCTTCACCGATGATGGTGGCGATCAGCGGTACTTTCAGTTCGGCCATCACATACAGATTGTGACCGATGGCTTCCGACTGGCCACGCTCTTCCGCGTCGATGCCGGGGAATGCGCCCGGGGTATCCACAAAGGTGAAGATAGGGATGCCGAATTTTTCAGCCAGCTTCATCAGGCGCATGGCTTTGCGATAGCCCTCAGGCTTAGGCATGCCGAAGTTGCGCATCGCGCGTTCTTTGGTGTCGCGGCCCTTCTGGTGGCCGATGACCATACAGGCCTGACCGTTGAAACGGGCCAGACCGCCGACCACGGACAGGTCGTCCGCATAGGTGCGGTCGCCGTGCAGTTCGTGGAAGTCGGTGAAGATTTCGTTCACATAGTCCATGGTGTATGGACGCTGCGGATGGCGCGCAATCTGCGCTACCTGCCAAGGGGTCAGCTTGGCGTAGATATCCTTGGTCAGTTGCTGGCTCTTTTTGGCCAGACGGTCGATCTCCTCAGAGATGTCGACAGCCGAATCGTCCTGGACGAAACGCAGTTCTTCGATTTTGCCATCAAGTTCGGCGATCGGTTGCTCAAAGTTGAGGAAAGTCGTTTTGGTCATTGTACCTCCGTGTTTATTCTCCGCCGTGGGGTCTTGCAGACAAGCATGATAAGACCTCGCTCAGCGATTAGAGTATCTATTCTACAGCAAGCGGATCGAGACTACGCCATAAATACCATGTCGCCACCGTGCGCCATGGCTCCCAGTTGGCGGAAACTTCGCGTGCATCGCTGCGCGAAACCGGCTCGCCGGAGAAGTAATTCTGGCTGATGCCCTGAATCAGACCGGGGTCGTCGAGGGGCAGAACATTAGGCCGCAGCAGGTTAAAAATCAAAAACATCTCGGCCGTCCAGCGGCCGATGCCGCGGATCTGGGTCAGTTCCGCGATCACTGCTTCATCGTCCATCTGGTCCCACTGGGCAGTATGGACGCGCTTGTTTTTGAAGTGGTCGGCCAGATCAAGGATGTACTCGGTCTTGCGCTTGGACAAACCGCAAGCAGCCACCTGCTCGGCGCCCGCCTTGATGATCTGGGCCGGCGTGCATTTCGGGCTCAGCAGCAAAAGCTTGGCCCAGGCCGCTTCGGCCACCTTGGCCGTGACCTGCTGCCCTACAACAGAACGGGCCAAGGTCGTGAACGGGTCGCTATGGCCGACCAGACACAGGTCGCCAAATTGCGGAATCAGCTTTTTCATGATGCGGTCACGCTTCATGAGCTCGATTTTGGCCTGCTCCCAGTACGGCGGTACTGCCGTGACCGGGCCTGCGCCCCCGTTATCCTTGGCCGTGACCATTATGCGCGGCGCCAGTTAGTCGTGCCGTCAGGCTTGTCTTCGAGGATGATGCCTGCGGCCAGCAGTTCGGCACGAATCCGGTCGGATTCGGCGAAATTGCGGGCTTTCTTGGCCGCAGCACGCTGGGCGATCGCTTCGGCAATCGCCGCATCGCCCGCGCCACTGGCCTCGCCTACCGAGGCCTGCAGGAAGGCCTGCGGGCTGCGTTGCAGCAGGCCCAGCACACCGGCCAGCGCTTTCAGCTGGGCGGCTACGCGTGGCGATTTCGACTTGTTCAACTCGGTCGCCAGCTCGAACAGGGCCGCCACTGCCAGCGGCGTGTTGAAGTCGTCGTCCATCGCTTCGGCGAAACGGCGGGCCTGTTCGCCCTGCCAGTCCAGCGCCGAACCATCGTCCGCCACGCCGTCCAGCGCCGTGTACAGACGGGTCAGTGCACCGCGCGCGTCATCAAGGTGGGCATCCGAGTAGTTAAGCGGGCTACGGTAGTGGGCGCGCAGAATGAAGAAGCGCACCACTTCGGCGTCATACTTCTTCAGCACGTCACGTATGGTGAAGAAGTTGCCCAGCGATTTGGACATCTTCTCGTTATCGACGCGCACAAAGCCGTTATGCACCCAGTAGTTTACTGGTGGGCGGCCAAACGCGCCTTCCGACTGGGCAATCTCGTTTTCGTGGTGGGGGAACTGCAGGTCGGCACCGCCGCCATGGATATCGAAATGTTCACCGAGCAGCGCCGAGCACATGGCCGAGCATTCGATGTGCCAGCCGGGACGGCCCTTACCCCACTTGGAGTCCCACTTCACTTCTTCCGGTTCGGATTCTTTTGACGCTTTCCACAGCACGAAGTCGAGCGGATCGCGCTTGCCCGTATTGACATCCACCCGCTCGCCGGCGCGCAGATCATCGAGCGATTTGCCGGACAAACGGCCATAGTTATGGAAGTTACGTACGGAATAATTCACGTCACCATCTTCGCCCTGATAGGCCAGATCCTTGGCTTCCAGCTTTTCGATCAGCGCCAGCATCTGTGGCACATACTGGGTGGCGCGTGGCACCAGCGTAGGCGGCAGTATGCCCAGCGCCTGGGTATCTTCATCCATATACTGGGTGAAGCGGGTCGTCAGCTGCGAAATGGTTTCGCCGTTCTCTACGGCGCGCTTGATGATCTTGTCATCGATATCGGTGATGTTACGGGCGTAGGTCACCTCGTAGCCGGAGGCCATCAGCCAGCGGTACATCACGTCGAACGCCATCATCATGCGGGCATGGCCGATGTGGCAGTAATCATAGATGGTCATGCCGCATACATACATGCGGACTTTGCCAGCTTCTATCGGTACGAAAGTCTGCTTGTCACGCGCTAGCGTGTTGTAAATCTTTAAATTGCTCATCGGCTCTTGCTATGTTCTCTTTATCGGCGCGACCGGCAGGTACACCCGTTTAATCTTTCCACTCCGAAGGAGTAGAATGGGCAAGTATAGCATTGATAAAAACGGCATAGTCCCGATATGCCTTATGATTTTTTGGCAATTCGTTCTACACAACACCGCCTATAACTAGACAAGGAAGTAACAATGCAAGTATCCCAGCCTACCCTGTTCGGCAAACTGATGTCCCTGTTCGCAGGTGTGGCCCTGTCCGGCGCCGCACTGGCCGCCACGCCAGCGGCCTCGCCAACGACGCCGCAGGTGGAAATCAAGACCACCATGGGCGATATCGTGGTGGAACTGAACGGTGAAAAAGCCCCGAAAACGGTGGACAACTTCATCACCTATGTGAAGGCAGGTTTCTATAAAGGCACGATTTTCCACCGCGTCATCGATGGCTTCATGATTCAAGGTGGCGGCTTCGATGAGAAACTGGTGCAGAAAAAAACCAACAAACCCGTACCCATCGAGTCGCAGAACGGCTTGACCAATAACACCTACACCATCGCCATGGCACGTACCGGTGATCCCAACTCGGCCACCTCGCAATTCTTCATCAATGTGGCCGATAACGACGCGCTCAACTATCCGGGCCGCGACGGCTTCGGCTACACCGTGTTCGGTAAAGTGGTGAAGGGTCAGGAAGTGGTCGACCGCATCAAAGCCGTGCTGGTAGACGACAAAGGCAGCTTCCAGAATATCCCTGTGGTACCGGTCGTCATCAAGTCGGCCACAATTTTAAAGACGCCTATCGCGCCGAAACAGTAAAATAGCGCCCTCAGCATCATTGTTCACTCAGGATAAACACATGACCAACGTAATCATCACCACCAATCTGGGCAACATCACCGTTGAACTGAACGCGGAAAAAGCCCCTAAAACCGTTGCTAACTTCCTCGCCTACATGGAAGCCGGCCACTACAGCAACACCATCTTCCACCGCGTAATCGACGGTTTCATGATCCAGGGCGGCGGTTTCGAGCCAGGCATGAAGCAGAAGCCAACCGAAACCACGGTAGAGAACGAAGCCAAGAACGGCCTGAAAAACGAACCGTACACGCTGGCCATGGCCCGTACTTCGGCACCGCACTCGGCTTCGGCACAGTTCTTCATCAACGTGAAAAACAACAGCTTCCTCGACTACCCAGGTCAGGACGGCTGGGGCTACGCTGTGTTCGGTAAAGTTACCGCCGGCACCGAAGTGGTCGACCAGATTAAGAAAGTCAAAACCACCCGCGCCGGCATGTTCGCTGACGTACCAGTGGAAGACATCATCATCGAGAAAATCGAACTGGCTGCCTAATCTCATAGGCTGACAAGTCGGATTCCGTATGACGACTCACAACACGCGCGCCGGCCAGACCGGCGCGCTGTTTATCTCCGATCTGCATCTGCAGGCCGGCCACCCCGCCACCACGGCGGCGTTCTTCCGTTTTCTGGAGGAACAGGCACGGCACACGCAACAACTCTACCTGCTGGGCGACCTGTTCGAATACTGGGCCGGTGACGACGACCTGCAGGACCCTTACCATCAACAGATTATTACTGCCCTGCGCGCCCTGAGCGACGCCGGTGTGACGATCTACTGGATTGCTGGCAACCGCGATTTCCTCGTCGGTGCCGAATTTGCGCAAGCGGCTGGCGTGACGCTGCTGGCCGAACCCCATGTGGCGACCATCGCCGGTCAGCGCGTGGTGCTACTGCATGGCGACGCCCAGTGCACCGAAGACACCCAGTACATGGCCTTCCGCGCCATGGTGCGCCAGCCCGCGTGGCAGCAGCAGTTCCTCGCCACTCCGCTGGCGCGGCGCAAAGCCATCATTGCCGGCATGCGCGAAAGCAGCCGCAAGGATCAGGGCGCAAAAAGCTATGAAATCATGGATGTGACACCGGCCGCGATTGCCGCCGTGTTTGCCGATACCTCGTGCGACGTGATGATTCATGGCCATACCCACCGCCCGGCCCTGCACAGCGCGCACGGCCAGCGCCGTTACGTGCTGCCGGACTGGGAACCGGAAGCCTCGCCGCCACGCGGTGGCTGGATCGCCATCAGTCTCGATGGCGTGATCACGCGCCATCGCCTCGATGGCACGCAAGTAAGCGACTAGCCTTAGCGCGGCAGCGCGGCCATGGCTGCCTGCAGGCGACGGATCAGTTCCTGATTCATCTCGCGTGTGTGGCGGTTCCAGCGATCCATCGTGCGCTGCAGTTCTGCATGCAACTGGCGCGCTTTGTCTGCATCACCCTGCCCTGCGGCCCAGATCGCATACTCGGCCTGCGTGGCAAAACTGTTGTAGCGCTGCAGCGCATAATCGAACTCGGCGCCTGCTTCGCTGGCACGGCCAGCCGCTGCCAAAGCCTGCGCCAGTAACAGCGCCACCTGCTCGCCACGGAAATTCGCATCACTGCTACGGATAGTCTGCAGATGCGTCACGGCGGCCGCCGCATTGCCCGCCGCCAGACTGGCGCGCGCGGCGCCGAAACGGATTTCCAGATCGCCCGCGAACGGCCCCTGCAGACAAGCTTCATAGCTGGCTGCCGCTTCGGCAGCCGCGCCTGCGGCCAGTTGGGCTGCGGCCAGCCGCATCTGGTTCTGCGCCGTCGGCGTGAAAT
Source organism: Duganella fentianensis (assembly GCF_964031615.1). GTDB lineage: Bacteria > Pseudomonadota > Gammaproteobacteria > Burkholderiales > Burkholderiaceae_D > Rugamonas > Rugamonas fentianensis_A. The sequence goes on from NZ_CAXIQN010000003.1 coordinate 228,638, forward strand.
CGTAGGCCTCGCGTGCTTCGCGCAGTTCACGCCCCGGGTCCATGGCACGCGCAGCTACGGCGACGGCCTGGCGCGCGCCATGGTGCAGCTTAGAGTCCGGCAGGTAGATGGCAATGAAATACACCACGCTGCCCAGCAAGGGAAACATAAACAATATCATCAGCCAGTACAGCTGCTGACCGCTACGGATCACATGCACGGCAAAAAACAGTGCAATCAGCACATGCAGTCCCACACCAAATATCGTCATGACGCTTGCTCTCCTCTAGGCGAATCTGGCGCATTGTAAAAGTGTTTGCCTACGCCCACAAGAAAACTTGCCAGTTATTTAAGCCTCTCGCTGTGCTAGGTAACGGCACGTTACAAAAAACCGGTGGCGGGCTGAGGCAAATAGGAATAAATTACCATAAAGCAATATAAAGCAAAGCCATCTCCCACCAGAGGACACCGCCATGCCCACACCCACTGCCAACGCCGCGTCGCGTTTTCTCGCGCAAGCGTCCATGGGCGCCAGCCGCGCCGACATCAGCCGCGTTCAAGCTCTGGGCTTTGCCGCATGGATCGAGGAACAACTGGCCGCACCGCGCTCCGGCACCCGCTGGGACTGGCTAGTAGAGAAGGGCTATAGCAACGCCAGCTTCCGCAACTCCGAACAGGGCTTCGATGCCTGCGCGTGGCGCAAGCTGATCAGCGCACCGGATACCTTGCGCCAGCGCGTTACACTGGCGCTATCGGAAATCTGCGTAGTGGCTATCAGCGGGCTGGTCGGCGCGCCGTGGCGCAGCTTCTCCGCCGCTGCCTATCTCGATCTGCTGGAAGAACACGCTTTCGGCAACTATCGCAACCTGCTGCTGGCCATTTCCACCAGCGCGCCCATGGGCCAGTACCTGACCTTCCGCGGCAACGTCAAGCAGAACCCCAGCACCGGCGCCCTGCCGGACGAGAACTATGCGCGCGAGATCATGCAGTTGTTCAGCATCGGCCTGATCCAGCTGAATCTGGACGGCACGCCCAAACTGCTCAATGGCAATCCGCAGGAAACCTATGGCCTGAGCGACATCACGGGACTGGCACGGGTCTTCACGGGCTGGGACTTCGATCTGAACGGCACCACCAAGGACACCCCGGACTTCCTGCGCCGCCCCATGCAGCAGATTGCACGGCGCCACGAGACGGGTGCTTCCAGCTTCCTTGGCAGCACCGTACCAGCCGGCATGGCCGGTGCCGATGCACTCAGACTCGCCATCGATATCATCTATGCCCACCCGAATGTGGCACCATTTATCAGCCGCCAGCTGATCCAGAAGCTAGTCACCAGCAATCCCTCGCCTGCCTATGTGGCACGCGTGGCCAGCGTTTTCAACAACGATGGCCGTGGCGTCAAAGGCAATCTGGCCGCCGTCGTCAAAGCCCTGCTGCTCGATCCGGAAGCCCGCAACGAAAGCTATATCAACGCCAGCTACGGCAAACTGCGCGAGCCCATCCTGCGCCTGACCGGCTGGGCGCGCGCCTACCACGTCAGCTCGGCCAGCGATGGCTGGGCCATAGGCAACACTAGCGATGCCGCCACGCGGCTAGGCCAGAGCCCGCTGCGCTCGCCCTCCGTGTTCAATTTCTACCGGCCCGGCTACGTCCCGCCGAATAGCGCGATTGCCAAGCTGGGGCTGGTGGCGCCGGAATTCCAGCTCACCAATGAATCGTCCGTGGTGGGCTACGTCAACTTCATGCAGCGCCTGATCAGCCGTGGTATTGGCGATGTGCTGCCCGACTACAGCAGCCTGCTGCCGCTCGCCGCCAACGCGCAGGTTCTACTGGCCGAAATCAATCAGGTACTGGCGGCAGGCCAGCTAGGCAGCGCCACACTGGGGCTGATCCGCGGCGCGCTCGACACCATGCCAGCGAATAGCCCGGCCGCCTTAAACAACCGCATCTACGCCGCGCTGACCATGGTCATGGCCGCGCCCGAATACCTGATCCAGCAATAAGGGGCTGCCATGACAACCGATACTTCCCGCCGCGCCTTCCTGCAACGTGCTTCCGCGCTAGCCATCAGCGGCGTGGCCTCGCCGCTGGCCATCAATCTGGCCGCCATGGCGGAAGCCTCGGCCGCCACGGCGAGCGACTACAAGGCCATCGTCTGCGTGTTCCTATACGGCGGTAACGACTACGCCAACACGCTGGTGCCTTACGACGCCAGCAGCTTCAATAGCTATTTCAACCTGCGGCCAAATCTGGCCTACCAGCGCAGCGCACTGGCCAGCACCGTGCTGAGTACGGCCAACGCACCGGTGGACGTCAACGGCGTGGCGCATCAATACGCCTTGGCGCCAGAGCTGGCGCCGCTCATGCCCATCTACAACGCCGGCAAAATGGGCGTGCTGCTCAACGTAGGCACGCTAGTGCAGCCGACTACCAAACAGCAGTTCGCCAACAAATCCGTGCCGCTGCCATCCAAGCTGTTCTCGCATAATGACCAGCAATCGGAATGGCAATCATCCATGCCGGAAGGCGCTTCGACGGGCTGGGGCGGCATGCTGGGCGACCTGTTCGCCTCCGGCAATGGCAACGCCACCTTCACCTGCGTGAATGTCTCCGGCAATGCGGTGTTCCTTGCCGGTAAGCAGGCGGTCCAATATCAGGTGTCCACCAGCGGCTCGGTGCCATTCGCCGCCCTGCAAAAACCGCTGTTCGGTTCGGCCTCCTGCAGTAGTGCGTTGCAGACCCTGATGACGCAAGCCCAGCCGCACTTGATGCAGTCCGACTATGCCCGCATTACCCAGCGCGCAATAGCCGCCAATGAGGTGCTGACTTCAGCGCTGGCCGGCAGTAGCGCGCTCAACACGCCCTACCCTACCGGCAATAGCCTGGCCGACCAGCTCAAGATGGTGGCCCGCATGATTGCTGCCGCACCGGCACTGGGCGCCAAACGGCAAGTGTTCTTTGTCTCGTTGGGCGGTTTCGATACCCACGATGGGTTGGTCACCCAGCATCCCGTGCTGATGAAAAGCGTGGCCGATGCGGTAGCGGCCTTCTACCAGAGCACGGTGGAACTGGGTGTGTCGAATCAGGTCACCACCTTCACTGCGTCCGACTTCGGTCGCACCCTGAGCGGCAACAACGACGGCTCCGATCATGGCTGGGGCAGCATGCACTTCATGCTGGGCGGCGCCGTCAAAGGCGGGCGCTATTATGGTACGGCGCCCGTGGTGGCAGCCGATGGGCCGGACGATGTGGGTCAGGGTCGCCTGCTGCCCACCACCTCGATTGCCCAGTACGCAGCCACGCTGGGTAGCTGGATGGGTGTATCGAATAGCGACCTGCTGGCCATGCTGCCATCGCTGGGCAACTTCAACGCCAGCAGCCGCAATCTGGGCTTCCTCTAGCGCCTACTTGGCCTACCCGGCCTACTGGGCCGGCTGCACATTGGCCACCAGCGCACCGGGACGGGTGCTAATGCCGGTCAGCACAAACTGCACGCCGCCATAGCGTAGCTCGTCGGGCCGGAAGGTGTGCACCGGCACATCGCGCAGCGACGATTCGGCCAGCAGGTTGGCCACGCTGGCCACCTGATTCTGTTTGCCCTCATCCATGCCGCGCATGGCAAAGCGGTCTACATGGGCATCGCTCAGGTAGACCGTGTTACGCGCCGTATCCACTTTCAGCCGCCCCGACAGCACCATCGTGCCCTGCCAGTTCTGGCGCGCCAGCAAAGGCGTCACCTGCACATCAAGCGAGAGCGACACTCGATCATTTTCCGCCATGATGGCCAGTTGTGGATGGCTCAGCTCCAGTTCCAGCACGCCCAGCACACGCTGGTGCACGGGGAATTTACGGTCCAGATTCTGCTGCAGTTTAGTCTGCGGCAATTCCACCTGACGGGGCCCGATCAGGGTGGCACAGGCGGCCAGCGTGGCGCCGCAGATCAGGGCTGCGCCCCAGCGGGAAAAACGGGTGTATGCGCTCATACAGATACCGGTAAGTCGATCGAGCTGCCATTATGCCAGCACCCCGGCCCGCACCCTGCCCTTGTAAAAATTGCTTGCAAATTTAAAATCTAGTGTTATAGTTCACTACAACACCACTCCATCAACACACAGCAAGAGGACTACATGTATGTCTGCGATAGGCTGGAATGACAATGCGCCGATTTATCGGCAACTCAAGGAGCGGGTTGTGGGCATGATGCTGGACGGCGTACTCAAGCCGGGCGACGCCCTGCCATCAGTAAGGCAGATCGCCGCCGAATATCAACTCAACCCGATTACGGTTTCACGCGCCTACCAGGAACTGGTAGACGAAACGCTGGTAGAAAAAAGAAGGGGACTAGGTATGTATGTGACTGAAGGCGCCCGCGACAAATTGCTGGCCACGGAACGTGAACGCTTCCTGCGCGAAGACTGGCCCGCCATGCTGGAACGCATCCGCAGGCTGGGGCTCGATGCCGCCACCCTGCTGCAGGCACCGGCTACTGGTACGGGAGCCGCATCATGAGCGCCATCATCACTGCCAGCGGCCTGCACAAGCAGTACGGCAAGCGCACCGCCATCGACCAGCTCAGCTTCACTATCGAAGCGGGCCGCATCGTCGGTCTGATCGGCCCTAACGGTTCCGGCAAGACCACCACGCTCAAAGCCATTCTCGGCCTGACCAGCTTCGACGGCGAGCTATCGGTGCTGGGCATGGACCCGCGCACGCAGCGCGACGCGCTGATGAACGACGTCTGCTTCATCGCCGACGTGGCGATCCTGCCCAAGTGGCTGAAGGTAAAACAGGCGCTCGATTTCGTCGAAGGCGTACATCCCCGCTTCGACCGCAGCAAGGCGGAAAAATATCTGGCCCAGACCAAGCTCGATCCCGAGATGAAGGTCAAAGCCATGTCCAAAGGCATGGTGGTGCAACTGCATCTGGCGCTGGTGATGGCCATCGACGCGCGCCTGCTGGTGCTGGACGAGCCCACGCTGGGGCTGGACATCCTGTACCGCAAGCAGTTCTACCAGCACCTGCTGGAAGACTACTTCGACGAGAACAAGACTATCCTGATCACTACCCACCAGATCGAGGAAGTCGAACATATCCTCAGCGATCTGATGTTCATCCGTGACGGCAAGATCGCCCTCACCGCCTCGATGGACGAAGTCTCGGAACGCTACACGGAAGTGATGGTAGAAGCGGCCAGCATTCCGGCTGCACAGGCACTGCAGCCTATCCACCAGCGTGCCGTATTCGGCAAAAGCATCATGCTGTTCGACGGCGTACCGCGCGCACAGCTGGCTAATCTGGGCGAACTGCGCACACCGGCACTGGCCGATCTGTTCGTCGCCACCATGAAAGGAACCTACGCATGAACACCATGAAATGGCTACTCAAGCGCGAAATGTGGGAAAACAAGGGCATGCTGCTGTGGACACCTATCGTAGTGGCGGCCGTAGTAGCGATACTGGCCATCACCTCGATTTTCCTCGGCAAGAATGCCAGCTTCGCCGAAGCGCAGGAAGCCTTCACGATCGGCACCATTACCATCGAAGGCAAGGCCCGCACGGTAATGATCGATACCATCGCACAGGGCTACATCATGGCCGCCCTGCCGGTGCTGGCCCTACTCAGCCTGCTGGTGTTCTTCTACTGCCTAGGCGCCCTGCATGACGAACGACGCGACCGCAGCCTGCTGTTCTGGAAATCGCTGCCCGTTTCCGATACGGCCACGGTGGCCTCCAAAGCCATCCTCGCACTGGTGGTGGCACCGCTGATCACCATGCTGGTAGCCATCGTGCTGGCATTGTCGATACTGGTGGCGGGCTGCGTGCTGCTGCTCAGCCACGGCACCAATCTGTTCGGCGGCCTGCTGCTCAGCCCCGACCTGTATCTGTCGCCACTGCGCCTGCTGTCGCTGCTGCCCGTCTACATCCTGTGGGCCTTGCCTACCGTGGGATGGCTGCTGATGGTATCGAGCATGGCACGCTCCAAAGTGTTCCTGTGGGCCGTGGGCACGCCCGTCATCACCTCGCTGCTGCTGATGTGGGCCGACCGCATACTGCATTTAGGGCTGGATGCAGCGTGGTTCACCGCCAACATCACCAACCGCATCCTGCTGGGCGTGGTGCCCGGTAGCTGGATGGGCTTCGAGATGGACAATGTGCAGCATCACGTCAGCGGCCATCATCTGCCGCCGCTGGAATCGGCCTACTACGCCTCGTGGCACACCCTCACCGGCCCGTCCGTCTGGATTGGCGCTGCTGCCGGTCTGGCCATGCTGGCCATCGCCGTGCGCATGCGTCAGCGCCGCGAAGAAGTCTGATCCCATCGCCCGCTCTAGGCACTGGTAGCGCCACCCGCTACCAGTGCCGCATCTTTGAAGCTCAAGACACTACACTTCCCACTGCATCTTCACGGTCAGCGACTTACGGCTGGTCTCTGGCGCCAGCGTGCGATCGTACGACCAGCCCAGCGACATGCTGCGACCATGGCGCCACAGGTGGCGATACAGCAGCGAACGGTGCACCTGCCGTTCGGCCCATGGCTCCAGCGCCGAGATGCCATCATCCTGCCGCGCCGCGGCGGTGTTCTGCGCCAGCAGCCGCACAGAATCAGCCGCCGTAAAGTGCAGCATGCCTAACGCGCGCCAGCCCCTGTCCACGAAAGCAGGCTTGCCCAGCGTGCCCTGCACCCATGCGCGGTTGAGCCGCACATCCGTCTCCACCGACCAGCCGCGCGTGGCGGCAAACGGTAGCGGCAGGCGCAAGCCCAGATCGACAATCGCATTGCCGCCGCTGCCCACCCGGTCAGCATCGACATCAAGCTGGCGCCCCAGCGTCACTTCCGCATTGAACTTGCTCATCCACGAAAGCGGCGACGATTCGAAGCCGAAATGCACAGCCGGCACATCATGCAGCATGCCCGTACGCTTGCCGCGCTGCTGATCGAAGCCGAGGTTGGCCCACAGATTGGTCTGCCGTCCGGCGCGGAACCAGATGCCCGGCTGCAGCTTGCGCTCGACGATCTGATTCGCCGGCTGGCCCAGTTGCGTATCCGCTAGCGTGCGGGTTTCATTGAGGCCCAGATGCGCTTCAAATTCGTACAGTTCCAGTTCCGTCCCGGCCAGTGCCAGCGTTTGCGCGCCCAGCCGGCGATTCAGATTCACCGTACTCTTCAGCACACCGGCCTGCGGCACAAAGCCATTGTCATTCACAAAGCCGGGCGAAATTGCTTCCAGCTGAAACTCGTTCCACCAGTGCTCGCTGCTGCTGGTGAATTTACCCAGCGCGTAGCCGCCATAGCGCGTACTAGTTCTTGTGCTCACTGGCTCACTGCCGGCCAGATGCGGCGCGACGAAGCCTGCACTGGTTTGCGACTGCATCAGCAACCACAAGGCCTGCTGGCCGTCACCACGCCACTGGCCATCCACACCGGCCACCTCATTGCTGCCGGCATCACCATAGCCACGCTGCGCCACGAAGGCACCCAGCACCGAATGCTCGCCATGCCAGCGCGTGCGCACCATGCTGGCCAGCGTACGCCGCGTTTGCGCGTATTCTGCCGTCTCGTAGGCGCCGCCGCGCAGCACCACGCCACCCGCCTGATCGCGCAAACTCATGGCCGTGGCATCGGCACCTGCATCACGCCAGGTGGCACGCAAACCCCATTCGGGATCGACCACGGTGCGCGAATAGAACGCCGACAGGGGCAGGCCCAGCACGTCCGCGCTCTCGAGGAAAAAACCGCGCTTTTCCGGCAGGCTGAGGGCAATCCGGCTGGCCCCCGTGGCAGTTGGCTGGTCGATTTCCACCTGCGAGAAATCGGGATTCAGGGTCGCATTGAACACCCAATCGGCGCGCGGGCGGGCATTGATGTCCAGCCCCACGCTGCCACGATTGCTGTGCTGACGGCCGTTCTCGTCGCGGTCGCGGTTGGAGCGCATGGTCAGCTCCGGTTTCAGCTCGATAAAACTGCGGTCACGCACCGCCGCTACCGTATCGCCCATACCGCCCACTTCCTGCAAGGCGGCGATGTGGCTGAGCGAACCATTCTTCAGCGGCGTACTGGTGAGCAGCAGGCCATCCGCATGGGGCACACTACGCTCTATCATCACCTTCCAGACTTTGCCATCCGCGTAGGGGAAGCGCAGGTTGGCCAGCGGCCAGCGCAACTCCATGCTGTAGCCATCCGGCAGGCGCCGCACGGCCACATCGATAGGAAAATCAGGCCCCAGATCCATTTCATCGAGATCGGCCCGGTACATACCGTCACTGAACACGCCCGCAATATTGACGCGCACGAATTGCGCCGCACGGCCGTGGCCCGTGGGGTCTAGCCACACGCCGATGAAATCCTGATCCGGCCCCACTTTGTCGCGCCGCGTGAGCGTGCCCAGCATCTGCTCGGGCGCGTCGTCCCATGCGCGGATGCCGAACACCAGCGCGCCATCTTCGATCAGCAACTGTACCGTGGTGCGCAAATTGGCCGGCGCCAGCTTGCCATCGGCCGGCAGAAACTGGTGGAACGCATCGAACACGGGCGCCGTGCGCCACGCCTCTTCATCAAGCGCGCCATCGATACGCATGCTGCTGCCACGCTCGGCCAGCATGGCTGGTAATGGCGCAAAAGCGGGATTGCGCTGTTCCTGCGCTATGGCCGGCGCGACACCCGCGGTCAACGAGGCGGCCACTGCCGCCGCATGGAATAGTCTGGAAATCGAATGCACTGTCACCCCTGCTGTGAGGGCAGGAGTTTAACTCACAAAGATGCCAAATTTCCAACTATACCGATAGGGGCAGCGCTTGCCCCACCCAGGCAGCAGAATTAAGCAACAGAATTGGCAGGAAAGTTCTTCTAAGCAAGCCAATCTTGTTAGAATGATCGCAACATCGTACTTATGACAAGAAAGTCGTATGCGGCTACCTGTACTGACAGCAGTCTGTCTGGCGCTATTCCAGCTACCGGCCCATGCCGAGCTGGTGCGCGCCTGTGCCGATCAGGCCGAGATGCCGCCGTTTGTCTACGCCGAACGCATCAACGGCAGCAAGAGCAGCAACATCACCGGCGCCAGTGTCGACCTGCTGCGCAGCATTGCCGAACGCAACGGCTGGCAGATCGAAGTGCAGCTGCTGCCATGGGCGCGCTGCATGGCGCAGGTGGCCAGCCAGCAGGTGCAGATTGCCCTCAACATCAGTGCCAGTGACGGTCTGTCCAACGCGCTGCAGACCAGCAGCCCGTACTACACCCTGCACAATGCCTACTACACCTCGCGCCGGGCACGGCCCGCCGGCATCCATCTGGCACGGCTGAGCGAACTGCAGAACTACCACGTATGCGGCATGGGCGGCTACCGTTTCGAAGCTTACGGCATCGCCACCAGTAGCGTCGACCGCGGCACCACCATAGGCTACGAACAGCTGATCAACAAGCTGCATCTGGGCCGCTGCGACTTGTTCATCTCCAACCGCGAAACCATAGCGGGCCAGTATCTGGTCAACCCGCGATTGCGCAGCATGCTGGTCGATGGCACGCTGGTACAGCAGTCGCTGCCCGGCGCCGCCACGCAGGAGCTGTATTTCGGTGTTGCAGCCGATAGTCCGCAAGCGACCGGCCTGCTGCAGAAACTCAATGCAGGACTGAAACGGCTGGAAAAGAACCATACTTTCGAGACCATGCTGGAGCGCTATCTACAATGACTGCCTACTCTGTCCGTCTGGCCGTGCTGGCGCCGGCACTGGTGCTAATGCTGCCGCTGGCTGCTAGCTGCCATGCCGAAGAAGCGACACTGCCGGTGACATTGCCAGCAACGCTGCTGCAGCCCGGCGCCTCGGCACCGGCGGCGCTTTCCCTGAACGGTTTCGGCACATTAGGCTTTGCCCGTTCCAGCGAACGGGGCGCCGATTTCGTGTTCGACAATCTGCAGCCCAAAGGCACGGGGCGCAGCCACGAATGGGCCAATGATGTGGATAGCCGGCTCGGCCTGCAACTGACGGCCAATCTGAATCCCAGCCTGTCGGCCGTGCTGCAAGTCGTCAGCGAATATCGCTGGGATGGCACCTACACGCCCATGGTCAACTGGGCCAACCTGCGCTACGCCATCACGCCGGCACTCAGTGTGCGGGTCGGCCGCATCGGTCTCGATAGCTTCATGGCTTCCGATTCGCGCAAAATCGGCTACAGCAATATCACCGCACGTCCGCCGACCGAGGTGTACCGCCTGCTGGCGCTGCGCGAGAGCGATGGCGTCGATGCTACCTACCGCTACAGCGACAGCAATTTCGTCAATACCGTTTCTATCCTGTACGGTAAACGCACCGTCACCAACACCCGCTCGATCAACGTCCATTCGACTGACGTGGCGGGCATCTTCGAGCGTTTCGAACAAGGCCCGCTAACGGTCCACGCCGCTTACCAGCAGCGCCGCGTGGATAACCAGAACCCGCCGCTGGGCAAGTTCATGTCGCTGGGCGTGGCGTGGGATCCGGGACCGTGGTTCGCTTCGGCCGAATGGGTCAAGGCCATCAACTTCAACGCCAGCAATCTGAAGATCACCCGCGCGGCCTGGTATCTGAATGGCGGGGTACGGGTGGGCGACTTCGCGCCCTATGTCACGCTGTCCGAGTTGCGACCGATTTCCGATACGGGACAAGCACCAGTAGGCCAGCATACCTATGCTGCCGGCGTACGCTGGGATGTACACCGCAACATCGATGTGAAGTTCCAGTGGGATCACCTGCGCCTCAACGACCATTCGTTCGGCACGCTGCAGAACGTGGCACCCGGCACCAAGGCGGGCGGCAAGGTCAACGTCGTCAGCGTACTGACGGATTTCGTGTTCTAGGGAGGCCGCCATGAAAGCCCTGCCTAGCCTGCTCGCCTGCCTGATCTTGCCAGTGCTTCTAGCCCTGCCCGCGCGGGCAGATATCATCGTCATCGTTTCGGCCAAAAATCCCGTACGCAGCCTGAGTAACGAACAGGCGGTCGATCTATTCCTCGGCAAGAATAACGACTTCCCCAACGGCGCCAAAGCCGTGCCGTTAGACCAGAGCGAAGGTGCCGGCATCCGCGACAGCTTCTACCGCAAGACCACGGGCAAAGGCCCGGCCCAGATGAATGCCCACTGGGCACGCATGCTGTTCACTGGCAGGGCGCAGCCGCCAGTGGCGGTGGGCGATAGCGAAGCGGTGAAAAAACTGGTGGCAGCCGATGCCAGCCTGATAGGCTATATCGACCGTGAGGCGCTGGACAGCAGCGTGCGCGCCGTGCTGTCCATCCATTGAAGATATGACGGAAGGGGTTATTCGAACTGGCGCCGGAACTCGGCAAACTGCGCACTGAGCTCCTCGAACTGCTGGCGTAGCTGCTGCACTTCCTGCTCCAGCGCTGCCACGCGGCTGCCCTGCCCGCCCGTGCTGACGGAGCCGCCCAGACTGGCGGCAGTTTCTTCCCGCGCCAACGCTGCTTCACCGGCCAGCAGATGACCGTAACGGGGCTCCTTGGTGCCGGGCGCCAGCGGCAGGCGCGACACCAGCGGCGGATATTTATCGATCAGGAATTGCAGCGCCTGCTCCACATCGGCCACGCTCTTGAATTCGTGCAGACGCCCGCTGCGGTTGCGGATCTCGCCGGCCGTCTGCAAACCACGCAGCATCAGCATGGTGAGCACGGCAAGCTTGTCCTGTTCCAGCGACCACTTGATGCGCATGCGGTGCTCGTACTTGGTGACGCGTGCACCGGCCTGCGTAATGCCGTTCACATACTTGGCCTGCATCAGCCGCTGTAGCACTTCCGCTACCATCTCTTCCGACAGCGACATCACCGGATCGCGGCTCGATAGCTGGTTACAGCCATTCACCAGCGCATTCAGCGACAGCGGATAGTTATCCGGCGTCAGTGCTTCCTTCTCGGCCAGCACCGCCAGCACGCGGATTTCGTAGGGGTCCAGCAGTTCCACCCCGTCAGGCGACATTTCCATCTATACTCCCTTATTCCACCAGCTTGTTGAGCTGATCGGAATTCAATTTATCACATTCGGCCAAGCCCTGACAGTGCAAGCCTGCCGCCTTCAGCGTGGCCAGTATGCGCTCGATCTGCTGCTCCTGCGTGACGGCGTGATTAATCAGCCCATGCAGCGCCTTGCTCAGCGGATCATCGCCATTCGGCGTTACGCCGTAAGCGCTGAACAGCTGCGCGGTGGAACTCAGATTGGTTTCCTTCTGCACGATGTGGGCGGGATTACCCACCGCCGTAGCACCAGCCGGCACAGGCTTGAGCAGCACCGCATTCGAGCCCACCTTGGCATATTCGCCCACCGTGAAAGCGCCCAGCACCTGCGCACCGGCCCCCACAATCACCCCACGCTCCAGCGTAGGATGGCGCTTGGTACCTGTATGCAGCGAAGTCCCCCCCAGCGTCACACCCTGATAGATGGTGCAGTCGTCACCGACAATGGCGGTCTCGCCGATCACCACGCCGAAGCCGTGATCGATGAACACGCGCTGGCCGATCTGCGCGCCGGGGTGGATCTCGATGCCGGTGATGATGCGGGCGATATACGAGATGAAACGGCCCAGCCACTTCATGCCATGATTCCAGCACCAGTAAGCCCAGCGATGCATGACGATGGCATGCAGGCCCGGATAACAGGTCAGCACCTCCCAGGCGTTACGGGCCGCGGGATCGCGTTCGATGATGCTGTTAATGTCTTGGCGCAAACGATGGAACATAGAGAAACCGGAAAATCTACTGAAACGACGATGGTAGCGTATTCAGTGCGAGGTTGCTGGACGGGCTAAAAAACGGGGAGGACGCAGCGGGGAGACGCGGCGGCATCTCCCTCGGAGCGCCGCCGCAAGCAGAACGGGAAGTTTAAGCTTCCTGTGCCATACGCTGACGGCGCGCTTCGTACAGACAGACGCCCGATGCGACGGACACGTTGAGACTTTCGACCGAACCGAACATGGGAATATTCACCAGCACATCGCAGGTTTCGCGCGTCAGGCGGCGCATGCCCTCGCCTTCCGAACCCATCACCAGCGCGCACGGCCCCGTGAAGTCGGCTTCGTACAGGCCTTTATCGCCATCATCGGAAGTACCGATCAGCCAGATGCCGCGGTCTTTGAGTTCGCGCAGCGTACGCGCCAGATTCGTCACGGTGATGTATGGCACGGTTTCGGCAGCGCCGCTGGCCACTTTGGCGGCCGTCGCGTTCAGACCTACTGCGCGGTCTTTCGGCACGATCACCGCGTGTGCACCCACACCATCGGCCACGCGCAGGCAGGCACCCAGATTGTGCGGATCGGTGATACCGTCCAGCACCAGCAGCAGCGGCGGGCCGTCGATGGCATCGAGCAGTTCATCGAGGTTACGCGCCAGCGACAGTTGCGAGGCAAACGCGATCACGCCCTGATGGCGACGGGTGCCGACGATTTTATCGAGACGCGAGGAGTCGACAGGCATCACACGCACGCCGGCAGCTTTGGCGTTGGCCACCAGATCCTGCATACGGCGGTCGGTACGGCCCGCATCGATAAAAATCTCTTCCACGGACGATGCCTCGTGACGCAAACGCGAGGTCACAGCGTGGAAACCAAAAATCATTTTATTCTTCATTGTTTATCGCTTCTTCTTACTTTTTGAGGCAGCTTTGGCTGCCCGGGGTGCCGCCGCAGCACTCGCTCCGGCATGTGTTTTATGGCCACTCTTGGCCTTGCCGTGGGCACCGGCAGCTTTGCCGGCTGGCTTGGCTGGCGCCTTGCCTTTACCCTTGGCGGCTGGTGCAGCGGCGGCCTTGCTGGCCGCCTTGAGCACAATCTTCGGACCGGGACGTGCCGCCGGCACGCTAGGGCCGGGACGCAGATTGGTCTTGTCCGCCTTGGATGGTGCCACAACTTTTTCTGCTGGCGCATCGATACCGGCCAGACGCAGATCGATCTTGCGGCTTTCCAGATCCACCCGCACCACCTGCACGTGCACGCGGTCGGTCAGCTGGAAGGTTTTACCGGTGCGGTCGCCGCGCAGTTCGTGGCGCGCATCGTCGTACTGGAAGAAATCGGCGCCGAGGTCGGTGACGTGCACCATGCCTTCAACAAACAACTGATCCAATTGAACGAAGATGCCGAAGCTGGTCACGCCGGTAATCAGGCCAGTGTATTCCTCGCCCAGCTTATCCTGCATGAAGTAGCACTTGAGCCAGGCTTCCACATCGCGCGACGCTTCGTCGGCACGACGCTCGTTGGCCGAGCAGTGTACGCCCAGCGCATCCCACACCGTCAGGTCGGCGGCTTTCTTTTCCTTGCCTTCGGCCTTGTCCTTGGCCTGCTGCTTGCGGGTGGCATTCGATACACTGGTGTTGAGCACACTGGTATCGGCCACTTTCGGCTCGTATTTCTTGCCCAGCAAAATAGCCTTGATGGCGCGGTGAGTCAGCAGATCCGGATAACGGCGGATCGGACTGGTGAAGTGGGCATACGCCTCATACGCCAGACCGAAGTGGCCGATATTATCTGGGCTGTAGACGGCCTGCTGCATGGAGCGCAGCAGCATGGTCTGCAGCAGCGACGCGTCGGGACGCTCTTTCACCTGCCGCATCAGTTCCGCATAATCGCCGGCCGTCGGCTTGTCGCCGCCGTTCAGATTCAGGCCCACCTGCTTGAGGAAGGTGCGTACCTGTTTGAGCTTTTCCACCGTGGGGCTGGCGTGAATACGGTAAGTGCCCGGATGCTTGTGACGAATCAGCAGATCGGCGGCGCAGACGTTGGCCGTCAGCATGCACTCCTCGATCAGCTTGTGCGCATCGTTGCGGGTACGGGGGATGATCTTCTCGATCTTGCCGGACGGGTTGCAGACGATATAGGTTTCGGTGGTCTCGAAATCGATCGCACCGCGTTCCGTGCGCGCCTTCAGCAGCGCGTGGTACACCTCGTACAGATTCAGCAGGTGCGGCACGATCTGCGGACGGCGCGCCGCTTCCGGTCCCTTGGTGTTACCGAGGATCTCCGCCACTTCCGTGTAGGTCAGACGGGCTGCCGAATGGATAACGGCCGGATAGAACTGGTATGCCTTGATCTCGCCTTTAGCCGTCACCACGGCATCGCACACCAGCGTCAGACGGTCGACCGCAGGATTCAGCGAGCACAGGCCGTTGGACAGCTTCTCCGGCAGCATGGGAATCACACGGCGCGGGAAGTACACCGAGGTGCTACGCTGCAGCGCATCGGCATCGAGCGCATCGTTGGGTTTAACGTAGTGACTCACGTCGGCAATTGCCACGATCAGACGGTAAGCCTTGCTGCGGCCCACCTTGATCGGCTCGCAGTAGACGGCATCGTCGAAATCGCGCGCATCTTCGCCATCAATGGTCACCAGCGGCACATCACGCAGATCGACCCGCTCGCCCCAGTCGGCTTCTTTGACCACATCGGGCAGCTTGTTGGCCTGCTTGAGCGCAGCGTCCGAGAAAATATGCGGCACGCCGAACTTGCGTACAGCGATTTCAATTTCCATGCCGGGATCGTCCAGCGAACCCAGTACTTCCACGATCTTGCCGACCGGCTGCTTGAAGCGCATCGGCTGTTCCGTCAGCTCCACGCTGACCACCTGCCCTACCTTGGCCTTGCCGATAGAGCCTTCCACCAGCACGTCGTGCGCAATGCGCTGATCTTCCGGCGCCACGATCCACGCGCCATTCTCGTTCAGCAGACGGCCGATGATGTGGGTATTTGCGCGCTGCACCACTTCGACGATGGTGCCTTCCTTGCGGCCACGGCGATCCGTGCCAACCACGCGGGCCAGCACACGGTCACCGTGCAGCACTTTCTGCATTTCCTTATCGGGCAGGAACAGATCCTCGCCGGGCTCGTCGGGAATGACAAAGCCGAAGCCATCCTTGTGGCTGCTGACGCGGCCGGCAATAAAGCCCGTTTCCGCCACCAGCGCATAGCGGCCTTTGTCATCGAGATCGAGCTGGCCATCGCGCTGCATAGCGTTCAGGCGGCGCGACAGCACGGCCTGCGCATCGGTGGCGACTTTGAGCGCCTTGGCGACGGCACGCAGATCGAGCGGGCCCTTGGCGCTGCGGAAAATGCCGAGAATATCCTCCCGGCTAGGAATGGTATGGGTAGTGTGATTCAAAAGTATTTCTGTGGTTATATTGACAGTATTCAGAGGGAATCCGGCCTGGCAAATTCATCAGGTGCATATATATGCCATGACGACAGCCGTAGTGTACTTGGAAACGCCCTGAAAGACTAATTTGCCCCCGGCTCCGGCCGGAGGTACTTAAAAAAATTTTTGCGCGAGCCTTTGACAAGCGAAAAATTTCCTCTATAATCTTGGTCTCTTGCAGCGACAACGTTGAAAAACATAGTCAAAGCAGGAACTGCTAGACAGGGTTGATGTGCAGTAAGGAACGAAAGTTCATCTGGCGCGATACTCTCCCCGTCGTTATAATAGCAGAGTTGTTAAGCAGTATCAGTGCCCACGTGGCGGAATTGGTAGACGCGCATGGTTCAGGTCCATGTGCCGCGAGGTGTGGGGGTTCGAGTCCCTCCGTGGGCACCACAGAATTCCGCAAAAAAGC
>NZ_CAXIQN010000004.1:0-122400 GCF_964031615.1 Duganella fentianensis
TCCGCTCAATGTCGTGAGCAGAATTGTGTCGTATACGTGGGTCAGATTCGTTTGCAAATTACTGGGGTAAGTGGGTCAGATTTCGCTGCAAATCAACACGCCTGTATCTAGCTACCGTTTTAACTGCCGCAGCGACCTTGCAGCAATGGTAGCGCGCAGGGCTGCAGACTTGGTTTGCACTCGACCATACTCTAGACGACAGATATTGCAGCGCCCTGTGGTAAAGACATAATCAAGTAAAAAAAATTTGACATGAAAAGATCGTACCTACTGATCCTTTTAGCGATTCTATTATTTTTAATATTTTCTTTTATCATGGAAAATGAATCGCACTCCTCGTCAATAAATATCGCTAAGGAGCAAGGCATATCTGACAAAATAGAAGTAATGAAATCCAATGCAGAAAAATTATGCTTTACAAGATTCATCATTAATTTTCCTATTGGTTCAAAAATTTCTTTCGGTCGAATGACTATCAATTCAAAAATTTATAGGCTTCCCGGCGAAGCAGATAATCTTGAAAAGATAATAGATCGCGAGATAAAAGATAATAAAGACAGTGCCAGGATTTTTAACAAAGGACGAGAAATGGACAAAATTTCAGGAACTCCATTTTCTTCTTCTGATCCAAGATTTCTGCATTTACTCGGAATAGTCGGAACTTATAACTATTCAATTCATACGTTTGTTAAATTAGATCAGGATATCTATATTCTTGAAACTCCCGGGCTGGATAAAGATTTTGTAAAAAAGGCACTCGAATCGGATACCCAGATTGCAAAGAGTCTAACGTCACAAAAGCAATTCGATATTCCGAATGTACCAGGAATATGCATCGACCATGCGTTTTCATCCATCGAACCAACATTCGAGAATATCGAGTTTGGTATCAGGCTCAAAGACTTTCCAGACGTGCATTTTTCGGTCCAAACAATAAAGAACGGAGACGGCGTGATACCAGTAAATTTGGCACATGAGAAATCCGAATCAATGAAGCAAGGAATGACCTCAGGCCTCGAAACATGGCTTAGCCGCTTAAAAACACTTCGTGAGGGAAAACGTGTTGTAAGCGACTGGCACGGTGAGGAAATGTTGCTGAGAGTTCCGGGAGGCTTTGGAAAACCATCCATCCATAAATTCATTTTTAGGGCTAGCGGATTACCGCATGATCCATTGCATCCCTTTGTTGAATTAACCATGGATAGTGGCGTTGAGGGCAATCAAACTGCCTCCCGAGAACCGAGCCTTTCCGACGAAGAGGCCGTGGCACTATGGGACTGGTTACTGAACTCCATCCATGTACGCCCGAATGCTGTCGCGCACCGCTCAGAAATACCACAGCCCAATGAATAGGTGCCGCATTCAATCACCTGTTCGCCGAACGCAGCGCGACCTGCTAATGAACGAACTCCCATCCAAGGAGCAGACCATGACCGCAACGCTCAAAGTTTTGTGGACCGAAGGCCTCACGCTCGACGCCCAGCACCTGCAGCAACAGGACCGCTATCACGAATCGCGCCTGCAGCACGTGGCTGCCACCATCGAGCCGCACCACTGGGGCGTGCAGCACGCACGCTGGGCGCTGCCCGACATCACCAGTAACACCCTCTACGCACAGGCACTTAGCCTTATCTTCAAAGACGGCGAAATCTATCAGGCGCCGCTGGCGGATGCGCTACCGCTAGCCGTCGATCTAAGCAAGCTCCCCGCCGACGCACACTGCGTTACCTTCTACGCTGCGCTGCCCGTCACACACGCGCATGGTGGCAATCTCACCACCGAGGGCAGTGCGCGCAGCGAAGCGCGTTATACACTCGACAGCCGCGAAACACCCGACCTGTTTTCCGACAGCCTGCCAGCCCATATCGGCTATCTGCGCAAGGCTGTGCGCCTGCTGTCGGATTTCGATGTACGCGAAGGCTACGACTGCCTGCCCGTAATCCGCCTGCAACGCCGTGCTGACGGCAGCTTGGCGCTCGATCCTCACTTCATGCCGCCCTGCGTCAGCATAGGCGCCGACGCCGCCATGCAGGATCTGCTGCGCAGCGTGCTGGCCAGACTCAGCGCAAAGTGCGATTCACTACACCGCCTGCAACGCCAGCCGCGCGGCCACGTAGTGGAGCTGCACAGCGGCGACGTAGCGTCGTTCTGGATGCTGCAGACCATCATGTCCGCCAGCGCCACGCTGATGCATCTGTCACGCAGCGGCCACTGCCACCCCGAGCGCCTGTTCGAGCGCCTGATGGCCTTAGCGGGTGGCCTGATGGCCTTCTCGCGCAAGTACACCGTCACCGATCTGCCCAGCTACAACCATGAAGAACCTGCTAGCGGCTTCCACACCCTCAACGACATCATCCGCGATCTGCTCGACACCGTGGTGTCGTCGAAATACATCAGCATCCCGCTGTCCATCAGCGATCAGGGCATGCGCTACCACCACGCTACGCTAGACCCTACGCTAATCGAGCGCAAGGCAGCGCTCTACATTGCCGTCAACGCCAGCATGCCCGCGCTGAATCTGGTGGCCGAAGTGCCGCG
Organism: Duganella fentianensis; assembly: GCF_964031615.1. Lineage (GTDB taxonomy): Bacteria > Pseudomonadota > Gammaproteobacteria > Burkholderiales > Burkholderiaceae_D > Rugamonas > Rugamonas fentianensis_A. The sequence continues at coordinate 2,539 of NZ_CAXIQN010000004.1, forward strand.
CCAGCTCAAGATCGCCTCACCACACGAGATCGATGCGCTGGTACGCAGCGCCTTACCCGGCGTGCCGCTCTCGCACATGCCGCAAGTACCGATGGAAGTGCCAGTACGGCCAGAGACCTATTACTTCTCGCTCGAACATCGCAGCGACCTGTACGACGCCATACTCAAGGCGCAGGCGATCGCCATCTACGCGCCCGCCACGCTCACTGATCTACGTCTGGAATTATTCGCCATCTCGCCCTGACGGCGCTGGCGGTAGAACTAGCGCAGTGCGCGGCGCATATCGCCGCCCGTCTGTTCGAGCAGGCTTTGCGCCTGCTCCACATCGAGATCTTTGCGCAGCGCCACGATGGCCAGTTTGACCTGAAAGTGGCAGCGCTCCAGCATGGCGCGCGCACTTGTCTCATCGGCGCCGGCTACCCGCATGGTCAGGCGCAATGCCCGCTCCACCAGCTTGGCATTGGTGGCATGCAGATCCACCATCAGATTGCCGTACACCTTATGCAGCCGCACCATCAGCGCGCTCGATAACGTATTGAGTACGATCTTCTGCGCCGTACCCGCTTTCAGCCGCGTGCTACCGGCAATCACTTCGGGCCCCGTATCGAGACAGATACCCACATCGGCATCACGCAGCAGTGGCGTGGCGGGATTATTGGCGATGCCGATGGTCAGTGCTCCCACCGTGCGTGCTGCCTTGAGCGCACCTAGCACGTAGGGCGTAGTACCGGATGCCGCAATCAGCAGCACCACATCGTTATACACGGGATAGACCAGGCGCAGATCGGACGCACCTTTGCTGTCGTTATCTTCAGCGCCTTCCACCGCATCGAACATGGCACCGAGGCCACCAGCCAGCAGCGCCACCGCACGTTCATGCGGCCATGAGAAGGTAGGGAATAGTTCAACGCTATCGAGGATGCCGAGCCGGCCCGAGGTGCCTGCGCCCACATAGATCAGCCGTCCACCGGCGGCAATACGCGGCGCCATGGCGGCAACCGCAGCGCTGATGGCCGGTGCTGCCGCCTGCACGGCGCGCACCGCCAGCGCGTGATCGTCCACCAGTGCTGCCACCAGTTGGTCCACGCCGTACAGATCGAGTTCGGCATGTTCCGTGCTGGGGGTTTCGGTCTTCAGCATGGTGGCGCTGTGCCGTGCCTCAGGTGGCGCGGCGCATCTCCGCAACGAAGTCATAGTGGTCGCTATGACAGTAGGAATGAGTCAGTTCCATCGCTTCACCCGATTCCAGATAGGCGATACGGGTGATGTACAGCACGGCCTGACCTTCCGGCACGCCCAGCTGGCGCGCCAGATCGGCCGAAGCATTCATCGCACGGATGTGCTGCAAGGCGCGCACCGGCGCCTGACCGATACTTTCCAGATACTGGTAAAGCGAGTTGCCAACCGCATTCGGATCGTTCAGAACCGTCTGCGGCAGCACCGACACTTCGTAGGCCATCACCACATCGTCGGCCAGACGCAGACGTTCGAGCCGCGCCACTTTGGAGTATGGCGACAGACCCAGACTGAGCTGCTCTTCCGGCGTCGGCGTGACGACGGCGCGCTTGAGCCAGCGCGAACCCGGCACGTGGCCGCGCTGCTGCAGCTGCTCGGAAAAACTGGTCAGATTGGACAGCGGCTGCTCGATGCGGGGGGCAATATAATTGCCCGAACCGCGACGGCGCACCACCAGCCCCTGATCGACCAGCTGGTCGATGGCTTTACGGGCCGTCACGCGCGATACGTTCAGCAACTCCGACAGAGTGCGCTCGGACGGCAGCGCCTGGTCCACCTGATAGCGGCCATTGTGCACATCTTCGCTCAACTTGCGCGCAATCTGCATATACAGGGGCGAACTGTCGTTGGCGTCGGCTTTGAATTCGAAACTGGTCTGGCTCATGCAAAAATTCTCCTCACGCCTCTAGTGTAATAGCGTTACGGAAAAGGTGTGACCCCGTACCCCTGAATTTAGCAATATTTATTCAACTACCAGTCCGGCCAACGCGGCGCGGGGCCGTCATTTGACGGATAATGCTGGCTTGTTACACCAGTCCGACCTTGCTGCCATGTCCAAAAAGACCTCCGCCGCCCCTGCCTGCCCCTGTGGCGGACCTGCGCTGGCCACCTGCTGCGGCCCGTATCTGAGCGGCGCCGCCATCCCGCCCACCGCTGAAACCCTGATGCGCTCGCGCTATACGGCCTATGTGCAGGGCAATGAAGCCTATCTGTTATCAACTTGGCATGCCAGCACCCGACCGACCGAGCCCATCATCAATAGCGAAGAAAAATTGCAGTGGCTGGGACTTGAGGTAAAATCCGCTTTACGTTTACGTCAACGTAAAGCGGAAGACGATGAAAACCGCGATACGGTCGAATTTGTGGCCCGCTTGCGGGTGAATGGGCGCGGCCAGCGGCTGCACGAAATCAGCAACTTCGTGCGCGAGCCGGCTGAAGGCGGACTGCGCTGGTTTTACGTTGACGGTAGTTTTCCAGAATAAATCAGACGACGCGTCGGAGACCACGCGCATAAAGGAAAAGCAATGCCGCAGATCGAAAGCAAACTCAATCCCCGCAGTGAGGACTTCAAGGCCAACGCCGCCGCCATGCAGGCCGTGGTGGACGATTTGCGTGCCAAAGTGGCGCGTATCGCCGAAGGCGGTGGTGCCGCAGCCTGCGCCAAGCACGTGGCACGCGGCAAACTGCTGCCACGCGACCGCGTGCAGATGCTGCTCGATCCCGGCACGCCCTTCCTCGAACTGTCGCAGATGGCCGCCTATGGCATGTATGACGATGCCGCACCGGCAGCGGGCATCATCACCGGCATAGGCCGCGTAGCGGGGCAGGAATGCGTGATCGTCTGTAACGACGCCACCGTCAAAGGCGGCACCTACTACCCAATGACGGTGAAAAAACACCTGCGCGCGCAGGAAATCGCCGATCAGAACAACCTGCCGTGCATCTATCTGGTCGATTCGGGCGGCGCCAACCTGCCCAATCAGGATGACGTGTTCCCCGACCGCGACCACTTCGGCCGCATTTTCTACAATCAGGCCAATCTGTCGGCCAAAGGCATCCCACAGATCGCCGTGGTGATGGGCTCCTGCACGGCCGGTGGCGCTTACGTGCCAGCCATGAGCGACGAATCCATCATCGTCAAGGAACAGGGCACGATTTTCCTCGGCGGCCCGCCGCTGGTGAAAGCCGCTACCGGCGAAGTGGTGACAGCAGAAGATCTGGGTGGCGGCGATGTGCACACCCGTCTGTCCGGTGTGGCCGACCATCTGGCGCAGAACGATCTGCATGCGCTGTCGCTGGCGCGCACCATCGTGTCGAATCTGAACCGCAGCAAGCCGCAGCAGGGCGCTTTGCGTGCAGCCGAAGAGCCGAAATACCCGCCCGAAGAACTGTATGGCGTGATTCCCGTCGATACCCGCAAGCCATTCGATGTGCGCGAAGTCATCGCCCGCATCGTCGATGGCAGCGAATTCGATGAATTCAAGGCACGCTACGGCACCACGCTGATCTGCGGCTTTGCCCACATCTTCGGCATGAAGGTCGGCATCATCGCCAACAACGGCATTCTGTTCTCGGAATCGGCGCTGAAAGGCACCCACTTCATCGAACTGTGCGCCCAGCGCAAAATCCCGCTGGTGTTCCTGCAGAATATCACCGGCTTCATGGTGGGCCGCAAATACGAAAACGAAGGTATCGCCCGCAATGGCGCCAAGATGGTGACGGCGGTGGCCACTGCCGCGGTACCGAAATTCACCGTGATTATCGGCGGCAGCTTCGGTGCCGGTAACTACGGCATGTGCGGCCGCGCCTTCTCGCCGCGCTTCATGTGGATGTGGCCGAATGCGCGTATCTCGGTGATGGGCGGCGATCAGGCCGCGTCCGTGCTAGCCACCGTCAAACGCGACGGCATCGAGAGCAAAGGCGGTAGCTGGAGCGCGGAAGAAGAAGCCGCCTTCAAGCAGCCTATCAAGGAACAGTACGAACATCAGGGTCACCCTTACTACGCCACGGCGCGTCTGTGGGATGACGGCGTGATCGATCCGGCCGACACCCGCATGGTGCTGGGTCTGGGCTTATCCGCTGCACTGAATGCGGAAATCCCCGATACCAAATTCGGCGTATTCCGGATGTAATAGGGGGCTGACCATGACTTACACCACCCTTAACATCAGCCGCGCAGGCCACGTTGCCACCGTGACGCTGGATCGTCCCGACGTGCGCAACGCGTTCAACGAACTGACCATCGCAGAGATTACCCGCGCATTCCGCGAACTGGGCGAGCAGAGCGATCTGCGCGCTATCGTGCTGGCGGCCAATGGCCCCGCCTTCTGCGCCGGTGCAGACTTGAACTGGATGAAGAAAATGGCGGGCTATACGCACGCCGAAAATCAGGCCGATGCTCTGCAACTGGCTGAAATGCTGCGCACCATCTACCTGTGCCCGCACCCTGTGGTGGCGCGCGTGCAGGGCGATTGCTATGCCGGCGGTATGGGGCTGGTAGCGGCCTGCGATATCGTCATCGCGGCCGAACCGGTGCAGTTCTGCCTGAGCGAAGTGCGACTGGGTCTGATCCCCGCCACCATCGCGCCGTATGTGATCAAAGCCATGGGCGAACAGGCGGCACGCCGCTACTTCCTCACGGCTGAACGCTTCGATGCAGCGCAGGCGCTGCGCCTCGGCTTCGCCCACGAAGTGGTAGCCGTGGAAGCACTGGACGACAAGGTAGCCGAGATCGTCAAAGCGCTAGTGAATAACAGCCCGCACGCCGTGCAGCAAGCCAAAGTGCTGGTGCGCGAAGTCAGCGGGAAAACCGTCAACGATGCACTGCTGGCCGATACGGCCCAGCGCATTGCCCATATCCGCGCTTCGGAACAGGGCCGCGAAGGCGTGGCCTCCTTCCTCGAGAAGCGCAAACCCGCGTGGCTGCTGTAACGCGGTAGAACAGAGTCTGGAGTCGTTTTGGAATTGAATCAACAGAGTGACTGGGTGGCCCGCAGCCTACGCAGCGTATGGCACCCTTGCACGCAAATGCAGCACCACGAAACCGTCCCCCTGATCCCGGTAAGCCGGGGGCAGGGTGTCTGGCTGTATGACCATCAGGGTAAGCGCTACCTCGATGCCATCAGCTCGTGGTGGGTTAATCTGTTTGGTCATGCCAACCCGCGCATCAACGCGGCGCTCAAGCAGCAGCTCGATACGCTGGAACACGCCATGCTGGCCGGCTTTACCCATGAACCGGTCATCGAGCTATCGGAAAAACTGTCGGCGCTGACCGGCCATGTGCTCGGTCACAGCTTCTACGCCAGCGATGGTGCATCGGCCGTGGAAATCGCCCTGAAAATGAGCTTCCATTCGTGGCGCAATCGCGGCCATAGCGCCAAACAGGAATTCGTCTGCCTCAAAGGCAGCTACCACGGCGAGACCATCGGCGCGCTGGCCGTCACCGATGTGGCACTGTTCAAGGATGCCTACGGCCCGCTGCTGCGCGCCTCGCAAACGGTGATGTCGCCCGATGCACGTCAGGCTAGCGAAGGCGAAACGGCGGCCGATGTGGCACGCCGCGCGGCTGCCGACGTGGAGCGCCTGTTCATGGAAAAGAGCGATCGCATCGCCGCCATCATCATCGAACCACTGGTGCAGTGCGCAACCGGCATGGCCATGCACGATCCGCTGTATCTGCAACTGGTGCGCGAACTGTGCGACCGTTTTTCCGTGCACCTGATCCTCGACGAAATCGCCGTTGGCTGTGGCCGCACGGGCACTTTCTTCGCCTGCGAACAGGCCGGTATCTGGCCGGATTTCCTGTGCCTGTCCAAAGGCATCAGCGGCGGCTATCTGCCACTCTCGCTGGTGCTCACGCGCGATGAAATCTATCAGGCTTTCTACAGCAGCGACGTGACGCGCGGCTTCCTGCATTCGCACTCGTACACGGGCAATCCGCTGGCCTGCCGCGCGGCGCTGGCCACGCTGCAGATTTTCGAAGAGGACGATGTGCTGCGCACCAACCGCATCAAGGCGGAGCGCCTGACCGCGGCCTTGCAGCCACTTGCCCAGCATGAAAAAGTGCGCAACTTCCGCCAGCGCGGCATGATCTGGGCATTCGATGCCATCGACGCAGCACCGGACTTCTCGCGCCGCTTCTTTGCCACCGCCGTCGAGCACGAACTGCTGATGCGCCCTATCGGCGCCAGCGTCTACATGATGCCGCCGTATGTGCTGAGCGACGAAGAAATCGACACACTGGCCAACAACACGCTGGCCGTGTTCAATCAGGTCATGGCGGGGTAGGCATGCAACTACTCCAGCAACTTAGCCAGCAACTGCAGACGCTAGATCAGCACAACCTGATCCGCCAGCGCCGCACGGTGGACTCGCCCTGCGGCCCGCGTGTGCAGGTGGACGGGCGCGAACTGCTGGCCTTCTGCAGCAACGACTATCTGAGTCTGGCCAACCATCCGGCCATCAAACAGGCCTTGCAGGAAGGCGTGGAACTATATGGCGCCGGCAGCGGCGCTTCACACCTGATCAGCGGCCATGGCCGCGCCCACGTGCAGCTGGAAGAACGGCTGGCCGCCTTCGTGGGCGACCATCTGGAAGCGCCGCGCGCGCTGACTTTCTGCACCGGCTATATGGCTAATCTGGCCATCATCACGGGGCTGACGGTCGCCGATGCCGACGCTGCCATCTTCTCCGAATCGCTCAACCACGCTTCGCTGATTGACGGTGCTCGGCTGTCGCGCAAACGCGTGCAGGTCTATCCGCACGCCGATCTGGCCGCGCTCAAGCAGTTGCTGGCCGACTCCAACGCCGCCACCAAAGTGGTGGTGACGGACAGCGTATTCAGCATGGATGGCGACCTGGCTCCGCTGCCGCAATTACTGGCACTGTGCGAGCAATACGGCGCGTGGCTGGTAGTCGATGACGCACACGGCTTCGGCACGCTCGGTGCGCGCGGCCACGGTGCGCTCGAACACTTCGATCTGCGCTCGCCGTATCTGGTCTACATGGGCACGCTGGGCAAAGCTGCCGGCGTTGCGGGTGCTTTTGTCGCTGCCCACGAAACCGTGATCGAAACCCTGATCCAGAAAGCCCGTCCCTACATCTTCACCACAGCCACGCCACCGGCACTGGCGCATGCTCTGCTGACCAGCCTAGATCTGCTGGAAGGCGATGAAGGCGTGGCGCGCCGCGCTCACCTGCAAAGCCTGATCGCCCAGCTGGATAGCGGCCTGCAACTGCAGCGCTGGCAGCGTATGCCATCCAGCACCGCCATCCAGCCCATCGTGATCGGCGATAATGCTGAAACCATGCGCGCTGGCGCCGCCCTGTACGCACAAGGTCTGTGGCTGGGCACAATCCGCCCGCCCACCGTGCCAGCAGGTACGGCGCGCCTGCGCGCGACGCTATGCGCAGGCCATACCAGCGCCGATGTAGAACAACTGATAGTCGCGCTCAATGCGCTGGAAAGGACTTGAGATGAGTCTCGATGATCCGCTAATCGCCCAACCGGAGCACCAACTCCAGACCCAGCCTGCTGCTGCCAGCGCCGGTTTGCCGCCCCGCTTCAGCTGCTTCGTCACAGGCACGGATACGGAAATCGGCAAGACGCTGATTTCTTCGGCCATGCTGCATGCGCTGGTGGCGCGCGGCGTACGTGCCTGCGGCATGAAACCCGTTGCTGCCGGTGCCGAACTGCGCGACGGCGTATGGCATAACGATGATTGCGACCAGCTGGCCGCTGCCGGCAATATGCACCTGCCGCAGTCCATCACCACGCCTTTCCTGCTGAAAGAACCGGCAGCGCCGCACATCGCCGCTGCACTGGAAGGCAAAACCATCACCGCCGTGCCGATACTGGCGGCGTTCGTGGAAATCAATGCCGCCGCCGACGCCACCGTGGTGGAAGGCGTGGGCGGCTTCCGCGTGCCGCTCAATGACGATTTCGATACAGCCGATCTGGCCGCGCAACTGGAACTGCCCGTCGTACTGGTGGTCGGTCTGCGCCTCGGCTGCATCAGCCACGCGCTGCTGACGGTGGAAGCCATCGCCGCGCGCGGGCTCAAGCTGGTTGGCTGGGTCGCCAATGAAACCGTGGCCGATATGGCTTTTGCCGATGAAAACGTAGCAGCCCTGCAGCAGCGTATCGAAGCGCCGCTGCTGGGCCGCGTGCCCCGTCTGGCCGAACCGACTGCGCAGACAGCAGCGGCCCACCTCGATTTTACGCAGCTGCCCAACTGGCCAGCTCACACCAAACTCTGAAACTAGAAGGAAACACGATGTCCCAGAACACCCTGCAAGAACCTAAGACCGTCGAGCTGCACCGTCCTGCCGCCGCCATCAAGCTGCCGGAAGCAGCTACCTGGCCACTGGACGAAGTGATGGCCCTGTTCGATCTGCCGTTCACCGAGCTGATGGCGCGCGCTCAGGATACCCATCGTGCCAACTTCCCTGATGGCGACGTGGAGCTGGCGACCCTGCTGTCGATCAAAACGGGCGGCTGCGAAGAAGATTGCGGCTACTGCCCGCAGGCGGCACGCTACGACACGGGCGTGGAAGCGAAAAAAATCCTCGACATCGACACCGTGCTGGAAGCAGCCCGTCAGGCCAAGGACAATGGCGCGACCCGTTTCTGCATGGGCGCCGCATGGCGCAGCCCGAAAGACCGCGACATGGACAAGGTCGAAGAAATGGTGCGCGAAGTGAAGGCACTGGGCATGGAAACCTGCGCCACGCTGGGTATGCTGGAAGAAGCACAGGCCCAGCGCCTGAAAGACGCAGGCCTCGATTACTACAACCACAATCTGGACACGGCACCAGAGTTCTACGACAACGTCATCTCCACCCGCGAGTATCAGGACCGTCTGGACACGCTGGGTCGCATCCGCGAAGTGGGTCTGAAAGTCTGCTGTGGCGGCATCGTCGGCATGGGTGAAACCCGCTTGCAGCGCGCCGGCCTGATCGCCCAGCTGGCCAACCTGAATCCGTATCCGGAATCGGTGCCGGTCAACCATCTGGTACAGGTCGAAGGCACACCGCTGCACGGCCTCGATCCGCTCGATCCGTTCGAATTCGTGCGCACCATCGCCGTAGCCCGTATCACCATGCCGAAAGCGCGCGTGCGTCTGTCCGCAGGCCGCCGCCAGATGGGCGAAGCGGTGCAGGCCATGTGCTTCCTCGCTGGCGCCAACTCGATCTTCTACGGCGACAAGCTGCTGACCACCGACAATCCGGAAGCCGACGACGACCGCAAGCTGCTGGCCAAACTGGGCCTGAAAACCCGCGGCACGGTACTGGAATCGGCACCGAAGGAAAAGTGCGGCTGCTAAGTAGCCCAAGCCGCTATCTGCACCGACGTCTATCGCACCACAATAAAAAAACTTCCAGCCATAAGCTGCAAAGAGAGAGACCATGTTCACAAAAATACTGATCGCAAACCGGGGTGAAATCGCCTGCCGTGTGGCCGCTACCGCGCGCCGCATGGGCATCAAGACTGTCGCCGTGTATTCCGAAGCGGATGCCAATGCCAAACACGTCGCCGTATGCGACGAAGCTGTGCTGATCGGCCCTGCCGCTGCCAAGGAAAGCTATCTGCGCGCCGACAAGATCATCGAAGTGGCCAAGGCCACCGGTGCTCAGGCCATCCACCCCGGCTATGGTTTCCTCTCCGAGAATGCGGAATTCGCCGACGCCTGCGCGGAAGCAGGGCTGGTATTCATTGGCCCGCCCGCTTCGGCCATGCGTGCCATGGGTTCCAAATCGGCTGCCAAGTCGCTGATGGAAAAAGCCAATGTGCCACTGGTACCCGGCTACCACGGCGACCAGCAGGATGCCGACTTCCTGCACACGCAGGCTGACCGCATCGGCTATCCCGTGCTGCTGAAAGCTTCCGCTGGTGGCGGCGGTAAAGGCATGCGCGTGATCGAAAGCTCCGAGCAGTTCAAGGACGCGCTGGCCTCGTGCAAGCGCGAAGCGATCAGTTCCTTCGGCGACGACAAGGTGCTGGCAGAGAAGTATCTGCAGCGCCCGCGCCATATCGAAATTCAGGTGTTTGCCGATACGCTCGGCAATTGCAACTACCTGTTCGAGCGCGATTGCTCGGTACAGCGCCGCCACCAGAAAGTGCTGGAAGAAGCGCCAGCGCCGAACATGACGGCCGAACGCCGCGCAGCCATGGGCGAAGCCGCCGTGGCAGCCGCCAAGGCAGTGGGCTATGTGGGCGCCGGTACGGTGGAATTCATCGCCAATCAGGATGGTTCGTTCTACTTCATGGAAATGAACACGCGCCTGCAGGTAGAACATCCGGTTACGGAAATGATCACCGGTACCGATCTGGTGGAATGGCAGTTGCGCGTGGCCGCTGGCGAAGCGCTGCCGAAGAAACAGGACGAACTGACCATCCACGGTCACGCTATCGAAGCCCGTATCTACGCCGAGAATCCCGAGAAGGGCTTCCTGCCGTCGATCGGCACGCTGCGCCATATGCAGACGCCTGCCGCCGTCAGCTTCGAACTCGGTGGCACGGCATTCGAGCCGGCCGCTGTGCGGGTGGATTCCGGTGTGCGCAGCGGCGATGCGATTTCGCCGTTCTACGATCCGATGATCGCCAAGCTGATCGTCTGGGGTGCCGACCGCAAACAGGCGCTGGCCCGTATGGCGCAGGCGCTGGCGCAGTACCAGATCGTCGGTCTGGCTACCAACATCGCCTTCCTCAAACGTCTGGTGGAAGGGCAGGCATTCTCTACCGCCGATCTGGATACGGGGCTGATCGAGCGTCACCACGCCAGCCTGTTCCCTGCTGCGGCAGCAGCACCTGCCAGCGTGCTGGCACTGGCCGCTGTGGCATTGATCGAAGCGGAAAAGGATGTTTCGGCTGCCCAGTCGGGTGCCAACGCCGCCGATCCGTGGGGTCAGGCACTGGGCTGGCGCATGAATCAGGCGTATCTGCGCAAGCTGTCATTCAGCGACGAATTCAGCGCGGAACAACCCTACTGCGTGGGCGTGCGCTACCGCGCGCACGACTGGCTGTTTGGCGTAGGCGAGGCCGAGCCGCAAGTTCTCAGCCTGATGTCGCAGCAGGGCTGCGATTACAGCGTCAAGCTCGGTGATCTGGCCGTGCATGGCAGCGTGCGGCGCGATGGCGAGTTGCTGCATGTGTTCTGCAATGGCGCCCACTATCCGCTCCACTATCATGATCCGATGGCCCATGCGGGCGAAAGCGAAGCAGAAGGCGGCCGCCTGACGGCGCCTATGCCGGGCAAGGTAGTGGCGGTAATGGCCAGCGCCGGCCAGAGCGTGAAGAAGGGCGATGCGCTGGTCATCATGGAGGCGATGAAGATGGAGCACACCATCGCCGCGCCGCATGACGGCGTGGTGGAAGAAGTGCTGTACGGTGTGGGCGATCAGGTTGCCGACGGCGCTCCGCTGCTGGCATTCAAAACGGCTTAAGGAGTAGGTATGCGGATTCTTTTGCATCGCGCGGATGGCAACACGGGGCCATGGATAGAGGACTTTGCCCGCCATCTGCCGGAAGCTCAGGTAGAAGTGTGGAGCGAGGAGCATAGTCAGGGGCCATACGACTACGCCGTAGTGTGGTCGCCACCGCAGGCCATGCTGGCGCAACTGGCACAGGTCAAGGCGATTTTCCTTACCGGCGCCGGGGTCGATGCGCTGATGCGCTACAACGACGAAATCCCTGCCCACATACCCGTGATCCGGCTGGAAGATGCCGGCATGGCTGCGCAGATGGCCGAATACGTGAGCTACGCCGTGCTGCGCTACTTCCGCCGCCTGGACGAATACGAAGCGCAATCGCGCGCCGGTGTCTGGCAGCCGCTGGCGCAGCATGAGCGCGCCGATTTCAGCGTCGGCGTGCTGGGCATGGGCGTACTCGGTAGCCGCGTGCTGGAAGCGCTGAAAACCTTCGGCTTCCCGCTGCGCGGCTGGAGCCGCAGCCCGAAACAGGTGGAGGGTGTGGAATGCTTCCACGGCATGGATGGTCTGGACACCTTCCTGCGTGGCAGCCGCGTACTGGTCTGCATGCTGCCGCTGACGCCGGAAACCAGCAACCTGCTGGACCGCAGCAATATGAGCAAGCTGCCCGCTGGCGCTTACCTGATCAACGTGGCACGCGGTGCTCACGTGGCTGAACCGGATCTGCTCACGCTGATCAAATCCGGCCATATCAGCGCCGCCACACTGGATGTGTTCCGCAACGAACCGCTGCCGCAGCAGCATCCGTTCTGGCAGGAGCCGCGCATTACCATCACGCCGCATATTTCCGCGCTGACGCTGCGCAGCGAAAGCATTGCGCAGATGGCAGATAAGATACGCGCACTGGGCGCCGGCCAGAACGTGGCCGGTGTAGTCGACCGTAGCAAGGGGTACTGATATGAGTTTGAACAGCCACCTGCCCAAGCAGGTCAAAATCGTCGAAGTAGGGCCGCGCGACGGCCTGCAGAACGAGAAGGAAAACGTACCGGCCGAAGTCAAGATCGAGCTGGTCAACCGCCTCACCAGCGCCGGCTTCCGCAATATCGAAGCGGCGTCGTTCGTGTCGCCCAAGTGGGTGCCGCAGATGGCCACCAGCGCCGAAGTCATGGCCGCCATCGAACGCCGCCCCGGTGTGATCTATTCCGCGCTGACGCCGAACATGCAGGGCTTCGAAGCCGCACTGGCCGCCAAGGCTGACGAAGTGGTGATCTTCGGTTCTGCGTCGGAAGCGTTCTCGCAAAAGAATATCAACTGCTCGATCGCCGAATCGATTGCCCGTTTCGAGAGCGTGGCCAAGGCCGCCAAGGATCACGGTCTGCGTCTGCGCGGCAGTATCAGCTGCGCTTTCGGCTGCCCGTATCAGGGCGAAGTGCCGCTGTCGGCAGTGGCCGATGTCGTGGGGCGCATGCGCGATCTGGGCTGCGACGAGATCGACATTGCCGACACTATCGGTGTAGCCACGCCGCGCAAGACGCAGGCGGTGATGGAAGAGGCGATCCGCGCCTTCCGTATCGATGGCCTGTCCGGCCATTTCCACGATACCTACGGTCAGGCGCTGGCGAATATCTACGCCAGTCTGGAAGTGGGTATCTCGATTTTCCATTCGTCCGTCACGGGTCTGGGCGGCTGCCCATACGCCAAGGGCGCGACCGGCAATGTGGCGACCGAGGACGTGCTGTACATGATGCAGGGGCTGGGTATCGAGACGGGCATCGATCTGGACATCGTGGTCGATGCGGGCCAGTACATAGCCCAGTTCCTCGGCCGTAAGGGCAATAGCAGAGCGGGCAATGCGATTGCTGCCAAACGCGTAAGCTAATTTGAATAACTTGCGCGGCCATTGTGCCGCGCAAGGTTCAGATTCTGTCGGGGGAATAAAAAAAAGACTCAGGAGCCGAAACTCTTGAGTCTTTTTTCTTGAATCTTGGTCGGAGTACAAGGATTCGAACCTTGGACCCTCTGGTCCCAAACCAGATGCGCTACCGGGCTGCGCTACACTCCGAAGAAGCAAGATAATACCTTCCTGCGCTGCAGTCGTCAAGTGCCTCGCACACATTCAGTCCCACTTAAGCCTTTTTCGACGCTGTATGTAATCATGGCGCCTGCAGATCTTAGCGAAAATGCCATGAATTTCTCTCTCGCGCCTCACTCATCGCTGGCTGCGCCACGTTCGCGCATCAGTGCCGGTGTGGCCATTTCGCTGATCCTGCATGCCTTGCTGATACTGGGCTACCGCTACACCCGACCTGCGCCCGCCGAAAATCTGTCGCCGCCAAACCGGATGACAGTCTGGCTGCAACCGCTCAAGCCGACGCAGGCAGCATCGGCCCGCAGCACGACACCGCAAGCCAGCGTAAATCGCAGTCACACCAGCCCATCGACTACGAGTAAAGCCCCGACGCTACAGCGGCAGCCAGCGCCCATCGTGGCCATGCCAGCCGCCGCCGATGCGCCATCGGCCACAACAGCAACGGCTGAGGCCAGCACCAGCAAAGCGGCCGATCCGCTGCATCCGGAAACCCGCAGGGAGGGTTTCGATATGCAGGCAGCGTTAAAAATGGCGCGCAAGGAAGCGAACCGCAAAGATCCGGCGCGGGCCGCCATGCCGGTATCCCAGCTGGACGACCATCCGCTGTATCCGGAGCAGAGTGCCAGCGAACTGGCGCGCAATATCGATAGCGCCAAGCGCCCCAGCTGCCTGAAGGGCGGCAGCATTTTCTCGCCGCTGATCTGGCTGATGGATAAGAAGGATAGCGGCTGCAAATTCTAGTCAGCCGCTAGGGCAGACTAGGCTTCGTCCTTGAGCTGCAGGGCGCGCTCGTACAGCGCATTCTTTTTGCGCCCCGTAATCTGGGCCGCCAGATTGGCCGCCTGCTTGACGGGACATTCGGCCAGCAGAATTTTCAGGATACGTTCAGCCTCGGCGTCGTTTTCCTCGTCGGCCGCCGGTGCGCCTTCCAGCAGCACGACAAATTCACCTTTTTCGCGGTGGCCATCGGCCTTCAGCCACGCCTCGGCTTCGGACAGCGGGCAGCGGTGGATTTCCTCGAACATCTTGGTCAGTTCGCGCGCAAACACCACCTGCCGTTCCGGCTCGAATACAGCCGCCAGCGCGCTGGCGCAATCGAGAATGCGGTGCGGCGCTTCGTAAAACACCATGGTGGCGGTGACCGCACGCAACGTGCCGAGGAAGTTCTCACGCTGCTTGGCTTTGGCGGGCAGGAATCCGACAAAATAAAACTGGTCATTCACCAGTCCACTGGCCGACAGCGCCGTCACAGCCGCCGAAGCGCCGGGCAGCGGCAATACGCGCAGACCGGCCGCACGCACGGCATCGACGATGCGCGCGCCGGGGTCGGACACAGCCGGCGTGCCGGCATCGGACACCAGCGCAATGCGTTCACCGGCCTGCAGACGGGCGATCAGGGTTTGCGCCACTTCGCGCTCGTTGTGCTGGTGCGCGGCAATCAGCGGCTGGTGCAGGCCGAACCGGGTCATCAGCTGGGCTGTGTTGCGGGTATCTTCGCACGCTACCGCATTGACCAGACTCAAAACATGCAGCGCACGCAGACTAATATCAGTCACATTGCCGATCGGCGTCGCCACCACATACAGGGTTGCGCTAGGATAGGTCTGGTGTGCCATTTCGCCCATCACGGGCAGGTTGGCGATAGAGCTGGTGGCTTGAACAGTCATGGAGGTCGGATGAAAAGAATGAAGTGGTGGCCGTTGTGCATACTAGCGGCGCTGGTTAGTGCCTGCAGCACGCCGTTCTGCAACACGCCCGATGGATTGTGCGCGCCCAGCACGGCAAATACAAGTGCTGTGCCGATGCCCGTGGTGACGCCCCCTGCGCCAGCGCCGATATCAGCCCCCTCGGCTGCTCCTGTGGTAGCCGAGCCGGCGCCAGAAGCGCAGGGCGCGCAGGTGTTCGCTATCCAGCTCCCCCCGCCTGCACCCGGCGTCAGCGCCAACCCATCCTACGTTTCGGCACCGCCAAGCGGCAACGATGTTGCCCCTCGCGCGCAGACCGAGGCAGCCACCAGTGCGAGCGAGGGCAGCACGTCCGCTGCCAGCAGGAATTCGGGCACGCACGTACGCATTGCCCTGCTGCTGCCACTGCAGGCCGAAGCACTGGCGCAGGCTGCGGGCGCGGTGCGTGACGGCGTGCTGGCCGCGTGGCAGCGCGAACCGGACAACATAACCATCACGGCCATCGCTACCAGCGACGTGCCGCAGGATGTGCTGTACAGCTACGCCCACGCCGTTCAGCAGTACGATATGGTGATCGGCCCCTTGTCGCGCGCTGCCGTCGGCACGCTGGCCGACAGCGTGCTGGTGACCAAACCCACCATCGCCCTCAACCTGCCGGAAGCACATGGCAGCGCCAGCACGCTGCCGCCGCTGATGCTGGCCATGGGGCTGTCGCTGGAAGAAGAAGCGCGCCAGCTGGCACGCCGCGCCCTGCGCGATGGTGTCACGGCCAGCGCCAGCATCCTCAGCACCACCACCACATGGCAGCGGCGCGTCGCCAGCGCGTTTGCCGACCAGTGGCAGGATGATGGCAAGGTGGCCAATATCGAGGAACTGGGCACGCCCGACGGAGCAATCAGCGAAGCCGAAATCCTGCAATGGTATGCGCGTCTGCGTACCGAGCGCCCCGGCCTGCTGTTTTCCGCCATGGGCGCCGAGCAGACCCGCCGCGTACTGGCACTGCTGGCCGATGCCGATGCCGCAGAACCCGATCCCGTGCTGCCGCAACTACGCCTGTACGGCACTTCGGCGCTGAATAACGGCAGCACGCTGCCCGCCCTGAACGGCGTGCGCCTGCTCGATCTGCCCTGGCGACTGCAGCCCGACCATGCGGCGGTGATGAGTTATCCCCATCCCGCCAGCGCCATCGGGCCCGATCTGGAGCGGCTCTACGCGCTGGGGATCGATGCCTACCGTGTGGCGCGCGCCATTAGCCGCCAGCCGGACGGCGTGATCCAGCTGGACGGCGTGACGGGCCAGCTCAGTGTGGATTTCGGCCATGGGCCGGCACGCTTCGAGCGACATGAAGCCATGGCCGAATTCCGCAACGGCCAGCCGCAGGTGCTGATTCCGTAGGCTCGCCATGGCCAGCACTCTGCAGCAGCAGCTAGGCCAGCAAGGCGAGGACAGGGCGCTGGCCTATCTGCAGCAGCAGGGGCTGCAACTGCTGGAGCGCAATTTCCGCTGCAAGGTGGGCGAGCTCGATCTGATCATGCAGCACGGTGCGGTGCTGGTATTTGTCGAAGTGCGCCAGCGCGCCAGCCACCGTTATGGCGGTGCGGCCGCCAGCGTCACGCCGGCCAAGCAGCGCCGCCTGCTGCGCGCCGCCCAGTACTTTCTGCTACGCTATGCGGCACTGCCGCCATGCCGCTTCGATCTGCTGGCAATCGACGGGGAAAACTTGTCGTGGATGCAAAACGTGCTCGAAATGTAAGCATTTTTTTCAGCACTTGTCCGGCGTGCCGAACGCCTGCACTATAATCAGCACACTATGAATAATCAACGCATCCTCTCGCACTTCCACGAAAGTGCCGAAATCAAAATCCAGTCTGCCACCGTGCTGGCGCCGCATATCGCTCAGGCCATCGACCTGATGTTCTCGGCGTTGTCGAATGGCAATAAGATTCTCGTCTGCGGCAATGGCGGTTCTGCGGCCGATGCACAGCACTTCGCTGCCGAACTGGTGGGCCGCTTCGAACGCGAGCGTTTCCCACTGCCAGCACTGGCGCTGACCACCGATACGTCCATCCTGACGGCGGTGGCCAACGATTACAGCTACCGCGAGATTTTCTCTAAGCAGGTACAGGCTTTCGGCCAGGCCGGCGACATTCTGCTGGCGCTGTCCACTTCGGGCAATTCGGCCAACGTCATGGCCGCCATCGAAGCAGCGCTGGAGCGCGAAATGCGCGTGGTCGCGCTGACCGGCAAAGGCGGCGGCGCCATCGGCAAAATGCTGACCGATGCCGACGTGCATATCTGCGTACCGGCGGACCGCACGGCACGCATCCAGGAAGTGCATCTGGTAACCATACACTGCATTTGCGACGGTATCGACGTCGCCCTATTCGGAGGAGATGTGAATGAGTAAGTCGTCCACCATCTGGCAAACCATGCGCCGACCGCTGGCCATGAGCCTGCTGTGCGCCGGTCTGGTCAGCTCGCTGTCGGGCTGCGTCGCACTGGTGGCCGGCGGTGCCATCTCCGGCACGCTGGCCGCCACCGACCGCCGCACCTTCGGTGCCCAGACGGAAGACCGCGCCATCGAAGTCAAAGGCGGCATCAAGCTCAATAATGTGATCGGCTCGGCCGGCCACATCAACATCAATGCCTTCAACCGCCGCGCCCTGCTGACGGGCGAAGTGCGTGACGAAGCCACCCGCGCGCAGGCCGAACGCGAAGTGGCCGGTATCGAGGGCGTGCTGTCGGTGATCAACGAACTGGAAATCGCCGGTAACACCAGCTTCTCGTCGCGCTCGAACGACACCATGATTACCACCAAGGTCAAAGCCAGCCTGATCGACCGCAAGGACATTTCGGCCAATTCCTTCCAGGTCGTGACGGAACGCGGCAACGTGTATCTGCAAGGTCGCGTCACCCAGCGTGAAGGCCAGATCGCGGCCGATATCGCCCGTGGCGTGAGCGGCGTGGCCAAAGTGGTCAAAGTCTTCGAGTACATCAGCGAAGAAGAGTGGAAATCCTTCCAGCCCCGTCCAGCTAGCAACTCCTGATCATGTCTACCACGCAAGCTTCCAAAGGCTGGGTCAAACCCGTACTGGCCGCTGTCGTTCTGGCACTGGCCGGTGCTGGTGCCTATGTCAGCCTGAACCAGCGTCCATCTGCGCCGCAGGTGGCGTTCGTCAGCATCAAGGGCGAGAAAATCGCGCCCGAGAGCCTGAAGGGCAAGGTGGTGATGGTGAATTTCTGGGCCACGTCGTGCACCACCTGCGTGGCGGAAATGCCGAAGATGGTCGAGACCTACAACAAGTTCAAGGATCAGGGTCTGGAGTTTGTCGCCGTGGCGATGAGCTACGATCCGCCTAACTATGTGCTGAACTATGCGGAAACCCGTGCGCTGCCATTCAAAGTGGCGCTCGATGCCGATGGTTCGGCCGCGCGTGCCTATGGCAACGTGGCCATGACCCCGACCACTTTCGTGATCGGCAAGGATGGCACCATTCTCAAGCGCTATCTGGGCGAACCGGATTTCGCCGCCCTGCACAAGCTGCTGGAAGAATCACTGCACGGCTAAGCCGTCAGAATCCCGCCTGCACCGATAGATAAGCACCACGCTGACGTTTCGGGTTGAATACGGTGATGTCGCCCAGCACCGCATAGGCCAGTGTCAGCGATAGCTGCTTGTTCGGGAACCACGCGACAAACGCATCGTAGTAGGCCTTTTCGTGATCCACGCCGAGGTTGTGCGGTTTGCGCCGGTATTCCGCACCGATGGCCAGTTTGCGATCGGGCAGATAGGCGACAGAAAATTCCGGCATCAAACGCATACGGTTGCCCTGATCGCCGCCGAAGCCTAGCAGTCCCATCTGGTTGGCGCGGGTGGCGCGCACGGTCGCATTCAGCAGCAGGCTATGTTCTAGCATCAGCTTGGTCGCGGCCAGATAGTAATCGTAGCCATGGTCGTCACTGGCGCCTAGTTGCTGCACTTTGCTCACCCCGAGCGCACCCAGCCCGCCCAGCCGCTGATGGCGCTTGTATAGAATGCCCGCTGCCACTTGCGGCATGGCGCTATCCTGATCGTAGACGATATCGCCAGCCAGCTTCACTTTGACACCGACGATCTGCTGGCGGATATCGAGCTGATCCAGCGGCGCCAGACTGCCTTTGAATTGCTGATCAGCCAGCGAGATTTCCAGCCGGTCGGCGATGCCGACCGCCACGCCGTAGCTGGCCAGCTGATAATCCTGCGTGCCCAGATAGGTGTAGTGGGCGTTAGCGCCCCAGCTATCGCGCGTACCATAACCGCCGATCAGGGCCCACGGCACGATGCCGCCGCCCGCCGCACCTTCCACCGTACTGACGCCGCCCGTGGCCAGTAGCTTTCCCATGTCCGGCATGGCCGGTGTGGCACGGGCCGTCACGATCTGGCGCTGCATGGGAGCCAGTAGCGCCAGCAGACGATTCGATGCGCTATTGGCTACGCCGTGCTGCTGCAGAGCGATCTGCAGATCCTCGGCCAGCGCATTGAACATGGCGTTACTAATCTGCAGATCCTGATGCACGGTCGTCATATCGCGGACCGTGCCCACGCCGTCCATGGTTTTATCACGGTGTTGACCGGTATAGCGGCACGGCCCGCCACTGAGCTCGCAAAACTGCTCCTGCAGGCGCTGATTCAGCTGCTCCAGATCGAAGTCGGCAAAGTTATCCTTGATGCGGGCATCGGCCAGCACCAGCGGCAGGAAAGTATCAACCACCTTGCGGATGCCCTGCTGGCCACCCAGCGCGCGGTAGAGCGTATCGTCGGTAGCCGCGATAGCAAAGGGGGACTGTGCCAGCACCGATGCCAGCAGCAAGCTCAGGCCATAATAGCGGACAGCTTTTCGCATCACTCGCCCGCCTTATTTCGGATACAGAATCATCTGGGTGCAGCGGAACAGCGCCATGACTTTACCGCTGGCCTGACACACCACCGTGGCATCCCACACTTGCGTAGTGCGGCCCAGATGCACCGCCTTGGCAGTGGCCACCACCACGCCTTCGCGTGCCGTACCTAGATGATTGGATTTGAGTTCAATGGTAGTGAAGTTCTGCGCGCCATCGGGCAAGTGGGCAACGCAGGCATAGCCGCAGGCGGTGTCGGCCAGCGTCACCACGCTGCCTGCGTGCAGAAAACCATTCGGTGCCAGATGGTGCGGTGTCACCGTTAGCTGCGCTACCACTTCGCCTGCGCTGACGCTGGTGATCGTGATACCCAGATGATCGGGCAGGGTACCCTTGCCGAACTGGTTGAAATATTCCGGAGTAAATTTGCTGGCATCCATTGATGACTTTCGTTTTCGCAAGGCAGAGCCCGATAGTCACGATGATAGCAAGTTGTGGCCGGCGCTGCGCGGGGCGGCCAGATTCCGCTGCGGGCCAGTTACCAGCTAGGGCGGCGAAGCAACATAACCCAGCCCGTCGGCCTTGACGATGGTGGTGGCCGTGGTCAGCGTCAGGTTCAGCTGCACCCATGGAAAAATACTATCCAGTGTCACCGGCTGGCAGACCACGAGATCGGCCACATCGCACAGGCGTACCCGCACAAACTGCACACACTGTGCGCTGTACAGATCCGTGGTACAGGCGACGCGGTTGGCTGCCGGTGAGGCGGGCAGCAACACCATCGGCTGCAGGCTCAGGCTGCCATCCGCACTGCGGGCTATGCTCAGGTAGTCGATGCGGACATGGGCATCGCTGAGCGGTGCCGCGAACAGCAGTGGGCCGGGGCTGTTGCGGAACACGGCATCCTGACGGATCTGCTGTAGCGCCATGGCATCGGCCGGATCCGTCTTGGCAGCGGCCACAGCGGCGCGCCGGCTGACTTCCAGCACCATATTGCTGGCATACAGGCCCTGAGCGATGGCCATCAGACCGAACAGCAGCAGCAGAAACACCCCCAGCACCAGTGCAAATTCCACCGCCAGTGTGCCGTGCTGCTTGCGCCTTGTGGCAAGGGCATGCATTTACTGCCCCACGTAAAGCATGGTGACGTTAGCCCTGAGTAGCAGGCCTTGATCCCCCAGAAAAGTCCAGCTGAACGGTGTCAGCAGCTCGTCCGTCACCTGCATCTGTACCAGCACTCTGATCTTGTCCGGCACACTCAGTCCGGTGCAGCCATCAGGCACGCAATCGATCACCACCGCCAGCGTTGATGGCCCCGGATGCAGGCCCGCGGTTTCCTGCTGGGCGATATTCTGTGCCAGTAATACCGCCGGCACCTGCGCCGTGCCGGCCACCTGCGATTTGAATTCGCGGCGCGATACGGTGGCCAGATAGCGCGCCGCATCATGAGCAGCCTTGTGCGCCGCCGTGTAATAGGCGAAATAGCGGCCAAAATACACCATCGCCGCTAGAAACAGCAGCAGCACAGGCAGAGTCAGCAACAATTCCAGCGTCGCGACACCAGCCTGCGGACGCCAGCGCCCGCTCATCGCACAATCTCCAGTGGTCCAGCCAGCGTCTGCTCGGCGGCGATGCCGGCAAATTCCCCATACAGGTGACTGCTATCGGCCGGCACCGTCATGAAGAATTTCCCCACCGCTAATGCGGTCGCCATACTGATGCCTGTGACCGCGACCGGACAGCTGAGCAAAGCCACATTCAGCACACGCCGCCCGCGCTGGCCCGGTGCACCGGCAGCAGGCGCAGCAAAGAAATTGCCGCCACTGGCCTGATACGGCGTGGCCGTCGCGCCAGCCGGATAGACTGCCGTTTTCAGGCTGGGGGCCGCGCTGCCGCTATTGACGGGATAGAGCAGATTCCAGCTCGTCTGGGTGGCACTGTATGGCAGATAACCGCTCGCTGGCTCGGCTTCACTGGCCACATAGGCAGAAAACGGCACGGCCCGTGCATAGCTCCACAGCGGACCGTATTTATCCGCGCTCGTATTGGCCGGCAGTATGGCCGGATCGGCATAGGTCCACAACGCTTCCGTCGTACCGGACGGCGCCGCCGGATAGGTGGTTGCGGCCTGGGTACTCAGGGGTGGCACGCTACCATTCATCCATGCCGCCGCGCCGTTGAAAAAGCTGCTGACGCCATAGGCTTTGACGTTCACATCCGGCGGTGCCGTACTGGCATTACAGGGCGCCGCGTACTGGCCAAAACGCGAATTCAGCTGGGCATACAGCGCGGCTAGCGGAAAAGGCCCCTGCACAGTCAACGTTCCGCCCGTCACGCGCGCCATGGCCAGCGTGCCGCTGCAGACAAATGGCTTGACCGTATCGAGTGCAAAATCCTGCGCCATGCCGGCGTTACCGGGTGGCGCGACAGGATCGATCAGATAATGCGCCCCGACACCATCCGTGTCCGCCGGATCGAGCTTCATCAAATCATAGCTGACACCACGGCGGAAGCCATATTGCACCAGCTCCGTGCCACGCGCCGCAGCGGCCTGCGGCGATAGTGCGCAGATGGCCAGTGGCAGCACGTTGATGGCGCCAGGACCGGCGATGCTGGGGGCTCCCACCGCCACCTGTGCCAGCGCGGCCGAAAATGCCCGTATAAAGACTGTGGAGAACAGGGTCAGCGCGGGGTCCAGCTGGAATGGATCGACTTTTACGTAGGCCAGCCCCTGCGCTGCACTGGCCGCAGCCGATGCATCCAGCCACGGGCCCTGTGCGCTGGCGGCAAATGCCAGCGCCGCCGGGTTCCAGCTGATACGCGCACGGCCATACTGGTAAAGCAGCCCATCGGTGCTCGTCAGGCGCTCGCTGGCTGCTGCCAGTGCCGCGTTCACACCGCTACTACTGCCATTCAACTGGCGCGCGGCAGCCAGCGCCAGCGCTTCTGTCAGACTCTGCACTTCGGCACGCCGGTTAAACAGCTGCCCCGTTTCCAGTGCTAATCCGGCCAGCCCCAGCAGCACCATCAGCATGGCGGCAAACAACACGATGACGGCGCCATGCTGGCCAGCATGCCCGCTACGCCGCCATCCCCCTGTTTGCACACGCATGGTCCGCTCCTCGCGCCGTCAGGCACTACAGAAGTTGCTATCAGGAGAGATTTTAGGCAGACCGGACCCTGTGTTCTTGCGTGTACTCAAGAACACGGGATAAAAAAAATGCCGGCCTCGATTGGCCGGCATCATCGCGCTTACAGTGGCTTATTCCACTGTGACGGATTTGGCCAGATTGCGTGGCTTATCCACATCCGTGCCACGTGCCAGCGCCGCATGGTAGGCCAGCAGCTGCAGCGATACCACGTGCAGGATAGGCGACAGCAGACCATAGTGTTCCGGCAAACGGATCACATGCAGGCCTTCGCCAGAAGTGATGCGCGAATCCACGTCAGCGAATACATACAGCTGGCCGCCGCGCGCGCGCACTTCCTGCATATTCGATTTCAGCTTCTCGATCAGGGTATCGTTAGGCGCGATCGTCACCACCGGCATTTCTTCCGTCACCAATGCCAGCGGGCCGTGCTTGAGCTCACCGGCCGGATAGGCTTCCGCGTGGATGTACGAAATCTCTTTCAGCTTGAGGGCACCTTCCAGCGCGATCGGATAGTGCATGCCGCGGCCGAGGAACAGGGCATTTTCCTTGCGGGCGAAATCTTCTGCCCATGCGATGATCTGCGGCTCCAGTGCCAGCACCGACGAAATCGCTACCGGCAGGTGGCGCATGGCTTTCAGGTGGGCTTCTTCTTCCGCATCGCTGAGCAGGCCATTGACTTGTGCCAGCGACAGCGTCAGCAGGAACAGCGCGGCCAGCTGGGTGGTGAAGGCTTTGGTCGAAGCCACGCCCACTTCCACACCGGCGCGGGTGATGTAGGCCAGTTTGCATTCGCGCACCATGGCGCTGGTGGCCACGTTACAGATGGTCAGCGTGTGTTCCATGCCCAGACTGCGCGCATGTTTGAGTGCGGCCAGCGTATCGGCCGTTTCGCCACTTTGCGAAATCGTCACCACCAGCGTGTTCGGGTGCGGCACGCTGTCGCGGTAGCGGTATTCGCTGGCGATTTCCACGTTGACGGGAATCTTGGCGACCGATTCGATCCAGTACTTGGCCGTCAGACCGGAATAGTAGCTGGTACCGCAGGCCAAGATCAGCACGCGATCGATCTGCTTGAAGACATTGTAAGCGCCGTCGCCAAACAGTTCCGGCATGATGCCGGTGACGCCTTCGAGCGTATCGCCAATCACGCGCGGCTGCTCGAAGATTTCTTTCTGCATGTAGTGGCGGTAAGGGCCCAGTTCGGCTGCACCCGTGTGGGCGTGCACGGTTTTCACTTCGCGCTCGACCGGCTTACCGGCACTATCGACCACCCAGATACGGCCCAGTTGCAGGTCGACCACATCGCCTTCTTCCAGATAGATGATCTGGTCGGTGGTGCCGGCCAGCGCCATGGCATCCGAGGCGACGAAGTTTTCGCCTTGGCCCAGACCGACGATCAGCGGTGAACCCTGACGGGCTGCCACCACGCGGTGCGGTTCTTCGCGGGCGAACACCGCGATTGCATAGGCGCCATGCAGACGCTTGACGGCTTGTTGCACGGTATCGAACAGGTCGCCGTTATACATGTGATCAACCAGGTGGGCGATCACTTCCGTATCGGTCTGGCTCTGGAATACATAGCCGAGGCCCACCAGTTCGGCGCGCAGTTCGTCGTGGTTTTCGATGATACCGTTGTGGACCAGCGCAATGCGGGCCTGTTCCGTGCTCGGCGAAAAGTGCGGGTGAGCGTTGTGCGATGCCGGTGCGCCGTGAGTAGCCCAGCGGGTGTGGGCAATGCCGGTGAAACCGTGCATACCGGCTTCTTCGATCTGCTTTTCCAGATCCGCTACACGCGAGGTGCTGCGCGAACGCTGCAGCTGGCCATCCAGATGCAAGGCCACACCGCAGGAGTCATAGCCGCGGTATTCCAGGCGTTTCAAGCCTTCGATCAGAATAGGAGTGATGTTACGCTGCGCAACTGCGCCGACGATGCCGCACATAGAAAACCTCGACTAGAAAAAGGAATCAACATGCTAGTGCAGGCATCATGAAATAAGCTTTCTATTTGATGTATATTGTGGAATATTATTTCACGATCACATTGATGTGAAATTTTCTTTCATTTTATTGGAAAATTTTTATGGATGAGATAGATCGTCGCATATTAAATGCCCTTCAAGTTGACGCTTCGCAAACAAATGCGGAACTGGCGCAGGCGGTGCACGTCTCCGCGCCCACTTGTTTGCGCCGAGTAAAGCAATTGACCGAGAACGGCTTGATCCAGCGGCAAGTGGCTATCATCGCACCGGAAAAGGTCGGCCCCAGCCTGACGGCAATTGTCGAAATCTCGCTGGACAATCAGGCGGCCGAACGCATGAGCGAATTCGAAGCTCATGTGGCTGACGAAAGCGCCGTCCTGCAATGCTACCGCGTGGCACCGGGGCCGGACTTTGTACTCATCGTGCAAGTCAGTGATATGCCCGCCTATCACGCGCTGGCGCACCGTCTGTTCACGGCCCATCGCAATGTGCGTAACGTGAAAGCCTATTTTTCTACGCTACGTAGCAAATTCGAAACGCGCATCCTGCTATAGCAACTTATCCTCTGACTATCCCCTGCTTATCCCTGCGCTTACTCACAGCTTTATACACAGGTAATTTCCAGCAGGGATAGTTTTCCCGCATTTCCCACCGACTATTCCCACGCTATCCACGGGCTTATGCCCAGCCTTATCCACAGTTAAAACTTATCCAGTTCAATCCACAGCATTTTCAACAAGCTTATCCACAAACCCTGGAAAAGCGCCTGAATTCGTATCTCGGAAACATTTCCAGTATTCGTATGCGCTTTTTATGCACTGCTTATCCCATGCTTATCCGCTCACTACACACCTGATATACGCAAGCTTCTCCACATGTTTATCCACAAGCCGATAGACTTGGAAAAAATATAGACGGCAATAAAAAAAGCCGGGACAAGTCCCGGCTAGGCTAGCGCAATGGCTGGCTTATTTTGGCTTCTTGACTGGACGGCTCCAGTTTTCGATGGTCACCTGACGGGGACGCGAAATGGTCAGCTTGCCGGCCGGCGCATCCTTGCTCAGCGTAGTACCCGCACCCAGCGTCGCGCCTTTGCCCACCGTCACGGGAGCGATCAGCTGGCTATCGCTGCCGATGAACGCGTCGTCTTCGATCACGGTACGGAATTTATTCGCGCCATCGTAATTGCAGGTGATGGTGCCAGCGCCAATATTTACGCGCGACCCCACGGTGGCATCGCCGATATAGGCCAGATGGTTGGCCTTGCTATGGGCGGCCACCTGACCATTTTTGATTTCAACGAAGTTACCCACATGGACGTCTTCCGCCAGCACAGTACCGGGACGCAGGCGCGCATACGGGCCGATAATGGACACCGGCCCCACCACCGCTTCTTCAATATGGCAGAAGGGCTTGATCTGGGCGCCAGCTTCGATACGGGCATTTACCAGCACGCTATGCGCGCCCACCTGTACGCCATCGGCCAGTTCGACCGTGCCTTCGAATACGCAACCGACATCGATCACTACATCGCGCCCACAGATCAGTTTGCCACGTACATCGATACGGGCCGGATCCATCAGCGTCACGCCCTGTTCCAGCAGTTTTAGTGCGATATTGCCCTGATGGATGCGTTCCAGCTCGGCCAGTTGCACTTTGCTATTCACGCCCGCCACTTCCCACTGGGCCGACGGCTGTGCCGCCACCACTGGGACGCCATCGGCTACAGCCATGGCAACGATATCGGTCAGGTAGTACTCGCCTTGCGCATTGTTATTCTTCAGTGCGCCCAGCCATTGCTTCAGGCGCGCCGTCGGCACCACCATGATGCCGCTGTTGATTTCCTTGATCGCGCGCTCGGCCTCGGTGGCATCCTTCTGCTCGACGATACGCTTGATTTCACCGTTTTCGCGCACGATACGACCGAGACCGAATGGATCATCCTGTACCACCGTCAGAATGCCCAGCTTGTCCTGACCGGCCACATCGATCAGGCGCTGCAGCGAAGCCGCCGTGGTCAGCGGCACGTCGCCGTACAGAATCAGGGTAGGCACCTGATCATCGAGTTCCGGCAAAGCCTGCATCACGGCATGGCCGGTACCCAGCTGAGGTTCCTGCAGGGCCGTTGCCACTTTTTCTGGCTGTTTAGCCAGCATCTCCAGTACGGCTGCGCCACCGTGGCCGTAAATCACGCATAATCGGCTAGCCGCAAGACTACGTGCCGTATCCAGTACATGCGACAGCAGGGGCTTGCCCGCCAGCGGATGCAGAACTTTCGGCAAAGCCGATTGCATGCGTTTGCCCATGCCTGCTGCGAGGATCACTACGTTCATAGGTGCCAGTTCAAAAGAGTTAACGAATGCGAAAGTTTAACATGGCCGTTCCAGCTTCTAGTGCACTCTGGCGTTACACCTGCGGGCTATTATTGCTGCTGGCGCTGGGCGCCTGCAGTTCGCTGCGGCTCGCCTACAACCATGGCGATACCCTGATCTACTGGTGGCTGGATGGCTATGTTGATCTCGACCATGATCAGAAAAACCGCGTCAAACAGGATATCAACCAGTTATTCCAGTGGCACCGCAGTACCCAGTTGCAGGATTACGCGCTATTGCTGCAGAACAGTCAGCAGCAGCACCTGAACCAGCCCACTGATGCGGCACGACTGCGCGCCAGCTGGAACGAAGTACGCCAGCGCAGCCGCCTGCTGCTGATGCATGCAGTGCCACAACTGGCCGATCTGCTGCGCTCGCTGCGGCCGGAGCAGATCACCGCACTGGAAAAGAAGTTTGCCGCCAACAACGCCGAATTCCGCCAGAAGTATATGCAGGGCGATAGCACCGCCCAGCATAAAGTACGCTACCAGCAGGCGCTGGACCAGTTCGAACTCTGGTTTGGTGACTTCAGCCGCGCGCAGGAAGCCCAGATCCGCCGCTATTCCGACGCCCGTCCCCTGATCAATCAGCAGATACTGGACGACCGCATCCAGCGCCAGCACGATATCGTTGCGCTGGCCCGCAAAGTCCAGAAGGAGCAGCCGGACCGCGACACCACCATGGAATTGCTGCGCCAGCAGATCAACGAGACTTTCCGCCACATGGAAACGGGCGCCCGCGCACCCGAATTCGACGACTACGAAGCTGCCACCACCCAGATGGTACTGGGCGTGATACAACTGGCGACGCCGGCCCAGAAGGCCCACGCCAGCAAGAAAATCCAGGGCTGGATCCACGATCTGCGCCTGCTGGCGCAGGAAGGCCAGAGCGGCAGGCCGTAAAGTTCCGTATGTTATAGTCGCGCCTGATTATCAATGACCAGCAAGTCGCCGCATCATGCCTAGAAAGCCCCCCAGCAAACCCGCCAAACCGGCCAAAGTTCCCGTCCATGGCCCGCAGCACAGCCATCAGGTGCGCATCATCGGCGGTAGCTGGAAACGCACGCCGCTGCCCGTACTCAGTGCTTCCGGCTTGCGCCCGACGCCGGATCGCGTACGCGAGACCGTGTTCAACTGGATCAACCACCAGCGCGATGCCAACTGGAGCAACGCCCGCGTGCTCGATCTGTTTGCCGGTAGCGGCGCACTGGGCTTTGAAGCGGCTAGCCGCGGCGCGCTCAGCGTCACCATGGTCGATACCGTTGCACCCGTGATCCAGCAGCTGGAAGCCATCAAGCAGAAACTCAAGGCCGACAACGTGCAGATCATGCGCGGCGACGCGTTAGCCGTGGCCCAGTCGGCCGCCAGTCGTGGCCAGCGTTACGACCTGATCTTCCTCGATCCGCCTTACCAGCAAAGTTTTATCGAACGCGCTTTGCCGCTGTGCAGCAATTTGCTGGAAGAGGGCGGGCTGGTATATGCCGAATCAGGCATACCACTGGAATTTGCCGATGACGCCACGCCGGAATGGATGGCGGGCTGGGAAGTAATCCGCGCCGATAAAGCGGGCATGGTGCATTTCCATTTACTAAAACGCAAGATTTAACCCACCCGCAACGGAAAAACCGACCGACCGTCTGCCGCAAATGCGGGCAGCCGGCATTTTTCAGGCATAATGGCGCGTTCTAAATTGGTGCACTGCAAGGAGCCGACATGGTCGTAGCTGTTTATCCGGGAACTTTTGATCCGCTGACCCGTGGTCACGAGGATCTGGTGCGTCGCGCATCGGGTCTGTTCGACACGCTGGTGGTCGGAGTGGCCGATAGCCAGAGCAAAAAACCATTCTTCACGCTGGAAGAACGCCTGACCATCGCCAACGAAGTGCTGGGCCACTATCCCAACGTGAAAGTGCAGGGCTTTTCCGGCCTGCTGAAAGATTTCGTGCGCGAGCATGACGCCCGCGTGATCGTGCGCGGCCTGCGCGCCGTGTCCGACTTCGAATACGAGTTCCAGATGGCGGGCATGAACCGCTACCTGCTGCCCGATGTCGAAACCATGTTCCTGACACCGTCGGACCAGTATCAGTTTATCTCCGGCACCATCGTGCGTGAAATTGCCGTACTCGGTGGTGACGTCTCCAAATTTGTGTTCCCCTCGGTCGACCGCTGGCTGCAAAAGAAAATTGCCGCCACCCGTGACCAGTAAGCAGCGAGTACTAGCATGGCCTTAATGATTACCGACGACTGTATCAATTGCGACGTTTGCGAGCCCGAGTGCCCCAACGATGCGATTTTCATGGGCGCCGAAATTTACCAGATCCACCCTGACAAATGCACCGAGTGCGTGGGACACTTCGACGAACCGCAGTGCCAGCAGGTCTGCCCGGTGAGCTGCATTCCCTTCAATCCTGCCATGCGGGAAAGCAAAGAAGAACTGCAAGCCAAGTTCGAGCGCCTGCAGGCCACCAAGGCCTGAGCGGCCACACCAGCATGCCGCAGCGGCCAAACGGCGCCGCTTGCGGTATTCCCTGCCTGCTGTCACCCTGACGGTGGTATATTCCGATCGAGTCCTGCCCGCTCTGAGCGCCGGCCCTACTATCTTTCGGAGACCCACTATGAAACGCAGAAATATCCTGAAAAGCCTGTTTGCCGCCACCATGCTGGCTGGCAGCTGCTGCCTGCCCGCGCTGGCGGCCGTAGACGTGGCAGGTGTAAAGTTTGACGATAGTATCAAGGTCGCCGGCAGCGAACTCAAACTCAATGGCGCCGGTGTGCGCACTAAAGTGATTTTCAAGGTGTATGCGGCGGGCCTGTACCTGACGGAAAAGAAAACCACGGTGCCGGAAGTGCTGGCCACCAGCGGCCCGCGCCGAGTCGCCATCACCATGCTGCGCGAAGTAAGCTCGGATGATTTCGGCAAGGCCTTCATGGAAGGTCTGAACAACAATACCGACAAGAGCGAGCGTACCCGCATCCTGCCGCAGACCATGAAATTCGGTGAGGTGTTCGCCCAGATTCCCGCCCTGAAAAAAGGCGACCAGCTGACGCTGGACTGGACCCCGAACGAAGGCACCCAGTGCTATCTGAACGGCAAGAAGATCGGTGAACTGATGCCCGACGTGGCGTTCTACAACGCCGTGCTGCGCATCTGGCTGGGCGAGCATCCGGTCGATAGCGACCTGAAGCCAGCCCTGTTAGGAACGAAGTAAGTACCTACTTATGCTTAGCTGAACTGATTCAGACGCGCGAAGCAATCGCGCGCAGTTCGGCTACGTGGCTGGGTTCGCCTTCGATGGAATTCAGCATACGCTTGAGCAGCATAGCGTCGCGCATCTGGCGACGCTGCAACTGCTCTTCCTTGCTCAGTTTCGGGCGCACCAGCAGCATGGCGGCACGGCCCAGACCCAACAGCAGCGGCTTGAACAGGACCAGTACGGCGCACACGGCGCCGCTGGCCAGCGCCAGCTCGCCAGCGCTAATCAGCGAGATATTTTGTAGAGCAGAAATCAGAGTAGACATGGTGTTACAAGGCATTTAGAATCAGGCGGTACTATAGTGCAGTGCAACATAAGTATCCAATTTACTTCCCCGATAACAATTATTCATTTGGTGAATGGAATGTCGTATCATTGATAAAAAATGATATTTCTTCTCCCACCCACCATCTGAGCCACGACTGAGCCGCCATGAGCTTTCTGACGCTAGACTTGAACCTGTTACGCGTCTTTGACGCCGTGATGACCGAGCAAAATCTGACCCGCGCGGCCGGCCATCTGGCCATGACCCAGCCGGCTGTCTCGAATGCCATCAAGCGTCTGCGCGAAAGTCTGGGCGACGAATTACTGATCCGCACCGCCTACGGCGTGAAACCGACACCGCGCGCCGAATCGCTATGGCCATCCGTGCGCAGCGCGCTGGCCAGTCTGGAAGCAGCGGTCGCACCGGAGACCTTCGATGTGTCGGCCGCCCACGCTACCTTCCGTATGGCCATGGCCGATGCCACGGCCGCATTCTGGCTACCCGCACTGATGCGCTCGATCGAAAACGAAGCGCCGGGCGTGAATGTGCGCATGGTGCCGCTGACCACGCGCGAACCGCGCCCCATGCTGCTGCGTGGCGACATCGATCTGGCGGTAGGTTTCTTCCCCGGCGTCGCCGCCCAGCTATCGTATGAAACGGGTTCACCGATCCGCCACGAGCGGCTGTATTCCGGCCATTATGTGTGCGTGATGCGGCGCGACCATCCGCTGTCGAAAGTCGAGCTAACGCTGGATAACTATTGCGCGGCTAATCACTTGCTGGTGAGCTTCTCCGGCCGCGCCCACGGTCTGGTGGACGAAGCGCTGGCCCAGATCCAGCGCGAGCGCCGGATTCTGCTGACAGTGAACCAGTTCTTCACGGCCGGACGGGTGGTCGCCAACTCCGACCTGATTACCGTGCTGCCGCGCCACCTGATCGCCTCGACGGGGATGACGGATGCGCTGATTTCCAAGGAATTGCCGTTCCAGCTGCCGGCCGTCCACCTCGACATGCTGTGGCACGAACGCGATGCCCGTAGCCCGGCCCACAAATGGCTGCGCCGCCATCTGGAAGGCATGAACAGCGTGGCCCAGCGCACGGCGCCCGGTTCGGCGCCCCGTAGCGATACCTACTAACACTACGCAGCCATAGCGCGCTAGCTGTGGCTGGAACGGTAGCCGACGCGGAAGCCGCCCCAGTGGCGGCCATTCACATAGATGGGCACGGACAGATCGTGCATCACTTCGCCCGTATCGCGCTTATAGGTCTGTAACAAAAACGGTTGGGTATTGCTGCCGCAGCGCTTGCCTGTACGGTCGCTAAAAATCCGCTTGGTGCGGTTATTCACCATATCGATGTCGTAGTTACCCGTCAGCGGCTGGGAGAATTTGCGATTATGGGTGGGGAAATAGCCATTGCTATCCACAGCCCCCGCATAGGCCAGTTGCGGCATGGCTTCCAGCACAGCTTCCTGCAGGGGCGGCAACACCCGATCAGTAAAGTCATCGAAACGCGATTTGTGTTTTTGCGGATTGGTGTTCGGTATCGGCGTGTAATGGCGGTCGAACAGGGCATCCTGACTGATCTGACCGCTGGCAATCGCCGATTCGAACAAGCGCCCCACATCGCGCGCAGCCTGCTGGGCCGCAAGCCGGATCGGATCATGCGAACTCTCGATGGCCGATGCGCTTAGCGCACGGGTAATCACTTCGGCCCGTTCAGCCAGCGCCTGCGCCGAACCGGCCGCACGCGGCAGTTGCTGCTCGGTCGAATGCAGGCTGTCACGGATACTGCCCACACCCTGCGCGATGAATTCACTGGTATCCACATGCTCGCGCGCAGCCTGGGCGATCTGGCCAATCTGCTGTTCCGATACGCTGGACGACTGTTCTATATTGCCCAGCAATCCATGCACGGTTTCCACATTGCCGGCCGCTACACTAACGCTCTGGGCCAGTATGGTCATGCCGCTGGCAGCCTGCTCGGCCTGCAAGTTAATTTCGCGCACCATGGCGCTGATTTCATCGGTGGCTTCCTTGGTACGGAAAGCCAGCTGGCGCACTTCATTGGCCACGACAGCAAACCCTCGTCCCTGTTCGCCGGCGCGGGCCGCTTCGATGGCGGCATTCAGCGCCAGCAGATTGGTACGGGCAGAAATCTCGCTGATGGCTTCGGTAAAGCTGTAGATTTTGCGGGCATTCGTCTGCAAGCTGGCCATCATGGTGGCAGCGGACTGGGCTTCGGTGCGTGCCGCCTTGATGCGCTGCAAGCCCAGATCGACTTCATTGCGTCCCGCCACCGTTTCGCCTTTGACTTGCGCGGCAATGCGCGCGGCCTGTTCCGCATTGGCGGCGATGGTACTGGAGGATGTGAGATTTTCCGTGGCGCGGTCGGCAATTTCGGTGCTGGTGCCGACATCGAGCGCCACTTTGGCTTTGACGGAATCGACAAAGAAGGAAGTTTCCGCCGCGCCTATCATGATGGCGTCGATTTCATCGCCCACTACGCGGGCAAAACGGCGCGCGCCATCTTCCCTATGCTGGCGGGCGTCCAGCCAGCGGATCAGCCCGGCAGCAGCCAGTGCAGCAGGGATGCTTAACGCTGCGGTGGCGAGCAGGGACAGGGGGCTATCCGTCAGCCAGCCCAGTAAGAGAGCGATTACCGTGCCGAGCAGCGCTGCCGCGCCCAGCCCAAGTCCCCTGAACAGCCAAGGCTGCTGTAAAAGCTTCATCTGTCTCCCCCGTTACGGTGTACAGCAGGAGAACGGTGTAAATTTCGTTCTCTGCTGCTATTTTATGGGCAACTTGGTGGTATTCTTCACCTCTTCCATAACGGCGTAAGTGTGGGTTTCACGTACACCTTTCTGGAGCAGGGTTTTGCCAAGGAATTCACGGTACGCCGCCATGTCCTTGACGCGGGCTTTAACCAAGTAGTCAAAACCACCAGCAACCATATGGCATTCTAATACTTCTGGTATCAGCTGAACGCTATGTTTGAAGGCATCGAACACTTCGGGGGTGGTGCGATCGAGCACAACCTCGATGAAAACCAGTAAGGAAACGTCCAGTAACTGGGGATTGAGCTGGGCCGTGTAACCCATGATGTAGCCGGATTCGTGCAATTTGCGCACGCGTTCCAGGCAAGCTGCTGGTGACAGATTCACCCGCGCAGCCAGTTCTACGTTGCTGATGCGGCCATCGCTCTGCAATTCCATCAAGATTTTTTTACTGATCTTGTCTAGCATTTCCGGGGACTCCAAAATTAATATTATTTGGTTAAATTGTCTCACCAAAAACAATCTATTGCTAGTCCCTTGTAATACCAGAATTAATCCAGAAGAAATCGCTTTACAATCGAATCATTAGCAGTTCACTTCGAAACACGCTCGCCAGCACTCGCCGGTCGAGCGTTTTTTCTAATGTACGGCACTAAAATTTCTTACTGAAAGTTATCCATGTCTGCTGCCAACAGCCCACGTTTTACTCCCTTCTCCGCGCTACAGGACGAGATTCTGCGCGACCCGATTCCCCTGCGCGCCGCAGTGACCGCCGCCTACCGGCGCGATGAAGTCAGCGCTGTACAGTGGCTGCTGGAACAGATAACCAACAATGACGATGCCACCCTGAAGCAGTCGCAGCAACTGGCCCATAAACTGGTCAGCTCGGTACGCGCCCAGCGCACCCGCGCCTCCGGTGTGGATGCCCTGATGCATGAGTTTTCCCTGTCGTCTGAAGAAGGGGTAGCGCTGATGTGTCTGGCTGAAGCATTGTTGCGTATTCCCGACAACGCCACAGCCGACCGTTTGATCGCTGACAAGATCAGCAAAGGCGACTGGCGCAAGCATCTGGGCGAATCGCCTTCGCTGTTCGTGAATGCCGCCACCTGGGGTCTGCTGATCACGGGCAAACTGGTCAGCACCAGCAGCGAAACGGGTCTGGGCTCGGCTCTGACCAAGCTGATTTCCAAAGGCGGCGAACCGCTGATCCGCAAAGGCGTGGATCTGGCCATGCGCATGCTGGGCAACCAGTTCGTAACGGGCCAGACCATCGATGAAGCGATCAAGAACGGTCAAACCAATGAAGCGCGCGGTTACCGCTATTCCTACGACATGCTGGGTGAAGCGGCGCTGACGGAAGCGGATGCCAAAAATTACTACGCCTCCTACGAAACCGCCATTCACGCCATCGGCAAAGCCTCGAATGGCCGCGGCATCAAGAACGGCCCCGGCATTTCTGTCAAACTGTCGGCCCTGCACCCCCGTTACAGCCGTGCCCAGCGCTCCCGCGTGATGGAAGAGCTGCTGCCGCGCGTACGTGCACTGGTACTGCTGGCCAAGCAATACAACATCGGCCTGAATATCGACGCGGAAGAAGCCGACCGTCTGGAACTCTCGCTCGACCTGATGGAAGCACTGGCACACGATCCTGCACTGGCCGGTTTCGAAGGCATAGGCTTCGTGGTGCAGGCTTACCAGAAACGCTGCCCGTTCGTGATCGACTACCTGATCGACCTGGCCAAGCGCAGCGGCCGCAAATTCATGGTGCGTCTGGTCAAAGGCGCTTACTGGGATGCGGAAATCAAGCGTGCACAAGTCGATGGCATGAGCGGCTATCCCGTCTACACGCGCAAGGTCTACACCGACGTGTCGTATCTGGTCTGCGCACAGAAACTGCTGGGCGCCACCAGCGTGATCTACCCGCAGTTTGCCACCCACAATGCACAGACCTTGTCGACCATCTACACCTGGGCCAAGCGTGACGGTGTGACCGACTACGAATTCCAGTGCCTGCACGGCATGGGCGAATCGCTGTACGATCAGGTCGTGGGCAAGGATAATCTGGATAAAGCCTGCCGTATCTATGCGCCGGTCGGCACCCACGAGACCCTGCTGGCCTATCTGGTGCGTCGTCTGCTGGAAAACGGTGCCAACTCGTCCTTCGTCAACCAGATCGTCGATGAAGCAATTCCCGTCGAATCGCTGATCAAAGATCCCGTGGCGCTGGCCCGCGAACAGGGCGGGCAGCCGCATCGCGGCATTCCGCTGCCACTCGATATGTTTGGCACGGAACGTAAGAACTCGGCCGGCTTCGATCTGGCCAATGAAAACGTGCTGCGCCGCGTGGCCGCCGAACTGGCCGAGCCACATAGCTGGCACGCTACGCCACTGCTGGCCGGTGGTGTCAGCGCGGGTCAGCCAGTACAGAACGTCACCAATCCGGCCCAGCGTAGCGATGTCGTGGGCCAGCTGGTAGAAGCCAGCGCAGCCGATGTGGAAACCGCGCTGACCAGCGCCAGCCAGTTCGCCATGGACTGGCAAGTCACGGAACCGGCCGTTCGCGCTGCCGCACTGGACCGTGCGGCCGAGCTGTTTGAAACCAACGCCATGGAACTGATGACGCTGGCGATCCGCGAAGCGGGCAAATCGCTGCCGAATGCCATCGCCGAACTGCGCGAAGCGGTCGACTTCCTGCGTTACTACGCGCAGGAAGTACGCGGCGGCACGAATACGCTGGCGCTGGGCCCTGTCACCTGTATCAGCCCATGGAACTTCCCACTGGCAATTTTCACGGGTCAGGTTGCCGCCTCGCTGGCTGCCGGTAACGTGGTTCTGGCCAAGCCGGCCGAACAGACCCCGCTGATCGCCCACCGCGCGGTGGAACTGCTGCACGAAGCAGGTATTCCGCGCGCTGCGCTGCAGTTCCTGCCCGGCCGCGGTGAAGTAGTGGGTGCCGCGCTGACGGCCGATAGCCGTATCAAAGGCGTCATCTTTACCGGCTCGACCGAGGTAGCCCAGCTGATCAATCGCACCCTGGCCAAACGTGCCGCCAGCGAAAACATCGACATTCCCCTGATCGCCGAAACGGGTGGCCAGAACGCCATGATCGTGGATTCATCGGCATTGCCGGAGCAGGTGGTACAGGATGCCATTTCGTCGGCTTTCGATAGCGCGGGCCAGCGCTGCTCGGCACTGCGCGTACTGTTCCTGCAGGAAGATATCGCCGACAAGACCATCAAGATGCTCAAAGGCGCTATGCAGGAACTGAATGTGGGCTGCCCGGATCGTCTGGTGACGGACATCGGCCCTGTGATCGATGCGGAAGCCCAGCAGAATCTGCTGTCGCACATCAACAAGCTGAAAGCCACGGCGCTCAACTACTTCTCGCTCGATCTGCCAGCCCACGTGACGTCGGCCGGCACCTTTGTGCCGCCGACGGTACTGGAAATCCGCTCGCTGGAGGAACTGACGCAAGAAGTCTTCGGCCCCGTGCTGCACGTAATCCGCTACCAGCGCGCTGACTTGCCCAAACTGATCGACCAGATCAACGGCAGCGGCTTCGGCCTGACGCTGGGCGTGCATTCGCGTATCGATGAAACCATCGATTACATCACCAGCCGCGCACATGTGGGCAATATCTACGTGAACCGTAACATTGTGGGTGCCGTGGTGGGCGTCCAGCCTTTCGGTGGTGAAGGCAAATCGGGCACCGGCCCGAAAGCCGGCGGTCCGCTCTACCTGAAGCGTCTGCAGCGCGATGCCGTGGCCAGCCACGACCATGTTGCCAGCGATTCGCCTGCCCTCGATACCTTCAAAGCCTGGGCCAGCACCCATGGCCACGATCATCTGGCCCATCTGGCCGAGGCCTATGGCCGCCATACCCAGCTGGGTCAGTTGACGGTCTTGCCCGGCCCTACGGGCGAGCGCAACACGCTGGCACTGGTAGCCCGTGGCGCAATCGCCTGCGCCGCGGCTAGTCAAGCGGTGCTGCTCAATCAGCTGGCCGCCACGCTAGCAACGGGCAATATCGCGTTGATGAGCACGGAAACGGCAGAATATCTGCCTAAAGACTTGCCTGCAGCCGTGAAAGACCGGATACAAGTAATCGCCCAGCTCGATCACTTTGAAGCCGATTTCCAGATCGCGCTGGTGGAATCCGCACTGACAACCAGCCTGCGCAGCCGTCTGGCAGCCCGTGACGGGGCACTGGTGGGCGTGATCGACACCAATGCCAACGATGCCATCCCGCTGTGGCGTCTGCTGGCTGAGCGTGCTCTGTGCGTGAATACCACCGCAGCGGGCGGTAATGCCAGCCTGATGACGCTAGACGCATAAACCAGACGCTGAATACAACGATTACCTGTTGCTGTCTTGAGGCCGGAAGAAATTCCGGCCTTTTTTTATGCTTTGCAGAACTTTTCGATGATGTCGTAAGCGTAACGGGAAGCTACCGTTTTAACGAAACGCATGAAATCCACTGCCGCATCATCATTGGCGTTATCCGAGATCGTGCGGATCACGGCAAATGGAATGCCGAGCTCGAAACATACTTGCGCCACGGCGGCGCCTTCCATTTCTACCGCCAAAATATCAGGTAGTGCCCCTTTCAAGGCTTCGATCTGCTGACGTTTGCCGATAAATTGATCCCCACTGGCAATCAGGCCGCGATGTACCCGTCCCGTTTTAGCGGCAACAGTAGCCAGTTTATCCGTCAGGGCTCGGTCACTGGCAAAACGGGTCAGCCCCGTCAGAGGTATTTCATAACGGGGAAACAGGGGACTGGCATCGAAATCGTGCTGGATCAGTTCTTCCGCGACGACGATATCACCCACATGGACGTTTTTATCCCCGCTACCGGCCACGCCGGTAAAGATGATGTGGGTAACTTCAAACTTTTCCACAAGGATGGCAGCTGTCATTGCCGCAGCA
This sequence comes from Duganella fentianensis, assembly GCF_964031615.1. Lineage (GTDB taxonomy): Bacteria > Pseudomonadota > Gammaproteobacteria > Burkholderiales > Burkholderiaceae_D > Rugamonas > Rugamonas fentianensis_A. Next base: position 41,361 of record NZ_CAXIQN010000004.1, read on the forward strand.
ACCTTGCCTATACGCGATAAAACGCACACAGCGTCGATTTCCCACAGTTTTCCGGCTGTGTACTCACGCATGCCGTAAAAACGCCTGGTGGGGCTCTCCATGGCTTCTATCAAGCCATGCTGTTCTTCCGCCAACGCACTGATGATGCCTAAACGCATACTTTTTTCCCTGTAATGGCGATTCAGACTGTGGATGAATCAGGATTTTTCCACAGTTAATCGCTTGAAACGGTGCATTTTAAGGCGTTTCTTATGGGTCAGTGGCTTTTCAGATGGCGAGCAGGGCTTCAGATTTCACGCAGAGTTCGCGTTTTCGCGGTTTAGTAGTTTACAAAAGGTTTTATATAAAAATAGTAGTAGTAGTAAACGTATAAGTAGCTGTGGATAAGTCTTGTATACGTTTACAAATCATTTGTTTACGCGAAAGATAAGGATCTGCATAAGCGCTGTACCATTTCAGGAGCAATTCTGTATAAAATGCGGCCGTTTGGAAAACTTTGTCCTTACTCACAACTCGTCCTGTGGATATTCAGCGAGTTATTCACAGCCGCCTAGCCGTTTTTCAGTTTTTGCTCCAGTTCGGCACCTGAAATAGGGCGCGAAAACAGATAACCCTGCCCCAGATCGCAACCTGCCTGCTTCAGTATGGCCAGTTGTTCCAGCGTTTCGATACCTTCCGCGATGACTTTGATGTCGAGTTTGTGCGCCATCACGATAATGGCTTCCCATAAAGCATGGCCGGGCCGGTCGTGGCTAAGATCCGTGATCAATGAGCGGTCCAGTTTGATGTAATCGACATTGAAGCGTTTGAGGAAAGCCACCGAACAGTAACCGGTACCGAAATCATCCAGCGAAATCTGCATATGGGCTTGCTGGAATGCGGCCAGACGCTGGGCCACCTGATAAGTGCTGTCCAATAACAGGTTTTCCGTCACTTCAATGATGATGTTTTCCGTTGGAACCTCTAGTTCACGTAGGTAATCAAGCCAGTTCTGATAGTTGCTGCCGTTTTCACGGAATTGCCAGGCTGATTTATTGACGCCGATCTGGAAGTTTTTATGGCCAGACTGGCGCAAACGCTGGACTTCCTGGGCGGCCTGACGGAACACCCAGTCACCGATTTCAACGATCATGCCGCTACTTTCGGCAATGCTGATGAATTCTGCCGGGTTGAGCAGGCCCCGTTCCGGATGTTCCCAGCGCACCAGTGCTTCCGCTTTGCAGATTTTTCCTGTTTGTAGATCGACGATGGGCTGGAAAAGTAGCCGTAATTCGTTGCGCGCCACGGTTTCGCGCAGCTCGCTAATCAGTTCCATACGGACCCGCGTGGCTTCCTGCATATAGGGCGCGAAATAATGGAAGCGGTTACGGCCTTCCTGTTTAGCGATATACATCGCCTGATCGGCATTTTTGATTAAAGTTTCAGCATCTTTGCCATCTTCAGGATAAAGCGTAATACCTATGCTGCTGGAAACATGGGCCGTATGCTCATTTAGCTCAAACGGCGTGCTCATCTGACGCAAAATTTCCTGTGCAATCCGTGCGACATCGCTGGCGTTACGCAATTCACTGAGAATGATGGTGAATTCGTCGCCCCCCAAGCGGGAAACAATATCGGTACCGCGCACACAGGAAGTCAGGCGCTGTGCTACTTGTTTCAGCAGTAGATCGCCTTGATCGTGGCCCAGCGTGTCATTAACCTGTTTGAAATGATCAACATCGAGGAAAACCAGCGCCATCGGTAGTTTGGAGCGGTCGGTTTTCTTCATTTCCAGACGCAGATGTTCATGGAACATGCGCCGGTTCGACAAGCTTGTCAGTGCATCGAAATTGGCCTGACGCCAGATCAGTTCTTCCGAAGCTTTTTTCTTGGTGATGTCTCTTAGTAATGCAACATGGCGAATCGGATTACCTTCTTCATCAAATACTGTATTGACCCGCATGGAAACCAGGAAAGTTTCACCATCTTTATGTTGCTGCCAGATTTCACCTTCCCATTCGCCATGTTCGAGGATGGATTCCGACATACGGTCAAATACACTCTGTTCCTGCTGGCCAGCTGCCAGTTCATAGCCGCGATGATCGATCAGGTCTTTTTCTAAATAGCCATATAACAGGGAAAAGGCTGGATTGACGGTCAGAATTTTGCCTTCCACGTCCGTCACCATCATGGCTTCGCTACTGTTCTGGAAAAGCAATGCTGCCAGGCGCATCGATTCTTCGTTGGCCCGTAATTTTTTTTCCATTTCACTACTAGCGACGTACAAGGCGCGATAGCGCTGCTCTTTTTCCTCCTGCCGTTGATAAGTCCGTAGTGAAAAATGACCGGCGCCTATCATCAGCAATAGTAAAGCCGTTAAACCAGCGCCGGCGATCAAATAATTTTGCTGCAGAATCCGGTTTGCTTCGGCGTCGTTACTACCAACTACGATAATCAGCGGCATTTCGTCCAGTGCGCGATAGCTGTACACCCGTTTTAGACCATCGATGGCACTGACATCGTGATAAGTCCCTGTACTGCTGCGCTTCAGATATTCAAATAACTGGCTGGGAGCCAGATTGTGGCCAAAAGTGGCAATGAAATTCGGCACGCGAACGATGACTTTGCCTTTTCCATGTATCAGTGCGATGACGATGTCGGCATCAAAGCGCGAATTTTCAAATACGGTAACAAAGCGTTCAATGTTCACAGGCGCGACTATTACGCCGAGAAATTCTCCGTGATCATTTTCTACCCGTCGACTAAGAAACAGCATCGGTATCTTTTTCGCTGTAGTCAGTTCGGGCTCGCCAATGTAGAGGTGGCCACGAAGATTGCTATCAAGATGGGCTTTAAAAAAGTCTTTATCCCGATACTGCATGTTCAGTAGCTTGCTTCCGTCCGAGGAGGCAATGCTGTTGCCCTGGTTATCCAGAAAGATGATGGCGTAGTCGCCACTGAAATTGGCATTGTGAGAAGACAACAGCTCCGACATGGTGGTGCTGGAGCGACTTTGCTGGCGAGTCAGTACTTTGATTGCACTGGAAAAACTCAGCAGAGAAAGGTCGACTGACTGGATGGAGTAGAGCACATGGGCTTCCATCGCTTTGGCGTAGTGCTCGGTCTGGCTGCGAACAGCATGTTCGCGTTCGTTGTAACTGGTGCGGAATTGGGAAATAACGACGGCAATAGCCAGTATTGCCATCAAAAAAAGGCCAGTAAGCAAGCGTCGCCGGAATTTTAGATAGCCGGGCGACCGTTGATTGTTGCGCAGTTCAGGCAAGTCATCTCCGGCAAAGGCTTGATGCTTTACAAAAAGAAGCTAGTGCTATTTATACCGAATTCCCTATTCGGAGTCATGGAATTTTTTCACTGTTGGGTGGTGTCGCCTGCGGCTTTTGCGGTTATGGTTTACTTTAAAGATGTATACATAAAAAATAGTAGTAGTTGTTAACGCAGACACTATTCTGTGGATAAGTCTTCATTTCGGATTAAAATCAGCTGTTTACGAGCTGCATAAGCAGGCGAGCAAGCCGTGTATGAGCAGAGAACTGTTTTGGGATAAAAAAATGGTTGTCCCGAATACTTTTGTTTACTCACATTCGATGCCTGTGGATATCCAAACACTTATCCACAGAAGATTTCGCCTCAAAAGTGAGAAATCTGATGAAGCTCGCAACGGTTTTCCCTCATCCCATTGTTCAAGGGCCGACTGCCGGTGGCTGTAATACGCCGGCGCAGGTGGCTGCCGTGTCGAATGCTGGCGCACTCGGTAGTCTGGCTTGTTCCTTATTGAGTCCTGATGCCATTCGTAGCCAGACGGAACAGATACGTGCTTTGACGCAGCGACCGTTTTGCCTGAATTTTTTTGTGCTGGAAACGCCACAAGCTGATCCTGCCGAGGTAGCACAGGCGGCGGAATATTTACGGCCAGTCTGGTCGGCGCTGGGCTGGACGGAACTGCCCATGCCTGCCAAATGGTGCGAAGACTTCACCGCCCAGTTTGAAATGTTGCTGACTTTAAAGCCCGCCGTAGCGAGTTTTACTTTCGGAATTTTGAGCGAAGAACAGATCAGAAGACTGCATGATGCCGGGATTCTGGTGGTGGGAACGATTACCCACGTGGCCGAAGCGCTGGCCTGGCAGGAACGTGGCGCCGATGCCGTCATCGCTTCCGGCATCGAAGCGGGCGGCCATCGCGGCACGTTTATCGGACGGCAGGAAGATGCGCAGCAGGGTATAGATCAGTTGTTGGGGGCGGTGGTGGCCGCTGTCAGTATTCCTGTAATTGCGGCAGGTGGTTTCATGACGGGCGCCGATATCAAGCGGGCATTGCAAGCCGGTGCACAGGCCGTACAGATGGGCACCGCTTTTTTGGCCTGTGAGGAATCGGCCATACCAGCCATCTATAAACACCGTCTGCTGGATGCAGGCCACCATCCTACCCGTTTGACGCGCAGTTTTTCTGGTCGTTATGCACGCGGTCTGGATAACCGTTTCATGCAGGTGATGGCAGTGCACGAACAGCAAGTACCGCCTTATCCTATCCAGAATGCGTTGACAGGGGCGATCCGTGCCGAAGCAGCCCGACGAGGCGAAACGGAATGGATGTCGCTCTGGTGCGGCACGGGCGTTGCCCGCATCCGCAGCATGCCCGCTGCCCAATTAATTTCCACTTTGCTGGCGGAGCTCGCTGCCGCCTGATCGCAATACAAGAAATACGACGCTGGAAGGAGACGTTTTGGACTCTGCAGGGACGTACGATTACATCATCATTGGTGCCGGTTCTGCCGGTTGTGTGCTGGCCAACCGCCTCAGTGCCGACAGTAGTAAGCGCGTGCTGTTGCTTGAAGCGGGAGGCAAGGACGATTACCTATGGATCCATATCCCCGTCGGTTATCTGCATTGCATCGACAATCCCCGTACGGACTGGCGTTTCCGCACCGAAGCGGATGCGGGACTAAATGGCCGCAGTTTGCTGTATCCGCGCGGGAAAGTACTAGGCGGCTGTTCTTCCATCAACGGCATGATTTACATGCGCGGTCAGCGCGAAGATTACGAGCGCTGGGCTGAACTGGTCGATGACGATAGCTGGCGCTGGCCGTCCGTGCTGGAACTGTTTAAAAAGAGCGAGGATTACCATGGCGGTGCGTCGGAACTACATGGCACGGGCGGCCTGTGGCGGGTAGAAAAACAGCGCCTGTCGTGGCAGGTACTGGATGCTTTCCGCGATGCGGCAGAACAGACGGGCATAGCCAAAGTCGATGATTTTAATAGGGGTGACAATGCCGGTTGCGGCTATTTCGAGGTCAACCAGCGGCGCGGCATACGCTGGAATACAGCCAAAGCCTTCCTCAAGCCGGCCAGAGGAAGGCCGAATCTGACCATCATGACCGCGTGTCACGTGGAACAACTTCAGATCGAAAACGAGGCGAGGGGCGCTATCTGTCGTGGCGTGATTTTTACTGCGAGCGGCAGCCGTTACAGCGCACAGGCGACACAGGAAACCGTGCTGGCCGCTGGCGCCATCGGTTCACCGCAGATACTCCAGTGTTCCGGCATCGGCGCGGCGGGCCGATTGCATGAACTGGGCATCAGGCCGCAGCTAGACCTCGCAGGCGTGGGTGAAAATCTGCAGGACCATCTGCAGTTGCGCATGATATTCAAATTGAATGGCAAAGCCCGCACGCTCAATACCATGGCGGCGTCGGCGTGGGGCAAGTTCCGTATCGGTCTGGAATATGCGTTGTTCCAGAGCGGGCCGATGTCTATGGCGCCGTCCCAGCTAGGCGCATTTGCCCGTTCCGACGCGGGCCAGTCCACCCCGAATCTGCAATACCACGTGCAGCCGCTGTCGCTGGAAAAGTTCGGCGACCCGCTGCATGCTTTCCCCGCCTTCACGGCCAGCGTATGCAATCTGCGTCCCACCGCGCGGGGCCATGTGCACATCGCCAGCGCCGATAGTTACGTCGCACCAAAAATCGCCCCCATGTATCTAAGCACGCCGGAAGACCGCAAAGTGGCGGCCGATGCGCTGGCACTTACGCGCCGTATTGTGGCTGCCCCCGCCATGCAGCAGTACGCGCCGGAAGAATACAAACCGGGACTGTCTTATCAGACGGAGCAGGAGCTAGCCCATGCTGCCGGCAATATCGGCACGACGATTTTCCATCCGGTCGGAACCTGCAAGATGGGGCGGCGCGATGATCCCATGGCCGTAGTCGATAGCAGTTTGCGTGTAATCGGGGTACAGAATTTGCGCGTGGCCGATGCATCCATCATGCCCTTGATCACCTCGGGCAATACCAATTCTCCGACCGTGATGATTGCCGAAAAAGCTGCTGAGCTGATCATTTCAGGCCGGCAATGAATCGTCGCGCACGCTAGGTCTAGATCAAAAGTTAACCGTAGTTATACTGTATTGTTAGCCAATTTGTTACTGTGTATGATAAAAAAAAATAAGTAGTTTGAGAAAAAATTACTAGGAGACGGGATGTCTGGCTTTATTCTGGAGACCAAGCATCTGACCAAGGAATTCAAAGGATTCACTGCGGTCAATGATGTAAACCTGAAAGTACAGCGCGGCCACATCCACGCGCTGATCGGCCCTAACGGCGCCGGTAAAACCACGTGCTTCAATCTGCTGACGAAGTTTCTGGTACCTACGTCGGGCCAGATTCTGTTCAACGGCAAAGACATTACGGCCGCCAAACCGGCCCAGATCGCCCGCATGGGCGTGATCCGTTCTTTTCAGATTTCAGCCGTTTTCCCCCATCTGACGGTGTTGCAGAATGTCCGTATCGGCCTGCAGCGCCAGCTTGGTACCAGCTTCAATTTCTGGCAGAGCGAACGTTCCCTCGATACGCTCAATGACCGTGCCATGCAGTTACTGGCCGATGTAGACCTGAGCGAGTTTGCCGACACCATTACCGTGGATATGCCGTATGGCCGCAAGCGCGCGCTGGAGATTGCCACCACGCTGGCGATGGAGCCGGAACTGATGCTGCTCGATGAGCCGACTCAGGGCATGGGCCATGAAGATGTGCACCGTGTAACGGAACTGATTAAGAAAGTGTCGGCCGGGCGCACCATCCTGATGGTCGAACACAATATGAAAGTGGTATCCGGTATCTGCGACAAAATCTCCGTTCTGCAGCGCGGTGCCATGCTGGCCGAAGGTAGTTATGCGGAAGTTTCCAGTAATGCGCAGGTGATGGAAGCGTATATGGGCACGGAAGCCACGGTGCTGGAAGGAGCGCACTGATGACGGCCGCATTGGAAATTTCCAAGCTCCATGCATGGTATGGCGAATCGCATATTTTGCATGACGTAAATCTGGTGGTGCAGCCCGGTGAAGTGGTGACGCTGCTGGGGCGCAATGGCGCCGGCCGCACTACCACGCTGCGCGCCATCATGGGTCTGACGGGCGCACGCACGGGTTCTATCAAGATCAATGGAGTAGAAGCGCTGGGCCTGCCCACGCACAGGATTGCGCACCTCGGTGTGGGCTACTGCCCCGAGGAACGGGGCATCTTTTCTTCTCTATCGACGGAAGAGAACTTGCTGTTGCCGCCGCAACTGGCGACGGGTGAAAAAGGCATGTCGATCGATGAAATCTACGCCATGTTCCCCAATCTGGCCGAGCGCAAACATAGTCAGGGCACCCGATTGTCTGGTGGCGAACAGCAGATGCTGGCGGTGGCGCGCATTCTACGTACGGGGGCACGGCTGCTGCTGCTCGATGAAATTTCCGAAGGGCTGGCGCCGGTCATCGTGCAGGGGCTGGCGCGCATGATTACCACCCTCAAAGCCAAGGGCTACACCATCGTGATGGTGGAGCAGAATTTCCGCTTTGCGGCACCGCTGGCAGACCGGTTCTACGTGATGGAACACGGTCAGATTGTCGAGACTTTTGTTGCATCGGAATTGAGCGCCAAGATGCCGATATTGACTGAGCTACTAGGCGTGTAATCAGTTAAGCAGGTTAAGTAAGTTAAGCAGGTTCTGGTCTGTGTAAAACAATAAACAAACACACTTTTTTAGAGACGGAGACACCATGAAACTCAAAGCCATCACCCTTGCAGCTACTGCAGTCTGCACCTTCGGCCTGTCCTTTGCCGCCCAGGCGCAGGTATCGGGCGACACCATCAAGATCGGTATGATTACCGACATGTCCGGCCTGTACGCCGATATCGACGGTGCCGGTGGCGCCGAAGCCATCAAGATGGCGATAGCCGATGCGGGCGTGGTCATCGCCGGTAAAAAGGTCGAGTTCATTTCAGCCGACCACCAGAACAAGGCCGATATCGCCGCCTCCAAAGCGCGCGAATGGTTCGACCAGCAGGGCGTGGACATGCTGATCGGCGGCACCAACTCGGGCGCCAATCTGGCCATGGCCAAAGTGGCTGCGGAGAAGAAAAAAGTCTTCATTTCCATCGGTGCCGGTTCGGCCCGTTTGACCAATGAAGAATGCACGCCTTACACCATCCACTACGCTTACGACACCATCGCACTGGCGCGCGGCACGGGCGGCGCGATTGTGAAGCAGGGCGGCAAGAGCTGGTATTTCATGACGGCGGACTATGCCTTCGGCGCATCGCTGGAAAAAGATACCTCGGACGTGGTGAAAGCTTCGGGCGGTAAAGTGCTGGGTGCCGTCAAGCACCCGCTGTCCGCTTCCGACTTCTCGTCCTTCCTGCTGCAGGCGCAATCTTCCGGTGCGCAGATTCTGGGTCTGGCCAATGCCGGTGGCGATGCCATCAACTCCATCAAGGCCGCCAACGAATTCGGCATCACCAAGAAAATGAAGCTGGCCGGTCTGCTGATCTTCATTAACGATATTCATTCGCTGGGTCTGAATCTGACGCAGGGTATGTATCTGACCGACGGCTGGTACTGGGATGCGAATGCGGAAACCCGTGCCTGGTCGAAGCGCTATTTCGAGAAGATGAAGAAAGAGCCGTCGATGCTGCAGGCTGCCGACTACTCGGCCGCTGGCAACTATCTGAAAGCCGTCAAAGCAGTGGGTACGGATGATACGGAAAAAGTCATGGCCTACCTCAAGGCCAACAAGATCAACGATATGTTCGCCAAGAACGGCGTGATCCGTCCGGACGGCCGCATGGTGCACGATATGTACCTGATGGAAGTGAAGAAGCAGTCGGAATCGAAGTATCCATGGGACTACTACAAAGTGGTGGCCACCATCCCGGGTGATCAGGCTTACGCCACCAAGGCGGAAACCAAATGCGCCCTGTGGAAATAAGCTGAGTTGTACACAGGCCGGAACGCATCCGGCCGTTTCCCTGCTACACGCCGGTCCGGCTGGACCGGCGATCTTTATATTGTGATCTCATGGAAATCTTCGGCGTTCCTCTGCCTGCCATGCTGAGCCAGTTATTACTGGGACTCGTCAATGGCTCGTTCTACGCAATGCTGTCGCTCGGTCTGGCTGTGATCTTCGGTCTGCTGAACGTGATTAATTTTTCCCACGGCGCGCTATACATGATGGGCGCGTTTCTGGCGTGGATGGGTATGGCGTATTTCGGCCTCAATTACTGGGTGATGCTGGTGCTGGCTCCGCTGATCGTGGGGGCCTTCGGCATCATCATCGAAAAGACCATGCTGCGCTGGCTGTACAAGCTCGATCATCTGTATGGTCTGCTGCTGACTTTCGGCATCACGCTGCTGCTGGAAGGCGTGTTCCGTTCGTTCTACGGCGTTTCGGGGCAGCGTTTCGAAGTGCCCGAAGCACTGGCTGGCGCGACCGATCTGGGCTTCATGATGCTGCCGAATTACCGTGCCTGGGTGGTGGTGGCATCGCTGGCAGTGTGTCTGGGCACGTGGTTCGTGATCGAGAAAACCAAGCTGGGCGCCTATCTGCGTGCCGGTACGGAAAATCCCAAGCTGGTGGAAGCGTTCGGCATCAATGTGCCGCTGATGGTCACGCTGACCTATGGCTTCGGCGTGGCACTGGCCGGCTTTGCCGGTGTGCTGGCCGCGCCCGTCATTCAGGTGCAGCCGCTGATGGGGCAGAACCTGATCATCGTGGTGTTTGCCGTGGTGGTGATCGGCGGTATGGGCTCGATTATCGGCTCCATCCTCACGGGGCTGGGGCTGGGCGTGATCGAAGGTCTGACCAAAGTGTTCTATCCCGAGTTTTCCTCCACCGTGGTGTTTCTGGTGATGGTGATCGTGCTGCTGATCCGTCCTGCCGGCCTGTTCGGTAAAGAAAAATAAGAGGCCGACTATGCATAAGAAAATTGCTTATACCCTCGCACTGCTGGTGGCGCTGCTGGCGCCGTTTATCGGCTATCCCGTGTTTCTCGCCAAGCTGCTGTGCTTCGCACTGTTTGCCTGCGCCTTCAATCTGCTAATCGGCTATACGGGCTTGCTGTCGTTCGGCCATGCGGCCTTTTTTGGCACCGCCGGCTATGTGGCCGGCAATGCCATGAAAGTCTGGGGCTGGCCCGTCGAGCTGGGCATGCTGGCCGGTGTGGCGGCCGGTGCGCTGATCGGTCTGGTAATGGGCGCGCTGGCAATCCGCCGGCAGGGCATCTACTTCTCCATGATTACGCTGGCGCTGGCGCAGATGGTGTACTTCGGTGCGCTGCGTGCCGGTGAATTCACGGGCGGTGAAGATGGCTTGCAAGGTGTTCCACGTGGCAAACTGTTCGGCGCTATCGATCTGGCCAATGATGTGGCGCTGTACTTCTTCGTGCTGGCCGTGTGCGTGCTGGCCTTCATGCTGATTGTGCGCACCATCCATTCGCCTTTCGGTCAGGTGCTCAAAGCTATCAAGGAAAACGAACCGCGTGCCATTTCGCTGGGCTATGACGTGGATCGCTACAAGTTGCTGGCGTTCGTGCTGTCGGCGGCACTGGCCGGGCTGGCCGGTGCGTCGAATATGCTGGTGCAGGGTTTCGAAACGCTAACCGATGTGCACTGGAGTATGTCGGGTCTGGTGATTCTGATGACGCTGGTGGGCGGCATGGGCACGCTGGCCGGTCCGGTGCTGGGCGCCATCATCATCATCGCGCTGGAGAATAAGCTGGGCGATCTGGGCATCGCGCTGGCTAGCCGCAGCGGTATCGAATGGTTTAACACGCTCGGTGAAGCGGTCAGCATGGTGACGGGGCTGATCTTCATTGCCTGCGTGCTCCTGTTCCGCCGCGGCATCGTGGGTGAAATCATCGCCCGTCTGCCTGATGGCAATAGCAAGAAAGCGGCATAACTTTTCGGTTTGATACAGCACAGGCGCCGGACGAACAGTCCGGCGCTTTTTTTTCGTCCGGCGTACATTGGCATTCCACCTTTATTGTGGCGAGGCCGATATGTCGATCAGGACGCGCGTGCTGTTACCGGTGCTGGCGCTGGCGGGAGCTACGCTGGCCGCTTGCGGTGCCTATCACCACCATGATGACGAGCCGGAAGTGCTCAATCTGGCGCCTGACTTTCTCGGCACAGTCAGCGCTACCAGTTACGATGGCCTGAGCGACGATTTGCTGACGGCAGGGCTGGGCGCTATCGGTCTGGCAGGGCCTACCCCTGCCTATGCCGATCCGGCGCGTCCTACGGCCTCTGAGCTGCGTCGTAACGCGATCTATGCCAACTACCGTGCTGTGCTCGATATCGCCGCCTACAGCGGCTATGGCACGCTGTATGGCCCGAATGTGGATGCGGCAGGCACAGTGACTAGCACACAGGGGCTGATCGCCGGCACCGAGTATCTGGCTTATGCCGACGATGGCAGTGGCCAGCAGAATGTGACGCTGATGGTGCAGGTGCCTGCCAGTTTCGATCCGGACCAGCCCTGCATCGTCACCGCCACGTCCAGCGGCTCGCGCGGCGTGTATGGCGCTATCGGCAGTGCGGGCGAGTGGGGGCTGAAGAACCGCTGTGCCGTGGCGTATAGCGACAAGGGCAGCGGCACCGGTTTGTACACTTTCGATGACGACAGCGTGAACTTGCAGAACGGCGTGCGCGCGCCACGTCTGGCGACCGGCAAGGCGGCCAGTTTTGCGCCGCTGCTCAGCGATGCCGATCGGTCTGCTTTTGCGGCAGCCTATCCCGCGCGCATCGCTTTCAAGCATGCGCACTCGCAGCAGAATCCGGAACGTGACTGGGGCGGGATGACGCTGCAGTCCGTAGAGTTTGCCTTTTACGTGCTGAATGAAAAGTTCGGTGTGCTGGCACGCGATGGCCAGCATCATCTGCAGCGCTTCTCGCCACGCAACACCATCACGATAGCCTCGAGTATTTCCAATGGCGCAGGCGCAGCCTTGCGCGCTGCCGAACAGGATAGCAAGGGGCTGATTAGTGGCGTGGCGGTCAGCGAACCCCAGGTGCAACCAGCGGCAAGTGCCCGCTATGAGGTGCGGCAGGGCGCTGCGGTGGTCAGCGGCTATGGCAAGGCGCTGCTCGATTACAGTACCTATGCGGCACTGTATCAGCCGTGCATTGCTGCGCTGCCAGCCGCGCCGGGACGCTGTACGGCGCTGGTGGCCAAGGGCTTGCTGGCGGGCGCCGATCTGCCCGCGCAGCAGGCCGATGCTAAGGCGCGCTTGAAGGCCTATGGCTGGCTGGCCGATTCGGATGTGCTGCAGGCGGCCCACGCGGGCACCAATGTACTGGTGGCGGTGAGCTACGCTTATGCATATGGCAAGTTTTCCGTGACCGATAGATTGTGCGGTTTTTCCTTTGCGGCGACCGATGCTAACGGTGTTCCGCTGGCGCTGACGGCAGCCCAGCGCGCCAGCAGTTTCGCCAGTCAGAACGGCATCGTCGGCAATGTGATCTACGAAGACGCAGCGGGTGGCGCGCGCGCCTATCAGTTCGGTGTGTCGCCGAGTAGCAATCTGGCCGATCAGTCGCTCGATGGTTTTCTCTGTCTGCGGGCGCTGGTGACGGGCGTGGACCCGGTGAGCGGTGCTGCGCTGAATCCGGCGCTGGCGGCGCAGAGCGCGCGGGTCAGAGCCGGTATGGCGCAAGTGCAGGCGAGCGGCAATCTGCATGGCAAGCCGGCCATCATCGTGCAGGGACGCAGTGATACTTTGATACCCGTGAACTTTGCCTCGCGCGCCTATCTGGGATTGAATGCGGCGGTGGAGGGAAGGTCGAGCCAGTTACGCTACATCGAGGTGCTCAACGCCAATCACTTCGATTCGTTTAGCAATGTACTACCTGCCAGCATTGTGCCGCTGCATGTGTATCTGTTCCGTGCACTTGATGCCATGCTGGCGCACTTGCGTCATCCGGCGCAGGCGCTACCGCCATCGCAGGTGGTGCGCACGCTGGTGCGCAGCGATAACACTAGCCCGATCACCGTGCTGAATGTGCCGCCGCTAGCGACGGCGCCGCCAGTCGCGGACGCGATTATCGTCAGCGGTAATACCGTGACGGTGCCTGACTGAACTTGCTCCCGTCCGCTTATAGCGCTGCCGCATAGATGGCGCGTGCATCGTCCCAGCCGACATGGCGCAGATTGTTGCCAAGCAGGCGGGTTTGTAGCATCGCATCGTCGGCCAACTTGTCCAGATCCCCTGCCGTGATGCCCACCTGCTGCAAGCGTCGTTCGATACCGGCGGCCGCTGCAAGTTGCTCCATTGCAACCACAAGCGCTTCGGCGCGTGCCTCCGTACTACCGCTGGCCTGTGGCACGACGACTTCCGCCAGTTCGGCGTAGAGGGGTGTGGCGACTGGCATATTGAAGCGCAGCACATGGGGCAGCACCAGCGAATTCGATAAGCCATGTGGCACGTGGAAATTGCCGCCTATGGGATAGGCCAGCGCATGCACGGCAGCGACCGGCGCATTCGAGAAAGCCTGCCCTGCCAGCATGGCACCGAGCAGCATGGCCTGACGGGCGGCCAGATCGCGCCCGTGTTCGCAGGCATGCAGCAGATTGGCCGACAGCAGACTGAGCGCCTGCTTCGCCAGCATGTCCGACAGAGGATTCTTTTTATGTCGTGTCGTGTAGGCTTCGATGGCATGCACCATGGCATCGATACCCGTGGCCGCCGTCACGGCAGGCGGCAGTCCCAGCGTGAGTTCGGCATCGAGCAATGCCAGATCGGCATAGAGTTGCGGCGCGACGATGCCCATTTTTGTGGTAGCACCGGTCGTCACGATGGCGATGTTGGTGACCTCGGAACCCGTGCCGGCCGTGGTAGGAATCTGGACCAGCGGCAAGCGCTGGCCCGCCACATTGCCGATGCCGTAGATGGCGCTGAGTGCCTGATCGCTATTGGCCAGCACGGCGATCAGTTTGGCCACATCCATGGAGCTGCCACCGCCTATGCCGATGATGATATCGCTGGCGGCTACCCGTGCCACTCCCACGGCATCGAGTATGGTCTGCTCGGGGGGATCGGCAATTACTTCCGCATAAATCTCGCAGCTGAGTCCCGCCGCTTTGACGCTGGCCATGGGCGCCTGCACCAGTCCGGTCCGGAGTAAGCCAGCATCGGTGACAAACAGCGCACGCCGCGCATGGGGAAAATGTTGGCGCAGCAGGGCGCCTAGATTTGCTGCAGCACCCGTTTCGGCAACGATGTGGGCGACGGTGCTGAAAGCAAACGGAGGGAAGTCGGGCATGGGATTTCCTCGTTTAGCGGTGTTTGAGCAGACCGTTCTAGCTTACCCCATGTATGCGTGATCGGCATGATCGTGGTGAAATTTCTTACGTACAATGTAGCCTTTCCCCAAACGGGGTAGTGCGGGATTGCAGAAAGTTTTTATGGTTGATTATCTGTTGTTGGGTGTGGCGGCATTCAGTGCCGGTCTGGTGGATGCCGTGGTGGGTGGCGGCGGGTTGATACAGTTGCCCACCATGTTCTCGGTGTTTCCGAATATGGCACCAGCCACGCTGATCGGTACCAACAAACTGGCCAGCATCTTCGGCACCAGTGTGGCGGCCGTCAGTTACGCACGACGGGTAGCGATTGCATGGTCGGTGGCAGCACCGGCGGCAATTGCTGCACTGGTGTTTGCCTTCCTCGGCGCGTACACAGTAACGCAAGTCTCTGCCGAATTCATGCGCTTGCTGTTGCCCGTCGTGCTGGTGGCAGTGGCTATCTACACGTTTGCGCGCAAGGATTTCGGTTCAGTACACGCACCCGTGCATAGCGGGGTGAAGGAGCAGACGCTGGCGCTGCTGGTTGGTTCCGGCATCGGTTTCTACGATGGCTTCTTCGGTCCCGGTACGGGCAGTTTTCTGGTCTTCTTGTTCGTGCGTATCTTCGGCTTCGATTTCCTTGGTGCGTCGGCAGTCGCCAAGATCGTCAACGTCGCTTGTAACTTTGCCGCGCTGATCTGGTTCGGTTATAGCGGCCACTTGATCTGGCAGCTGGGTCTGCTGATGGCGATCTGCCAGATAGCTGGCGCTTTCATTGGCTCGCGTCTGGCGATGAAACATGGCAGCGGGTTTGTCCGGCAATTGTTCCTGATCGTGGTGTCCTTGCTGATCCTGAAGACAGGCTACGATGCATGGCTTAGGTGGTAACGGAGGCGACTGACTGTTCCACGTGAAACAATTTTGAAGACTGAAGAGGGCACCGGATCATCATCCTGTGCCCTTTTTTCATTGTTTCACGTGGAACAAAATCAGAAAAATTTGTGCTTAAAAAAGTCGCAGCTGCAAAAAGACTCTATAATCTGACCTTGATCCCCACGCTTTAAAGCATTCCAACATGTTATTTCCTACTCAATTCGACGTCATCGTGGTCGGCGGTGGTCACGCCGGTACCGAGGCTGCGCTCGCTTCTGCCCGTATGGGACAGAAGACTTTGCTGCTCACGCACAATATCGAGACGCTGGGCCAGATGTCGTGCAATCCGTCCATCGGCGGTATCGGCAAGGGCCATCTGGTCAAAGAAGTCGACGCCATGGGCGGTGCTATGGCCATCGCAACCGATGAATCGGGCATCCAGTTCCGTATTCTGAACTCTTCCAAAGGCCCTGCCGTTCGCGCTACGCGCGCGCAGGCCGACCGTATTCTGTACAAACAGGCCATCCGTTCGCGGCTGGAAAATCAGCCTAACCTGTGGCTGTTCCAGCAGGCCGTGGATGATCTGATGGTGGAGGGCGACCGCGTGGTCGGCGCCGTTACCCAGATCGGTCTGAAATTCCTCGCACCGGCCGTGGTGCTGACGGCCGGTACTTTCCTCGACGGGAAGATCCACGTGGGCTTGCAGAACTATTCTGCAGGCCGTGCCGGCGATCCGCCAGCCATCTCGCTGTCGGCCCGTCTGAAGGAACTCAAGCTGCCGCAAGGCCGTCTGAAAACCGGTACGCCGCCCCGCATCGATGGCCGCAGCATCGATTTCGCTGCCATGACGGAACAGCCCGGCGATCTTGATCCCGTGCCAGTGTTCTCCGTCATGGGCAACGCCGCCATGCACCCGCAACAAATGCCTTGCTGGGTGACGCATACCAATACCCGCACGCACGATATCATCCGTGCCGGTCTCGATCGCAGCCCCATGTACACGGGCGTGATCGAAGGCGTGGGCCCGCGTTACTGCCCATCCATCGAAGACAAAATTCACCGCTTCTCGGCCAAGGAATCGCACCAGATTTTCCTTGAACCGGAAGGCCTGACCACCAACGAGTTCTACCCGAACGGCATCTCTACCAGCCTGCCATTCGACGTCCAGATCGAACTGGTACGCTCGATGAAGGGCATGGAAAACGCCCACATTCTGCGTCCCGGCTATGCCATCGAATACGATTATTTCGACCCGCGCGGCCTCAAAGCGTCGCTCGAAACCAAGGCCATTAACGGTCTGTATTTCGCGGGCCAGATCAACGGCACGACCGGCTACGAAGAAGCGGCGGCGCAGGGCATGCTGGCCGGTATCAATGCCGCGCTGCAGACGCAAGGCCGCGAAGCCTGGACGCCAGCCCGTTCCGAAGCCTATCTGGGCGTGCTGGTTGACGATCTGGTCACGCAGGGCGTGCAGGAACCGTACCGCATGTTCACCAGCCGCGCCGAGTATCGTCTGAGTCTGCGTGAAGACAATGCCGACATGCGCCTGACGGAAATCGGCCGCAAACTCGGTTGCGTGGGCGATGTGCAGTGGCAGGCTTTCGAGGAAAAACGCGAAGCCGTGGCGCGCGAACTCGAGCGTCTGCGCTCCACGTGGGTCAATCCGCGCATCCTCGCAGCGGCCGAATCGGAACGTGTGATCGGTCAGGCCATCGAGCGCGAATACTCGCTGGCCGACCTGCTGCGCCGCCCCGGTGTCGACTACGACAAGCTGATGAGCCTGTCCGGTGTGGATGGCCGCGAGCTGGCCGGCCCCGGCGTAACGGACGAAGCGGTGCGGGAACAGGTGGAAATCCAGCTCAAATATTCGGGCTATATCGACCGCCAGTTGCGCGAAGTAGAGCGCCACGAACACTACGAAAACCTCAAGCTGCCGGAAGGTTTCAGCTATCTGGACATCACCGCGCTGTCGGTGGAAGTACGGCAGAAACTACATGCCCAGCGCCCTGAAACGCTGGGTCAGGCATCGCGTATTTCCGGCGTAACGCCGGCCGCGATCTCGCTGCTGCTGGTGCATTTGAAGAAGACGGGCTACGGTGGTTTCATCGCCGAAGCCGATGCAAAGAAGGATGAGGCTGTTCAATGAAGGTGTTTGACCGCGCTGCAATAGCGGACGTTTTACAGCAGGGCATCGCCGCGCTGGAGCTGAATCTGGATGAGGCACAGGTAGCCAAACTGCTCGACTATCTGGCCCTGCTGAACAAGTGGAACTCGGTGTACAACCTGACGTCGGTGCGTGATCCGATGCAGATGGTCACCCTGCATGTACTGGATTCGCTGGCCGCCGTGCCAGCGTTTGCCGGTGCGCAGAATGTGCTCGATGTCGGTGCCGGTGGCGGTTTGCCCGGCATGGTGCTGGCCATCAGCCGGCCCGATATGAAAGTATCGATGATCGATACGGTGCATAAGAAGACGGCTTTCCTGAATCAGGTAAAAGCCGAGCTGGAACTGGCCAATGTGACGGTGTACACCAAGCAGGTGCAGCAGCTGGAAGTGAAGACCAAGTTCGACGTGATCACTTCGCGTGCCTTCGCCGACCTGTCCGATTTCGTCAACTGGTCGGGCCATCTGCTGCAAGAGGGTGGCCAGTTCATCGCGCTGAAAGGCACGGCACCAGAGGACGAGCGCGAGCGACTGCCAGCGCCATGGAAAGTGCAGAAACTGCAGCCTCTGGAGGTTCCGGGGCTGGATGCAGAGCGTCATCTGGTATTCATACAGGCTGAAGCGGCGTAAACAATCTATACGGTATAAACGGTTTATACAGTTTATTAAGTATAAATAATATAAATCGTTTATACCGTTTTAATAGTATAAATAATTAGTGGCGATTTTTAAAAACACCACGAGAGTAACAAGAAGAAATACATGGCGAAAATTTTTTGCGTAGCGAATCAAAAGGGCGGCGTGGGCAAGACCACCACCACGGTGAATCTGGCCGCCGGCCTGGCCAAGCTGAACCAGCGTGTGCTGCTGGTGGATCTGGACCCGCAGGGCAATGCTACGATGGGCGCCGGCATTAACAAGGCTGGACTGTCGGCATCCACCTATGAAGTCATGCTGGGCACGTCCGATGTCGCTACGGCGCGTCAGCGATCCGAGCCGGGCCACTTCGATGTATTGCCGTCGAATCGCGAACTGGCCGGTGCCGAAGTCGAGATGGTGGAACTGGATAACCGCGAGCGCCGTCTGAAGGATGCGCTGGCTGTCGTCGACAAGGAATACGACTTCGTGCTGATCGACTGTCCGCCGGCGCTGTCCATGCTGACGCTGAACGGCCTGTGCGCAGCACACGGCGTGATCATCCCTATGCAGTGCGAATACTATGCACTGGAAGGGCTGTCCGATCTGGTCAACACCATCAAGAAAGTCCACGCCAACCTCAACCCCGACCTGAAGATCATCGGTCTGCTGCGCGTGATGTTCGATCCGCGCATGACGCTGTCGCAGCAAGTCTCGGCCCAGCTCGAGCAGCACTTCGGTGACAAGGTCTTTAAAACCATCATCCCGCGTAATGTGCGTCTGGCTGAAGCACCGTCCTACGGTGTGCCGGGCGTGACTTTCGACCCGAGCTCGAAAGGTGCGCAGGCCTATATCGCTTTCGGCGCCGAGATGGTCAAACGCATCAAGAAAATGTAAGGCAATCTCATGGCAACTAAAAAAATGAAAGGCCTCGGTCGCGGCCTTGACGCCCTGCTGGGCGGCAATGGCGATCTGAACACGGCGGATGCGAATACCCCGTCCACTTTGCCTGTCGCGCAAATGCAGGCAGGTAAGTACCAACCGCGGACCCGCATGGACGAGGGCGGTCTTCAGGAACTGGCAGCGTCGATCAAGACGCAGGGCATCATGCAGCCGATACTGGTACGTCCTATCGGTACCGACAAGAAGAGCGGCAACACCAAGTATGAAATCATTGCCGGCGAGCGCCGTTTCCGTGCCGCCCAGCTAGCAGGGCTGGAAGAACTGCCCGTGCTGGTACGCGATGTGGACGATCAGGCCGCCGCCGCCATGGCGCTGATCGAAAACATGCAGCGCGAAGACCTCAATCCGCTGGAAGAAGCGCAAGGTATCCACCGTCTGATCACCGATTTTGCCTTCACCCATGAGCAGGCGGCCAACGCCGTCGGCCGTTCTCGCAGTGCAGTATCGAATCTGCTGCGTCTGATGAATCTGGCCTCGGCCGTGCAGACCATGCTGATGGCCGGCGATATCGATATGGGTCATGCGCGCGCGCTGCTGGCCGTCGATGGCGCTACCCAGATCACGCTGGCTAATCTGGTCATCGCCAAGCGACTGTCGGTACGCGAAACGGAAAAACTGGTCAACAAGACGCTGGAAGAGCAGAAAGCCGCGCCGGCCGAAGCACGCCAGAAAGAAAAGTCGGGCGACATCGTCCGCCTCGAAGAAGAACTGTCCGATACGCTGGCCACGCCGGTGGTATTCAAAATGGGTAGCAAAGGCCGTGGTCAGATGATCATCGACTTTGCCGACCTCGACATTCTGGAAGGCGTGCTGGCCCGTTTGCGTGCCTGATTATTCCGCAGGCCACTTCTATTGTCATTCATGAAATAAAGTGGTCCGCAAGCTATCTGGTTCCAACTTGGTGCAAAGCGGCTCGAAATGGTTTTAAAAGCGTCGCTTTCGTGCACCAAATGCTCTGCTGCGGTGCAGCAAAGTTTGACGCACTACATTAAAGACACATATAATCCCGTGTCTTTGTGGTTTATCGGCGGCTTGGGAGCTAGTCAAATTGAGAGATGTGACGAGTGATTCCAGACCGATATTCAAGGTTGTGGCCCTGCAGCTGGTGATCGTCACCGCGTTTGCCTTATTGGCATGGATCTGGGCCGGACCCAACAAAGCATGGTCGGCCGCATATGGCGGAGCAGTCGCAGTCATCGGTAGTCTGATGTACGCGATGTTCGTCACGCGCGGATCAAACGACCCCAAAGTAGTGTTCCGGTCGCATGTACGGGCCGAAGTAATGAAGATATTTGCAACAGTAGTGCTGTTCATCGTCGCGCTAGTGTTGTTTCAGTCGGCCGCATGGTTATGGCTGATCTTGGGTTTCGCGGTGGCAACCTTGGCATACTGGTTCTCACTGCTCGCAGTTTAATCACCAAAATCTAATACTATTATGACCACAGAAAATGCTGTTGAGGGAGCGCACCACGCGCCGACTTCCATCGAATACATCCAGCACCACCTGAGCCATCTCAAGTCTGCTGACGGTACTTTCAACCTGGACACGTTCTGGGTTTCGGCCGTTCTGGGCTTTATTTTCCTCGGTGTGTTCTATCTGGCAGCGCGTCGTGCAACCTCCGGCGTACCGGGCAAGCTGCAGAACTTCGTTGAAGCCGTGATGGATCTGGTCAATGAAGTAGTCAATTCCGCATTCCACGCCAAGAGCGCCGTGATCGCCCCGCTGGCGATCACCATCTTCTGCTGGGTCTGGCTGATGAACGCCATGGACTTCCTGCCAGTCGACCTGCTGCCTCAGATTCTGAGCAACTTCGGCGTCCACAAGCTGCGCGTTGTGCCGACCGCCGACGTCAACCACACCTTCGGCATGTCGTTCGGCGTCATGCTGTGCATTATTGGTTTCTCGATCAAAGCCAAAGGTCTCGGCGGCTGGGGTAAAGAGCTGTTCACCGCACCATTCCACGCCCATGGCTTCATGGCAGTGGTACTGGCACCGGTCAACTTCATCTTCCAGATGATCGAGTTGCTGGCTAAGCCACTGTCGCTGTCGCTGCGGTTATTCGGCAATATGTACGCCGGCGAACTGCTGTTCATCCTGATCGCTCTGTTGCCATGGTGGGCGCAGTGGCTGCTCGGTGGTCCATGGGTTATCTTCCACATTCTGGTGGTGACCCTGCAAGCGTTTGTGTTTATGGCGCTGACTGTGGTGTATCTGAGCCTCGCGGTTGAGAAACATTAAGTTTAAAAATCTGTTTTCACTTTCTTAGTATCTGTAGTCTTTTTTAAAATCTTAGGAGAAATAAATGCAAGCTCTGATCGCACAAGTACAAGGCATGACCGTTCTGGCAGCAGCTATCATCATCGGCCTGGCCGCTATCGGTACCGCTCTCGGTTTCGCAATTCTGGGCGGCAAATTCCTGGAAGCTTCGGCACGTCAACCTGAACTGATGCCACAACTGCAAACCAAACTGTTCGTTATCGCTGGTCTGCTGGACGCGATCTCGATGATCGGCGTTGGTGTTGCTCTGCTGTACACCTTCAGCAACCCATTCCTGGCCGCTATCATCGCTGCTGCTGGTAAGTAATTCGCTCCCTTCTAGGAGAAACTTTTAGTTAGGAGCAAAGGTATGGACATCAATATGTCTCTCATCGGCCAGATGATCACCTTCGCGGTGTTGGTCTGGGTCTCGATGAAGTTCGTATTTCCATCGCTGAATGCAGCGCTGGATGAGCGTGCCAAGCGTATCGCTGATGGTCTGGCTGCGGCCGACCAAGGCCAGGCTGCGATGGTCATGGCTGAAAAACGTGCCAGCGAAGCGCTGGCCGGTGCGCGCGAAGAAGCTTCGCAACGCGTTGCAGACGCTGAAAAGCGTGCGCAACTGGTCGCAGAAGAAATCAAAGCTAATGCACAAGCCGAAGCAGACCGCATCATTGCGCAAGCTAAAGCCGACGCCGATCAGCAACTGGCCAAGGCGCGTGAAGCGCTGCGCGCTCAGGTGGCTGACCTGGCTGTGAAGGGCGCCGAGCAAATCCTCAAGCGCGAAGTCAATGCATCGGCTCACGCTGATCTGTTGTCGCGCCTGTCTGTCGAGCTGTAATCATGGCAGAAAACGCAACCGTCGCCCGTCCCTACGCGGAAGCTCTGTTCCGCGTAGCCCAAGCAGGTAAGGAATCGTTCACCCTCGCGGCGTGGTCCGAACTGGTCGCCGAACTGGCCCAGATCGGTGCCCACCCCGAGGTACAAGCATTCGCCCGCAATCCGAAAGCTTCGGCTAGCGATGTGAGCGCCGCCATTACGGCACTGGTGAAATCGCCATTGAATCAGGAAGCGAAAAACTTCCTGAGCATGCTGGTCGAAAACGGCCGCGTCAGTCTGCTGCCGGAAATCGGCAGCCAGTTCCAGGCGCTCAAAAACGCCGTGGAAGGTGCAGCTGATGCGGAAATCACGAGTGCATTCGATCTGAGCTCGGCTCAGGTAACCGAACTGGTTACCACGCTGGAAAAGAAATTCAGCCGCAAGCTGAACCCGGTAGTTACCGTGGATCCAGCCCTGATCGGTGGTGTGCGTGTGGTCGTCGGCGATGAAGTGCTGGACACTTCGGTACGCGCCAAGCTGCAGCAAATGCGTGTTGCGCTGGTGGCGTAAGCGTCGCTTAGAACAGATTCTTCATCTCGCGTAAGCTGAGAGAAACACTTTTAGGAGTTAGTATGCAACTCAACCCATCTGAAATCAGCGAGCTGATCAAGAGCCGTATTCAAGGCCTTGATGGTGGCGCTGAAGTACGTAACCAAGGCACGGTGATTTCCGTTGCTGACGGTATCGTCCGCATTCACGGTCTGTCCGAAGTAATGCAGGGCGAAATGCTGGAATTCCCAGGTAACACCTTTGGTCTGGCAATGAACCTGGAGCGTGACTCCGTCGGCGCCGTGATTCTGGGTGCTTACGAGCACATCTCCGAAGGCGACACGGTGAAATGCACCGGCCGCATTCTGGAAGTGCCAGTTGGTCCTGAACTGCGTGGCCGTGTGGTCAACGCTCTGGGCCAGCCTATCGATGGCAAAGGCGCTATCGAAACCAAACTGACTTCGCCGATCGAAAAAATCGCTCCGGGCGTTATCGCTCGTGAATCCGTGTCGCAGCCTATGCAGACCGGCCTGAAATCGATCGACGCGATGGTACCTATCGGTCGTGGCCAGCGTGAGCTGATCATTGGCGACCGTCAGACCGGTAAATCCGCCGTAGCCGTTGATGCCATCATCAACCAAAAAGGTCAGGGCATGACCTGTATCTACGTCGCGATCGGTCAGAAAGCTTCGACCATCAAGAACATCGTGCGTTCGCTGGAACAGCACGGCGCGCTGGAGTACACCATTGTGGTGGCTGCTTCGGCTGCTGAATCGGCTGCTATGCAGTACATCTCGGCCTACTCGGGCTGCACCATGGGCGAATACTTCCGCGACCGTGGCGAAGATGCACTGATCGTCTACGATGACCTGTCGAAACAAGCTGTGGCTTACCGTCAGATCTCCCTGCTGCTGCGTCGTCCACCAGGCCGCGAAGCTTACCCAGGTGACGTGTTCTACCTGCACTCGCGTCTGCTGGAGCGTGCAGCTCGTGTGAACGCTGACTACGTTGAAGCCTTCACCGGCGGCGCTGTCAAAGGTAAAACCGGTTCGCTGACCGCACTGCCTATCATCGAAACCCAAGCGGGTGACGTGTCGGCCTTCGTGCCTACCAACGTGATTTCGATTACCGACGGTCAGATCTTCCTGGAAACCTCGCTGTTCAACGCTGGTATCCGTCCTGCAATTAACGCCGGTATTTCCGTATCGCGTGTGGGTGGTGCAGCGCAGACCAAGGTTATCAAAAACCTGTCGGGCGGTATCCGTACCGACTTGGCACAGTACCGTGAACTGGCTGCGTTCGCGCAGTTCGCTTCCGATCTGGACGAATCGACCCGCAAACAGCTGGACCGTGGTGCGCGCGTTACCGAACTGCTGAAGCAGGCTCAGTACTCGCCACTGTCGATCTCGCTGATGGCTGCTTCGCTGTTCGCTGTCAACAAGGGTTACCTCGATGACGTGGCAGTGAAACAAGTACTGTCCTTCGAAGCTGGCCTGCACAGCTACCTGAAGACCAAACAAGCTGCGCTGCTGGCGAAGATTGAAGAAACCAAGCAACTGGACAAAGACGGCGAAGCTGCGCTGTCGGCTGCCATTGCTGACTTCAAAAAATCCGGCGCATTTTAAGCGGCAAGGCGATCCTGCGGGATCGCCCTCAGCGCAGAAGGAGTAAGGACTCATGGCAGTAGGCAAAGAGATACGAGGCAAGATCAAGAGCGTAGAAAATACGAAGAAGATCACCAAGGCGATGGAAATGGTCGCTGCATCGAAAATGCGCAAAGCGCAAGATCGTATGCGCGCCGCCCGTCCCTACAGTGAGAAGATTCGCAATATCGCCGCTAATCTGGCCACCGCAAATCCGGAATTCACCCACCCGTTCCTGGCTGAAGAGCAGAAGGAATCGGCCAAGGCTGTTGGCTTCATCGTTGTGACGACCGATAAAGGTCTGTGCGGCGGTATGAACACCAACGTGCTGCGTATGGTGACGGCGAAGACCCGTGAGCTGGAAACGGCTGGCAACAAGATTGCTGCGGTAGCTATCGGTAACAAAGGTTTGGGTTTTTTGAATCGCGTAGGCGTTCCTGTCGTTGCGCAAGTAACGCAGATCGGCGATACCCCGCATCTGGACAAACTGATCGGACCTGTCAAGGTCATGTTGGAAAAGTTCGAGAACGGCGAAATCGACGCAGTCTATCTGTGCTACACCAAGTTCATTAACACGATGAAACAAGAGCCGGTTGTGGAGCAATTGCTGCCACTGCCAGCGGCCAAGAAACAGGCAGATGCAGGTAATCACAACTGGGATTACATCTACGAGCCTGATGCGGCCAGCGTGATCAATGAACTGCTGGAGCGCTATGTAGAAGCGCTGGTGTACCAGTCGGTTGCGGAAAATCTGGCGTCGGAACAATCGGCGCGGATGGTGGCGATGAAGGCGGCAAGTGATAACGCCGGTAATGTGATCGGCGAACTGAAGCTGATCTACAACAAGACTCGTCAAGCTGCGATTACCAAAGAACTCTCTGAAATCGTCGCCGGTGCGGCAGCGGTTTAAACAAAACATTCAATATAGAAGGAACGAACATGGCTGATGGCAAAATCGTTCAGTGTATCGGCGCTGTGGTGGACGTTGAGTTTCCACGCGACGCGATGCCCAAGGTATTCGATGCCTTGAAAATGGCAGGCTCCGACCTGACCCTGGAAGTACAACAACAGCTGGGTGACGGCGTGGTCCGTACCATTGCTCTGGGTTCGTCGGACGGTCTGCGTCGCGGCATGCAGATCCAGAACACCGGCAAACCAATTATGGTTCCAGTAGGTAAAGCTACCCTGGGCCGTATTATGGACGTGCTGGGTAACCCGATCGACGAGTGCGGTCCAGTTGCTCACGACCAGATCGCTTCGATCCACCGTACCCCGCCTGCATACGACGAACTGTCGCCATCGCAGGATCTGCTGGAAACCGGTATCAAAGTTATTGACCTGGTTTGCCCATTCGCCAAAGGCGGTAAAGTGGGTCTGTTCGGCGGTGCAGGTGTAGGTAAGACCGTGAACATGATGGAACTGATCAACAACATCGCTAAAGCGCACTCGGGTCTGTCCGTGTTCGCCGGTGTGGGTGAGCGTACCCGTGAAGGTAACGACTTCTACCACGAGATGGCCGACGCTAAAGTGGTTGACCTGGAAAACCCAGCCAACTCGAAAGTAGCGATGGTGTACGGTCAGATGAACGAACCACCAGGTAACCGTCTGCGCGTGGCGCTGACCGGTCTGACCATCGCGGAATCGTTCCGTGACGAAGGTAAAGACGTTCTGTTCTTCGTGGACAACATCTACCGCTTCACGCTGGCCGGTACCGAAGTATCCGCACTGCTGGGCCGTATGCCTTCCGCAGTGGGTTACCAGCCGACTCTGGCCGAAGAAATGGGCCGTCTGCAAGAGCGTATTACCTCGACCAAAACCGGTTCGATTACCTCGATCCAGGCCGTGTACGTTCCAGCGGATGACTTGACCGACCCATCGCCAGCGACCACCTTCGGTCACCTGGATTCGACCGTGGTTCTGTCGCGTGACATCGCCTCGCTGGGTATCTACCCTGCCGTGGACCCACTGGATTCGACCTCGCGTCAGCTGGATCCTCTGGTGGTTGGTCAGGAACACTACGACACCGCCCGTGCGGTTCAGGGTACCCTGCAGCGCTACAAAGAACTGCGCGACATTATCGCGATTCTGGGTATGGACGAACTGGCACCGGAAGACAAACTGCTGGTAGCCCGTGCACGTAAGATGCAGCGTTTCCTGTCGCAGCCATTCCACGTTGCTGAAGTATTTACCGGTTCGCCAGGTAAGTACGTTTCGCTGAAAGATACGATCAAAGGCTTCAAGATGATCGCATCGGGCGAACTCGATCACCTGCCAGAACAAGCGTTCTACATGGTTGGCACGATCGATGAAGCCATCGAAAAAGCCAAGAAACTCAACTAATCATTGAGCTATTGCTGAGCGGTTCCGTACGCGGAACCGCATCACAACCGACAGGATAGACATGGCAAACACTATACACGTGGACGTGGTTTCCGCCGAGGAGTTGATCTACTCGGGCGAAGCCGAATTCGTCGCGTTGCCGGGCGAACAGGGCGAGCTGGGGATTTATCCTAAGCACACGCCGCTGATCACCCGCATCCGTCCGGGCGCAGTGCGCATCCAGATCCCAGGCCAGGCTGAAGAAGAGTTCGTCTTCGTCGCCGGCGGTCTGCTGGAAGTGCAACCGACCGCCGTGACGGTGCTGGCGGATACGGCGATTCGCGGCAAGGATCTGGACGAAGCCAAAGCGGCAGCGGCCAAGAAACGTGCCGAAGAATCGCTGGCAAACAACACTGCCGGCATCGACTACGCGAAAGCGCAGGCGGAACTGGCAGCAGCGATCGGCCAACTGGCCGCTATCGCCAAACTGCGCGCCAAGCACTAAGCAACGCAAGCAGCACAGCAAAAAGGCAGCCTCGGCTGCCTTTTTTATTTTGGGGTCAGGTCGGGCAAAGTGCAGGTGTCAGGTCGGGCGTTGGTGCGGATTTTGAGAAAAATCAAAAAGTGCACCGTTGCCCGACCTGACCCGTGCACTTTGCCCGACCTGACCCCGTATTTTTCTAGATGAATGCCTCCACTTAGGTAGGCTCAGCTTTGCTTGTTTTAATGCTATCTTAGGCTCTGGTATAGAGTGGAGAATCAACATGGTATGGCTGCATGAATTTCATCATCGATCCCGCTTTGGCCAGTTGCTGGTCAAGCGCGGACTGATTACGCAGGAACAGCTGGATAGGGCGATCGCCCATCAGGAGGAGACGGGGCGCCGTATCGGCGAGATCCTGACTGAATGGGATGTGCTCACGCACCAGCATCTGGATGAACTGTTGCATAGTCAGTACAACATGCGCGCCGCTGCAGCCATCGCCGTGGCTTTGCTGTCGCCGCTGGCTGCCTTTGCTGCGCCTGCCATGCCGCAGCTTGCTAGCAATCCGCCCGCCGCTGCCATGCAGCAGTTGAGCGAAAGCGAAATGCGCGGCAGTGCGGCGCAGGGTCTGAGCGCCGATCTGGTGGCGCAGATCAGTCAGCCGGCCAGTGTGAATGGTGTGGCCGTGATCGGCGATATGACCAAACTGGTCAATCCCGTGCTGGGTTTTCTGGAAGCGGAGAGCAGCGCGAAGAATGTGGTCTACGATGCTCGTAACGCTAGCGCGGTGGTGCAGGCCGACGGTTCGCTGACGCTGCAGCTACCAACTTCGATTGGTGCGCTGAGTTTCAATAATGTGCATGTGCGCGGCAATAGCGGCGGCAATTTCGGTAGCGTGGAAGTGCGCGGTATCGATTTGAGCAGCACAGTCGTGTCGCTGGGTGTACGTCACTAGCTGAGCAACTAGCCCCGCCGCTAGAATTTCTATTCCTGATAGAAATATTTTATCAAAGTGATAATTCGTTAGTATTTACGCCATAGACATAAGCTATTGTTGCGGCGCTGTTGTTAAAGCAAATACTAAAAAATCACTGAGGGAATGTATGAAAAAGATTCTGGCGTTGGCAGGTGTACTGGTTATGACGGGTTGCGCATCCGTTTCGGGCGAAAAAATGCAACCGGTGGCAGTAACCACCGTGTTCGAAAACAAGGAAATCGCCGGCCTCGGCTGCACGCTGACCAATGACACCGGTAGCTGGTTCCTGACCAGCCCAGCCAGTGTGACGGTGCACAAGAGCACCGGCGATCTGGCCATCGACTGCAAGAAGGATAGCTTTGTCGGTAATGCCACGGCTGTATCCAAATCGAATGGCGCCGTGTGGGGCAATATCCTGATCGGCGGCGGAATCGGCTACATCGTTGACCGTAACACGGGCGCCGGTTTCGACTATCCGGCCACCATCGTCGTCAATCTGCGTCAGATCGAGGCACCGCTGAAGCCTGTGGCCACCAACGAAACCTCCGTCAAGGTCAACTAATCTCGGCGCTACGGGCGATCACCCGCACGGTCCGGTTAGTTGGATGCAGTGCCTGTTCGATCACCGCCAGTGCCAGTTCCGGCTGCGCCGCACCGCACATGAAAATGTCGGCTGCGGCGTAGCCGTTTTCAGGCCATGTGTGGATGGTGATGTGGGATTCCGCCAGCAGTACCACGCCCGTCACGCCTAACCCTGTGCCAAAGCCGTGGAAGTGGCTGAACAGTACATGCGCACCGGCGGCCTGCGCGGCCTGCCGTAGCAGATTTTCCAGCACGGCGCAGTCGCTCAGGCGCGCAGCTTCGATGCCGCTCAGGTCTGCCAGTAGATGCTGGCCGGCCGGCTGATGGATCGCTGCAGGAGCCAGTTCGGGCAGAGCGGCGCGCTTCATTTGTGCCCACCGCCGCCAGAACCGCCACCATAGCTGCCGCCACCGCCTCCCGTATGCGAACTCCACGTACTACCCCGATAGCCATGGCCGGAACTGCTGCCGCCGCTGGCAAAACTGACCCAGCTACTGGCCGATGTGACGAACGCCACTACGATGGCGTACAGCAGATATTTGCTCATGACTGCTCCCCGTTATCGAGGAACCATGCGGGCAGGTAGATCGCTGCCGCGCCGATCAGGCTGAGGAACCATGTGGCGGAAAAATTGATCAGCAAGGGTATCGCATTAAAGGCCAGCATCACCCAGATCACGCGCTGGGCCAGCTTGCGGTGATAGTGCGCGTCGCGCCCGCTGCCGGCCACCGTAGCCGTTCTGCGCGCGCCTTTGAACTGGCTGCCGAACCACGCTGCCAGCTGGTCGGTGGCGACAGGCGCCGAACGTGACCAGGTCATTTCCTGCGCTGTGGTTTCGCTGGCTAACCGCAGCTGGCCGGCGCTGAATTCGGCCACCTGCGTGCGATCACCCACCGCGACCCGCCAGTTAAACGCACCGGCCGCAAACGTCACCACCGAGCTATAGTCATACAGCTTGCTGTAGTGGGTGCGCTCCACCACTACGGCGGGTGCGCCCGGTTGATAGCCGAGCGGCCATTCGGACAGCACATTGGCACCGGACCAGCCTTCGTCCGTTTCGACCAGCCACGAGAATCCCGCACGGGTGCCATACAGCAGATATTCGTTCCACTGCGTGCCTTCATCGTCGGCGCGGCGCATCATACCGATGATGGTGAAATCCTGATTGTTGATGCGTGCCGTGGCGCCCAGTTCGATCGACATGGGCACGCTGGCCAGCCGTTCGCCCGCCGCCAGCACGGCCGCTTTAGGGCTGGCCGCATCGATCTGGCTATGGCAGGACTGGCACACCAGCGTAGTGGTCACGCCGGGCAGGTATTTGATCTGGCTGCCGCAGGCGGGGCAGTCGAGCGCACTGAGTTTGCCGCGATAGCGTCCGGCCGCGCGCTGGATCGCGTCGTCGTCGCGCAGTAGCTGGCATTGCAGGCTATCGAGCGTGACGGCCAGCCCCGTATAGACTACGGGCTGCGGGCCATCGGAATAATCGAGCGTGATGAATTCGCCACCGCGGCGGAAGTCCGCCACGCGCGCCTGATAGCCATCGCCTACTTTGAACGGCAGTTCGCCCTGACCGCCGACACATTCGGCCACGCGGATTTCCGCTGCCGTATAGGGCGCGCCATTCAGATCGTAGGTGTAGCCCGGATGTAGTGCCTCGAACGGCGGCAGAGCGGCCGCGCCACGGTACTCGGCGGTGATGGTGTATAGGCCGGAGGAATCGCCCA
Organism: Duganella fentianensis; assembly: GCF_964031615.1. GTDB lineage: Bacteria > Pseudomonadota > Gammaproteobacteria > Burkholderiales > Burkholderiaceae_D > Rugamonas > Rugamonas fentianensis_A. The sequence goes on from NZ_CAXIQN010000004.1 coordinate 71,942, forward strand.
GCCACGAGGTGGCGCCATCATCGAATAGCAGAAACCACTCGTTCCACAGTCCCGCGTCGTAGCGTAGCTGGATGCGGCCCACCACCGTGAACGGGCGCTGACCCAGCACGCCGCTGGTGCCGATCTGGATCGGCGAGTAGTCCTCCAGTACGGACGACATCTTGCCGAGATCGCGCACGGCATCGGCATCTTTCAGTACGCTGGTGCTGCAGTACTCGCAGACAGCCATGACCGAAGCATGCGAGCGGAAGTGGACTTCCGCGCCGCAGCTAGGACAGGAAACGGTTTGCATGTAGTGGTGCTTAACCTATCAGCTTCTTCAGCAGTTCGGCTTTGCTGCTGTCATAGTCGGCCGCCGAAATCAGACCTTTGTCGAGCAGGCCCTTGAGCTTTTCCAGCCGCGTTTCGATGCTGTCTTCGGCCGGTGCTGCTGGTGCAGCCGGTGCAACCGTGGGAGCGATCGCACCACCCAGCGCCTGTCCCATCACCTGACCCAGCGAGACACCGGCACCAAGGCCCATGCCAAGGCCGGCCACGCCGCCTTCGTTCTGGGCTGCCAGCGGAATCGCGTTGGCAGTCTGGTAGCGCGTGTAGCCGGTCATCTTGTCGGCACTCAGGCCGCCTTTCATGCCAGCCGAAATCCGCTCATCCAGCGCCGATTGCAGTTCTTCCGGCAGGCTCACGCTGGCCACATTGAATTCATCGAGGCCGATGCCGTAGCGGCCGAAGGCCGTGGTCAGATCGCCTTTTACCTGCTGCGCCATCAGCATCTGGTTGGCGGCCATGTCGAGGAAGGGGACTTGCGAGCTGCCCAGCGAACCGGCCATGCTGGCCATCAGGATGCCGCGCAACTGTTCTTCCACTTCGTCGCGCGTGTACAGCTCGCGCGTGCCGCTGATCTCCTTGAAGAACAGGCGCGGGTCCGTCACGCGGTAGGAATACATGCCGAAGGCGCGCACGCGCACCATGTCGAAATCCTTGTCGCGGATGGTGATCGGCTGCGGCGTGCCCCATTTGCGCGCCGTCTGCACGCGCGTGCTGAAGAAGTACACATCCGATTTGAACGGCGAGTCGAACAGCTTGTCCCAGTTCATCAGGTTGGTCAGCAGCGGCAAAGTCTGGGTGCTCAGTTTATGCGTGCCGGGGCCGAATACGTCGGCGATCTGGCCTTCGTTGACGAAGACGGCCATCTGCGATTCGCGTACCACCAGCACGCCGCCGTTCTGGATTTCCTGATCCTGCATGGGGAAGCGCCACGCCAGTACGCCGTCGCTGTCTTCATTCCACTGGATTACGTCGATAAACTGCTTCTTGATAAAGCTGCCGATGCCCATAATGGTCCTCGTGATGTTAGGAAATGCAGGCGCCGTTGATGACGCCGATGGAGATGGAAATGGCGCCCAGCAGGCCGCCAAAGGCTGCGTTATTGCCCTCGATTTGATCTTTGGCCATGTTCAGCAACCGTGTGGTGACGGCATAGGCCAGCATCTGCACGATCATGGCACCGGCGGCCCACATGACAAATTCGCGGTAGTCGGCCGTGTGCACCATAGCCGAGCCGATGGTGATGGAAAAGCCGATCAGCGCGCCGCCCAGCGACAGGGCAGCCGCCAGATTACCCTGCCGGATCAGCAGCACTTCGTTAAACGGGGTCCAGGAAGTGTAGGCTTTGAAGAACACCGCCAGTAGCACGGCGGCCAGTAACAGGTGGATCAGATAATTTAGGATGGCGGGCACGGCACACCTTCAGTTAAAGTGGTTGACTTGATAATAGTGCAAAATCGACGAATGAACAAAAAGATTCTGATCCTGTCCGTTTTTGTGGTGGCTTCCTGCGGTCTGGCCTATGAACTGATCGCCGGTGCGCTGTCGAGCTATCTGCTGGGCGACTCGATCCTGCAGTTCTCCACCATCATTGGTTGCTATCTGTTTGCTATGGGTGTGGGTGCCCATCTGTCCAAATATGTGCGCGATGAAGACGTGCTGGCCCGCTTTGTCGATATCGAACTGGCCGTGGGGCTAGTCGGTGGCTTATCCGCTGCGCTGCTGTTTCTGACTTTCTCGTGGATGGCGGCGCCATTCCGCACGCTGCTGTATGTGATGGTGTTTCTGGTCGGCGCTTTCGTCGGCATGGAAGTGCCGCTGGTGATGCGCGCACTGAATGCACGTCAGACGGCGTTCAATGAACTGGTGAGTCGCGTACTGACTTTCGATTATCTGGGGGCGCTGGCCGTGTCGCTGCTGTTCCCGCTGGTGCTGGCGCCGTATCTGGGGCTGGTGCGTACGGGCTTTTTGTTCGGCATGCTGAATGTGGGCGTGGCCCTGTGGACAATTAGCGTGTTCCGCACAGAGCTACAGAATGTAGCAGGGCGCATGCTGCGTGCCGCCAGTGTGCTGTGCGTGCTGGTGTTCGGCTTTGCTTTTGCCGACAAGCTGACTTACTGGGGTGAACATGGTCTGTTTGGCGATGAAATCGTGTTTGCCACTACCACGCCCTATCAGCGGCTGGTGATTACCCACTGGAAGGATGACCTGCGCCTGTACATCAACGGCAATCTGCAGTTTTCCTCGCGCGACGAGTACCGCTACCACGAAGCGCTGGTGCATCCTGTGCTGCAACCGCTGCCATGGGCCAAGCGGGTGCTGGTGCTGGGTGGCGGGGATGGTCTCGCGCTGCGCGAAATTCTGCGTTATCCACAGATCGAACATGTGACGCTGGTTGATCTCGATCCGGCCATGACGGGCGCTTTCAGCAAGCGCGAAGAACTGGTGAAGCTCAATCACGGTTCGTTCAGCGATCCGCGCGTGCAGGTGATTAATGCCGATGCGGCCATCTGGCTGGAACAGCACGACGATATGTTCGATGCCGTGATCGTCGATTTCCCCGATCCGTCCAGCTTCGCACTGGGCAAGCTGTATTCCGTTCCGTTCTACGGCATGGTGAAAAAGCATCTGGCAGCCAATGGTCTGATGGTGGTGCAATCGACTTCGCCATTCTTCGCGCCGCATGCCTACTGGACTATCGATGCCACCTTGCGCGAAGTCGGGCTGAAAACTTACCCTTACCACGCCTATGTGCCATCGTTTGGTGAATGGGGCTTCATCCTCGCCACGCCGCAGGCGGAATACCAGCCGCCTACCAGCTACCGCCTGCCCATGCGCTATCTGAATGCCGACACCACGCGCGAGATGTTCAGCTTCCCGCCCGATATGCAGCGCCTGCCGATGGCGCCGAATCGGCTGAACACCCAGTCGCTGGTGCATGAATTCGAGCAGGACTGGCGCAGGGTGATCCGCTGATGCTGCGCCGTTCGTTTCTGCTGTGGGCTGGCGCTTCCGGTGCGCTGGCCGCAGGCAGCGTGGCCGGTTTTCTGCGCTGGCGCGAAGTCACGCCCACCGTGCATTATCCGGGGCGTGACGAAGGCCATTATCTGCGCGACCGCCGCACCTTGCCGCCGCCGTCCGAAGTGATAGAGACGGGCGTCGCCATCCTTGGCTCCGGCGTGGCCGGCCTGACGGCTGCGTGGAAGCTCAACAAGCTCGGTGTACGCGACATGCTGATGATCGACGGTCCGCAACCATATGGCAATGCGGCCGGCGGCGCATTCGGCGAATACGCCTATCCTACCGGCGCACACTACCTGCCGTTGCCGTCGCCCGAATCCGTGCATGTGCGCGAGATACTGGCCGATCTGGGCATCATCGAGAAGGATGCCTATGCCGAACAGCCCACCTATGACGAGCGCTTTATTCTGCACGCGCCGGAAGAACGCTTGCTCAAAGATGGCCACTGGCAGGAAGGCTTTATTCCCACCGAGGGCGTGCCGCAATGGGAGCGCGATCAGCAGGCGCGCTTTTTCGCCGAGGTGGCGCGCCTGCGCCAGACCCGTGGCAGCGATGGCCGGCGCGTGTTCGTGTTTCCCACCGTGCTGTCGTCAGAAGACCCGCAATGGCAGGCGCTCGATCAGATCACGCTGAAGGACTGGCTGACGCAGAACGGCTACACGGCGCCCACGCTGCACTGGTATCTCAACTACTGCTGCCGCGACGATTACGGCACCCGCTACGATCAGGTGTCGGCGTGGGCAGGGCTGCACTACTACTGCAGCCGCTGGGGACAGGCGGCCAATGCGGGCAATGGTGCGTGGCTGACGTGGCCGGGCGGCTTGCAGCCGCTGGCCAGCGGGCTGGAACGCGCGTCCGGCATACAGCGCCGCGGCGGCACCGTGGTGTCGCTGAAGGAAACGGCGACGGGCATCGAAGCGCTGTGCTTTACGCTCAAGGATGGCCAGCCGCACAGCTATCTGGTGCGGGCGCGCAAAGCCATCTGCGCCATGCCGCTGTATGTGGCGGCGCGCGTGGTGGAGAATATCGGCTCCTACGGTTTCGATCCGGCCAAACATAGCCCTGCGTATGCGCCGTGGCTGGTGGCGAATTTCCTGCTCAAGCGCTTCCCGCATGAACTGCCGGATCAGCCGCTGTGCTGGGATAACGTGGTGTACAGCGAACCGGGACTCGGCTATGTGGTGTCCACCCATCAAGATATCCGCGTGCGGCCACCGGAAAAAACCGTGTTCAGTGCCTATGTGGCGCTGTCCGACCGTGATCCCGTCAGCGCGCGCAAATGGCTGCTGGCGGCCAGGCCGGAAGAACTGCTGGCGCTGGCCAGCGCCGATCTGCAGACGGCATACGGCAGCGAGTTTGTATCGTGTGTCGAGCGCGTCGATATCACTTTGCGCGGCCACGCCATGGCGGCGCCTTTGCCGCGCTTCCGCAGCAATGCCGGTGTGCGTGCGCTGCGCGAGCATGAGGGACGCATCCTGTTTGCCCATGCCGATCTGTCGGGCTTTTCCGTGTTCGAGGAAGCTGCATGGTGGGGCTGCCGCGCGGCGCAGCTTGCTGCCAGTGGTATGCTAGCTGCATGACCCATAACGCCCGCCAGCGCTTTCGCGCCTCGCCCCGCCTGAAACTGCGTGAAGCTGACGCAGGCAAGGCAGTATTTTCCAGCCGTACGGCCAATCCCGAACTGTCCAAGGCCAAAGCCAAGGCGCTCGATATCAAGCGCACGGGCGAGCTAATTGACCGCATTTCGGCCTTGCAGGACAAGCTGTATGCGCAGCACAACAAGAAGGTGCTGCTGGTGTTGCAGGGCATGGATACGGCCGGCAAGGATGGGACGGTGCGTGCCATGTTTAGCCGCGTCAACCCGATGGGCGTGCGCGCCGTGGCGTTCAAGGCGCCGACCGATAACGAACTGGCGCATGATTATCTGTGGCGCGTGCACCAGCAGGTGCCTGTCAAAGGCGAGATCGCGATTTTCAACCGCAGCCATTACGAAGATGTGCTGATTACGCGCGTGCAGGGCATGATCGATGGGGACGAATGCCAGCGCCGCTATGCCCAGATTCGCGATTTCGAGCGCATGCTGGCCGAAACGGGCACGGTGATCGTCAAAGTTTTCCTGCATATCTCCAAGGAAGAACAGCGCCAGCGCTTGCAGGAGCGGCTTGATGATCCGGACAAGCAGTGGAAATTCAATCCGGCCGATATCGAGCAGCGTAAAAAATGGGCTGCCTACCAGCGCGCCTACGAGGATGCGATCCGCGCCACCAATCTGCCCCATGCACCGTGGTATGTGGTTCCAGCCAATTCCAAGACCCACCGTAATCTGGTGATCGCCAGCCTGCTGCTGGAAACGCTCGAGCACATGGATCTGCACTATCCGCCACCCCATCCGGACCTGTCCTCTTTCACGGTGGAGTAAAACAGCGTAGCGCAGTCTGTGGCATAGTAATTCTTTGACAGGAGAAGCTATGCTGCAACTCAAAGACACCAGCCTGCTGCGTCAGCAGGCCTATGTGAACGGTGCATGGTGCGATGCCGACAATGGCGCCACGCTGGCCGTGCACAACCCCGCCACGGGAGAGCAATTGGGCAGCGTGCCGCTGATGGGCGCCACCGAAACCCGCGCCGCGATTGCCGCAGCCAACGCGGCTTGGCCCGCATGGCGCAAGAAAACTGCCAAGGAACGCGCGGCCATCCTGCGCCGCTGGAATGACCTGATACTGGCCAATGCGGAAGATCTGGCACAGCTGATGACGGCCGAGCAGGGCAAGCCGCTGGCCGAAGCACGGGGCGAAGTGGCTTACGGCGCTTCGTTTATTGAATGGTTTGCCGAAGAAGCCAAGCGCATTGCCGGTGAAACGCTGGCATCGCCATGGCCGGATCGGCGTCTGCTAGTGACCAAGGAGCCGATTGGCGTATGCGCTGCCATCACGCCGTGGAACTTCCCGATTGCCATGATTACCCGCAAAGTGGGGCCGGCGCTGGCCGCAGGCTGCACCATGGTCTTGAAACCAGCCGAAGCCACGCCATTCTGTGCACTGGCGCTGGCCGAACTGGCCGAGCGGGCCGGTGTGCCGGCCGGCGTATTCAGCGTGGTGACGGGCGATCCTGTCGCCATCGGTGGCGAACTGAGTGCCAGCCCCATCGTGCGCAAGCTGACCTTTACCGGCTCTACTGCCGTGGGACGCTTGCTGATGGCGCAAAGCGCACCCACCATCAAGAAACTGTCGCTGGAACTGGGCGGCAATGCGTCCTTTATCGTGTTCGACGATGCCGATCTCGATGCGGCAGTGGAGGGCGCGCTGGCGTCCAAGTATCGCAATGCGGGCCAGACCTGCGTGTGTGCCAACCGCATCTACGTGCAGGACGGCGTGTACGAGCAGTTTGCTGAAAAGCTGGTGGCGGCTGCACGCAAGCTCAAGGTGGGCAATGGCTTTGAGGACGGTGTTACCCAAGGCCCGCTGATCAACGAGAAAGCCGTACAGAAAGTGGAGCAGCATGTGGCCGATGCCGTGGCCAAGGGCGGCCGTGTGCTGCTGGGCGGCCAGCGTCATGCGCTCGGTCACGGCTTCTTCGAGCCGACCGTGATAGCGGATGTGGATAATTCCATGCTGGTGGCGACCGATGAAACCTTCGGCCCATTGGCACCGCTATTCCGCTTCCACACCGACGAGGAAGTGCTGGCGCTGGCCAACGCCACCGAGTTCGGGCTGGCCAGCTATTTCTATTCGCGCGATATCGGCCGCGTCTGGCGCGTGGCGGAAGGGCTGGAAACTGGCATGGTGGGCGTCAACACGGGGCTGATCTCTAACGAGATTGCACCGTTCGGCGGCGTCAAACAGTCCGGTCTGGGGCGCGAAGGTTCGCACTATGGCCTCGACGATTACCTCGTCATCAAATACATCTGTCTGGGCGGCATCTAGACGGACTTGTGCTGGTGGCAGGCTGCACGCCTGTCAGCCTGTCCACCATGCGTTTGATGGCCGCCATCTGGTGGCCGGATTTGAGGGCGTAGCGCGCATCGTCGTAGGCAAACCAGTCCCAGCATGCCTCCGGATTGGGGGCGATGGCAGACGCCTGCGGATAGAGAATTATCAGGCGGTTGCTGTCGGCCCAGGCGTTGTAGCCGGCATGGTCGATGAAGGTGGTGCCTATGCTGTCGATGTCCTGCAGGCAGCCATGGAACGCCACATGCAGTCGGCAGCCTGCGCCGGCACTGTCCTCACAGCTTTTTGGCAAATACAGATAGCCGACCGTCGCCATGCCATGCAGGGTGGGGAAGGGCAGGAACTCGCTCTGTAGGAACGCCAGCACGTGGCCTGCGGGCGGACCGCTGTTGCGGGGTAGTAGCGGGCCGTAGATCCATTGCAGTAGCTGGCCGGCAGCGTCGTAGGTGCAGTTGTTGAGGTAGGGGCTGCCCAGATGGGCGCAGGGGTTGCCGTACTGGTCGGTGGGCAGCGCGTGTTCGGCTGGCAGCATGCGGCGGTAGACGATCTGGCTGGCCGCCATGTAGTGGCGGTAGTAGTTGTACAGGTCCGTCATCACCGGTTGCGGCACCACGCTGTCCACGCTGCCCGACAGCAGCCATACCTTGTGGCTAGCCAGCCCTTCGGGCGGATCGATGGCGCCATCGGCGGCAAACCAGTCGGTGAGCACGATTAGGTCGGCAATGCGGGTGCCGCCCGGATGGACGCGGCAGGCAAAGATATCGCTGGTACAACTGCAGCGGGTGGTCGCCGTGTAGACGCTGCCCTGCGCGCAAAAATACGGCCCGCCAGCAATGATGCCTGCGCCGCGCACCGTGGCCGAGAAAGCCACTTCGAACTGTACGGCCATGTAGCCGCCTGAGGACAGCCCCGATACGCTGACCTGTCCCGCTGCCATGGGCGGCAGTAATTCCACCTGTGCCAGCGCGCCTGTTGTGCTGGTTAGCATCAGTAGCAACATCAGCATCAACATCAGCATCAACATCAGCAGTGGCATTCGCAACACAGCTAGCCGGCTTCGCCCTGTGGCATCCCATTTCATGGTTCTTCCTTCGCGCTTCTGCGATCCAGTGTGGATTGCCGACGAGGGGAAGGTTTAATCTGCCTCAATCGTGTGCCGGCTGCGCAGCTGCAAAAAAAAGCGCTGCGCAGCGAAGTGTTGGCTTTTGGAATAGAATTATTTTTTTACTTATTTCGGCGAACCATCATGTCCAAGACCTTTGCTCAGTTGTGCCTGGTTTCCTCTCTGACCATGCTGCTCAGTACTTCGGTATCGGCGCAGACGCCGTCTGCCGCGTCTGCAGCCAGTACGCCCGCGGCAAGCTGCCCTGCCATTCTGAAGCAGACCTTCAAGCGTTTGCAGGACGATGCGCCACAGGATCTGTGCCAGTACGCCGGTAAAGTGGTGCTGGTGGTGAATACGGCCAGCTATTGCGGCTTCACCAGCCAGTACGAAGGGCTGGAAGCCATGTATGCCAAATACAGTGGCAAGGGGCTGGTGGTGCTGGGCTTCCCGTCCAACGACTTTGGCCAGCAGGAACCGGGCAGCAGCAAGGAAATTGCTGATTTCTGCTTCAACACCTACGGCGTGAAGTTCCCCATGTTCGCCAAATCCATGGTGTCCGGCAAGGAACCGAATCCCCTGTACGTCAACCTGATCAAGGCTACCGGCAAGACGCCGGCATGGAACTTCCACAAATACCTGATCGACCGTAAGGGCAATGTGGTGGAAAGCTTCGGCAGCAAAGTCACCCCGAACGACAAGCAGCTGGTCAGCGCTGTCGAAAAAGCGCTGGCCATGTAAGCCCGCCGGCTGGTTGGCGGTGCCGGTATCGTTTAGGTGCCGCTAACCAGCGCAAATCCTTCATCCAGCCAGCCGGTGATCCCGCCCGGCATCACTTTCACGGGGCGTCCCAGTTGCGCCAGCCGTACTGCCGCACGCGCTGCTCCATTGCAGTGGGGACCGGCGCAATACACCACGAATAGCGTGTCCTGCGGGTAGTGTGCCAGTTTGGACGCAATGATCTTGCCGTGCGCCAGATCGAGTGCTCCGGCCACATGCCCAGCCTGATATTTTTCCGTACCCCGTACATCGAGCAGCACGAAGTCGTGCGGGCCGTTGTTGAGCGCATCGTGCACATCCCAGCAGTCCGTTTCGTAGCGAAACTGGTCTTCGAAATAGGCGAGGGCAGCGTTGCTGCTGGCGGCGGGAATGGCGCTGACGCGCGAGGCAGAGGACATGTTGACTCCTTGAGTGGTGGTGGATGTTGCCATTGTGGCGCGGGCGGCACGGCCACAGTAGTGGCGCATAAGCCAAGATGCGTTAAGATCACGCCATGAAAAAACATCTGGTAGTGGCTCTCGCCTATGACCGTCTGTGCACCTTCGAGTTTGGCTGCACGGTGGAACTATTCGCGCTGGAACGCCCCGAACTGGAGGTGGACTGGTATGACTTTGCTGTCTGCGCTATCGAACAAGGGCCGATCCGCGCGGCGGGTGGCATCATGGTGCAGGCGCCGTATCAGCCGGAATTGCTGGCGCAGGCCGATACCATCGTCATACCGGGCTGGCGCGATGCCGATGAAATGCCGCCAGCGGCACTGCTGGAACAACTGCGGGCTGCATATCAGCGCGGTGCGCGCCTGTGCTCGATCTGTTCCGGCGTGTTCGTGCTGGCAGCGGCGGGTCTGCTCGATGGCAAGCCTGCCACTACCCACTGGCGCTATGCCGACAAGCTGGCGCAGCGCTATCCGCAGATACAGGTGCAGTCCGATGATCTGTATGTGGATAATGGCCAGCTGATCACGGCGGCCGGGTCGGCCGCGGGGCTGGATATGCTGCTGCATCTGGTGCGGCGCGACTATGGCGCGAAGGTCGGCAATCAGGTGGCGCAGCGGCTGGTGGTGGCGCCGCACCGTGAAGGCGGGCAGGCGCAGTTTCTGCCCCGTCCCATGGCACACAGTGAAGCAGGGCGCTTGTCGCGCCTGATGGACTGGCTGCGTAGCCATCCCGCGCTGCGGCACACGGTGGCCAGCATGGCCGAGCAGGCAGCCATGAGCCCGCGTACCTTGCAGCGCCAGTTTCAGCAGGCCACCGGCATGGGGCCGCTGGAATGGCTGATCCGCGAGCGCGTGGCACTGGTGAAGGAAATGCTGGAAGTGCCCGATGTGCCGCTGGCGCAGATTGCCGAGCGTACGGGGTTTGCTTCGGAAGAATCGCTACGTCATCACTTCCGTCGTCTTGCTGCGACCTCGCCCGGTGCCTACCGCAAGCGCTTTGCCGTCGCCTAGCTTGTCTAGCGCTGCCGGTTGCCTGGTGCGGTACGGGCTTGCTGCCGTATCGTGCGGTGCTTGTGATTGCGCGCCAAACTGGCTACTCTGGAATTCTGGACGGAGAAGGAGAACAGCATGGCTTATGTCGACGGGTTTGTGATTCCGCTGCCCAAGGAAAACCTTGAGGCCTATCTCGATATGTCGCGCCAGTGCGGCGCGATCTGGAAAGAATACGGTGCGCGCGAGTTCCGCGAATGTATTGGTGACGACATACCACCGGGCAAAGTCACTTCGTTTCCTCTCAGCGTGGATTTGCGCGAGGGCGAGGTGGTCGTGTTTTCATGGATAGTCTATGGCTCGCGCGCCGAGCGCGATGCCATCAACGATAAAGCCATGAACGATCCCCGCATGGCGCATTTCATGGATCAGAAAAATCTGCCCTTCGATGGCAAGCGCATGATTTACGGCGGTTTTGAAATGCTGATCGATCTGTAAGGCTGCAAGGTACGCTGCGCCGCGCGAAGGCTAGCTGGCCAGCACGGCTGGCATCACGCCGCGCAAGGCATTGCAGACCATGATGGCTTCGGCCTGCTGCAGCATGGCGCGCGTGATCACGGCTTCCTGAATCTGCCACTGCGGATCGTCCAGCAGCACGGCGCGCATCACGCCCGGCAGTAGGCCGCACGACAGCGGCGGTGTCAGCCAGCGGCCACCGATTTTCACCAGCACATTGCTGCGACCACCTTCCGTCAGTTCGCCCCGTTCGTTGAAGAACAGCGTATCAAAACCGCCGGCCGCTTCGGCCGCGCGCCATGCGGCGTCGTAGCGCGTGCGGATGCTGGTTTTATGACGCAGGAACAGATCGCTGGCGCTGGTAGCATCGGCAGCCAGCAGCAGCTTGACGGGCGTGGCCAGCGGCGTGATGACGGCTTGCTGGACGGAGAATGCGCCACTGGTCGAGAGTGCCAGTCGCAAACGGTAGGTCTGTTGCGGCGTCATGCTGGCGCAGGCCTGCGTTATCGCAGCATCTGCCGCAGCAGCATCCCATGGATAGCCGAAGTAGTGCGCCGAAGTGGCCAGCCGCGCCAGATGGCGCGCCTGATGTGCGGCACCCGCGTGGCTGGCCTGCAGCGTTTCGAAAATCTCGAACTGGCTTTGCAGCCCTGTCAGGAAGCGCGCTTTGAGCTGGCACTCGGCAAACTCTTCGGCCGCGTCGCTATCGAACACGATCCCCGCGCCCACGCCCATTTCACCGTGGCGCACACCGCGCGTAGCATCCGGTGCCTGCAAAGCCAGCGTGCGGATGGGAACGGACATGCAGAAATCCCCTACCTTTCCATCGCTGCGCGGATCGAACCAGCCAATAGCGCCCGTGTAGATGCCGCGCGGGTCTGGCTCCAGTTCGCGGATGATTTCCATGGTGCGGCGCTTGGGCGCGCCTGTGATGGAGCCGCAAGGGTAGAGTGCGGCGAAAATTTCGGCCAGCGTGGCATCGTCGCGCAGTTGCGCGGTGATGGTCGAGGTCATCTGCAGCACGCTGCTGTAGCGCTGCACGTCGAACAGAGCCGGCACCTGCACGCTGCCGGTGGTGGCGATGCGCGCGACGTCGTTACGCAGCAGGTCGACGATCATCAGATTCTCTGCGCGGTTCTTGCTGTCGGCGGCGAGTGCCTGTGCGCGGCGCTGGTTTTCGGTGTCGTCGGTGCTGGCAGGTGCCGTGCCTTTCATGGGGCGCGCCGTCAGCACGCCATCCTGATGGCGTACGAACAGTTCCGGCGACAGCGACAGGATGGCACTGCCATCGTCCAGTTGCAGCAGCGCGCCATACGGCACGGGCTGGCGCTCGCGCAGGCGCGCGTACAGCGCATAGATGCTGCCATAGGCGTCGAAACGCAGCCGGTAGGTGTAGTTGACCTGATAGGTGTCGCCCGCCGCGATGTAATCGTGGATGCGCGCCAGCGCGGCGCTGAAGGCCGGCTGGTCGATATTCGGGCGGATGTTGGCGATGCCGGCTGGCACGGTCGCAGCGCTGGCACTCTCCGACGTAGCGCTGCGGGCCGCCAGCCATGCGCCAACTTGTGCACTATCGAGCAGGTCGCAGCGCGCGAACAGTAGTATCTGCGCCAGTTCTATGGGTGGCGCGGCATCGACGCCATCCAGTTGCAGTAGCTGTTCACCGAGTTCGTAATGACACACGCTGACGGCATAGGCGCCTTGCGTGAGCGCTGTCTGCATCTGCTCCAGCAGTTGCGGCCACAGGCCTATGTGCTGGCAGCGCAGGGTGGCCAGATGGCCGGTGTACAGGCGTGAGCGGTGCGGCGCACCAGCGGTGGCTGGTGCGTTGTGCGGGCTGGCGTCGTCCAGCAGCGCGAATACTTCTACATCCATGGTTAAACTGAAGTCAGCAGCAAGGCAATTTGCAGCGGTGCGTCCTGTGTGGGGTTATTCTTGAAGCCACTCTTGGCATAACGGTGCCAGCGTCCGATCACGAAGCTGACCAGCATGCTGGCGCGCGCCGGCACATCGGCCTCGCGCGTCTGGCCTTCGCTGGCGGCGATGCGCAGCGCCTGTTTCAGCGCCAGTTCTACCCTATCGTAGAACTGGTTCATGCGCAGTTGCAGCCGTTCGTCCTCGTTGACCAGTGCTTCGCCTGTCAGCACGCGCGTCATGCCGGGGTTCTGTGCTGAAAAATTCAGCAGCATGCCCACCATATCACGCGCCTGCAGCAAGCCGTCGCTCTGTTGTTCGGTAATCCGGTTGATCAGACCGAACACGGTCGATTCGATAAATTCGATCAGCCCCTCGAACATCTGCGCCTTGCTGGCGAAATGGCGGTACAGCGCCGCCTCGGAGAACTCCAGCTTGCGCGCTAGCGCAGCAGTGGTAATCCGGTCGCCCTTGGGCTGTTCCAGCATTTCGGCCAGTGCTTGCAGTATCTGCATGCGGCGTTGGCCCGGCGGTGTGCTTGCCATGTGATCTCGCAGTGGTGGTGGTCGAATCGGTTAGGCTGCTAGCAGGGTGTTAGCGCAAATGGTGCAGGCGGGCCGGCAGCTGTCGGACAGATTTTACTTTGACATCGACATAAGCGGGGCGAATTAAGCGTTTTTGCTGGTGTGCCATGCCCGCCGTGTCTTCCAGCGTCAGGTACTGGGTGACCCATGCCGTGCGTATGCCTAACTGGTGGGCAGTGCGCAGATTGGCCAGCGTATCCTCCACCAGCACACAGCGGCCTGGGCGCAGCTGCTGGCGCCGCAGCAGGCTACGCAGCAGCAGGCGCGATGGTTTGGGACGCATCTTGCCGTGCACCGTCATGGCTTCCACTGCCACGTGGTGGCTGAACTGGCGCTGCAGGCCCAGATGGCGTACTACCTTGGTGGAATAGCGGTGCGGCGCATTGGTCAGCAGGATTTTGCGGCCGGGCAGGCGGCGCAATAGCTGGCGCAAGCCTGTTTCGGCGCGGATCATGCTCTGCAGCTGTTCCAGATTGTGCGTCTCGTGCAGAAAATGGGCGGCATCTACGTTATGGTGCTTGACCAGTCCCAGCATCGTTACGCCGTAACGGCGCCAATAGCCCGTGCGCGCGGCTTCCACCTGCTCCGGTGTGGCCGGCGTGGTGCCGTCTCCCAGTACGCGGGCAATGTAGTCGTTCATGCGCCCCATGATGGCGGGGAAAATCGCATGCGAGGCGTTGTGCAGGGTGTTATCGAGATCGAATAGCCACACCGTGTCTTTGCGGGTAATAATGCTCACTTCAATTGTTCACGTCGGATTTGCTGAAAAAGGGTGTCATGCTGCGTCAGATTATAGTGATGTTCTGCAGTTTGCTCGCGCTGCTGCTCTCGCCCGTCTCGGTCCATGCTGAAAATAGTGGCACGCGCCATGGTGCGCTGTTCAAGATCGAGCAGTCCGGCCGCACACTCTACCTGTTCGGCACTATTCATGTGGGCGCTGCCGATTTCTATCCGCTCGAACCGCAGTTAGCACAGCTACTGGAGCAGGCACCCGTGCTGGCGCTGGAGATCGATCCGCTGGGTGACCAGCAGGCGCTGGCGAAAGTGGTGCAGCGCTTTGGTATGCAGGCTAGAGGGAGCAATGTGCCCGCACTGTCGACAGCGTGGCGGCTGCGGCTGGAACGGCTGCTGCGCGAGTATCACATCGAAGCCGCCAGCGTGGCCGCCATGAAGCCGTGGTTACTGGCCAGCGTGCTGACTATTTCCGAGTTTTCCAATCAGGGCTACAGCACGGCGCTGGCGGTAGATTCCTATCTGTCGCAGCAGGCGCATAAGCGTGGCCAGCAGGTGGTGGAGCTGGAATCGGCCGAAAGCCAGATGGCGCTGTTCGACAGCATGGACGCGGCGCAGCAGTTAATCTTTTTGCAGGAAGCTATTGCCGGTATCGAATCGCGTGAACAGGCCAGCCAGGCGCGCGCTATCGGTGATGCATGGCGCCATGCCGATGCTGCGGCGCTCGATGCGCTGGCCAGCAAGGCCGAGCAGGATGACAGCTATTCGGGACGCTTCGTGCAGAAAGTGCTGCTGGAAGGGCGCAATCCGGCGCTGGCCGACGGTATGCAGCGTCTGATGCAGCAGGCGGATAACGCGGTGGCAGCGATCGGCATCCTGCATCTGGTAGGGCAGTACAGCGTGCCGGAACTGCTGCGCCAGCGCGGCCTGAAGGTGGAGCGGCTGTACTGAAACAGGACGCAACAAAGCCTGACAGGGCTGTCGGATAAAAATTCTAGAGCGGGGGAGGGTGTTGCAGGATGGTGCCCTTGACGTGGATTGAACACGTGGCCTCTCCCTTACCAAGGGAGTGCTCTACCACTGAGCTACAAGGGCATTTGAATGTGGCGGTACGCTAAAACAGAGGCTTAACTGCACCGCCAAATTTTTAGTGAGACCGGATCATAGTGCCAAAAGCCTGTTCGGTCAAGACTTCCAGCAATAAAGAGTGCTCAATTCGGCCATCAATGATGTGCACCGTGTTCACGCCGGACTTGGCAGCATCCAGTGCTGATGAAATTTTAGGCAGCATGCCGCCCGAAATCGTACCGTCGGCGAACATCTCGTCGATCTCGCGGGCCGACAGATCGGTCACCAGATTGCCCTGTTTATCCTGCACACCGGCGATGTTGGTCATCATGATCAGCTTTTCCGCTTTCAGGATTTCCGCGATCTTGCCTGCTACCACGTCGGCGTTGATGTTGTAGGCCTGACCGTCCTGACCGAAGCCGATCGGCGAGATGATAGGAATGAAGGCGTCGTCCTGCAGGGCTTTTACCACGGCCGGATTGATCGCATCGATTTCGCCCACGAAGCCGATGTCGAGGAACTCGCCCGGATTGTCGCGGTCTGGCATAGCCATCTTGCGGGCGCGGATCAGACCACCGTCTTTACCCGTCAGGCCCACGGCCTGACCGCCGTAGTGATTGATCAGCATCACGATGTCCTGCTGCACTTCGCCGCCCAGCACCCACTCCACCACTTCCATGGTTTCTTCGTCGGTGATACGCATGCCCTGCACGAAGGTGCCCTGCTTGCCGATTTTTTTCAGCGCGTTGTCGATCTGCGGACCGCCACCGTGCACCACCACCGGATTCATCCCCACCAGCTTGAGCAGAATGACATCGCGCGCGAAGCCGTGTTTCAGGCGCTCGTCCGTCATCGCATTGCCACCGTATTTGATCACGATGGTCTTGCCATGGAAATTGCGGATGTAGGGCAGGGCCTCAGCCAGAATCTGCGCCTTGATCTGCGGCGAAACCGCAGTCAGGTCATCATTCATGCCTAAGTTCAGGTTGGTCAGTTGGGTCATGGCGAGTCCGGAAAAAAATTTTGTGCAATTTTACAGCCTGTAGCGGCCGTAGACCACGCATTATAGGGCTATCTGGTTGTATTTTCTTAGATCCTCCGCTACGCTGGCCGCCATATGAGCCCTCCCGACACTTTGCACCGCCAACTGGAACAGATGCGTCCCCAGCTTGTCCGATTTGCACAATTGCAAATTAGGAATCAGGCACTGGCCGAAGACGCCGTGCAGGATGCTCTGATCGCCGTGCTGGAAAAGCCCGAGCGTTTTACCGGCGCCTCCTCGCTGCGCACCTATGTGACGGGCATCCTCAAGTTCAAGATCATCGACTGTTTGCGTTCCTCCACCCGTGAGCGCCAGTTCGATACGGACGAGGGGCAGGGCGATGATGAGCTGATCGACGCGCTGTTCACCGCCAACGGCCACACGGTGGCGCCACCGCAAGCGTGGGGCGATCCCGATACGGCGCTCGAGCAGAAGGACTTCTTCCGCACGCTGGAACTGTGTCTGGAAAAGCTGCCAGCCCAGACGGCGCGCGTGTTCATGATGCGCGAATGGCTGGAACTGGAGACGGAAGAAATCTGTAAGGAACTGGCGATTACTTCGTCTAATGCGTGGGTGCTGCTGTATCGGGCGCGCTTGCGTCTGCGCGAATGTCTGGATCTGAACTGGTTCGGCCAGCGCAGTCCTCAATGAATCGAGCCGAATATGACGAATCCTGATAAAACCGGATTGAAACCGACCTGCCGCGAAGCCCACCGGCTGGTATCGGAGGGGATGGATCGCGAACTGTCGTTTGTCGAGCGTACCCGCTTGCGCCTGCATCTGATGGTGTGTGATGGCTGCACCCGCTTCAATGGCCAGATGTCGCTGCTGCGTTCGGCCATGCGCGGCTTCCCCGACGAACACGGGAAATAGGCCATGAGCCAGTGCACGCGCTGCGGTGCTGCCTTCCATTGCGCCATGGCTGACGGCGGCGTACGTGCGCGCGAGGCCGCGCCCGCGCTCGCGCAGACCGGCAGCTCGGCTGCGGAGGAAGCGCCATGCTGGTGTACCGAACTACCTATGCTGCTGCCTGTACCGGTGGCCGGTGCGGCTGGCTGCTGGTGTCCTGACTGTTTGCGTGCCGAGATCGCAGCCCAGCAGCGTGCTGGCGCGGCAGACCAGGCTGCCACCGGACTCAAACCCTAGCGCACGGTACGGAAGAAGCGCAGCATTTCGCGGCTGGCGTTTGGCCCGCGCGCATCCGTATAACTGCCGTTGGCACTGCCGCCAGACCACGCATGGCCGGCGCCATGCACCAGCCAGTGTTCACCCAGCGGTTTGCCGTTCGTACCCATGTGGGTGGTGCGCGTGTAGCGGTGGCCGTTGGGCACATCGCCGCTGCGGATTTCGGCCTGAGCGTGCGGTGGCAGCAGGCGCTGCGCCATCACCTGTTCGCCATTGCGCGGATTGACGGTAGTATCGCTGTCGCCGTGGAACACGATAATGGGCTGGCTGGCCGGTGCAGACGCCACGGCCATGCTGCTGGCGCCCCGCTTCATGGCCGACAGGGCCGATGGCAGATCCTGCGCCGAGCCAAATGGTAGGCCCGAATGCACGCCCACCGCGGCAAACAGCTCGGGATACAGCGTGCCGACGATCACCGCCATGGCTCCGCCAGCCGACAGCCCTGCCACATACACCTGCTCTTTGATGACGGGATACTCGGCCATCACCTGCGCCGTCATGCCGGCAATGATGGACGGCTCGCCCTGACCGCGCTGCTGGTCGATGGCGTTGAACCAGTTCCAGCACTTGGCCTGATTGGCGGACTGACTTTGTGCCGGATACAGCACGAAATACTGGTTTTCCTCGGCTAGCTGATTCATCTGGGTGCCGGCGGCAAAGTCGTCGGGGTCCTGCGTGCAGCCATGCAGCATCACTAGCAGCGGCATGGGCTGGCCGTGGTAGCTGGCCGGTACATACAGCTTGTAGTGGCGGCTGCCCGCATGGTTGCTGTAGCTGCCTTCGGTGAAATGGGCATCGCGCGGAACGCGTGCCACCGGTGCTGGCTGTAGCAGCGAATTCAGATCGATCACGGGTAGGTTGCTCTGATGCTGGCGCAGCGTGTCCATGGCCTGTTCTACGGCCTCGTGGGTGCTGCGGTCGAACAGTTTCTGCGCAGTGGAGCGCAGCTGCGAAAACAAAGGTAGTTTCATGATGTCCCTTTAGCGGATGCGCGGGGCCAGCGCCGTTTTGAGGACTGCGCTCGCATGCAGCGAACCCAGTACGAAGATCGATTCGATGGTGGCCAGCGCCAATTCCACGGATACATCGCTGGCAATGCTGGCCAGACCCAGCACATGGATGTGCAGACGCTGACCAGCGGCCTGCAGGGCTTCCAGATCGGCACGAGAGTAATGCTGCATACCGAGCACCAGACTTTTGCGTGCTACTGTCTGTTTCACCACGTCGGCATGCTGGCCCAGCTGATTGCGGATGGCTGTGCGGATCAGATCGCTACGATTGGCGTAAAAACCCTCCTGTACCAGCAGATCGATCTGGCCCAGATCGATGGGGCCGAGGTTGATGGTGATTTTTTCCGCCTCGGCGGTGCGCTCCTTGAGTTCCTGTCTGGCCATGATCTCCATCCAATCACCATCTATGTGGATGGTAGTATAGGACTGAAACGCCGCATCGCAAGCACTATGTGCAAGCTCAACGGCGAAATGCCGGTCGGTTTTGCTCTTGCAATTTATGAAAAGTTTATTTTTGTGTATATAATTTGATAACTAGAACTCTTGGGGAAAACTCCCCGATAGGATCATGAACATCAAATTCCAAGGACTTGCGGCAGTGCTGGCCAGTGCGACGCTGCTGAGTGCCTGTGGTGGTGGCGGTAGCGCAAGTACCGCAAACACGGTGCCTCCCGCTCCACCCGCGCCGGTCCAAGGTCTTTACCTGCTGGCCGGCCAGATTACTGGTCCCGGCAACCTCGATGGCAGCGGCAACGATGCCCATTTCGGCAACCTGGGCGGCGTCGCTGCCGACGCATACGGCAATCTTTTTGTTACGGATACCGACTTCGCCACCGTCAGAAAAATCGACGGGTTTGGTATGGTCACCACGCTGGCGGGCAGCGTCGGCAATTTCGGCACGGCGGATGGCGATCAAACGACGGCGCGCTTTAAGGCGCTGGGCGATATCGGCGTCGATCTCGCCGGAAACGTGTATGTGACCGATGGCAGTACCATCCGTCGCATCACACAAAACGGGCAGGTCAGTACCATCGCGGGCCGTGCCGATCAGGCCGGCTATCTGGATGGCAGCGCCGACCAGGCGCTGCTGGAAGCACCGTATGCGCTGGCAGTCGCTGGTAGCGGCGACCTGTACTTTAGCGAGATGCGCTCGCATAACATCCGCAAAGTCACCAGTGCCGGCGTAGTCAGCACGTATGCCGGTCAGGTTGGCGGCAAGTGCGTACAGGGTCGCTACGGTCTGGTTTGCGATATTCAGGATGGCCCGGCAGAGCAGGCCTACTTCAGTAATCCCTCGGCACTGGCGCTGGATGCAGCCGGTAGTCTGTACGTGGCAGACTTCTGGAAAGTGCGCAAAGTCAGCACCAGTGGCAACGTCAGTACCCTTTCGGATCAATTCACCACCGCGCCAATCTTTAGCGCCCCCGCTGTTAGCGGCATGGCCGTGGATGCCAACGGCAATGCCTACACCATCGACCAATCGCACGGCGGCACTATCCTGAAGATCGCACCCAATGGCAGTTATTCCCCCGTGCTGCCGGCACTGGGCAATGGTTCGTATAACTATACCCGCCTGATCGCCACGGGCACAGGCCATTTGTCTGTCATCGCCAAAGGTGTGGTGCAACGCGTGGATCCGGATGGCACCATCAGACCTCTGGCCGGCAGCGTAGCGCGCGATGATGCGCAGGATGGTAAAGGTGCTGCTGCGAGTTTTAGTTCTGCCCTTCCTTACAGCGCTAGCCGCGATGCGGCCGGTAACCTGTATGTGGTGCAGGGGAACGCGATCCGCAAACTAAGTGTGGACGGCGAAGTGAGCACGCTGGCTACGACATTTGTCCGCGCCGACGGCAGCAGTGGCGAAGTACCGTTCCAGTTCCTGTCCGGCGTCGTTGCCGATACTAAGGGCAACCTGTATGTGAGCGATGACACCACGGTGCGCAAGGTCACGCCGGCTGGCATCGTTAGCGTCGTCGCCGGCATTCCGTACAAGGCGGGAGACACGGATGGCATCGGTGGTGCGGCCAGTTTCAGCTACCTGAACGGCATCTGCCTCGATAGCAGCGGCAATCTGTTGCTTACCACGCGCACTGGCATACGCAAGATCGGGCCAGATCTGCGTGTCAGCACGCTGGCAGGCTCCGCAAGTGCTAATCCCGTCGATGCCGCTACCGGCAGCGCCGATGGCGTGGGCGCGCAGGCGCGCTTCAATCAGCCGCACGGCATCGTTGCCGATGCTGCAGGCAATGTCTACGTGGCCGACCGGGATAATCACACCATACGCAAGATCACCTCTGCAGGTGTGGTCACCACACTGGCTGGCCTGGCCGGTGTGCGTGGCGCAGCGGATGGAGTGGGTAGCGCAGCCCGCTTCAATCAGCCCACCGGCCTAGGCATAGACCAGGCCGGCAATCTGTTCGTCACCGATACGGGTAACCATACCGTGCGCCGTATCAGGCCAGATGGCCGCGTGAGCACCGTTCTGGGGC
This sequence comes from Duganella fentianensis, assembly GCF_964031615.1. Classification (GTDB taxonomy): domain Bacteria; phylum Pseudomonadota; class Gammaproteobacteria; order Burkholderiales; family Burkholderiaceae_D; genus Rugamonas; species Rugamonas fentianensis_A. Next base: position 93,082 of record NZ_CAXIQN010000004.1, read on the forward strand.
AGGCGGGCAAAATGGGTGTGCGACTGGGGAGCTTGCCCGCCACGCTTTCTGCACCTAGCGCGATTGTCGTTGCCCCGCAAGGCATCATCTACGTGAGCAGCGCCAGCGCCATTCTGAAAGCTCAGCTGTGAGCTTGACGCATGGTCGCGCGCAGTCACGGCTTAGCCTCTGGCAAAGTGCTGCGAGCAACCAAAATCAGTGCTTGGATTCTTGGGGAATTTCAACGCGTCTACTAGAAAAATCGCTAGGGAAAAATGGATCATTCAACCGCGCAGAAACTGATGGATGTCTACAAACGCGTAGGCGAGGTTCTTAACGAAGCAGATGGCATCATTCGCACACTACCGAAGCATGAGCAGAGCGTGCACTTGCGTGGCCTAGGTGACATGATGGGGCATCTCTGGTTTGAGCTTCAGCTACCTGTTGTACGCGAACATAGAGATCTGGATCCGGATGGTGATCGTTTCCAGCTAGGCTAGGCCCAAAGCCGTTGATATGGCTCGACTATTTTCGAGATTTTGAGCGAAGACATTAATATGCTGAAAGCAGAATTTAGCGTTGAATCACGCTGGGGTGGAAGTGAAAGCTCGCCCTCCGAGGAGCGGTTGCAAGCGGTGATAGCCGAGTTAGCCATTTCTGATGAAGAACATCCCGATGCCTGGCTTACTCACGATCCATCGGGTTGGACGATACGACTTGATGAAACTCGGAACGCGTATTTAGAAGACGACGATTGCAACATCGTGGGGCATATGCGGGCTGTTTCCCCAGATTTCGCGCTTCGACTCTGGATTGAGTTTTCTAAAGGCGGTCGAGAGTCTATCGCCAATGAGCCTTGGGAGAATGGTCCGCCGCATGTTAGCGCTGAAGAGTTGATTGCGCAGAAACTGCACGCCGATCAGCTAATGCTACAGAGTGATCGAACTTTTTACGCTCAGCTTGGTCCGGAGCGGGAAGCAAACCAATGCAGGATAGACGGTTGCGTGAGGGGCACAATCGAATTTAGCGTTTTATGCCGCCCGCATCACTTTGAGCAGATTCGCCACCGACCTTGCCCATTTTCTGACTAGTGCTTCCGAACTGAAGTGCTGAGTGTTGCTGGCATATTTCGGCCGAAGCGGACGTTTCCTTCACTACATAGAACACACTGAATACTATGCGACTGCCTTCTAGATTTATTCCCCCACGCGTTAGCCCGCGTCTCGGCTGGTCGGGGGCATTTCTGCTCGTATCCATACTGATTGGCTTTGTCTGCTTTATCTATTCGTTATCAAAGGTGGGGCGGTATGTAGCAGCGGCGGTAGTCTGTTCAGTTTTGGCCTATTCCTGGTTCCAAAATAAAAGAACAAAGCGTCGATTTGAACTACTCGCCGCTTCACGGAACGGCGACTCGATATGCGAATTTGCTAGTAGCTTTGATACGAGATCCACGGATACATGGATTATTCGCGCCGCACATCAGGAACTTCAGGCGATTTTGCAATCATACTTACGATATTTCCCGGTGCGTGCATCAGACTCATTGCTTGTCGATTTAGCGCTAGACGTAGATGACGTGGAGGATTTGTTGCGGGATATTGCTAAGCGTTCTCGCCGCTCATTAGCGAAGACAGAAGAAAATCCTTACTTTGGACGGTTGAATACCGTTAAGGACTTGGTGCTTTTCATCAATGCACAACCAAAGACAACACTGTGATACCGTCGGCCGAGTTCGGCCAAGAGCCGACTTTGAGCAGCCAACCCGTATGAGAAGAGAAATGAGAATTACAGCACTGCTGCTGATGACTCTTGCAGCGGGTTTAGTATCGGCAAAGGGTGTTGAGAGCCAGGAGATTCCTCGCTTACTGCTGGATGGCAATAACGCCATTTCGAATAAGGAATTTGAGTTCGCGGCCAAAAAATGCCAGACCGGGTTGCAAGCTCTCGGCGACGCCTACGTGACTAAGGTGATTGAAGATGATACAGGCCAGAAGCTTGCGCTTGCAGAGATTTTTCTGCGCCAAGGCAAGGTCGAGAGCGCATCTCTAATGTATTGCAGAATACTAGCAGAACGACTTAAATTGTTTGAAGCGAGATAATTATCAGCCGCAACCGGCCAACAGCGGAAAGTCTGCTGAGCGAAAATCGATGAGCATTACGAAAGTCCAATGCGCCTTTAGCTACCGAGCATCGAGCCATACACTTATACTCCCCATTAATCTATTCTTTTGAGGTTCATGCTTGAAGAAATTCTGTTTAATCATGCTGTTCGCCATGGCCCAAGGCACGATATTGAATGCCAAGGCGGCCGAAACGCCTACTCCCTACGTTCTGTCCAACACCGAGGTACAGCAACTCCACTCTGCGGGCCTCAATCGAGACTATGAGATATATGTCAGCCTTCCCAAGTCTTACGGCGTCGGCCATCAAAATTATCCAGTTGTATTTATCACAGATGCTCCTTATGCGTTTCCGGTGGCTGCCTCAATTGGGGCATTCGTAGCCAGGCACAGCAAAGAGCTTCCTGAGTTTATCTTGATTGGCCTGTCTTATGCGAAAGGTGACACGGCGGAATTCAGCCGCCGCCGTGACTACACACCAAGCCCGCGCGGCGGCAATGGCTTGACCTCAGACATGCCAGGACGAACACCTGTGTTCGGTGAAGCGGAGGGATATCGACGGTTTCTGAAGAACGAGGTATTTCCATTCGTTGCCTCGCATTACCGCGCGGACATGACGCGCAAAGTTCTTGCTGGTCACTCCTACGGCAGTCTGTTCGGTACATACGTATTGCTAACTGACCCTGCCATGTTTGACGGCTATGTGCTCGGCAGCCCGTCCTTATGGTACGACAAGCACCTCCTATTTGTACGCGAGCGTGAATTCGCGGCTACGCACAAGAATCTGGCCGCCAAAGTGTATATCGGTGCCGGTTCCTTCGAGGGCCCCCCACCGAAGAATCGTCCCCATGATACCCGCTACAGTACCGACGACGACATGGTTGCCGACACAGTCGCTTTCGCACACGCACTGTCTTCACGCCGCTACCTTGGCCTACAACTGCGAAGCGAGATTATTCCCGAAGAAAATCATCTGACGGTTGCACCGATTCTCCTCACTCATGGTTTGTTATGGACGCTTGGCAATAACAGGCCCTAATTGAATCGATTGGGGTGGTGCAGCTTCCCAATGCCTTAGAATTGCTCGCGAAGAACAGAATTCGGGTACGCGACGGTCCGCTTTGGGGCGCAAGCCAACTGTCGAGCTAGGTGGAAAACACGAATTCACAATGACGCTAAAATACGCATCATGAGTGAATTCCCTAACATTGCATCTGCCAGCAATACCTTGCCCGTCCCTTCGCCCTGCGTCAGCTTGTGCAAGATGGATCAGGATCGCCAGTACTGCCTTGGCTGCATGCGCACCATTGAAGAAATCATCGCCTGGTCCAAGGCTGATGATGATTACAAACGCGCCGTCTGGGCCAAGTTGCCGGAACGCCGCGCCAGCCAGCCTGCGGACGCGGCATGATCGAACTACCAGACAGCATCAAGGTGTTCCAGCGTGGCTGGCTTTCATCGAATAATGTGCTGCTGGTAGGGCCGGACGACACGGCCCTGTTTGATACCGGCTATGTCAGCCATGCGGAACAGACGCTGGCGCTGGTGCGCCATGCGCTGGGCGAGCGCCCGCTAGACCGCATTCTGAACAGCCACCTGCATTCCGACCACTGCGGCGGCAACGCCATCCTGCAAGCCCATTACGCCTGCCACACAGCTATTCCCGTCGCCGAGGCGGATAAGGTGCGACGCTGGGATGTGGATGCACTGAGTTTCAAGGCTACTGGCCAGCGCTGCGACCGCTTCCGTTTCGATAGCACGCTGACTTGCGGCGAAGTGCTGCAACTGGGCGGGATGGAATGGCAGGTGCTGGGCGCGCCCGGCCACGACCCCAGTTCCGTAATTTTCTACTATCCACAACAGCGCTTGTTGCTGTCGGCCGATGCGCTGTGGGAAAACGGCTTCGGTGTGATCTTCCCCGAACTGGACGGCGAATCGGGCTTTGCCGAAGCGGCCGCCACACTCGATCTGATCGCCAGCCTCGATGTGCGGCTGGTAGTCCCCGGTCATGGCCGTCCGTTCACCGACGTAGCCGGTGCGCTGGCGCGCGCCCGTACCCGTCTAGAATACCTGTCGGCCGATCCGGTGCGCAATGCGCAGAACGCGCTCAAGGTGCTGCTCAAGTTCCTGCTGCTGGAACGTCAGCGCATTGCGCTGGCCGAGATTCCTACTCTACTGCTTTCGATGCCGGTGTTCGAGGCTGCCAATCGCAACCATTTGCGCCAGACGCCACAGGAATTAAGCGAGTGGGTGGTCTCTCAGCTATTACGTGCTGGCGCAGCACGCAGTGAGGGTGAGTACTTACTTAATCATGAAATGTAGAGGTAAGCCCCTAGTTTCTGCACGATCGTACTATTTTCTGCTCTATAATCGACCGCTATTCCCCGATTAACTTTTGTGAGCGAGTTCGCCATGGCCCTGCCAGCAGCGTTGCAGAATCTTTCCCTCCCCGTGATTGCCTCCCCCATGTTCATCGCCAGTGGTCCGGCGCTGGTGGCGGCCCAGTGCAAGGCCGGCATCGTCGGCTCCTTCCCTGCGTTGAACGCCCGTCCGGCCGAACTGCTGGATGTGTGGCTGACGGATCTGAAAAAAGAGCTGGCCGACTATCAGGCGGCTAATCCCGATAAACGCGTCGGCCCGATCGCCGTCAACCAGATCGTGCACCAGTCGAATGACCGTCTGGCGCATGATGTGGAAGTCTGCGTCAAGCATCAGGTGCCTATCATCATTTCCTCGCTGCGCGCGCCGCCCAAGGAAATGCTGGACGCGATCCATAGCTACGGCGGCATCGTGCTGCATGATGTGATTTCGATCCGCCACGCCGAGAAAGCACTGGAAGCGGGTGTGGATGGCCTGATTCTGGTCGCTGCCGGTGCGGGCGGCCATGCTGGCAACCTGTCGCCATTTGCGCTGGTGGGCGAAGTGCGTAAATTCTTCAAGGGCCCGATCGCCTTGTCAGGCTCGATCGCTACCGGCGATGCGATTCTGGCAGCGCAGGCCATGGGTGCCGACTTTGCCTACATCGGCTCGCGCTGGCTGGCGACCAAGGAATCGAATGTCAGCGACGACTACCGCAACGCCATCGTCGAATCGACCGCGGCCGACATCATCTACTCCAACCTGTTCACCGGCGTGCACGGTAACTACCTGAAGAAATCCATCGTCGCCGCCGGCCTCGATCCGGATGCGCTGCCGACTTCCGACAAGACGGCAATGAACTTCGGCTCGGGCAGCGCCAAGGCATGGCGCGACATCTGGGGCGCTGGTCAGGGCGTGGGTCTGATGGATGATGTGCCGACAACGGCAGAGATGGTGGCCCGTCTGAAGGCCGAGTACGACGCCGCACGCGCGCGTCTGGCGCTATAAGGCAAGAGCAGCGCTGACCGCAGCCGGTCAGCGCTATGCAGCTGTTACGATTCGGTCTGGATCGCCCACAGGCCGGGCAGGTTACGCCAGTAGCCGTAAGCATCCATGCCGAAGCCCACCACGAAGCGGTTAGGGATGGTGATGCCGACGATATCGGCTTTCACAGGTTTGGCTTTGCCGATGGCTTTATCGGCAAACACGGCCAGTATCACTTCCGCGGCGCCCATGTCGAGCAGACGCTGTTTGACGTGGGCCAGCGTTTCGCCTTCGTCCAGAATATCGTCCAGCACGATCACGGTGCGGCCAGCCACGTTCGAGCGCGGCACTACTTTCCACACCACTTGCCCGCCTTGATCTTCGTCACCGTAGCGGCTGACGTGGATGTAATCGAATTCGAGCGGGAAGGTCAGTTGCGGCAGCAGGTTGCCGGTGAAGACCACGGCACCGCCCATCACGCCCAGCACCAGCGGGAAGGCTTCGGCGTCGGGCCGGTCGTAGCGCTGGTTCAGGGTCGTGGCCATGGCCGTGACGGCGTTGTCCACCTGCTGTTTGGTGAACAGTTCTTCGGCATTCTGCAGCAGCGCGCGGGCGCGGTTGTGGTGAAAATCTTGCATGGTAGGTTCCGGCTTCATAAAAACGGCTAATCAGGGCTCTATTATCCGCGATCCGCCGTTTGCCTGTACCGTCGTTGGATTTGCACCACAGGGCGCTTTAGCGAGGGACTAGCTGTAATCGCGGATATCGGCGATGACTTTACCGTCGTTGGGCAGGCTGCCGATGGCAACAAACTCTACCTCGCCCCGTAACTTGGTCAGGTCGCGGATGGTGTCGACGATGGCAGCGGCGCTATCGGCTTTTGCGGGATCGGCCACTTCGCACTGCAAAGTCATCACATCCTGCGCCATCTGCCCTGAAACCACCAGACGGGCTTTGACGATTTCCGGATGGCGCTTGGTCACCGCATGCACCTGCGAGGGATGGACGAACATGGCGCGCACCTTGGTAGTCTGGTCGGCACGTCCTAGCCAGCCGCGGATGCGGGTGTTGGTGCGGCCACAGGCCGTGGACGGCGCGTCGGGCATGACAGCCGACAGATCGCCCGTCGCGAAGCGGATCAGTGGGTAGTCGGGATTGAACACGGTCACCACCACTTCGCCGATTTCGCCCGCCGCTACAGGGTCGCCACTGCCCGGGCGGACGATTTCCAGAATGATGTCTTCATCGAGCACCATGCCGGCATCGCGCTCGGCACCGCTGCGGGTCTCGTAGGCGATGTTGCCGATGTCGGCCGAAGCATACATCTGCAGCACGCGCGGCACGCCATGCGCCACAAACCACTGGCGCAGCGATTCCGGCAGCGCTTCTGCACCCACCATGGCCTGCTGGATGCTGCTGATATCGGCCCCCATTTCCTCGGCCTTCTCGATGATGATCTTGAGGAAGGAGGGCGTGCCCACATAGGTATCGGGTCGCAGGCTGCTAATGGCCTGCACCTGCATTTCCGTCTGGCCGCTGCCGGCCGGTATCACCGCGCTGCCGATTTTCGCGGCACCGCCTTCCACCATGAAGGCGGCCGGTGTGAAGTGGTAGGCAAAGCAGTTCTGCAGCAGGCCACCGGCACGCACACCGGTCGCAAACAGCGGGCGGGCAAAGCGCCACCAGTCGCTGCCACGGCCTTCCGGATCGAAGATGGGGCCGGGTGACATGAACACGCGCGCTAGCTGACCCACGGGCGTGGTATTCAGTCCTCCGAACGGCGCGGTCTGCTGCTGCAGGCCGTGCAGGTCGGATTTGCGCGTTACCGGCAGTTGCGCCAGCGCTGCGCGGCTGGTGATCTCGGCCGGATTGACGTGTTCCAGTATGCGCGCCCAGCCGCTGGCCGCTTTGGCACGTGCCACCAGTTGCGGCAGGCGTGCTAGCAGATCGCGCTCGCGTACTTCCGGTGCGCGGGTTTCCAGTTGATCCAGCGTTGCGAGGTGATCGGCCATGCTCATGCTGCTATCCTTTGCACTATGCCAGCCAGCGTTTGCGGCGGCGGTAGAACTTCATGTCGCGGAAGCTCTTGCGGCCCGCGCCGGATACGCCCAGATAGAATTCCTTGACGTCTTCATTGGCCGACAGCTCGGCCGCCGCGCCTTCCATCACCACCCGTCCGTTTTCGAGGATGTAGCCGAAATCGGCGTAGCGCAGCGCGATGCTGGTGTTCTGCTCGGCCAGCAGGAAGGACACGTTTTCCTTGCTGTTGAGGTCTTTGACGATGCCGAAGATCTCTTCCACGATCTGCGGCGCTATCCCCATCGACGGTTCATCGAGCAGAATCATGGAAGGCTTGGCCATCAGGGCCCGCCCGATCGCACACATCTGCTGCTCGCCGCCCGAGGTGTAGCCGGCCTGACTGGCGCGGCGCTCGCGCAGACGGGGGAAGTAGTGGTACACCTTCTCCAGCGATTCCTTCAGCTCTGCACGGGATGCGTTGCGCGTGTAGGCGCCCGTCAGCAGGTTTTCTTCGATGCTCAGGTGGCCGAAGCAGTGGCGCCCCTCCATCACTTGCGACAGGCCCCGTTTCACCAGTTCGTTCGGTGTGAGCTGGTCGATGCGTTCACCCTTGAACTGCACTTCGCCCTTGGTTACATCGCCGCGCTCGCCGCGCAGCAGGGTGGAGATGGTTTTCAGAGTGGTCGATTTGCCGGCGCCATTGGCACCCAGCAGGGCAACGATTTTGCCCTGCGGGACCTGCAGCGACACCCCTTTCAGCACCAGAATCACGTGGTCGTAAATCACTTCCACGTTGTTCACGGACAGATAGGGCGCCGCTGCAGCCGCCGTAGCGGCAGCAGCGTTAGCAGAGTTAGTAGCGGCGGCGGCGTGGCTCATCATTTGGCGCAGGCAGGGGTGATTTTCTTCTCTGCCGCATAGGCAGCCGAGCTTTCTTCCAGCAGCTTGCGGGTCAGCGCCTTGTCGCCCACCACCCAGTTAGGCGTGATGGCATTCCACTTTTTGCCATCCCACTGCTGGACTTTGACAGCACCGGAACCTTCGTGGTCGTCGCAGCTGGTTTTCACCACTGGCAGCATGCCCAGCGCGCCGATGGCTTTCTGGCGTGCTTCATCCACGTTCAGATGTTCCAGCCCCCAGCGCATCTGCTCGCCCGTGACCGGTTTGCCTTTGCCGAATTTGTCCTGTGCCGTGCGCATGGCTTCCACCCACAGTATCGCCGCGCTGACACCACGCATGTGGTACACGGAACCGATGCGGCTGCGGTCAGCCAGATTGCCTTTGCCAGCGTCGTACAGCTTCTTGTGGATTTCATCCATCAGCGGGTAGTTGCCCGGCGTGTTGAAGGTCATCGCGCTATAGCCTTTGGCGGCATCGCCGGTCGGTACGGTGTCTTCTTCCGAGCCAGCCCACCACACGCCCAGCATTTTCTCGCGCGGGAAGCCGTTACGCTGTGCCGTCTTGATGGCGACCGCATTCATGGCGCCCCAGCCCCACAGAATCACGTGGTCGGGATTGGCCTGACGGATCTGCAGCCATTGCGATTGCTGCTCGGTGCCCGGTGGCGTGACAGGAATCTTGATCAGTTCAAAGCCGTACTGCTTGGACAGGGCGTCCAGTACCGGCATAGGTTCCTTGCCGAAGGCCGAGTCGTGGTACAGGTGGACGATCTTCTTGCCTTTGAGCTTCTCCATGCCGCCCGCTTTGTCGCCCAGATATTTGATCATGGCAGCAGCCTGATTCCAGTAGCTGGTAATCAGCGGGAACACATACGGGAACACTTTGCCGTTGGCGGCATCGGAACGGCCGTAGCCGATGGTGGTCATAGGGATCTTGTCGGTGGCCAGACGATCGAGCACGCCGTAGGCCACGCCGGTGGACAGCGGTTCTACCATGGTGGCGCCGCCATTCTTGGTTTTCAGACGCTCGTAGCACTCCACCCCGCGCGAAGGGTTGTATTCGGTTTCGCATTCTTCCCAGCTGATCTTCACGCCGTTCACGCCACCCGACAGATTGACCAGATTGAAGTAGTCGATCACACCGCCGTAGAAGCCGGAACCACCGGCGGCGTAAGGGCCCACGCGGTAGGACGGCAGAGCGACATACTGGTCGTCTGCATAGGCGCTACCAGCTGCTGCCAGGGTCAGGCCGAGAACTACGGATGCAATGTGCTTCATGTTCGGTTTCATAGATGTCTCCTCTGGTTTGAAGTTATGCGCGATCAGTGCGGGAAAGGCCACAGTCGCAGTTTCTCTTTTGCGATTTGCCACAAGCGCGCCAAGCCATGCGGCTCGACGATCAGGAAAAAGATAATTAGCGCACCGAACACCATCAGCTCCAGATTGGAAGCCACGCTGGTGGGCAGGGCGAAGCTGTGCGCCACGATGTTGAGGAACACGGGCAGTAGCACGATGAAGGCGGCGCCGAGGAAGGAACCCAGTACCGAGCCCACGCCGCCGATAATCACCATGAACAGGATGCGGAACGACAGGTCGAGGCTATACGCTTCCGGTTCCACCGTGCCCAGATAGGCATACGCATACAGCGCACCGGCCACGCCGCAGTAGAACGAGCTGACGGCAAACGCCAGCAGCTTGGTGCACATCAGGCGGAAGCCGATCACTTCCGCTGCCACGTCCATATCGCGCACCGCCATCCATGAGCGGCCCACGTTGGAGCGGATCATGTTCTTGGCCAGCAGCGCCATCAGCGCTACCACGGCCAGCACCAAGAGGTATTTGCTGGCAGGCGTATCGAAGTCATAGCCGAAGATGACGATCTTCTGCGCCGTGATCACACCGGAAGCGCTGTAGTTGGTCAGATAGGGAATTTTGGTCAGGCACCACACTACGAAGAACTGCGTGGCCAGCGTGGACGCGGCCAGATAGAAGCCACGGATGCGCAGCGATGGCAGGCCGAAGGCGATGCCCACCATGGCCGCGCTCAGACCACCGAGCACGAAGGCCAGCAGTATCGGCAGGCCGGGCAGACGGGCGATGAAGTTATACGAGGCGAACGCGCCCACCGCCATGAAGGCGGCCGTACCCAGCGAGAGCTGGCCGGCATAGCCGGTGAGGATGTTCAGGCCCAGCGCCGCCAGCGAAAAGATCAGGAAGGGGATCAGGATGGCAGACAGCGTATAGGCGGAAGCCAGCTGCGGCACCACCACGATGGCCACCACCAGCAGCGACAGCAGCGCAATGCGGTCCTGCAGGATGGGGAAGATCTGGCTGTCGGCCTGATAGCTGGTTTTAAATTGTCCTGCTTCACGGTAGAGCATGGGAGTGTCCTTGTTCCGGTCAGATTCTGCGGATGATTTTTTCGCCGAACAGGCCTTCCGGCCGTACCAGCAGGAACAGCAGGGCCAGCACGTACGGGAACCAGCCCTCGATGCCGCCGCCCACCAGCGGGCCGATATACACTTCGGCCATTTTTTCCGACGCGCCGATAATCAGGCCGCCCACGATGGCGCCCGGCATGGAAGTAAAGCCGCCTAGAATCAGCACAGGCAGGGCTTTGAGTGCCACGAAGGTCAGCGCGAACTGCACGCCGTTACGGGCGCCCCACAGCATGCCGGCTACCAGTGCCACCAGACCGGCTACCGCCCACAGCACCGCCCAGATACGCTGCAGCGGAATGCCCACCGCCAGTGCGGCCTGATGGTCGTCTGCCACGGCGCGCAGCGCGCGGCCCACTTTGGTCTGGGAGAATAGCAGGGCCAGCGAAGTGACCAGCAGCGCGCACACGCCGGCGGCCATGATGTCGAACTGGGAAACCAGAATGTTGAACTTCTCCATCAGGTATTCGGATGGCACGTCTTCGATCGGCAGTTCCAGCTTGTGTACCTGTGCGCCCCACACCAGCTGCGCCAGACCTTCGATGAAGAAGGCCAGCCCGATGGTGGCCATGAACAGGGTGATTTCCGGCTGGTTGACGAGCGGGCGCAGTACCACCCGTTCGATGGCGATGCCGAGGATGATCATCACGACCACCGTGAGCGGCACGGCCAGCCACAGCGAAAAGCCGAACTGGTCGACCATGCCCACGCAGGTGAGGGCAGCGAAGAACACCATCGCGCCCTGGGCGAAATTGAATACGCCGGAAGCCTTGTAGATCAGCACAAAGCCGATCGCCACCAGCGCATACATCACGCCGGACAGCAGGCCGCCGATCAGCACTTCAAAGAAAAAATTCAGATTCATTCGGCCACCCCGAGGTAAGCATTGATCACGTCCTGATTGGTGCGCACTTCGTCTGGCGTGCCGTCACCGATCTTCTTGCCGTAGTCGAGCACCACCACGCGGTCGGAGATATCCATCACCACGCCCATGTCGTGTTCGATCAGCACGATGGTGGTGCCGAACTGGTCGTTCACATCGAGGATGAAGCGGCACATGTCCTGCTTCTCTTCCACGTTCATGCCGGCCATGGGTTCATCGAGTAGCAGAATTTCCGGCTCGGCCGCCAGTGCGCGGCCCAGTTCCACCCGTTTCTGCAGGCCGTAAGGCAGGCGGCCCACGGGCGTCTTGCGGATCGCCTGAATTTCGAGGAAGTCGATGATTTCTTCCGCTTTCACGCGGTGTTCGATTTCTTCGCGTCGTGCCGGTCCCCAGTACAGCGCCTGCATGAGGAAGTTCGATTTCATCTTGAGGTTACGGCCCGTCATGATGTTGTCGAGTACCGTCATGCCTTTGAACAGGGCGATATTCTGGAAGGTACGGGCGATGCCGGATTTGGCGGCCGCGTAGCAGTCCATATTCTTGCGGTGCTGGCCGCGGTAGATGATCTCGCCCTGCTGCGGGCGGTACACCCCGTTAATCACGTTCAGCATGGAGCTTTTACCGGCGCCGTTAGGGCCGATGATGGCGCGGATTTCGTGCTGCTTCACGTTGAAGGAGATGTCGGTCAGTGCACGTACCCCGCCGAATGACAGCGAAATATTCTGCATGTCGAGAATCACGGGGCCGATCTTGCGGCCGCCGCTGTCGCTGGCCGCTGCCGCCTCGAAGCGGTTGTCGGGTTCATTCATCAGCATGATGGCTTCCTTGGTCATGCGCGCTGGCGCTCAGGCTGCAGCCTGTACGGCCGGATAGGTTTTGCAGGATTCGATTTTCAGATCGGCGGCCACCATGCCGGTGCGGCCGTCTTCGAATTTCACCTGCGTCTCGATGTATTGCGATGCCTTGCCTTCGTACAGCGCGGCGATCAGCACGGCATATTTCTCGGCGATGAATTTGCGCCGTACTTTGCGGGTGCGGGTCAGTTCATCGTCGTCGGGATCGAGTTCCTTGTGCAGCACCAGATAGCGGTGGATCTGGGTGTCGCCCATCATCGGTTCGGCGGCCAGATCGGCATTCACCTGTTCGATGCAGTCGCGGATCAGGCCATATACCTGCGGGTGCGCGGCCAGATCGGTGTAGCCGGAATAGGCAATGCTGCGCCGCTCGGCCCAGTTGCCCACTGCTTCCATGTCGATGTTAATGAAGGCGCACACCTGATCGCGCTGGTCGCCAAAGGCCACCGCCTCTTTGATGAAGGGGAAGAACTTGAGTTTGTTCTCGATGTAGTTGGGCGCGAACATGGCGCCGCTGTTCATCTTGCCCACATCGGCCGCGCGGTCGATGATTTTCAAATGGCCTTCGCTGTCGAACAGACCGGCATCACCCGTATGGAAGTAGCCGTTGGCATCGATCGCTTCGGCAGTGGCGTCAGGCCGCTTGAAGTAGCAGTCCATCAGCGTGGGCGACTTGACCAGCACTTCGCCGTTGTCTGCCAGTTTGACTTCCACGCCGGGCGCGGGCAGACCCACGCTGTCGAACTTGATGTGGCCATCCGGTTGCAGACAGATGTAGGCGCAGGTTTCGGTGGAGCCGTAGAACTGCTTGAGGTTGACGCCGATGGAACGGTAGAAGCGGAACAGGTCGGGGCCGATGGCAGCACCGGCCGTGTAGGCGACGCGTACGCGCGACAGTCCCAGCACGTTTTTTAGCGGGCCGTAGACGAGAACCTGACCTAGCGCATACGCCATGCGGTCACCAAATGCCACCGGCTTGCCGTCGAGGATGTCGGCACCCACGCGCCGTGCCACGGCCATGAAGCGGTGGAATAGCTGGCGCTTGATGGCACCGGCGTCCTCCATCCGTATCATCACGGTGGTCAGCATGTTTTCGAACACGCGCGGCGGCGCGAAGTAGTAAGTGGGGCCGATTTCGCGCATGTCCGTCATCACCGTGTCGCCCGATTCGGGGCAGTTGACGGTAAAGCCGGCGGTCATGGCCTGCGCGAACGAGAACAGGCAGTCGCCCACCCATGCCATGGGCAGGTAGGACAGGATGTCTTCCTGATCGGTGAGTTTTTCGAAGCCGACGCCACCCGTGCCGGCCGCAATCAGCGCGGCGTGGGTCTGGCATACGCCCTTGGGCTTGCCGGTGGTGCCGGAGGTGTACAGGATGATGGCATTGTCGCTGCCCTGACCGGCCTGCACGGCCGCATCGAAAGCGCCCGGATGCTGGCGGTCCCATTCGCGCCCCAGCGCCTGCAGGGCGGCGAAAGAAGTCAGTTCGGGCTGGCGGTAGTGGCGCATACCCCGTTCATCGTCGTAGGCAATGTGGGCGATGTGCGGATAGATGCTTTTCAGTTCCAGCAGCTTGTCGACCTGCTCCTGATCTTCCACGATGGCGTAGTGGATCTCGGCGTTTTCCAGCACATAGGCCATGTCGGCTGCTGGTGCGTCCTGATACAGCGGTACGGGTACGCCACCAAGCGATTGGGCGGCCAGCATGGACCAGTACAGGCGCGGACGGTTGTCGCCGATGATGGCCAGATTCATGCCGCGCTCGAAGCCGATGGCAGCCAGTCCGCAGGCGAGTGCGCGGACTTCGTCCTGCACCTGTGCCCAGTTCCAGCTTTGCCAGATGCCCAGATATTTCTCGCGAAATGCGGGGCGGGTGGGACGGGTCTGCGCATGGGTTTGCAGCCAGCGCGGGAAAGTCGTGTTCTGTGCTTGCACCAGTGTCTCCTGTTGCGATGAGCTTATAGGGCGCATGGGCACGACGGTCATGCCGCCTTTTTTTGTGCCTGCGCCTTTTTGTGTGATGATAGTAGCCTGACGATGAGCCAGAAGATGTCATTTGGACGACAATTGGCCGACTTTTGATGGTGCAAAGCAGCAATGACCGAATCCCGTATATCCATACAGCAAGCCTTGCGCAGTGCCATCTGGGCGCAGCAGCTCACGCCCGAACAGCTGGCGCGGGTGGAGGCGGATACCTTCGAAACCTTTGTACCTAAAGGCGGTTACGTGTGCCGCAAGGGTGAAATGGTGGAGAACTGGCTGGGCATCATGGATGGCATGGTGAAGATGACTAACTTCTCGGCCAACGGCAAAAGTGTGACCTTTTCCGGCGTGCCGCCCGGCGGCTGGTTCGGTGAAGGTTCGTTGTTAAAACGCGAAATTCTCAAATACGATGCGATAGCGTTGCGCGATAGCCGCATTTTGCGCATGCCTATCGACACTTTTCATTGGCTGCTGGAATCAAGTTTACCGTTTACACGGTTTTTATTGATGCAGCTGAACGAGCGTCTGGGTCAATTTATCGGCATGGTGGAAAACGACCGCCTGCTCGATCCTGATACGCGGGTGGCACGCTGCCTGGGTTCCATGTTCAATTCCCACCTGTTTCCGGGGATGGACCCGGGGCCCGATAAGCTGATCCAGATCTCGCAGGAAGAACTGGGGCTACTGTCGGGCGCGTCGCGCCAGCGCGCCAATCAGGCGCTGCAACTGCTGGAAAAACAGGGCTTGCTGCGGCTTGATTACGGCGGCATCTGCATCCTCGATCTGGAAGGCTTGCGGCGCTATCAGGCCGACAGTAGCGCGGCGGCACGCTAGCGCAGTATGATTGCAGGTAGCAAGGCCGCACTGGCGGCGCACCGGATAACGAAACACCCATGCCTACAACTCATACCGCTACCATCGTCGAGCGCATCGCGCGCTTGCGCGAGGCCATGCATCAGCAGCAGATCGATGCGCTGATGATTCCTTCTGCTGACCCCCACCTGTCCGAATACCTGCCTGCACGCTGGCAGGGGCGCGAATGGCTGTCCGGTTTTACCGGCTCGGTCGGCACCCTGATCGTTACGCCGCAGTTTGCCGGCATCTGGACCGATGCGCGCTACTGGACGCAGGCCGAGCAGCAGCTAGCCGGCACCGGTATCAGCCTGATGAAGCTCACCTCGGGCGCGAGCGTGCAGTATGTGGACTGGCTGGCGGCGACCATGCAGGCCGGTCAGACCGTGGCGGTGGATGGCAATGTGCTGGGGCTGGCCATCGGCCGCCAGCTGGCACTGGCGCTGCAGGCCAGAGATGTGACGCTGCGGACCGAACTCGATCTGCTGCAGCAGGTGTGGCAGAAACGTCCGGCCATGCCGCTGGCGCCCGTGTTCGAACACCTGCCGCCGTATGCCACGCAAAGCCGTGCCGACAAGCTGGCCAAGGTGCGCGCCGCCATGCAGAAGCTGGGCGCACGTCTGCACCTGATTTCGGCGCTGGACGATATCGCCTATCTGTTCAATCTGCGTGGCAGCGATATCTCCTACAACCCCGTATTCCTTGCCCATGCACTGATCGAGGCAGAGCAGGCCACGCTGTTTGTCACGGCGGGCAAAATCGATGCGCCACTGGCTGCCGCGCTGGCCGCCGATGGCGTCAGGCTGGCGCCGTATGATGCGCTGGCGGCTCGGCTGGATCAGCTGCCTGCCGACAGCACGCTGCTGATCGATCCGCGCCGCATCAGCTACGGCACGCGCCAGTGGATACCGTCGCGCGTGCACGTGATCGATGCGATCAACCCCGCCATCTTCGCCAAATCGCGCAAGAGCGAAGCGGATCTGGTGCATGTGCGCGCCGCCATGGAACAGGATGGTGCTGCGCTGTGCGAATTCTTCTGCTGGCTGGAACAGACGCTGGCCGATAGCGCCCGTGCGCCGCTGACGGAACTTGATATCGACCGTGAGATCACGGCGGCACGCGCGCGCCGTCCCGGTTTTATCAGCCCCAGTTTTTCAACCATTGCCGGTTTCCGCGCCAATGGCGCCAGCATGCATTACCGCGCCACGCCGGAGCACCATGCGGTGATCGAAGGCGACGGTCTGCTGCTGATCGACTCGGGCGGCCAGTATCTGGGTGGCACCACCGACATTACGCGCGTGGTGCCGGTCGGTGCTATCACGGCCGAGCAGCAGCGCGATTTCACGCTGGTACTGAAAGGCATGATGGCACTTTCGGCCACCCGCTTCCCACGCGGCTGCAAGTCGCCCATGCTTGATGCGATAGCCCGTGCGCCGCTGTGGGCGGCGGGTCTGGACTTCGGCCATGGCACGGGTCACGGCGTGGGCTACTTCCTCAACGTGCATGAAGGGCCGCAGTCGATTTCTCCGTCGGCCATGCCGGAGCCGCATACGGCGATGGAAGCGGGCATGATCACCTCTATCGAACCGGGTCTGTACCGCACCGGCCAGTGGGGCATACGGATAGAGAATCTGGTGCACAACCGGCCGGTCGGCCAGACCGAGTTCGGCGACTTCCTCGAATTCGAAACGCTGACCCTGTGCCCGATCGATACGCGCTGTGTGGAACTGGCGCTGCTGCGCGAGGACGAGCGTGCGTGGCTGAATAACTACCATGCTACGGTGCGCGCCCGTCTGGCGCCGCTGCTGTCCGGCCCTGCGCTGGCATGGCTGGAACAGCGTACGGAGGCCGTATGAGCGGCCGCGCTACCCGTGCCACGGCCGCCGTGGACCGTCTGAAAAAACGCAGCGGCAACAACCGCTATTCCATGTCGCGCACTGGCAGCGGCCATTACTTCCTCAGCGAGGGCGCGGGCGAGCCGCCGCTGTGCGCGCCGCTGGAACTGGACGATTTCGTCGCCTTTGTGAACGGCATTGCACCGGCTGCGCCCAAGCGGGTCAGCAAACTCGACGTCGCCTTCGAAAAACAATTAGTCAAAAAAGCGCCTTAAGCGCTCAGAAAGGTCGTAGCCATGCCCTCCATCGATATGCTGTTTGCCTACTGGTCGCACAAGGAACTGGCGACCAATGCCGTGATCCTGATGAATCTGATCGGTGCTCTGCTACTGGGGCTGCTGGTGGGCTACGAGCGTTCCTACCATGGCCGCGCGGCAGGCATGCGTACCTATGGGCTGGTGTGCATGGCTTCGGCTGCGCTGACCGTGATCGGCGGTTATCCGGCGGACTGGTTCGGTGGTCATGGCACGGCCACGCTGGCCGTATCCGATCCTACCCGTATCGTGCAGGGCATCGTCACGGGCATTGGCTTCCTCGGTGCCGGCGTGATCATGCGCGAAGGCTTCAACATCAGCGGCCTGACCACGGCTGCTTCGATCTGGGCGTCGTCCGTGATCGGTGTGATGGTGGGCATAGGTTTCTATCTGGGCGCGATGGGACTGGCCATGCTGTGTGCCGGTGCCATGATTTTCCTCACCAAAGTGGAAGCGTGGCTGCCGTCGCGCCATGCGATTGCCATCACCATGCGCTTCAAGCCCGGCTTCATGCCGCAGGAAAAAGCCTTGCGCGCCATGGCACTACAGCGCGGCTATGAAATTGCTGGCGGTTCGCTGATGATCAGCGGCGAGAGCGGCATGCAGGAATGGCGCTTTGTCGCGATCGCACTGAGCAAGCGTAGTGGTGCGCCATTGGCTGTGCTGTCGTCGGAACTGGCCGTGTTCGAAGGGATCGAGAGCTTCCAGCTGTCGCACGCCCGCAATTAAAGCCTGCTCATGACGACTTTTACCCTGATCGGTGCGGGCCATGTGGGCCGCGTGCTGGGGCGGCTGCTGGTGCAGCAGGCAGGCTGGCAGTTGCAGCAGGTGCTGACCCGTTCCGCTACCTCGGCGGCGCAGGCGGTGGAATTCATCGGTAGTGGCAGCGCCATCGCTGATTATGCGGCGCTGGCACCGGCCGAGGTATTCATACTGGCCGTGGGCGATGACCAGATCGTACCGGCCAGCACAGCGCTGGCGCAGGCGCAGACGGATCGGCTGGCCGGCAGTGTGGTGTTCCATTGCAGCGGAGCGTTAGCGTCGGACCGGCTGCAGACGGCGCGCGCCGCCGGTGCCAGCGTCGCCAGCGTTCATCCTATCCGCAGCTTTGCCGATCCACAGGCAGTGGCGCAGGCCTTCGCCGGTACTTACTGCGGCATCGAAGGCGATGCCGCCGCGCTGGCGTTGCTGACGCCGGCTTTCGCGGCCATCGGCGCCCAGCCCGTGCCGATCGATGCGGCGGCCAAAACCGTGTATCACGCGGCAGCCGTGTTTGCCAGTAACTATCTGGTCACCGTGCTCGATGCGGCATTGCGTGCCTATCAGGCTGCCGGCATACCGGAAGCCGTGGCGCGTCAGCTAGTGCAGCCGCTGGCCAGCGAATCGATGGCGAATGTGTTCCGGCTGGGCGCCGCCACCGCCTTGAGCGGGCCCATCGCAAGGGGAGATATGGCAACTGTTGAGCGTCAATTGCAGGCTGTTAGGGCGTGGGATGCGCCTAGTGGCGAGCTGTATCAGTCCCTGATCGCGCCCACCACGGCGCTGGCGCAACGCAAACAGGCTGCAATTAAACACAAGTGATGCCTCTATACCACTGGCAGCCTGATCTTCTTGCAAATCACTACTGAGCGGGTATATTTCTGATTAAGGCGAGCAGTGTCGCAGCCAAGTTAAGCTGACAACTTTGCAGTTTTATTGGTACGAATTCACAAATAAGTGGCCGGATTAGTCGACAAATCCACTAATTAGCAATAAGCTTGTCTCTTGGAATGTTTTCTTACAGAATCAATTTTTGAGCCGGCGCGCCGAGGATAGGGGTTAGATCATGCTATTTCTGAAAAGTACCACCGTGACAAAAGCGCCAGGGATTTACGACGTGGATATCGCTGCCAAACCACCGGGCAAGACCTTTGGCGTGTTCATGGCCACCGATCCGGACAATCCTCCGGCCGAAGTACTGGCAGCGCTGGCCGCCATGGGCTTTAAGAACACCTATAGCGGCGGCTACACCCACAAGGACCGCGGCAAAGTGCTGGATCTGCATTTCCAGAAAGATGGCACCGACCTGTTCCAGGGCTGGAAGGCGGAAGAGATGGAAGCCAATATGGCAGCAATCACCGCGCTGTTCAGCGGCGTCGGCATCACCATCACGCCACGCGTGATGAGTCTGGCAGAAGCCTACGCCTAAGCGTAAGCATTAGTCAGTCCTGCATTTCCCATGTATTCCGGCGAGCCGCTCTGGCTCGCCGTATTTTTTTGTACGAGGCTAATCTAACGCTTATGGATTTATTTGCCGACGATACCAGCCTGCGCCAGCTCCCCATTACCGATGGCGAACTGTGGTTCACGCCCTGTCTGCCGCTGGCACTCACGCCCGCGCAGGCCATGCAGCGTCTGCGCGAGGAAACCGCATGGCGTGCCGAGCACATACAGGTGTGGGGCAAGCTGCATTTGCAGCCGCGCCTGATGGCGTGGCATGGCGATGCCAGCTACCGCTATTCGGGCAAGACTTTTCACCCGCTACCGTTCACGCCGCTGCAACTGGAGCTGAAGCAGGCGGTGGAGCAGGCTACGGGGCGGCAGTTCAATAGCGTGCTGCTGAACTACTACCGCAACGAGCGCGACAGCATGGGCTTCCATGCCGATGACGAACCGGAACTGGGGCCGCAACCGGCCATCGCTTCGCTCAGCTTCGGCGCGGCCCGCACCTTCATCCTGAAACACCGCAGCAATGGCCAGACTCTCAAGCTCGATCTCGGTGATGGCGCACTGCTGCTGATGGCCGGTACTTTGCAGCAGCACTGGCAGCACGGCATCAACAAGCAGACCCGCCCCTGCGGCGAGCGTATTAACCTGACTTTCAGGAATATTCTGCGCGCTCCCTAAGTCTCACTTAAGTTTTGAATATATCCTCTAGCGCCAAGCTTTATTTGGCTTACATCATGTAACACTTCTTACTGATTCGGCGCCCACAGCGCCGCCCTGCAGTGCTATCGTGACTACATCGCACTTCGCAGAACTGCGATCCCAAGCAAGTCCTTAATCATTTTTGCTGAAAGATCACGATCATGAAAAAAATTCTGTTTGCTGTAGCCGCTAGCGCTGCTGTCTTCGCCACTTCTTCCGCTTTTGCTGCACCTGACGACGCCGGCACCGGTTACATCGGTCTGGGCGTGGTGGGCAGCCACTACAAGTTCGATGTGCCGAACGCCACCAGCACGACTGACCGTAGTGGCGACAAAGCCACCGGCAAAATCTACGCTGGCTACAACATCGACAAGACGTGGGCCATCGAAGGTGGCTATACCGATTTTGGCAAGAAAGGCTATGACTACACGGTAGGCACCGGTGCCGGTCATATCCAGACCAATGCCTATTCCTACTATGTGGCTGGTAAAGGCACGTGGCCGGTGAACGAACAGGTTGCCCTGTTCGGCAAACTGGGTGTGTCGCGTAACCACAATGCCGTCACCACCACGGGTATTGCTGCCGTCAGCGGTGGCGATAACAAGAGTGCGCTGTATGCGTCCGTCGGTGCCGAATACGCCATCGACAAGAACCTGAAAGTCTCGCTGGAGTACGAAAACTACGGCAAGAACAACATCGATCTGGGTCGCAAAAACGGCGCCATTACGGCCGGTCTGCGCTACAACTTCTAAGCGTTCCTCGCCTGAAAAAAAAGCCACCTCGCGGTGTAATACCGTTCAGTTAGAATGCCTAGTCGGCCCGATCACACCGTTGATCGGGCCACTTTTCATTGCGCGAACCAACATTGGGGACCGGAGCTCGGTACCGGCCCCTATCGCAAATCTACTATTTCGCTGCTATTTCGCTCTGCATTGAACCTTTTCCGGTTCCGCAGTTCTAAATAGAACAAAGCCGGACAACAAATCGGGAGAAATAGAATGTTTGCGACACAGAGTGTGGAACTGCCCCAGCCTACCTTTACCGCCTTGCGGGATTATCTCAAGCAGCAAGGTAGGCTGGGGCAGGTTTCCTTGGCTCTAGCCGATGCGGTGGCACTATGGCTGGAAAAGCAGCAAGAGGCCAAGGGGACGTATGGCTATCAGTGGAAGACCATCTTTCTTCCCGAGGGGACAGTGCTGCGCTCGTGGAGCTATGGCGTGCATCACTACGCGACGGTCAGGGGCGACCAGATCATCTACCAAGGCCGTGCCGTGTCGCCCAACCAACTGGCCCAGCATATGGGCCGTTCCACGCGTAATGCCTGGAATGACCTGTTCATCCGCCGCCCGGGTGACACAACGTTCAAGCAAGCCTGTGTAGTGCGGCTTGAGGTCGAGCGGGAAGCGCAAGCGTTGCGCCAGGCGCGTTTGGCAACTGCTACTTCAGCGGGATCAGCGCCGAGCGCGCCTTCATCGCCTGCCTTGCCATCGGTTTCGGCTTGCTCTCCTGAAACGCCTAGTTACGCCTTGCCGGCCGTGTCAGATCCCAGCCTCGCGCCGCAAGCGCTGGCAGCTATCGTTACTTCAGTGCTGGCGCACATGACACCGCCTCGGGACACGACACCCAACCCAGGATGGAATCTACCTGAACGCCGCAAATATCGCTATCGACTAGAAGATGTGGCTTTCGAGTGAGCTGTGGTACTGATAAAAAAAAGCCGTTCAGTCTTAACTGAACGGCATTACACCTCGCGGTGGCTTTTTTGTTGGCTGCTGGCGCTTAGGTGGTCAGCGGCTTGTAACGGATACGCTTAGGCTTGGCGCCTTCTTCACCCAGACGTTTCTTCTTGTCGGCTTCGTATTCCTGATAGTTACCGTCGAAGAAGGTGACTTGCGAGTTGCCTTCGAACGCCAGAATGTGGGTGGCGATACGGTCGAGGAACCAGCGATCGTGCGAGATCACCAGCACGGAGCCGGCGAATTCCAGCAGCGCATCTTCCAGCGCACGCAGGGTTTCCACGTCCAGATCGTTGGACGGTTCGTCCAGCAGCAGGACGTTGCCGCCTTTGAGCAGGGTCTTGGCCAGATGCAGACGGCCGCGCTCACCACCGGACAGATTGCCGACGATCTTCTGCTGGTCGGAACCTTTGAAGTTGAAGCGGCCCAGATAGGCGCGCGACGGCATGTCGAAGCGACCCACCGTCAGCATGTCGGCACCGCCCGAAACGTCGTCGAACACAGTCTTGTTGTCGGCGAGTTTGTCGCGGCTCTGGTCCACCAGCGAGATGCGGGCGGTCTGGCCGATCGCGACTTCGCCGCTGTCCGGCGTATCCAGACCGGCAATCATCTTGAACAGGGTCGATTTACCGGCACCGTTAGGGCCGATGATACCGACGATAGCGCCGGGCGGAATGGTGAACGACACGTTTTCCATCAGCAGACGGTCGCCGAAAGCTTTCGACACATTCTTGAATTCGATCACGTCGTTACCCAGACGTTCGGCCACAGGGATGAAGATCTCCTGGGTTTCGTTACGTTTCTGGTATTCGTATTCGCTCAGTTCGTTGAAGCGGGCCAGACGGGCTTTCGATTTGGCCTGACGGGCTTTAGGATTCTGGCGCGACCATTCCAGTTCCTTGGCCAGTGCTTTCTGACGGGCCGACTCATTGGCTTCTTCCTGCTTCAGGCGGTTGGATTTCTGGTCCAGCCACGAGGAGTAGTTACCTTTCCATGGAATGCCATGGCCGCGGTCCAGTTCCAGAATCCACTCGGCCGCATTGTCGAGGAAGTAGCGATCGTGGGTAATGCCGACCACGGTGCCGGGGAAGCGCAGCAGGAACTGCTCCAGCCATTCGACCGATTCTGCATCGAGGTGGTTGGTCGGTTCGTCGAGCAGCAGCATGTCCGGCTTGGACAGCAGCAATTTGCACAGCGCCACACGGCGCTTTTCACCGCCGGACAGTACGCCGATCTTGGCATCCCATGGTGGCAGACGCAACGCGTCGGCAGCCATTTCCAGTTGCAGGTTCAGATTGCCGCCATCGGCGGTGGAAATGATGGCTTCCAGACGGGCCTGTTCCGTGGCCAGTGCGTCGAAATCGGCATCTTCTTCGGCATAGGCAGCGTACACGGCTTCCAGCTTGGCTTGTGCTTCGAACACTTCGCCCAGACCCGATTCCACTTCCTGACGTACGGTTTTTTCCGGATCCAGCTGCGGTTCCTGCGGCAGGTAGCCGATGTTCAGGCCCGGCATCGGCACGGCTTCGCCCTGAATGTCGGTATCCAGACCTGCCATAATTTTCAGCAAGGTCGACTTACCGGAGCCGTTCAGGCCCAGCACGCCGATTTTCGCGCCCGGGAAGAAGGACAGCGAGATATCTTTCAGAATCTGGCGCTTGGGCGGGACGATTTTGCCCACCCGGTTCATGGTGTAGACGTAATTTGCCATGTAAATCTCGATAAAGTGTGAGGGATGCAATCAAATGCAGGAGAGGACGACAGGATACGATAAATCCTGCCGCCCGCCCACTATTTAGCGCGTTTGCTCTGCCACAGGCCTTCCGCCACGTACAGCAGCAAGGCTGACCAGATGATCAGGAAACCGATCAAACGCGGTTGCGGGAAAGCCTCATGGAATACCCACACGCCCAGCAGGGCCTGCATGCTGGGTGACAGATACTGCAGCAGACCCAGCACGGCCATGGGAATGCGGCGTGCGCCAGCGGCAAACAGCAGCAGCGGAATCGCCGTAATGGGGCCAGCTGCAGCCAGCAGCCAGCGCGTGCTGTCGGCCTCGGTGTTGAGGAAGGTGTTGGCGCCATGGCTGGTCAGCCATAGCACGTAGATCAGTGCGGCAGGGAACAGCAGCATGGTTTCCAGCGACAGCCCTTCCAGTGCCGCCAGTGCGGCGGTTTTGCGCAGCAGGCCGTAGGCGCCGAAGGTAATGCCTAAAATTAAGGCAATCCATGGCAACTGGCCGGCCTGCCACGTCAGCCACATGACGCCGGCCGCTGCTACGCCGATGGCTAACCACTGGCCACGGCGCAGCTGTTCTTTCAATACGAGCTGGCCCAGCAGCACATTAATCAGCGGATTGATGAAGTAACCGAGGCTGGCGTCGATGATGTGGCCGTTGTTGACGGCCCAGATGTAGACAAACCAGTTGGCCGACAGCAGCAGCGAGGAGGCAATAAAGCTGGCCAGCACGCGTGGCTGGCGCAGTACTTTCGGCAGCCAGCCCCATTGCTGGCGTACGCTCAGCACGATGGCGAGGAAGAGCAGCGACCACAGCATACGATGCGCGAGGATTTCCATGGGCGGCACTTCGCCGATCGCGTGGAAATACAGCGGGAACATGCCCCAGATGAAGAAGGACAATGTTGCGAATAAGATACCGGTGTTCATGACAGACGGGGGGCGGGACTGTGGCGGGTCGGCCATTATCGCTGAAATGGCCGAGTGGCGCTGCCGGCCGGCCCAAAAACTGCGGAAGCGTGCGCCACGAATGCGCGAAAGACGTGCCTGAAACGCGCCAAAAATACGCTAAAACTCGCTACTCGCAGGCGAGCGGCGTACACTGTCGATATCGAAATTTCGAACTCTGCGTCATGCGAAAATCTCCTTGCCTTTTGCAAATAGTTGGCCTATTGTGCAATGCACCAAAACAACAACAGGTGCAATCTTGACCGAGCATCACAAGAAAAGTAGTCTCGCCGCGCTCACGCTGGCGGCCGTGGGCATCGTCTACGGCGACATCGGTACCAGCCCGCTGTACACCCTGAAAACCATTTTCGACCCCGAACATGGACTGGCGCTTAACGAAGCCAATCTGCTGGGTATCATCTCCCTGATTTTCTGGGGTCTGACTTTCATTGTTTCCCTTAAGTACGTCACGCTGGTGCTGCGCGCCGATAACCGGGGCGAAGGCGGGATCATGGCGCTGATGGCGCTGGTGTTGAATTCCGTCAGCAAGGCCGCGCCCCGCGCCCACTATCCGCTGATGCTGCTGGGCGTATTCGGCGCCACCATGTTCTATGGCGATAGCGTGATTACTCCCGCGATTTCCGTGCTCAGTGCGATCGAAGGTCTGGAAGTGGCTGCGCCGGGGCTGGAACAGTACATCGTGCCGCTCACCATCATCGTGCTGGTCTCGCTGTACGCGCTGCAGAGCCAGGGCACGGCCGGTATCGGCCGCTGGTTCGGCCCCATCATGGTGATCTGGTTTGCTGCACTGGCGGCCATGGGCGTGGTGAATATCATCGAAGCGCCGCAGATTCTGGCCGCGCTGAATCCCTTCCATGCACTGCGCTTCATGTTTGAAAACCGCATGATCGCTTTCGTGGCGCTGGGTGCCGTGGTACTGGCGTTTACGGGTGCCGAAGCGCTGTATGCCGACATGGGCCACTTCGGCAAATCGCCCATCCGTGCGGCCTGGTTCCTGATCGTGTTCCCCGCTTTGGCCCTGAATTATCTGGGACAGGGCGCGCTGCTGATCGTTAATCCGGCGGCCGTCGATAACCCGTTCTTCCAGCAACTGGGCGCGTGGAGCGTGTACCCGCTGGTGATTCTGTCCACCGCGGCCACCGTGATTGCGTCGCAGGCGACGATTTCCGGCACCTTCTCGATGACCAAGCAGGCCATCGCGCTGGGTCTGCTGCCGCGCATGCGCATCATGCACACCTCGGCGAGCGAGATCGGCCAGATCTATATTCCGGCCGTGAACTGGTTGCAGCTGAGCGTGGTGCTGCTGGCCGTGATCGGCTTCGGTTCGTCCGATAAGCTGGCCGGTGCCTACGGTATCGCCGTAACGGCCACCATGCTGTGCACCACCGTGCTGACGTTCTTCGTTACCCGCTACCGCTGGAATATGCCGCTGCTGCTGTGCCTGGGCGCTACCGGCTTCTTCCTGACTATGGATGTGCTGCTGTTCTCGGCCAGCACGCTGAAACTGTTCCATGGTGGCTGGTTCCCGCTGCTGCTGGGTGCCGTGCTGTTCACCATCATGCTGACGTGGAAACGGGGCCGCTCGCTGGTGTTCCAGAATCTGCAAAAGCATGCGATTCCGCTGGAAGATTTCCTGTCCTCGCTGTTCGTGGCACCGCCTACCCGCGTGTACGGCACCGCCATTTTCCTGCGCGGCGAGAGCGATGGTGTGCCCCATGCGCTGCTGCATAATCTGTCGCACAACAAGGTGCTGCACGAACGCGTGGTGTTCTTCACCGTGCACGTGGTGGAGGAACCATGGGTGCCGGCTGATGATCAGGTGAAGATCACCGAGCTGGGCCACCAGTGCTACCAGCTCAACGTGCACTACGGCTTCAAGGATGAACCGGACATTCCGAAAGCGCTGGCCCAGTGCGAGCGGCTGGGCATGACTTTCGACATGATGGAAACGTCCTTCTTCATTGCCCGCCAGACGGTGATTTCCACCCCGGGTTCGGGCATGGCCACGTGGCGCGAGCACCTGTTTGTGGCCATGTCGCGCAACGCCCGCGGCGCGGCCGACTACTATCAGATCCCGACTAACCGGGTGATCGAACTGGGCACGCAGGTGGAAATTTAAGCACGCTAGCGTGTTAAAAAGATGTAACTGAATGTAGTGGCCGGGGCGTAAGCCCCGCTCTCTGCTACACTTCTGCTCCGTAGCGCCCCTGCCGGTCAGGGGGGCACGGCTCATAACGAATACTCCTCGAAGGTGATCATGAAATCGAAGCTTCAAATTGTGGCAGCAGCGCTGTGCGCGGCGGCGCTTCTGACCGCGTGCGGCGGTGGTACGGATAAGACGCCGGTGACTGCCGTTGTCGTCCAGCCCGCCTATAAAGTAACGGAAACGCTGGTTGGCACGGGTACCGTGGCAGAGGCCGGTGATCTGGTCACCACGCATCGGGTCGGCTATCTGTACGACTCGACCAAAGCCGATTTCAAAGGTGCCAAAGTGGAAAGCACGGTCGATAGCGGCAAGCCGGCTGCACCGTTCACGCTGGGCGTCGGTAATGTGTCGACCGGCTGGGACCAGACGATTATCGGCATGAAAGTCGGTGGCAAGCGTACTGCCATCCTGCCGGCCAATCTGGCGTATGGCAGCCTTTCCCGTGATGCGGTGACGGCTAACGGCATCACCTATCCGGCGATTCCGGCCAACAGCCCGATGGTATTCGATTTCGAGCTGGTGGATGTCACCAAGGGCATTATTCCGGTGGTGGTACCGCCGCCGACCACGCTGACCAGCGTGGATCTGGTGATCGGTAGCGGCACGGCAGCAGCAGCCGGCAAGAGCCTGAGCGTGTACTACACGCTGTACCTGTATGACGGCACCAAGCCTAATCTGCGCGGCAACAAGATCGATTCGAATGTAGGCGGCACTGCCTTTGATCTGGTGCTGGGCACCAGTAATGTGATTCAAGGCTGGCACCAGGGTCTGGTTGGTATGATGGCAGGTGGCACCCGTACCCTGACCATCCCGCCTAGCCTCGGTTACGGTTCGGTTGCACAGACTAATATTCCGGCCAACTCGACGCTGATCTTCGATATTCAGCTGATTTCGGTGAAGTAAGCCATCTCTCTGACGAAAAAAGGCAGCCTCGGCTGCCTTTTTTTATCGCACCATGTCGATGTGCATGATGCCGTCTTCGTCATACGGCTCGGTGACTTTGCGGAAGCCGTAGCTACCGTAGAATTTTTCCAGATGGGCTTGTGCGCCGATGCGGAAGCCATGGCCCGGGTGCAGGGCTTGGGCCAGCGGAATGGCTTTGGCCAACAGTGTGTGGCCGATGCCGCTGCCGCGTCCGGCCTGCGTGGTCAGCACGCGGCCCAGCGACATTTCTTCGTACTTCACGCCAGGCGGTACGCAGCGCAGATAGGCCACCAGCGTGCGCACGCCAGCTATCTCGCGCCAGGCCATCAGGTGGTGGCAGAGCGGATCGCAACCGTCGATGTCGGGAT
Organism: Duganella fentianensis; assembly: GCF_964031615.1. Classification (GTDB taxonomy): domain Bacteria; phylum Pseudomonadota; class Gammaproteobacteria; order Burkholderiales; family Burkholderiaceae_D; genus Rugamonas; species Rugamonas fentianensis_A. The sequence continues at coordinate 121,447 of NZ_CAXIQN010000004.1, forward strand.
ACAAACAGGTCTGTTCGAGGATGAACACCTGCTGGCGCTGTAGCAGCACCTGATACCAGTCGTGGCGGGGAATTTCGTCAAACGCCAGCCATTGCCATTCAATCATCGCAACTTCCTGTAGGTGGGAAAGCTTGATTGTAGGGCAAAGGCTGGCGCGTTTGAAGCGGCAACAGCCGGGCGCTGCCGCTTCGGCACCTGCCCGCTTAAACGATGGTCAGGGTGACGTCGATGTTGCCGCGGGTAGCGTTCGAGTAAGGGCAGACGATGTGGGCGGCTGCGACCAGTTTTTCTGCCACGTCGCGCTCCAGACCCGGCAGCGAGATTTTCAGTTCCACTTCGATGCCGAAGCCCGTTTCGATGGCGCCGATACCTACGGTGGCGTCGATCGACACGTCGGCTGGTACAGCGATCTTGTCGCGGCCGCCGACGAATTTCAGTGCGCCGATGAAGCAGGCCGAGTAACCGGCAGCGAACAGCTGTTCAGGGTTGGTACCCACGGCACCGGCACCGCCCAGCTCTTTCGGGGTGGTCAGTTTCACATCCAGTACGCCGTCCGACGAGACCGCACGGCCTTCACGGCCACCGGTGGATTTAGCATTGGCGCGGTACAGAACTTGTTTGATCGACATGATGGTTTCCTTTTCAGATAAAACTACGTTGTTGGCGATTGTATAGTGCACTACTTGATTTGCAGTTCAAGACGTTTTCTCGCGTCCATGTGCACAATATACATCGCACAAAATTAAATAGCAAGCGATTTAATTGAAATTTCTCGCATCCGGATTTTCAGCCAGAGCTTGATAATCCGTACAAATAGAGTCGAAAAATAGCAAATAAAGTCGAAAATAATGAAATATATGTTGATTTGCAGCGAAATCTGACCCACTTACCCCAGTAATTTGCAAACGAATCTGACCCACGTATACGACACAATTCTGCTCACGACATTGAGCG
>NZ_CAXIQN010000005.1:0-193120 GCF_964031615.1 Duganella fentianensis
TCCCACCCCTTCCCATCCCGAACAGGACCGTGAAACAACTCTGCGCCGATGATAGTGCTGCAACCAGTGTGAAAGTAGGTTATCGTCAAGCTAGTTATTAAGAAAGCCCCCACCGCCATATGCGAATTGATCGCATACAGTGCAGGTGGGGGTTTTTGCATTTGTGTAGCAAAAAACACATGGTATTAACACTCTAGATTTTGAGTTAGAGAAACTAAAGGTGTACCATGTGGACTTTCGTGCTTGCTTTCTATCCTGATGAAAAATAAGACAGCGCTGTACCGTGCTTTGACTGCCGCTGGTATCGTGGCATCCCTGTGTTTGTTTGCGCCAGCCTATGCTGACGAGATCGCTGATGTAGGTAAGCTGGCCAAGGCTGGCAAAGTGGTAGAAGCACTGAGCAAAGCCAACGAATATCTGGCCAAACATCCGGCCGATCCGCAGATGCGCTTCATGAAAGGCGTATTGCTGACGGAGCAGAACAAGTCCGAAGAGGCGATCGCCGTCTTTACCAAACTAACCGAAGATTACAAAGATCTCCCGGAGCCGTATAACAATCTGGCAGTGCTGTATGCCGCCAGTGGTCAGTATGACAAGGCCCGCATCGCGCTGGAAAAAGCCATCCGCACCAATCCCAGCTATATGACGGCCTATGAAAATCTGGGTGACGTGTATGGCAAGATGGCCAGTCAGGCTTATGATAAGGCGCTGGCACTGGGCGCTAATAATACGCCGGCGAAATCGCGCCTCACGCTGTTGCGCAGCTTCTCCAGCACCACCGGCGCCAAAGGCAATGGGCCTGAACTGATACCCGCCCCACCTGCGCCAGCCGCTGCACCGGCACCTGCGCCGCAAGTGGCGCAGGCTGGGCGTCCTGCTGCACCGCCGCTGATTTCCCAGATTCCGGCAGATAGCGGCAAGAACACCATGCTGACGCGGATTCCTGCGCTGTCGGTGACGCCACCAGCACCAGCTCCATCTGCGGCTAAACCAGCACCGGCTCCGGCGCCCGTTCCCGCGCCGACGCCTGCCCCTGCTCCTGCTGCCAAGCCAGCGGTGCCTGTGCCGCTGCCAGTACCGGTGCTGGCTAAGACCGAGCCTGCCAAGCCTGCGCCTGCGCCAGTCGTCGCTAAACCGGAGCCTGTCAAAGTCGAACCGCCTAAGCCTGCCAAGCCGGAAGCGCCTAAGCCGGCTAAACCTGATACTAGTGAACGCGATGCGGTACTGGCTCAGGTCAATGGCTGGGCGAAAGCCTGGGCGGCACAGAATGTGGATTCCTACCTCGGTTACTATGGCCGTGATTTCGAACCGCCTAAGGGCATGACCCATAAGCAGTGGGCGGAAGAGCGCCGTAGCCGTATCGAAGGCAAGGGACGCATCCGTGTGGAAATCAGTTCGCCAGAAGTAGTGGTGACGGGAAATACCGCGAAAGTTACCTTCCGCCAGACCTATGAATCGGATCGTCTGACGGCAAGAAGCCGTAAAGTGCTCGTGCTCACCAAAAATGGTGGAAAATGGCAGATCAAGCAGGAGTCCTCGGGTAGCTGATGTCAACTTCAAGATTTAAAACCTCATGGCGGACGCGCCTTGCGCTGTCCGTCGTTTTTTTCGGCCTGCTGGCTGGCGAAGTCAGTTACGCCGCTAGAAAGCCAGCGCGGGCCGTTGCGCCCGCGAAGCCCAATCCGGAAGCCATGCTGGCGGAGATCCACAAGGAACTGGCCCAGCATAATCTTCGCGCAGCGCAGCAGAAAGCCGATGCTCTTGTCGAGGCTTACCCGACTTTCCGTCTGGGTCATCTGATCCGTGGCGATATTTTGCTTATGCATACCCGCCCCGTGGCGGCGTTGGGTGCGGCGGCCATGGTGCCGACTGCGCCCGTCGGCACGGATGCCAAGTTGGCCGATCTGCGCCGCGAAGCCACTGTGCGTATGCAGGCTGAGCCGGGCCGTCCAGCGCCGACGCTGCTGCCGCGCGCACTGCTGCAGATGCGTAAGGACCAGCGCCATGCCCTGATTGTCGATGCCAAGCATTCGCGCCTGTATCTGTACGAGAACCGTAACGATCAGATCCGCCTGCTGCAGGACTTCTATGTGAGTCAGGGCAAGTTAGGGATTAACAAGCTCAAGGAAGGTGATATGCGTACGCCGGTGGGCGTGTACACCATCATCGGCCGTCTGCCCGGCGTGAAGCTGCCTGACCTGTATGGCAAGGGGGCGTTACCGCTCGATTACCCGAACGACTGGGACAAGATACAGGGCCGTGGTGGCTCCGGCATATGGGTGCACGGCGTGCCGAACGAAACCTTCAGCCGTCCGCCGCTGTCCACCGACGGCTGTGTGGTCGTCAGCAATGACGACCTGAATCTGCTGACCCGTATCGTGGAAGTGGGCAAGACGCCGGTGCTGATCGGTGATCAGGTGGAGTTCGTCAGCAAGGAACAACTGGAGCGCGATCTGCGCGTGGCCAGCGGGCTGGTGGAGACGTGGCGGCGCGATGTGGAGAACCGTGACGAGGTGGCGCTGCGTTCGCTGTATTCGGCCCGTTTCAAGTCCTCCAATGATGGTGACCTGAGCACTTGGCTGGACAAGAACCGTTACCTGCCCGGTGTGAAGAACATCAGTGTGACGGTGACAGATTCTGCTTTCTTCCGTCAGCCTAGTCAGGAAGAAATGATCGTCAGCAGTTTTACCCAGCAGATTGTGGCCGGTAAGTTCCGCCATGCCGTGCGCAAGAAGCAGTACTGGGCGCGCGAAGGCAAGAACTGGAAGATCGTCGCCGAGTCGAATCTGTCCTGATAACAAAAAGCCCCTTGATCTCAAGGGGCTTTTTACTTTGCGGCGTTAGCGTTTAGAAGCGGTAAGCAGCTTTGACTTCAAGGAAGTTCACACCCGTATTCGGCTTCTTGTAGCCGCCGTTGGAGAAGTGCTGGATCTTGCCGGCCACTTCCCAGTTGTTGTCGAACACATAGCCGATACCCACATGGTCACCGAACTGGAAGTGGGTGGACAGGCGATAGGTATCGTTGTCGTACAGTTTGGACAGGCGGTGTACACCGATGCCGCCTTCGTAGTACAGACCCTTCTTGTTATCGTTCTGGAAGCGGAACACCGGCGTGAAGCCGACATCCCACAGGTGGGCGGTATTGCCCGGGATATTCTTGTACTGGCTTTCCTTCCATGCGCCAGCACTGAGTTCCCAGTAGCCGCTCAGGTGCGTGCCATTCGACTGGAACCAGCGTACATCCCAGTCCTTGGCGGCGCTCAGGCGCACCATCTGCACTTTGGCAGCAGTGCCAACATCGACCGAAACGGAGTCGACCAGCTGGTCATTGGCGGCGTATGCACCTTGCATAGCCAACAGCGTGGCGACGGACGCCAAAACTTTTTTCGTGAACATAGTATCCTTACTGAAGTGATGCTGTATCTAAAATTTATACGGCTGAGAAGATTGTACCGGTGTTTGCAGAATAATTCCGGCATCCGAATAATTGTTGATTTCAGGAGTGGGTTTTGGCGACAGGTATTGCCTTTCTGGGTATAGGTCTGATGGGAGATCCCATGGTGCGGCGTTTGCTGGCAGCCGGCCATGCGGTGACGGTGTGGAACCGTACGGCGGCCAAGGCGCTGCCGCTGGCCGAAGCGGGAGCAACGGTGGCGCCGGATCTGGCCAGTGCCGTACAGGGCGCAGGCATCGTCATCTCGATGCTGGAAGCGGGGCCTGTGGTGGGTGCCGTGCTGCAGGATGCTTTGCCGGCGCTGGCGCCGCAAGCGCTGTGGATCGATATGAGTTCCACCCGTCAGGATGAAGCGCAAGCTTTCCATGCGTTGCTGACGGCGCAGGGGCGGCGCTTTATCGATGCGCCTGTATCGGGCGGCGTGGGCGGTGCGGCGGCTGGCACGCTGGCTATCATGGCGGGCGGTACGCAGGCTGACTTCGACGAAGCGGTTCCGGTGCTGCAGGCCATGGGGCGCCCGACGCTGGTGGGGCCGGCCGGTAGCGGGCAGGTGGCCAAGCTGTGCAATCAGCTGATCGTGGGCGCCACCATCAACGTGGTGGCGGAGGCGCTGCTGCTGGCACAGGCGGCAGGCGCCGATCCCGCAGCCATGCGCGCAGCCATCCGCGGTGGCTTTGCCGAGAGCAAAATTCTTGATGTACATGGCCAGCGTATGCTGGAACGGAATTTTGTTGCCGGTGGTCAGGTCAAGACACAGTTGAAAGACCAGCAGAATATTCTGGCGGCCGCACATGCAGCGGGATTGCAGCTGCCGATTACGCAGCTGGTGACCGAGCGCTACCAGTCGCTGGTGCAGACAGTGCCGCAGGCTGACCATGCGGCCGGATTGCTGGGACTAGAGGCGCTCAATCCGGGCGTGCGCCTGGGCGACGCACCGGATCGGCTAGCTTAAGGCTCAGGCCGGCGCCAGCGCCTTTTCCACCAGCTTGACCCAGAAGCTGGCACCGATAGGCAGCAGATTGTCGTTGAAGTCGTAGCTGGCGTTGTGCAGCACGCAGGGGCCGAGCCCGTGACCACCGTCGCGATGCTCGCCTTCGCCGTTGCCGATAAAGACGTAGCAGCCCGGCTTGGCCTGCAGGAAGAAGGCGAAGTCTTCCGCGCCCATGGTCGGCTCGACCTGATCGTCGACATTTTCCGCACCCACCACTTCCTTCATGACTTCCACCGCAAAGCGGGTCTGCTGGGCATGGTTGACCAGCGGCGGGTAGTTGCGGCGGAACTTGAATTCCACTTCGGCACCAAAGGCAGCGGCGGTATGCTGCGCCACTTCGCCCATGCGCTGCTCTATCATGTCCAGTACGGGCTGGGTGAAGGTACGTACGGTGCCGACCAGATTGGCTTCGTCGGGGATCACGTTGGTGGCGCTGCCGGCGTGAATCTGGGTGATCGACAGCACGGCCGTATCCAGCGGGCTTTTCTGCCGGCTGATGATGGTCTGCCAGCTCTGGGCAATCTGCACGGCGATCATCACAGGATCGATGCCCTTGTGCGGCTGGGCGGCGTGAGCGCCCTTGCCTTTGACGGTGACGTAGAACTCGTTACTGGATGCCATCATGGGGCCGGCCGTCACGCTCATGGTGCCGGCCGCAGCGCCCGGCCAGTTGTGCATGCCGTAAATCTCGTCCATCGGGCATTGCTCGAACAGGCCGTCTTCTATCATGCTGCGCGCACCGGCGCCGCCTTCTTCGGCCGGCTGGAATACCAGATACACGGTGCCATCGAAATTGCGCTGCTCGGCCAGATACTTGGCCGCACCCAGTAGCATGGCCGTGTGGCCATCGTGGCCGCAGGCGTGCATCTTGCCCGCATGGCGCGAAGCGTGGGCGAAGGTGTTAATTTCCTGCATGGGCAAGGCATCCATATCGGCGCGCAGGCCGATCGCGCGGCTTGACGTGCCATTCTTGATGATGCCGACTACGCCGGTCTTGCCGAGGCCGCGGATCACGGGGATGCCCCACGCCGTCAACTGGGCCGCGACGATATCGGAGGTGCGCTGTTCTTCGTAACAGAGTTCGGGATGGGCGTGCAGGTCGCGGCGGATCTGCTGTATTTCCGCTTGAAATGCAATGATGGGATCAACTAATTTCATCTGCGTCTCCAGTATTTGGTTCGCCTGCCTCGTGGGCAGCGAGAACAGCCATTGTAGCCCTTGTCAGCCAAACAAATCCAGCAAGGCCAGAATCGGCTACGATACGGGTTTCAGAAGCTGTAATCCGGATTAAAGACATGACAAGCACACAAGTTGTTCGCGCCACCTGCCCCCACGATTGCCCTGACACCTGCGCGCTGCTGGTGACGGTGGAAGATGGCGTGGCCACCGCCGTCAAAGGCGATCCCGACCACCCGACCACGGCCGGTGTGCTGTGCACCAAGGTGTCGCGCTATACCGAGCGCACTTACCACGAGGAGCGCCTGCTGTACCCGCTGCGCCGCGTGGGCAAGAAGGGCGAGGGCAAGTTCGAGCGCATCAGCTGGGGGGAAGCACTGGACACCATCGCCAGCCGGCTGGGCAGCATCGCCGCGCGCGATCCGCAAGCCATCCTGCCGTATAGCTATTGCGGCACCATGGGATTGGTGCAGGGCGAATCGATGTCGGCGCGCTTCTTCCACCAGCTGGGGGCTTCGCTGCTGGACCGCACCATCTGCGCGACGGCCGGATTTACTGGTTACAAGTACACCATCGGTGCCACCATCGGCACCGACCTTGAACAGTTCCAGAACGCCAAGCTGATATTGATCTGGGGCGGCAACCCGATCGCTTCGAATCTGCACTTCTGGACCCGTGCGCAGGAAGCCAAGCGGCGCGGCGCCAAGCTGATTGCCATTGACCCGTATCGCTCGCTGACGGCGGAGAAATGCCATCAGCACATCGCGCTGCTGCCCGGCACGGATGCGGCGCTGGCACTGGGGCTGATGCATGTGCTGATCGCCGAAGACTTGCTCGATCACGACTACATCGCCAACTACACCGTCGGCTTTGAGGCGCTCAAGCAGCGCGTGGCGGAATGGACGCCCGAACGTACGGCCGAAACCTGCGGGATCACGGTGGCGGAAGTGGTGGAACTGGCGCGCCTGTATGGCGGCATGGCGAAAGCCGGTGAGCCGGTGGCGATCCGCACCAACTACGGCGTACAGCGCGTGCATGGCGGCGGCATGGCGGTGCGTAACCTGACCTGTTTGCCGGCACTGGTGGGCGCATGGCGCCACGCGGCCGGTGGTGTGCAGCTATCGGCCAGCGGTGGCTTCCCTACCAATAAGGCGGCGTTGCAGCGGCCCGACCTGCTGACCAAGCAGCCACGCACCATCAACATGACCACCATCGGCGACGATCTGCTGCGCGCTGCCTCGCCAGAGTTCGGTCCGGCAGTGGAAGCGGTGATCGTCTACAACGCTAACCCGCTGGCGATTGCACCGGACTCGTCCAAGGTGATGGCCGGCTTTGCCCGCGAAGATCTGTTCACCGTGGTACTGGAACACTTCCAGACCGATACGGTGGACTATGCCGACATCGTGTTGCCTGCCACTACCCAGCTGGAACATGTCGATGCGCACAGCGCCTACGGCCATCTGTACATGATGGCCAATAATGCGGCGATTGCACCGCTGGGCGAAGCCAAGCCGAATACGGAAGTATTCCGCCTGCTGGCGCAGCGCATGGGCTTTAGCGATCCCTGCTTCAAAGATAGCGACGATGAACTCGCTGCCATGGCCTTTAACCGTCAGGATGCGCGCGCCGTCCACTTTGACTGGGATGCGCTCAAGCAGAAGGGCTGGCAGAAACTGAATATGCCGGATGCCCCGTTCGCGCAAGGCGGCTTCCCTACGCCATCGGGCAAATGCGAGTTCTATTCGGCCAGCATGGCGGCTGATGGACTGGACCCGCTGCCGGCCTATATCGCACCGTATGAATCGGTGGCCAGCAATCCGGAACTGGCCAAGCGCTATCCGCTGGCGATGATTTCGCCGCCGGCCCGTAACTTCCTGAATTCCACGTTTGTGAACGTGAAGAGCTTGCGTTCGGCCGAAGGCGAGCCTCATCTGGATATCCATCCGGACGATAGTGCGGCACGCGGCATCAGCGATGGCGACATGGTGCGCATCTTCAATGATCGCGGCAGTTTCATCGCCAAGGCACGCGTGACGGACAAAGCCCGTGCCGGTCTGGTGGTGGGGTTGTCGGTGTGGTGGAAGAAACTGGCGCGCGATGGCAAGAACGCCAATGAAGTGACCAGCCAGCGCCTGACCGACATGGGCCGTGCGCCCACCTTTTACGATACACTGGTCGAAGTCGAAAGAGCCGCCACCTGAAGGTGATGTATGTTCCAGCCTGTCCGCCACTGTGCCCGCGCCAGACTCTGGCTGGCACGCTGGCGGATAGGCTTGTTATTGCTGGGGCTGGCTGGTTGCGCCCAGTTGCAGTACTACGTGCAGGCAGCGCAAGGCCAGTATGCGCTATGGTCTGATGCTCGGCCCATCGAAGACTGGCTGGGCGATCCCGCGACCGATCCCAAACTCAAGGCGCGGCTGGAAAAAGCCCTGCTGATACGGCGTTTCGCCGTGCACGAACTGGGGCTACCCGACAATGCCAGCTACCGCAACTATGCTGCGCTGAGCCGCCCGTTTGTTTTGTGGAATGTGGTGGCCACGCCGGAATTCTCGCTGGAGCCCTTACGCTGGTGTTTTCCCATCGCTGGCTGTGTCAGTTATCGGGGCTACTACAGCAAGGATGACGCACAGGCGTTTGCCGAGGGCTTGCGTGCCGAGGGCAGGGATGTGCAGGTGGGCGGCGTGCCTGCTTATTCCACCTTAGGCTGGTTCAGCGATCCGCTGCTATCGACCTTCATTCATTATTCCGATGCCGAACTGGCACGTATGATCTTCCACGAACTGGCGCATCAGGTGGTGTATGTGGCGGGCGATAGCACGTTTAACGAAAGCTTTGCCACGGCTGTCGAAGAAGCCGGGCTGGAACGCTGGCTGGCACTGTATGGCAACGAGGCCATGCGCGCCGCATACGTGCAGTACAACGCGCGCCGTCAGGCCTTTCTTGGCTTGTTGCTAACGCACCGCAACATGCTCGAACAGCTCTATGCTGAAAAGACCAGCGCACGCCACAAACGGATGCGCAAAGCGGCCATCTTCCAGCACCTGCAAGACCAGTATCAGCAACTGAAAATGAGCTGGGGTGGCTATGTCGGTTATGACCGCTGGTTTGCCGAGCCACTGAATAACGCCCACCTGAGCGCAGTGGGAACTTACCACGAACTGTTGCCTGCTTTCCGCAATCTCCTAAAGCAAGAACGAACGTTCGTTCGATTTTATGGTGCAGTGCAAAATCTGGCATCTCTTGATTTGCCTCAACGTCAGCAACGCTTGCAGCAACTGAGTCCTCCTGTAATGCTGCATGCCGACATCGCGCCGCAATCGGTTTCAGGCGTAGAACCAGCAAAATGATGCTGCGATGCAGCAAGAAATACCCGTTAGAAGGGGTGTTCAAATGTGGTTAAATGCGCTTGCGTCTGAGCTTGCTGCCCGATAGCATCGACATAAGTAGGCTCCGGAAGTGCGCATAGACGACACACCGGCACCCGTACCGGCACTGTGCGCCGGAACCCTTATAACGATCACGAGACACGAGGCACAGCATGGAAAAAATCTGGTTGAAGTCTTACCCGCCCGGGATGCCGACAGAGATAGACGCAAGTCAATACAGTTCGTTGGTGCAACTGATGGAAGAGTCCTTCCACAAGTTTGCAGATCGCAAGGCGTATGTGTGCATGGATAAATACCTCAGCTATGCCGAGGTGGATCTGTACTCCAAACGTCTGGGTGCATGGCTGCAAAGCCGCGGCCTGAAAAAAGGGGCGCGCGTGGCCATCATGATGCCGAACGTGCTGCAATACCCGATTGCCATTGCTGCCATCCTGCGTGCCGGTTACACCGTGGTCAACGTCAATCCGCTGTACACGCCGCGTGAACTCGAACACCAGCTCAACGATTCGGGTAGCGAAGCCATCATCGTGCTGGAGAACTTTGCCACCACGCTGGAGCAGGTGCTGACCCGCACGCCTGTCAAACACATCATCGTGGCCAATATGGGCGAAATGCTGGGCGGCCTGAAAGGCATGCTGGTCAATTTCGTGGTGCGCAACGTCAAGAAACTGGTGCCGCCCTACTCGCTGCCGAATGCCGTGCGCTTCAAGGATGCGCTGGCACAGGGCGCCGGTATGAAGCTGACGCCGGTGGCGCTGGAAGCCAGCGATCCCGCCTTCCTGCAGTACACGGGCGGCACCACGGGTGTCTCCAAAGGCGCCACGCTGACTCACACCAATGTGGTGGCCAATTTGCTGCAGACGGAAGCGTGGTCGGTGCCGGCGCTGGGTTCCGTGAAAGAACAGATTTCCATCGTCTGCGCGCTGCCGCTGTATCACATCTTCGCGCTGACCGCCTGCGCTATGTGGGGCACCCGTGTGGGCGCACTGAATATTCTGATTCCGAATCCGCGCGATATCGGCGGCTTCATCAAAGAGCTGCACAAGTACAAATTCAATATGCTGCCGGCCGTGAACACGCTGTACAACGCGCTGGTGAATCACCCCGGCTTTGCGGCGCTGGATTTCTCAGGCCTGAAGATCTGTAACGCAGGTGGTATGGCGCTGCAGAAAACGGTCAACGACAAATGGCTGAAGGCCACAGGCGTGCCGATTATCGAAGGCTATGGCTTGTCCGAGACATCGCCGGTTGCCACCTGTAACCGCGCCGATAGCCCTGCGTTTACCGGCACCATCGGCCTGCCTGTGCCATCGACCGATATCGCCATTCTCGATGACGACGGCAACCCTGTGCCCCTGGGCCAGTCGGGCGAGATCGCTATTCGTGGTCCACAGGTGATGGCGGGCTACTGGAATCGTCCTGACGAAACCGCCAAGGTGATGACACCGGACGGTTTCTTCAAATCGGGTGACGTGGGTGTGATGGACGAGAACGGCTATGTGCGTATCGTCGACCGCAAGAAGGACATGATTCTCGTATCCGGTTTCAACGTCTATCCGAATGAACTGGAAGCCGTGATTGCGGCCCACCCCGGCGTACTGGAGTGCGCCTGCATCGGCGTGCCGGACGAACACTCGGGCGAAGCCGTGAAAGTCTTCGTGGTGAAGCGCGATCCTAACCTGACGCAGGAAGACCTGATGGCCTACTGCAAAGAACAATTTACCGGCTATAAAAAGCCGAAATATATCGAGTTCCGCGAGGAGCTACCCAAAACCAATGTCGGGAAAATCCTGCGGCGCATGCTGCGTGATGAAGCGCCCGGCCAGAACCAGAAAGCTGCATAACACATGGAAAAGATTTGGCTCAAGTCCTACCCGGAAGGCGTTCCTGCCGAGATCGACGTTAACCAGTACCGCTCGGTGACCCATCTGCTGGAAGAAGCGTTCAGCAAATACGCCGACCGCAATGCGTATGTGTGCATGGACAAGTTCCTCACCTACCGCGAGCTGGATAAGCTGTCGCAGCAGATGGGCGCATGGCTGCAAAGCAAAGGCCTGCATGCAGGCGCGCGCGTTGCCATCATGCTGCCGAACGTGCTGCAGTATCCGGTAGCGATGGCAGCCATTTTGCGTGCCGGTTATGCGGTGGTGAACGTCAACCCGCTGTACACGCCGCGCGAACTGCAGCACCAACTGCTGGACTCCGGTGCGGAAGCCATCATCGTGCTGGAAAACTTTGCCACCACGGTGGAGCAGGTGGTAGCGCATACCAAGGTCAAGCATGTGATCGTGGCCACCATGGGCGATATGCTGGGCACTTTCAAAGGCGCGCTGGTGAATCTGGTGGTGCGCAAAGTGAAGAAGATGGTGCCGGCATATTCACTGCCGCAGGCCGTGTCGTTCAAGCGCGTGCTAGCCGAAGGCGCGCGCCTGAAGCTGGAGCCGGTCAAACAGGGCCTCGAGGATATCGCCTTCCTGCAGTACACGGGCGGTACCACGGGCGTCTCCAAGGGCGCGGTGCTGCTGCACCGTAACATCATTGCCAACGTGCTGCAGAATGAAGCCTGGTTGCAGTTCAAGCAGCAGAATCAGCAACTGGTGTTCGTCTGCGCGCTGCCGCTGTACCACATCTATTCGCTGACCGTGAGCGCCTTCATGGGCACGCGCATGGGCGGCCTGAACTTGCTGATTCCGAATCCGCGCGATATTCCCGGCTTTGTGAAAGAACTGGCCAAGTATCCGGTGGCCGTATTCCCCGCTGTGAATACGCTGTACAACGCATTGCTCAACAACCCTGACTTCGCCAAGCTGGACTTCTCTTCCTATTCGGTCTGCAACGGTGGAGGCATGGCAGTGCAACAGGCCGTGGCCGACCGCTGGCTGAAGCTGACGGGCACTCCTATCATTGAAGGTTACGGCATGTCCGAGACTTCGCCAGTGGCAACGGCCAACCGCATCGACATCAAGGAGTTCACTGGCACTATCGGCCTGCCGATTCCATCGACCGACATCTGCATTCTCGATGACGATGGCAAGGAACTGCCGCTGGGTCAGGCCGGCGAGATCGCTGTCCGTGGTCCGCAGGTGATGGCTGGTTACTGGAACCGTGCCGACGAAACGGCCAAATCGATGACGGCAGATGGCTTCTTCAAGACGGGCGACGTGGGCGTGATGGATGAACGCGGCTTCACCCGCATTGTCGACCGCAAGAAGGACATGATCATCGTCTCCGGCTTCAACGTCTATCCGAACGAAGTGGAAGGCGTGATTGCTTCCCATCCGGGCGTGCTGGAAGTAGCCTGCATCGGCGTGCCGGACAAGCATTCGGGCGAAGCCGTGAAGCTATTCGTAGTGCGCAAAGATCCGGCCCTGACGGCGGACCAGCTGCTGGACTTCTGCAAGCATGAACTGACGGCCTACAAAAAGCCCAAGTACATCGAGTTCCGCGACGAGCTGCCGAAGACCAACGTGGGCAAGATCCTGCGTCGCCAGTTGCGCGACGAAAAAGCCGCTGCCTAAGCTGCACGGATAGCTCCCAGAGATCGCCTGCTTCGCCAGGCGATTTTTTTTATGGGGTCAGGTCGGGCAATGTGCAGGCGTCAGGTCGGGCAATGTGCAGAAGTTTGAGTAATCTCAAGGAATGCACCAATGCCCGACCTGACACCGACACTTTGCCCGACCTGACCCCAAGTTTATGTACGGATTAGGCCTGGGCGGCCATTCTGGACGAGGAAGCTGGCGCAGGTGCGGATGGCGCTGTCGGCCTGATGCACGTCGTCGAGCGCGAGGAATAAGGTGGTGCAGTCGGTAGGCGTAAGATGCAGCAGCATGAAGCCGCGCTTGTCGCTGCGGCCATAGCGCAGGCTGTGGTTCATGCTGACGTATTGCTCGGTGCGGGCTTGCGGGCGTGACGACGAGGTGACCGAGGTGCCGACGAATTCGGTGGCGATCACAGGATTAGTCGGTGAGCGCGGGCGTGTGGGCTGGCGGTTCAGTTCTGCGGCGAAGAAGCTGTGGACATCGCCGCCAAGGATCAGGGGATTGCTGGCGCGGCTGTTGTAAAGGGCGTCGAACAGGCGCTGGCGCGCGGCCGGATAACCATCCCAGCCATCGGTCCAGTAGCGGCCATCATTGTCATGCAGCAGCGGTAGCTGGCTGTTGGGTGCCATTAGTGTCTGCTGGGCGAGGATGTTCCAGCGCGCGCTAGAACTGGCTAGTCCCTGTTCCAGCCAGCGTTGCTGCTCCGGCCCCAGCATGCTGCGGGTGGGGGCGTTGAGTGCGCTGCAGGCGCGCTCCAGCATGGAACTCGAACCGCCACGGCCTGCCGGCGTGCAGGGCTGGTAGGCGCGGTACTGGCGGTCGTCGAGCACATGGAAGCGCGCTAGCTGGCCCCAGTCATAGCGCTGGTACATGCGCAGATTGGCAAAGTCGGCCGGCGGCAGGCGCAGCGGCATGTGTTCGTAGAACGCCTGATAGGCTGCGGCGCGGCGTGCCATGAAGTCGGGCGATAGGCGCTCGTCGCGGTCGTTGGCATAGTCGTTGGCGACTTCATGATCATCCCAAGTGACTATCCATGGTGCGACCAGATGGGCGGCCTGCAGGTCGGCGTCGCTTTTGTACTGGGCGTAGCGGGCGCGATATTCGGCCAGCGTAAAGCTCTCGTTGCTGCGCACGGCGCTGGCCGGATGCTGGCGCTGGTAAGGGCCCCATTCGTAGATGTAATCGCCCAGGAAGGCCACCAGATCGGGCGCGGTGGCGGCGATGTGGCGGTGCGCTGCATAGCTGCCGAATTCCCAGTGCTGGCAGGAGGCTACGGCCAGTTTGAGTTGGGCGGGCATGCTGCCAGTCGCTGGTGCTGTGCGGGTTCGTCCTACGGGGCTGACGGCATCGCCCAGCATGAAGCGATACCAGTACCAGCGTTCGGGTGCGAGGCCGGTGACGTCGACGTGCACGCTGTGCGCGAGTGCCGGTGCAGCACTGGCCGTGCCTTCCGCGACGATGCGGCGGAACTGCTCGTCCTCGGCCATCTGCCAGCGCACCACATAGGCCAGTGGCGGCGTGGCGGCAGCGTTGAAGGGATCGTGCAGGATGCGGGTCCAGATCACCACTGCGTTGGGCAGCGGCGAACCGGATGCCACGCCGAGACTGAACGGGTAGTTGCTGGCGCTGGCAGGCATGGCACTTGCATTGCCTGTCAGGCCGGTCGCTGTCAGCGCACCCAGACGGGCGCCGGTCAGCAGGAACTGGCGGCGCGGACTGTCCATGCTGGTGCAGGTCGCGGCGAAATGGATCTTATGGGTGCAGCAGGGTTTCGATCGGTGGCACTTTGCGCGGCTTGCGGTCGGAGTCCGTGGCCACATAGGTCAGGGTGGCTTCCGTCACTTTGACGGTATCGGCCTGCAGGCGGTTGCGCTCGGCGTACACCTCGACGTTGACGGTGATCGAGGTGTTCCCCACGCGGACGATGTCGGCGTAGAAGGACAGCAGATCGCCCACGAATACGGGATTTTTGAATACAAAGGAGTTCACCGAAATCGTAGCAACGCGGCCATTGGCGCGGCGGGTGGCAGGCAGGGAACCGGCAATGTCGACCTGCGCCATGATCCAGCCGCCGAATACGTCGCCATACACGTTGGCATCGGAGGGCGCGGGCATCATGCGCAGTTCCGGCATCTTACCGGCGGGCAGACCGCGGTTGATGGTTTGAACGGCAACGGCTGGGGTATTTTCAGGGGTGGTCATCGTGAAATCTCTTGAAGGGCTACAATTAACGGGATTGAACCATAAAACGCCGACCTTCGCCATGCGCCGCTATTCTAATTCCTCGCCCGCCCCCGCCAGCCAGACTGCCGCTACCCGTAGCGATATGGCTACCATCAAGACGCTGCTGCCCTATCTGTGGGTGTACAAGTGGCGCGTGCTGCTGGCGCTAGGCTGCCTGGTCGGCGCCAAGCTGGCCAACGTGGGCGTACCAGTGGTGATGAAGAGTCTGATCGACCAGATGACTATTTCGCCCAGCCATCCGCAGGCGCTGCTGGTGCTGCCGCTGGGCGCGCTGGTAGCGTATGGCGTGCTGCGTGTATCGACCACCTTTTTCACCGAACTGCGCGAGTTCCTATTTGCGCGTGTGACCCAGCGTGCCGTGCGTACCATTGCGCTCAAGGTGTTTCGCCATCTGCACGCGCTGTCGCTGCGCTTTCACCTGAACCGTCAGACGGGCGGGATGACGCGCGATATCGAGCGGGGCACGCGCGCTGTCGGTTCGCTGATTTCGTACACACTGTTTAACATTCTGCCGACGCTGGTGGAGATCGCGCTGGTGCTGGGCTATCTGGTCACTCACTACGACATCTGGTTCACCGTGATTACCGTGGTGGCGCTAGTCACGTATATATCGTTTACCATTTTCATCACCGACTGGCGCACCCACTTCCGCCGCGCCATGAATGACCTCGATTCCAAGGCGAATACCAAGGCCATCGATTCGCTGCTCAATTACGAGACGGTCAAGTACTTCGGTAACGAGGACTACGAGGCCAGGCGCTATGACGAGGGGCTGCAGCGCTACGAATCGGCGGCGGTGAAATCGCAGACTTCGCTGTCGCTGCTGAATACAGGACAGTCGCTGATTATCGCCACGGCCGTCACGCTGATTCTATGGCGTGCCACGCAGGGCGTCATCGACGGCAAAATGACGCTCGGTGATCTGGTGCTGGTCAATGCCTTCATGATCCAGTTGTACATCCCGCTCAACTTCCTCGGAGTGATCTACCGCGAAATCAAACAGAGTCTGGCCGATATGGAGAAGCTGTTCTCGCTGCTGGATCAGAACCGTGAAGTGGCCGATGCGCCCGACGCGCGGCCACTGCAGACTCAAGGCGCCGAAGTACGCTTCAATAACGTGGAGTTCAGCTACGACCCGAAACGCCAGATACTGTTCGGCGTGGACTTTACCATCGCGGCCGGTACCACGACTGCCGTGGTGGGGCATAGCGGTTCGGGCAAATCTACTTTGTCACGATTGCTGTTCCGTTTCTACGAAGTTAATCAGGGCAGCATCACCATCGACGGGCAGGATCTGCGTGCCATTACGCAGGATTCGCTGCGCCATGCCATCGGCATCGTGCCGCAGGATACGGTGCTGTTCAACGACACCATCGAATACAACATCGCTTACGGTAAGCCGGGGGCGACGCACGAGCAGATCGTGGCGGCAGCACGTGCTGCCTCCATCCATGATTTCGTCGAGAGCCTGCCCGATGGCTATGCCACCATGGTGGGCGAACGCGGGCTGAAACTGTCTGGCGGCGAGAAGCAGCGCGTGGCAATCGCCCGTACCCTGCTGAAAAATCCTGCTATTCTGATTTTCGATGAAGCCACGTCGGCACTGGATTCCAAGGCCGAGCAGGCGATCCAGCAGCAACTGAAGGAAATCGCGCGCAACCGCACCACCATGGTCATCGCTCACCGACTGTCCACCGTGGCCGACGCAGAGCAGATACTGGTGCTCGATCATGGCCGCATCGTCGAACGTGGCACCCATCAGAGCCTGCTGGCCGCGAACGGGCTGTATGCACAAATGTGGCAACGCCAGCAGGCGTCGGCCGAAGAGAACCCCGCATCGCCAGCCAGCGATCTGGAACAAGCAGTTTCATTAAACTAAGGAAGCCAAGATGAAGTCTCCGATGAAGTCCCTTGTTACGCTGGGAGCTGCCAGCCTGCTGATGGCCGGCGTGCAGACTGCCTATGCATCGTCCGATCCGACCGAACAGCAGTTCCGTGCGCTCTATAAGGAGCTGGTGGAAACCAATACCACGCTGTCGTCCGGTAGCTGCACACTGGCGGCCGAACGTATCGCTGCGCGGTTGAAAACGGCGGGCTTCCCTGAAGCGGACTTGCATCTGTTTGCCGATCCGGCGCATCCGAAGGAAGGTGGCCTGGTGGCCGTGCTGCCCGGTAGTGACCCGAAAGCCAAGGCTATCCTGCTGCTGGCGCATATCGATGTGGTGGAAGCCAAGCGCGAAGACTGGACGCGTGATCCGTTCACGCTGATCGAGGAAGACGGCAAGTTCTTCGCCCGTGGTGTGGTCGATGACAAGGCACAGGCAGCTATCTGGGCCGATACGCTGGTGCGCTTCAAGTCGGAAGGCTATGTGCCGCGCCATACGCTGAAGATGGCGCTGACTTGCGGCGAAGAGACGGCCGGTGCCTTCAATGGCGCTGAATGGCTGACCAAGAACCGCCGCGAACTGATCGACGCGGGCTTCGCGCTGAACGAAGGTGCGGGCGGTGAGCTCAATGCCGCCGGCCGCCGCGTGTCGATGACGGTGCAGGCAGGCGAAAAAGTGGCGCAGAACTATCGCCTTGAAGTGACCAACCGTGGTGGCCACAGCTCGCGCCCGCAGAAGATCAACGCGATCTATCAACTGGCTGGTGCGCTGAAAAAAATCGAGACCTTCAGCTTCCCTAACCAGCTGACGGACGGCAGCCGTGGCTACCTGAAAGGTATGGCCAAGATACAGGCGGCCGAAGGACATCCGGACGTGGCCAAGGCCATGCTGGCAGTGGAGAAAAATCCGAAAGATGCCAAGTCGGTCGCGCTGCTCGATAGCCGCGATATCAGCTGGGCCACCATGCTGCACACCACCTGCGTGGCGACCATGCTCGATGCCGGTCATGCCACCAACGCGCTGCCGCAGCGTGCCCGTGCCAACGTCAACTGCCGTATCTTCCCCGGCGTGTCTCAGGAAGAAGTACGCCTCGCGCTGGTCAAGGCTATCAACGATCCGGCAGTGAAAGTGGAGACGCTGGAAATCCGTGGCGAGAATTCGGCGCCGCCGGAACTGACCCGCGCCATCATGGAGCCGGTGGAGAAGCTGACGGCAAAAATGTGGCCCGGTGTGCCCGTGCTGCCTATCCTGCAATCGGGGGCGACGGACGGCCAGTTCCTTAATGCGACCGGGATTCCCACCTATGGCATCAGCGGGATTTTCCTCACGCCGGATCTGGGTAATATCCACGGCCTCAACGAATACATCGGCGTGCAGTCGCTGATGGAAGGTCGCGCCTTCCTGCATGAGCTGGTGCGTACCTACGCTGGCCAGCCCTGAGCTGAATCGCTGACGCTGGCGGCGACGCAAAAAAATAAAGGCCGCATTAGCGGCCTTTATTTTGTGCGGTGGGCGCTGTCTTAGCGCGCGCGTACCATATCGGTTTCGCCCGGCGCGGCAAGCTCGCCTTCCCACTTGGCCACAACGGCGGTGGCTACGCCGTTACCGATCACGTTGGTGGCGGAGCGAGCCATGTCGAGGAAGTGGTCGATACCGAGCAGCAGCAGCATGCCGGCTTCCGGAATGTTGAACTGACCCAGCGTGGCAGCGATCACCACCAGCGATGCGCGTGGCACACCGGCCATGCCTTTGGAGGTCAGCATCAGCACCATCATCATGGTCATCTGCTGGCCCAGCGACATTTCGATGCCGTAAGCCTGAGCGATGAACACGGTGGCGAAGGTGCAGTACATCATCGAGCCATCGAGGTTGAACGAGTAGCCGATCGGCAGTACGAAGGCGGCCAGACGGTTACGCACACCGAAGCGCTCCAGACCTTCCAGGGTTTTCGGATAGGCTGCTTCGCTCGACGCGGTGGAGAAGGCCAGCAGGGTAGGGCTGCGCAGTTCGCGCAGCAGCGAGAAGATGCGGCCTTTGAGGAACAGGAAGCCGACCACGATCAGCAGTACCCACAGCAGCGCGATACCGAAGTAGAACTCGGCCATGAACACGCCGTAGGTGGACAGCACGCCCAGACCGTTCTTGGCGATGACGCCCGATACGGCAGCGAAAACGGCGATTGGTGCGAACTGCATCACGTAGCCGGTTACTTTCAGCATTACGTGTGCCACGCCGTCCAGCGCATCGACCATCACTTTGGCCTTGTCACCGACAGCCGCAGCGGCGGAACCGAAGAACAGCGAGAAAATCACGATCTGCAGGATTTCGTTCTTGGCCATGCCGTCCACGATGGAGGAAGGCACCAGGTGGGTGACGAATTCTTTCAGCGTCAGGCCCGAGGTCACCAGATCGACCTTGCCAGTTGCTGCGGCCATGTGGCCCAGCAGCGCGTCGCCAGGGCGGAAGATGTTAACCAGTATCAGCCCCAGGCTGAGCGACATCACCGAAGCGACGAAGAACCAGCCCAGCGTTTTCAGGCCAATGCGGCCCACTTCCGAGGTATCGCCCATCTTGGCGATGCCGCACACCAGCGTGGAGAACACCAGCGGCGCGATGATCATTTTAATCAGGCGAAGGAACAGGGTGGTAATCAGCGCCATGTAATCGGCAAACTCCACCGGTTTGGCCATGTTGACGTTGGCGAGGTAGCCGGCAAAGATGCCGAGCGCTAGGCCCACGAGGATGTAAGTGGTCAATCGGCTTTGTTTCTGCATGTTGTGTGTTCCCTGTGGTAGTGTCTCTCTGTGCCTGCGCAGAGGGCGGGGTGGCCGCCGCATAAAGGTTCTGACGCAGACTGCAGCTGGTATTTTATGGTCCGGCTGATGAAACTATTGGCAAGTTTGGCAGTATCCTTGTGGTCTTAGGTGCTGTCAAGCGCTTGCAGCGCCGCATCCACAGCCGCTGGTGCGGTTTTTTTAAGCAGCTCAAATATGATCGAAATTAACAACGTCAGCAAGTGGTATGGCCAGTTTCAGGTGCTCGTGGACTGCTCGGCACGGGTGGAAAAGGGGGATGTGATGGTGATCTGCGGGCCGTCCGGCTCCGGCAAATCCACCCTGATCAAGACCGTGAACGGGCTGGAACCCGTGCAGCAGGGCGAAATCCGCGTGGATGGCGTCAAAGTCAATGACAAGGCCACCGATCTGCCGGCGCTGCGTGCGCGCATCGGCATGGTGTTCCAGAATTTCGAGCTGTTTCCCCATCTGTCCGTGCGCGACAACCTGACGCTGGGCCAGATCAAGGTGCTGGGGCGTAGCCGCGACGAAGCGGTGGCGCGCGGGCTGCACTATCTGGAGCGGGTGGGGCTGCTGGCGCAGCAGGATAAATTCCCCAGCCAGCTCTCGGGCGGACAGCAGCAGCGCGTGGCGATTGCCCGCGCGCTGGCCATGGACCCTATCGCCATGCTGTTCGACGAGCCTACCTCGGCGCTTGATCCGGAAATGATCAACGAAGTGCTGGACGTGATGGTAGGGCTGGCGCAGGACGGCATGACCATGCTGGTAGTGACGCACGAAATGGGCTTTGCGCGCCGCGTGGCCAACCGGGTACTGTTCATGGATCAGGGCCGGATCGTGGAAGACAGCAGCAAGGAAGCCTTTTTCGCCGCTCCGCGCTCCGAGCGTGCGCGCGAGTTTCTGGCCCGGATCGTGCACTGAGCAGGGGGACGGGCTGCCAGTTAGGGGGCTGGTAGGGGTAAAATGGTGGAATTCGCCATTGTTAGCCTGAATTAGCCTGAAAGCGCGTCGACATGTCCAACCTCGAAACTACCCAAGACAGCATCACCATTACCCGTCCAGACGACTGGCACCTGCATCTGCGCGACGGCGCAACGCTGGCCAGCGTGCTGCCGCACAGTGCGCGCCAGTTCGGCCGCGCGATTGTGATGCCAAATTTGAAACCTCCGGTCACTACCACGGCGGCTGCCGAGGCTTACCGTAGCCGGATTCTGGCCGCGCTGCCGGAAGGGATGTCGTTCGATCCGCTGATGACGCTGTATCTGACCAATAACACGGCGCCGGACGAGATCCGCCGCGCGCAGGAGAGCGGCATCGTGCATGCGGTGAAGCTGTATCCGGCTGGCGCTACCACCAACTCGGATGCCGGTGTAACCGATCTGTCCAACTGCTACAAGACGCTGGAAGTGATGCAGGAAGTGGGCATGCCTTTCCTCGTACACGGCGAAGTGACCGATCCCGAGATCGATCTGTTCGACCGCGAAGCCGTGTTCATCGAGCGCGTGATGCGCCCGTTGCGTCGTGATTTCCCTGCGCTGAACATCGTGTTCGAGCACATCACCACCAAGCACGCGGCGCAGTACGTGGCTGAAGCGGAAGGCCCGATTGCGGCGACGATTACCGCGCACCACCTGCTGTACAACCGTAACGACATTTTCAAAGGCGGTATCCGTCCGCACTACTACTGCCTGCCTGTGCTGAAGCGCGAAGAACACCGTCTGGCATTGGTGACGGCGGCCACCAGCGGCGACGAGCGCTTCTTCCTCGGCACCGATTCGGCACCGCACGCACAGGGCGCCAAGGAAGCTGCTTGCGGCTGCGCCGGTTGCTACACCGCGCTGCACGCGATGGAGCTGTATGCGGAAGCCTTCGAGCGCGCCGGTGCGCTGGACAAGCTGGAAGCCTTCGCCAGCTTCAATGGTCCGGCCTTCTACGGCCTGCCACGCAATAGCGGCACCATCACCCTCAAGCGCGAGCAGTGGACGCTGCCGCAAACCCTGCCGCTGGCCGACCAGCAGGTCGTGCCGCTCAACGCTGGCGAAACCATCAACTGGAAAATGGTTTAAGGCGTGCAGTCAGCAATCGACTGGTCGCGTCCGTGGTACGACTCGATCCGCACGGCGGCTGGCTTTCTGTCGGCCGACGTGCCGTTCATGGAGACGCTGAACCAGCAGGCGGCAGCGCTGGGTCTGCGTAACCATCAGGACTTGCCGACTCACTTCGTACCGCAGGCGGCACTGCCCGACGGTACCGCCTACGAAGCGTTTATCGGCGCCACCGGTGGCGTGCCCACGCGCGAGAATCTGCATGATTTCTTCAATGGTCTGGTGTGGCTGACCTTCCCCCGCATCAAGGTGCAGTTGAATGCTTTGCAGGCAGCGCAGATCGCCCGTGATGGCGTGGGCAAGTCGCGCGGCCCTGCGCGCGATGGCGCCACCATCTTCGACGAGAATGCTGCCCTGCTGGTAGTGCGCGATAACGCTGACGGCCATGCTTTGGTGAACGCCCTGCGCGAGCATCAGTGGCAGACCGCCTTCCTCGATATGCGCGCGCATTTCGGCCCCGATGCGCAAGTATGGCTGTTCGGCCACGCGCTGATGGAAAAGCTGGTGGCACCGCGCAAAGCCATTACGGCGCATACTCGCGTGGTGTGGGCCGACGATGAATTCTTCACGCTAGACCATACGGGGCGGCGTCACTGGATCGATGCCAAGGTCACGCAGGAACTGGCCGAGCATGGCCTCAGTACGGCCGACTTCATGCCCATGCAGGCGCTGGGCGTGCCGGGCTGGTGGCCGCAGCAGGATGCCGGATTCTATGGCGATACCAGCGTGTTCCGCCCCAAGCGACAGCCCGAATAAATCTGATAGACGATAGCGCCGCTGCGGCGGCAGAAAGAGCACAGCATGACGCAAGGCGCCACTAATCCCACCATACGCTGGGGCATACTCGGCACCGGCAAAATCGCCAAAGCTTTCGCGGCCGCGCTGCAGATCACGCCGGACGCGAAACTGGTGGCAGTGGCTTCGCGCAGCATGGAAAGCGCCGCCCCGTTCGCGCAGGAGTTCGGCGCCGAGCGTGCGCACGGCAGCTATCAGGCGCTGGCCGATGATCCCGAAGTCGATGTGATCTACATCGCCACGCCCCATCCTATGCACCACGAGAACGCTTTGCTGTGCCTGAATGGCGGCAAGGCTGTGCTGGTGGAAAAGTCGTTCACCATGAACCGCCGTCAGGCCGAGGAAGTCATCGCACTGGCGCGCCGCAAAAAGCTGTTCGTGATGGAAGCCATGTGGACGCGTTTCATTCCCGCCATGGTAGAAGCCAAGCGGATTATCGAGAGCGGCGAAATCGGCGTGCCGGCTAATGTCAGCGCCGATTTCGGCTTTACTGCCAACTTCGGCCCTGAGCATCGGGTGTTCAATCCTGCTCTGGGCGGCGGTGCCTTGCTCGATCTAGGGATCTACCCGCTGTCGATGGCGGCCTATTTCCTCGGCCCGGTCACGGGCGTGCAGGCGCTGGCGGAAATGACCGAAAGCGGCGTGGACATGCAGACGGTATTCACCCTCAAACACCAGCAGGGCGGGGTCTCGGCCTGTTCGTGCAGCCTGCGTTCGCGCAGCCCCACCGAGCTGGTTATCTCCGGCACCAAGGGCTATCTGCGCCTGCACGACCGCTTCCACAACACCAGCACGCTGAGCGTGGTGCTGGTGGATGGCAGCAGCCGTAGCGAGCGCACCGTGCAGTTGCCGATTGCCGGGAATGGCTATACCCATGAAGCGCAGGAAGTAGGACGCTGCCTGCGCGCCGGCCTGATCGAAAGCCCGGTCATGTCGCACGACGACACGCTGGCCATCATGGGCACGCTGGACGAGATCCGCCGCCAGATCGGACTGGTCTACAGCGCCGATTCCGCAAACTAGGTAGAATCTACCAACCGGGGTCAGGTCGGGCAAAGTGCAGGTGTCAGGTCGGGCAATGTGTCGATATTTGAGAATTCTCAAGAAACGCACCAATGCCCGACCTGACACCGACACTTTGCCCGACCTGACCCCAAGCCTTTAAACTTGCTGGAAAGCTAATATGTCGCTCGATCACCGTGCTCCCTCTCTGAAAACTGTGTTAATCGCGACTGGCGTGGTGCTGACGCTGGCCATGGGTGTGCGCCACGGTCTGGGCTTCTGGATGCAGCCGATTTCACAGGCTAATGGCTGGACGCGCGAGACTTATTCGCTGGCGCTGGCGCTGCAGAATCTGATGTGGGGCGTGTTCGGTCCGTTTGCCGGTATGGCGGCAGACCGTTTCGGCACCATGCGCGTGGTGATTACCGGCGCTATCAGCTATATGGCGGGCTTGCTGTGGATGGCGCTGGTGCAGGATGCTACGCTGTTCGTGGTCGGTTCCGGTGTGCTGATCGGCTTCGGTCTGGCCTGTACGGCTTTCGGTGCCGTTAGCGGCATTATTGGCCGCGTCGCGCCCGTTGAGAAACGTTCTTGGGCGTTCGGCATTTCCGGTGCGGCCAGTTCGTTCGGCCAGTTCATGATGATGCCTGTCGAGCAGCAGCTGATTTCTGCCGCAGGCTGGCAGCATGCTTTCTTCCTGCTGGCAGGGCTGGTGGTACTGGCCATGGTGCCAATGGCTTTCTTCCTGCGCGAACCACGTGTGGAGCATCATCATGGCCCGCAGCAGAGCGTGCGTGAGGCGCTCGGTGAAGCGTTCGGCAACCGTTCTTTCCTGTTCCTCATGACGGGCTATTTCGTCTGCGGTTTTCAGGTGGTGTTCATCGGTGCCCACCTGCCAGCCTATCTGAAAGACAAAGGCATCATGGACCCTAGCGTGGCCGTGATGGCGCTGGCGCTGATCGGGCTGACCAATATCATCGGCTCCTACTATGCGGGCAAGCTGGGTGGCCGTCTGCCTAAGCGCTATCTGCTGTCGTCCATCTATCTGACCCGCTCTGTGGTGATCAGCCTGTTCCTGCTGGCGCCCCTGACACCGTATTCGGTGTACATCTTCGCGGCGGCCATGGGGCTGATCTGGCTGTCCACCGTGCCGCTGACGAACGGCATCATTGCCGGTATCTTCGGCGTCAAACACATGTCGATGCTGGCCGGTGTGGTGTTCTTCTCCCATCAGGTGGGCAGCTTCCTCGGCGTCTGGCTGGGCGGCTATCTGTTCGCCCGGCAGGGCAGTTATGACATCGTCTGGGGCATTGCCATTGCGCTCGGCGTGATGGCAGGCCTGATCAACCTGCCGATCAACGAGCGTACCTTGCAGCGCGATGCGCTGAAGGCGGCATGATGCTACGCCTTTGGCTGCTGCGTGCGGCCGGCGTGGCTGTGCTGGCGCTGGTGTTCATGGCCTATCTGCAGCCATCCTTCCTGCTCGATCTGGCCAACCGCTTCTACATGTGTTTTTGATATTTGCTGCTTTGGCGGTTACGCCACAGTTAGGTGAACAGTTTGCCGATTAGTGCTAGTCTGAGGTTTCCATAAACGTGACAGAGTAGTTCAGTAATGTCACAAAAAAACGGGAGACATCATGAGCAAATTGTTCAAGCTGATGGCGCTGGTGTTGCTGGCGCTGGGACTGCAGGGCAGTGTCATGGCACAGGAACGCGGCACGGCCGATCAGGCCATGGCGATGGTGCGCAAGGCAGCCGACTATCTGAAAGCCAATGGCCGCGATAAAGCTTTCGCTGCCTTTAATGATCCCAAAGGTCAGTTTCGTGACCGTGATCTGTACATTATGGTGTACGACATGAAGGGTTTCAATCTGGCCCATGGTGCCAATCCCAAGCTGATAGGCAAAGACCTGATCCAGTTGCGTGATCCGAACGGGATTTTTCTGATCAAAGAATTTGTCGAAACGGCCAAGTCCAAGGGCAGCGGCTGGATCAACTACCAGTGGCCGAATCCCGTAACGCAGGCGGTGGAAGCCAAATCTACTTATGTGGAAAAAGTCGATGATCTGATCATCGGCTGCGGCATCTACAAGTAAGCCTTATACCTTCAGGAACTCTTCGCGCCCGCCTAGCCAGCGGGCCAGATGGGCTTCCACCGTGGCGGCTTTTTCGGGCGTGTTGGCGTGCAGCAGATCGTGCGCCACGTCGCGCGCCTGATCCACCAGCCAGCCATCCGTTTCCAGATCGGCAAAGCGCAACATGGCCTGACCGGACTGGCGCGCACCGAGGAATTCGCCGGGGCCGCGGATTTCCAGATCGCGCCGAGCAATTTCAAAACCATCGGTGGTTTCGCGCATCGTCATCAGGCGCTGCTTGGCCACGCCACCCAGCGGGCTCTGATACAGCAGCAGGCAGACGCTGGCAGCCGATCCCCGTCCTACCCTTCCCCGTAACTGGTGTAACTGCGACAGGCCGAAACGCTCGGCATGTTCGATCACCATTAGCGATGCATTCGGCACGTCCACGCCCACTTCGATCACGGTGGTGGCCACCAGTACCTGCATCTGGTTGGCGCTGAAGGCATCCATGACCTGCTGCTTCTCTTGCGGCTTCATGCGGCCATGCACCAGCCCCACGTTCAGATCGGGCAGGGCTTCGGCCAGCAGGGCGTGGGTGTCGGTAGCGGTCTGCAGCTGCAGCGCTTCCGATTCTTCGATCAGCGGACAGACCCAGTAGATCTGGCGGCCTTCCAGCGCGGCCGCGTGTACCCGTTCTATCACTTCATCGCGGCGGTTCTGGTCGATCACGCGCGTGACGATGGGGCTGCGGCCGGGCGGCAGTTCGTCGATCACGGAGACTTCCAGATCGGCGTAATAGGTCATGGCCAGGGTGCGCGGTATCGGGGTGGCCGACATCATCAGCTGGTGCGGTATCGCGCCTTCCACGCCTTTGTTGCGCAGCGTGAGGCGCTGGCCCACGCCGAAGCGGTGCTGCTCGTCGACGATCACCAGCCCCAGATTGGCAAAGTTCACCGCATCCTGTATCAGCGCATGGGTGCCGATCACCAGTTGCGCTTCGCCGGATTCGATCATGGCGTAAGCAGCCAGCTTGTCTTTTTTCTTCAGGCTGCCCGTCAGCCACGCTACTTTCACGCCCAGCGGTTCCATCCACGCGGCGATTTTGCGGAAGTGCTGGTCGGCCAGAATTTCGGTAGGCGCCATCAGCGCTGCCTGATAGCCGCTATCGATAGCCTGTGTCGCGGCCAGTGCCGACACCACGGTCTTGCCGCTGCCCACGTCGCCCAGCAGCAGGCGCTGCATCGGATACGGGTGGCGCAGGTCGTTGCGGATTTCGCCCAGCACGCGCTGCTGGGCGCCCGTCAGTTTGAACGGCAGCGAAGCTTCGAAGCGCGCCGACAGATCACCCGTCACGCTCAGCACAGCCGCACCTTTGGCGCGGCGGGCGCGCTGGGCGCGTTTGAGTGACAGCTGCTGGGCCAGCAGTTCGTCGAACTTCATGCGCGTCCATGCGGGATGGGTACGGTCGGCCAGTGCGTGTTCGTCTACTTGCTGGGGCGGATAGTGCAGCAGTTTCACGGCTGGTTCGAAGTCGCTGAGCTGCATACGCTGGCGCAGTTGCGCGGGCAGGGTGTCGGTCCAGTCGATGCGTTTCATGGCGTCGCCAATGGCGCGCCGCAGGATGGGCTGGGACAGGCCCTCGCCGGCCGGATAGACGGGCGTGAGCGACGTGGGCAGCGGAGCACCCTCGTTGATCACCTTGTAGGCAGGGTGCACCATCTCGGCACCGAAGAAGCCGTGTTTGAGCTCGCCACGGGCACGCACCCGGGTGCCTTCGGCTAGCTGTTTGACCTGACTACCGTAGAAGTTCATGAAGCGCAGTTGCAAATCGCCCGTTTCGTCGGCGATATGCACGAGTAGCTGGCGGCGCGGCTTGAAGGCGATCTCGTTCTTGACCACCACGCCTTCCACCTGCGAGGTCTGGCCGCCGTGCAGGCAGGCCTCTTCGATGCTGATGACCTGCGTTTCATCTTCGTAGCGCATGGGGAGGTGCAGCACCAGATCCATGTCCGTGTGCAGACCCAGCTTGGCCAGTCTGGCTTGCGGGCTGACGGTTTTGCGCGCGCCTTTGGCGGGCGCGCCGGGACTGGGTTTAGAGCTTGCAACAGGCATATTCGAGCAATTTTCGGGCGCTAGCGTAAAATAGAGGGTTGGCCGCCAGTATTGTAAGGCTAGCACCGGTTTTGGGCCTACCCGTATTTTCGTCAACAGTTTCCAGAAGTTCGTCTATGTACACGCTTTCCGATTTCGATTTTAACTTGCCGCAAGAGCGTATTGCGCAATTCCCCCTGCCAGATCGCAGTGCTTCGCGCCTGCTCCATCTCGATGGAGAACAGATCATCGACCGCCATTTTGCCGATATCGTCGATCTGCTGCAGGCCGGCGATCTGCTGGTGATGAATGATACCCGTGTGCTGAAAGCGCGCTTCTACGGTGTGAAGGAAAGCGGCGGCAAGATCGAAGCACTGGTCGAGCGCGTGCTGGACTCGCGCACGGTGCTGGCGCAGGTGAAAGCTTCGAAGTCGCCCGGCCCCGGTGTAAAAATCCGGCTGGCCGATGCCTTTACGGTCACGGTGGGCGAGCGCGCGGGCGAGTTCTTCACGCTGCATTTCGATGGCGATGTATTCGAACTCATCGAAGCCTATGGCCGTCTGCCGTTGCCGCCCTACATCGAGCACGCGGCCGACAGCTTTGACGAAAACCGCTACCAGACCGTGTTCAACAAGGTGCCCGGTGCCGTGGCTGCGCCCACGGCCGGCCTGCATTTCGATGAAAAGCTGCTGGCGACGCTGAAAGCCAAGGGTGTGAACTTTGCCTTCGTGACGCTGCACGTGGGTGCCGGCACCTTCCAGCCGGTGCGCAACGAAGTGCTATCCGAGCACAAGATGCACACCGAGTGGTACACCATGCCGCAGGAAACTGTGGATGCCGTGCGCGCCGCCCGTGCTGCAGGGCGCGATGTGGTAGCGGTGGGCACCACCAGCCTGCGTGCGCTGGAATCGGCGTCGCAGAGCGGCCAGCTCGAAGCGGGCAGTGCCGATACGGCGCTGTTCATCACGCCCGGCTATGCATTCAAGACGGTCACCCGTCTGATCACCAACTTCCACCTGCCTAAATCGACCCTGCTGATGCTGGTGTCGGCTTTCGCCGGTTTTGAACCGATCCGCAAGGCTTACGCCCATGCGATCGCTAATGAATACCGCTTCTTCAGCTATGGCGATGCCATGCTGCTGACCACCCAAGCGCGTGCAAATAAAGGATAACCATGCTGGAATTTAAACTGCTCAAGACCGATAGCAGCGGTCTGACCAAGGCCCGCCGCGGCACCCTGAAACTCAACCACGGTGAAGTGCAGACCCCGATCTTCATGCCGGTGGGCACCTATGGCTCGGTGAAAGCCATGTCGCCGCTGGAGCTGAAGGAAATCAATGCCCAGATCATTCTCGGCAATACTTTCCACCTGTGGCTGCGTCCCGGCAACGATGTGATGGCCAAGTTCGGCGGCCTGCATGACTTTATGGGCTGGGATAAGCCTATTCTGACGGACTCGGGCGGTTTTCAGGTGTTCTCGCTGGGCGCCATGCGCAAGATCACGGAAGAGGGCGTGCACTTCAATTCGCCTATCAATGGCGACAAGCTGTTCCTGTCGCCAGAAATCTCCATGCAGATCCAGCGCGTGCTGAATTCCGACATCGTCATGCAGTTCGACGAATGCACGCCGTACAAGATCGGCGACCGTCCGGCCACGCTGGATGAAGCGGCTAAGTCGATGCGCATGTCGCTGCGCTGGGCCCAGCGCTCGCACGACGAATTCCACCGTGGCGAGAATCCGAACGCGCTGTTCGGCATCGTGCAGGGCGGCATGTTCGAAATGCTGCGCGACGAATCGCTGGAAGGTCTGGAAAAGATCGACTTCCCCGGTCTGGCCATCGGCGGCCTGTCGGTGGGCGAACCGAAAGAAGACATGATGCGGATTCTGGCTCACGTGGGCCCGAAACTGCCGCCTAACAAGCCGCACTACCTGATGGGCGTGGGTACGCCGGAAGATCTGGTGGCTGGTGTGTCGAACGGCGTGGACATGTTCGACTGCGTAATGCCGACCCGTAACGCCCGTAACGGCTGGATTTTCACGCGTTTCGGCGACGTTAAAATCAAGAATGCGCGTTACAAGGATGACAAGGAACCGCTGGATGCGAGCTGCACCTGCTACGCCTGCCGCAATTTCTCGCGTGCCTATCTGCACCACCTGAACCGTACGCAGGAAATTCTCGGTGCGCGCCTGAACACCATTCACAACCTGCACTACTACCTCGACATCATGCGCCAGATGCGCGAAGCGCTGGACGAGGACCGTTTCCACGCATGGACGCTGCAATTCCATGCCGACCGCGCGCGTGGTGTTTAAACAACAACAGATTGCCTAAATTGCCAGGGATGAGTCTTGTAAAAAGATTTATCCCTCCCATATGGCCAGAAGTCCTAGCGCCTTCCGGCCAGTGCTAGAATACAGCGCTAATTTTTTTAACTATTATCGGAGTCACCTGTGTTCATTTCTAACGCATACGCCCAATCCGCTTCCCCGCTCGACGCACTCGGTCTGGGTGGCAACATCGGTAGCTTCCTGCCACTGATCCTGATGTTCGTTGCGATGTATTTCCTGATGATCCGTCCTCAGCAAAAGCGCATGAAAGAACAGAAAGCCATGATGGACGCACTGGTTAAAGGCGACGAAGTCGTCACCGCCGGCGGCGTACTGGGCAAAGTGGTCAAAGTGACCGATCTGTACGTGACCCTGGAAATCTCCAGCGGCGCCGAACTGGTGGTGCAGAAAAACTCCGTCACCATGCTGCTGCCTAAGGGCACGCTGAAAACGCTGTAATTGCTGCGGCCCGCTTAGACGCGGGCCGTGTTGCATCCAACGCCACACTACAACGTTGAAATTATGAATCGCTATCCTCTCTGGAAATACATACTGATCCTCGCGGCCGTGCTGCTGGGCGCACTGTTCACGGCGCCCAACTACTTCGGCCAGTCGCCTGCGGTTCAAGTGACGAGTGGTAAATCCACCGTCAAGATGACGGCCGATATGGTGGCCAAAGTGGACGATGTGCTGAAAGCAGCCAACATCGCCAACAACGGCATCGCCTTCGATGGCAGCGGCACCTACGCCTCCGTGCGTGCCCGCTTTGCCGATCCCGATATCCAGTTCCGCGCCAAGGCCGTGCTGGAAAAAGGCCTGAATGCCGATCCGGCCGACCCGACCTATCTGGTGGCACTGAATCTGCAATCGGACACCCCTAAATGGATGCAATCGCTGCACGCCCTGCCGATGTACCTCGGTCTGGACCTGCGCGGCGGTGTGCACTTCCTGATGCAGGTGGATACCAAGGCCGTGCTGAACAAGCGCGTGCAGGGTATTCAGGCTGCGGCGCGTAGCCAGCTGCGCGACAAGAATGTGCGCCACGCCGGTATCGACCGCGTGGGCGACAGCATCGAAATCCGCTTCCGCGACGATGCCACCCGCCAGAAAGCCAAGGACGTACTGGCTAGCCAGCTGGGCGAACTGTCGTTCGTCGATAGCGGCGAAGGCGATGCGCTGAAAACCGTAGTGAGCCTGAAACCGGCTGCCCTCAAGCAGACCATCGACGATGGCGTGAAGCAGAATATCTCCACCCTGTCCAAGCGTGTGAACGAACTGGGCGTGGCCGAGCCGGTCATCCAGCAGCAAGGCCCTGACCGTATCGTGGTGCAGCTGCCGGGCGTGCAGGACGTGGCCCGTGCGCGTGCCGTGATCGGCCGTACCGCCACGCTGGAAGTGCGCATGGTGGATAACTCGATCACCCCGGGCACCGAACTGTCGTCGGCGATTCCGTTCAACTCCGAGCTGTTCACCGTGGGCCGCAACGTGCCTGTGGTGCTGAGCAAAGACGTGGTCATCACCGGTGATTACATCTCCAGCGCGATTGCCAGCTTCGACCAGAACCAGCAGGCGGCTGTCAGCATCACCCTGAACGGTGATGGTGGCCGCAAGATGCGTGACCTGACCCGCGACAACGTGGGCAAGCGCATGGCCATCGTGTTGTTTGAAAAAGGCAAGCCGGAAGTGCTGTCGGTCGCCACCATCCAGAGCGAATTCGGTAGCAGCTTCCAGATCACCGGTATGGGCAACGCCGAAAACTCGGCCGAGCTGGCGCTGCTGCTGCGCTCCGGCGCACTGTCGGCACCGATGGAAGTGATCGAAGAACGTACCATCGGCCCTGCGCTGGGTGCGGAAAACATCGCCAAAGGTATGCACTCGACCATCTACGGCTTTGCCGCGATTGCCGTGTTCATGCTGGTGTACTACATGATGTTCGGCTTCTTCAGCGTGCTGGCGCTGGGCGTCAACCTGCTGCTGCTGGTAGCGCTGCTGTCGCTGATGCAGGCCACGCTGACGCTGCCCGGTATGGCCGCAATTGCGCTGGCGCTGGGCATGGCGATTGACTCCAACGTGCTGATTAACGAGCGCGTGCGGGAAGAACTGCGGGCTGGCGCCTCGCCGCAGGCCGCAATTGCTGCCGGCTTCGAGCGCGCATGGGCCACGATTATCGATTCCAACGTGACCACCCTGATCGTTGGTCTGGCACTGTGGGCGTTCGGTTCCGGTCCCGTGCGCGGCTTCGCCGTGGTACACACGCTGGGTATTCTGACCTCGATGTTCTCCGCCGTATTCGTCTCGCGCGGTGTGGTCAACCTGTGGTACGGCCGCAAGAAGAAGCTGCAATCGATCGCCATCGGTACCGTCTGGGTACCGGATCAGAAATAGTCAGAGATAAACAGGGACTGTAAACATGGAATTTTTCCGCATTAAAAAAGACATCCCGTTCATGCGCCACGCGCTGGTGTTCAACGTCGTTTCGGCGTTGACCTTCGTCGCGGCCGTGTTCTTCC
Organism: Duganella fentianensis; assembly: GCF_964031615.1. Classification (GTDB taxonomy): domain Bacteria; phylum Pseudomonadota; class Gammaproteobacteria; order Burkholderiales; family Burkholderiaceae_D; genus Rugamonas; species Rugamonas fentianensis_A. Next base: position 32,384 of record NZ_CAXIQN010000005.1, read on the forward strand.
TGCTGCATAAGGGATTACACCTGTCGGTGGAATTCACCGGCGGTACGGTGATGGAACTGCGCTACCAGCAGGCTGCGAATCTGGAACGGATCCGCGGCACGCTGGAAAAGATCGGCTACGAACAGCCGGAAGCGACCAGCTTCGGCACTGCCCATGACGTGATGCTGCGTCTGCCGGTGGTGAAGAACGTTACGCCGAAAGACGCTTCGGCACAGGTGTTCGATGCACTGTGCAAAGCTGAAAGCGGCAGCCTGAAAGAGATCGACACGGTCACCGCCAAGGGCGAGCACGTGGTCAAGCAGAGCTGTGCCGATGCGGCTGGCGCCGAAGCGGTGTCGCTGCAGAAGGTGGAGTTCGTTGGTCCGCAGGTGGGCGACGAGCTGACCGAGAATGGTCTGAAGGCACTGGCTGCCGTGGTGGTTGGCGTGATGATCTATCTGGCCATCCGCTTCGAGTGGAAGTTTGCGGTTGCAGCGATTATCGCTAACTTGCACGACGTGGTGATCATTCTGGGTTTCTTCGCCTTCTTCCAGTGGGAATTCTCGCTGACCGTGCTGGCTGGTGTGCTGGCCGTGCTGGGTTACTCGGTGAATGAATCGGTGGTGATTTTCGACCGTATTCGCGAGAACTTCCGCAAGCAGCGTAAAGCTTCGGTGCATGAAGTGATCGACAACGCGATCACCTCGACCATCTCGCGTACCATCATCACCCACGGTTGTACCCAGATGATGGTGCTGTCGATGCTGTTCCTGGGCGGCCCGACGCTGCACTTCTTCGCCATGGCGCTGACCATCGGTATCTGCTTCGGTATCTACTCGTCCGTGTTCGTGGCTGCTGCCGTGGCCATGTGGCTGGGTGTGAAGCGTGAAGACCTGATCAAGCCGGTGAAAGAAAAAGACGAAACCGACGGCGCCGTAGTCTAAGCGCTGATGGAAGCAACGATCCCCCGCTGAGCGCGCAGTTCATCGGGGGATTTTTTTATTTGAGGGGTCAGGTCGGGCAAGTGGCAGGTGTCAGGTCGGGCAAAGTGCAGTTTTTGATAATTCTCAAAAAATGCACCAGCGCCCGACCTGACACCTGCACTTTGCCCGACCTGACCCCAAGGTTGGAGAGGTGATGAGTCGTAGTGGGCGTTTGTTTGTGCTGATGGATGCGTTGCGGGGCTATCGTCATCCCGTGACGGCGGCACGGCTGGCCGAGCAGCTGGGGGTGTCCGAGCGGACTATCTATCGGGATATCAAGACGCTGGGGGATCTGGGCGCGCCGCTGGAAGGTGAGGCCGGCATCGGCTATCGCCTCAAGTCGGGCAGCTTTCTGCCACCGCTGATGTTCAATGTGGATGAAATCGAGGCGCTGGTGCTGGGTGCGCGCTGGGTCCGGCGGCAGGGCGATGCGGCGCTGGCTACTGCCGCGCAGAGTGCGCTGGCGCGCATTGCGGCAGCCACGCCGAAAGATCTGCGCGATGATATGGCCGAGACTAGTCTGTGGGTGCCGATCGGAGATGATGCCAGCGCTGTTAGCGATGTGCATGTGCAGCCTGTGCGCGAGGCGATCCGCTACCAGCAGCGCTTGCTGCTGTCCTACTGCGATGAACAGGGACGCGCGACCGAGCGCATGGTGTGGCCGTTTGCGCTGGCCTTTTTCGAAGGCAAGCGCTTGCTGGCCGCATGGTGCGAGATGCGTTCCGCCTACCGGCATTTCCGCATCGACCGCATCAGTGCCGTGCAGACGCTGGCGGAGCGCTATCCCGTACGGCGCGGCGTGCTGCTGAAAAGCTGGCGCGCCGAGTTGGGGATACGCGACGAGTCGTGAGGAATTACTCTTCGCTGAAGATGGCGTCGTAGCCATCCTGCGGATCGTCGTAGTCTTTCAGTTCGTCGATCAGATCCAGTTCGCCCAGTTCTTCTACTGCGTTCATGAAGCTGTTCGGTTTGGTGGCGCCGATCAGGCGATAGATTTCGCCTTCTTCATTGCGCACGCCGATCAGCAGTTTTTCCATGCGTACTTCGTCTTCCGTTGCCTGATTCAGCAGCAGGTTGCCGATGATGTGTTTGTCGAATTTGGCTGGCTTGACGCCGGCGATCAATGTCGTTTTCAAAAGTTTTCCTTGGTTGAGTCAGGGGTGGACGGGCATTCCTGCAAACTGGTCATGATGGCGGCCTTGAGCGCGCTCAGGCTGGCTTCAAGGGCGCTGAAATCGTCTTCGCTGTAGTGAGCAAAAGCTTTGCCGCTTTGCTGCACCACTTGCGGAAAGGCGCAGGCAAAGGTGCGTTCGCCTTCAGCCGTCAGACGGACGAAGAAGGAACGCTTGTCGCAATCGCTGCGCTGGCGCTCCACCAGCCCTTTCTGTTCCAGCCGTTCGATCACACCCGTCAGCGTGCCCTTGGTGATCAGGGTCTTTTCACCCAGCTCCTTGTAGGACATGCCGGCCGTATTGCCCAGCGTGGCGATGATGTCGAACTGGGCATGCGTCAGACCGCTCTGGCGTACATAACAGCCAGAGAGGCGCTCATAGCCCTGCATACATTCGGCCAGCAGCCGGATGCTCTTCAAGAATCGTTCACCCATAGGCCATGATTATAGCCGCATCGCCAACTGAAACGCTGCAGCGTACAATGTTGGCTCTGCTCATTTGGATTGCCAGAAATGTCACAACACTTGCGAGGCATTAGCGCTTTACTCGTCGTTACCCTCGTCTGGGGCACGACTTTCCCTGCAATGAAAGACATGACGGGTTATCTATCGGCCAGCTGGATCGTGCTGTGCCGCTTTGCCCTGGCCAGCCTGCTGCTGTTGCCATTTCTGTGGCGCGCCCGTCTGCGCGACCTCGGCTGGGGCGCGGTGGCGGGCATGGTGTTGTTTCTGTGCTACGTGTTCCAGATCGAAGGGCTGGCGCTGACCAGTTCCAACCGCAATGCTTTCGTCACGGGCCTGAATGTGATGGTGCCCCCGCTGCTGGGTGTGCTGATGGGCGCGAAGCTGGAACGCCGCATCATGCTGGCCTTGGCGCTGGCGCTGGCCGGCCTGTTCGCGCTGTGCTGGGAAGGCAGTTTCACGTGGGGCCGGGGTGACACGCTGGCGCTGCTATGTGCGCTGTTCTTTGGCATCTACGTCAAGCTGATGGAAACCACCACTCGCAAGGTCGAGCGCCTGATGACGCTGACGGCGGCCCAGATCGTCACCGTGGCGCTGTGTGCGGCGATCTGGCTGCTGATCCGCGAAGTACCGCTGGGCAGTGCCGAGCGCGCCGAAGAATTGCCGAATTACATAGCCTACATCCTGACCGGTCTGCATACCTATGGCTGGAACCTGCTGTATCTGGGCACGGTGGCCACGGCCGCGATTATCTCGCTGCAAACGTGGGGACAAAGCCACAGCAGCGCCAACGAGGCGGCCGTGATCTATGCATTCGAGCCGGGCTGCGCTGCCATCTTCGCCTATTTCTGGCTCGGTGAAACGCTGGCGTGGAATGGCCTGCTGGGAGCCGGTCTGCTGATCTCCGGCATGATCGTCAGCCAGTGGAGTACCGAACGTCCCGCTACGGCGCTGGCACCGGAGTAAACTAGCGGCCCATGTCTTTCGAAGCTCTCGCCCCTCTGGCGCAACAGCGCCCCCTGCGCATACTGCTGGTGAATGCAGGGGAGGCGGACGCCATCAGCTGGGCCGGACTGGTACAGCCGCTGCGCCTTGCCGCGGCCGCGCTGGGGCGCGAAGTGCTGCATCTGGAAACCATGTCGCCCACGCAGGTGGTGCTGGCCCAGCCGGGCTGGCATATCGCGTTGCTGGTGGCCGATGAGCAGCAGGCGCCGCTGGCGCCCGAACTGATACGCGCCGTGATCGAGCGCTGCCGTTCTGCCGATTACTGGGGCGGCGTCGGCGCGGGCGTGCTGTGGCTGGCGGCAGCTGGTGCCATGGCCGGTGTGCGGATTGCGCTGCCGTGGTCGCTGTATGCGGAGACGGAAAGCTTTAGCGAACGCGCCGTGCTCACGCCGAATCTGTTTGCGCTCGATGGCCGTCACCTGAGCTGCTGCGGCGGCGCGGCCAGTATCGATTTTTCCCTGACCCTGATCGAAGCGCTGTTTGGTGCCACCGTGCAGGCGAATATCAAGGAAAGCCTGTGCGTGGAACGGGTGCGCGGCCATGACGAGCGCCAGCGTGTGGCCTTGCAGGCGCGCTTCGGTGCCTTGCAGCCGCGCCTGTCCGAAGCGGTGACGCTGATGGAAACCAATCTGGAAGAACCGCTGTCCACCGACGATATCGCCAATCTGGTGGGGCTGTCGCGCCGTCAGCTCGAACGCCTGTTCAAGCAGTACTTAGGTAGCCTGCCGTCGCGCTACTATCTGGAACTGCGGCTGCAGCGTGCCCGCCAGTTGCTGCTGGAAACTAATCATTCCATCGTGCAGGTGGGGCTGATGTGCGGTTTTTCCTCCGGCTCGCACTTTTCCACGGCGTTTGGTGCCTTGTTCGGCAATACCCCGCGCGAGGAGCGCCAGCGCAAACTGGCACCCCCGGCCTAGTACGCCAAGTTGTTGATCTTTCTGGCAAGTTTATTCGTGCGGGGAAAAGTGAAAATCCTTGTCGCCATTAGAAAAGAGTTTTAGCATTCCGCTTTTTATAATGGGTCCACGCGGTGCTGTGCCGCACTGACCCAACATTGATAGGGAATGCCATGAACGCCAAGCTAGATTCAACCATCGCCAACCGTCCTGTAACGCGTCAAACTTTTGACGAAGTTCTGGTGCCGACCTATGCACCAGCAGCGATGGTGCCAGTACGAGGCGCTGGGCTGGATCTGTGGGACCAGAATGGTAAGCACTATCTGGACTTCACCTCCGGCATCGCCGTGGCTGCACTGGGCCACTGCCACCCTGCCGTGGTGGACACCCTGACCCGTCAGGCCAACACTCTGTGGCATCTGGGCAATGGCTACACCAACGAGCCTGTGCTGCGTCTGGCCAAGGCGCTGACCGAAGCCACTTTTGCTGACCGCGCTTTCTTCTGCAACTCCGGCGCAGAAGCCAACGAAGCCGCTTTCAAGCTGGCGCGTAAATACGCTCACACCAAATTCGGCGCGCACAAATCGCGCATCGTATCGTGCCTGCAGTCGTTCCACGGCCGTACCCTGTTCACCGTGTCCGTCGGCGGCCAGCCTAAGTACACCGAAGGCTTCGAGCCACTGCCTCCATCGATCGATCACATCGTGTTCAACGATATCGAAAGCGCCCGCGCTGCGATTGGCGATGATGTGTGCGCCGTGGTGGTCGAGCCACTGCAAGGCGAAGGCGGCGTGCTGCCAGCCGATCCGGCCTTCCTGAAAGAACTGCGCGAGCTGTGCAACAAGACCGGCGCGCTGCTGATCTTCGACGAAGTACAGTGCGGCATGGGCCGTACCGGCGATCTGTTCCACTACATGACCTACGGTATCACTCCGGACATCCTGACCTCGGCCAAGGCGCTGGGCAATGGCTATCCGATCGGCGCTATGCTGACCACCAACGAACTGGCGCAGGCGCTGAGCGTGGGCACCCACGGCACCACCTACGGCGGCAACCCGCTGGCGACCAGCGTGGCGCTGACCGTGCTCGACACCATCAACCAGCCAGCTTTCCTGGCCCGCGTGAAAGAAGCCAGCGCCAAGCTGCGTTCGACCATGGAAAAACTGGTGGCCGACTACTCGCAGGTATTCGGTCAGGTGCGTGGCGCCGGCCTGCTGCTGGGTCTGGTTGTGACGGATGCATGGAAAGGCCGCTCGAAAGACATCCAGCGCGCAGCCGAAGGCAATGGCCTGATGGTGCTGATCGCCGGCATGGACGTGCTGCGTCTGGCACCTGCGCTGATCGTCAGCGACGAGCAGATCGCCGAAGCGGATCGCATCCTGCGCCTGTCGCTGGATCAGATGATCAAAGCTGCAGCCTGATAGGTAGCAGGTAGTAACGGCGGACTGGTTCCGCCGTCTTTCATTTAGGCCCGGCATGATCTGCCGGGCTAGTTCGTATTGCACTGTGCACCACACGAAGGAGTCCACATGTATGTAGTTCGTCCGGTCGAGCTGACGGATATTGCCGCCCTTGAAGCGCTGGCGGCGGTGAGCATGCCGGGTGTGCACACCTTGCCGAAGACGCGCGAGAAAATCGTCGCCATGGTGGAACGCTCCATCGCTTCGTTTGCCGCCCACGTCGATATCCCTAGCGAAGAAGCCTATCTGCTGGTGCTGGAAGCGCCGGGCGAGCCCGGCATCGTGGGTACGGCAGCAATCTTCGCGGCGGCAGGTTCCAACGGCACCTATTTCTCGTTCCGTAATGACGTGATCCAGCAGGTGTCGCGTGATCTGAACATCAGCCACAGCGTGCATGCGCTGACGCTGTGCTCGGAGCTGACCGGCTATTCGCAGCTGTCGAGCTTCTACGTGGGCGAACGCGAACACGGCACGGCCGAAGCGGCACTGTTGTCGCGCGCGCGGCTGATGTTTGCCGTGCTGGCACCGCACCGCTTCTCGGACCGCTTCTTCGTGCCGCTGGCCGGTGTGACCGATAGCACGGGCGGTTCACCGTTCTGGGATGCGCTGGGCCGCAAATTCTTCAAGATGGACTTCCTCGATGCAGAACGGGTGATCGGTGGTGCGCGTAACCGCACGCTGATCGTCGAACTGATGCCGCACTATCCGGTCTATGTGCCGCTGCTGCCCGGCGATGCGCAGGCTGCCATGGGGCAGATCCATCCGTCCGGCGAACTGGCCTTCAACCTGCTGACGGCAGAAGGCTTCGAAGCGGACGACTACATCGATATCTTTGACGGTGGGCCTATCCTGCAGGCGCACAAGAATTCGCTGCGTACCTTCAGCGGTGCGCTGCAGCGCCGTGTGGCGCTGGCCGACGAAGCGCCCGACCGTGGCCGCGAGCCGCAAGTGCGCTACGCCGTGGCGGCTGCCGCCGAACATCAATTCCGTGCAGTGGTGACCCACTGTGCGGCGCTGGAATCGCAAGTCAACGTGTCGCTGTCGGCCGATGTGCAGGAGGCCCTGCGCGTGACCGAAGGCGATACCGTGATCTGTGTCCGTATCTAAGGTGGAGCCACTATGCTAGTTGTACGCGCTATTACTGCTAACGATCTCGATGCCCTGTATGTCATGGCGACGCAGGTTGGCAGCGGCATGACCACCCTCAAGCCCGACATGAAGATGATGAGCGACCGTCTGGCCGTGGCGGTGGCCTCGTTCGCAGAAACCATCGCGCCGGAAAAGCGCGACTACATGTTCGTGATGGAAGACACCGACAACGGCCGCATCGCCGGCGTGTGCGCCATCAAAGGCGCAGTGGGTCTGACGGAACCGTTCTATAACTACCGCATCGGCACGCTGGTGCATTCGAGCCGCGAGATCGATGTGTTCACGCGCATGGAAACCCTGTACCTGTCGAACGATCTGACGGGTAGCACGGAACTGTGCTCGCTGTTCCTGCATCCGGACTACCGCACGGGCAATAACGGCAAGCTGCTGTCCAAGTGCCGCTTCCTGTTCATCGCCCAGTTCCCGCATCTGTTCACTGAAAAGCTGATTGCAGAAATGCGCGGCTATCAGGAGGAGAGTGGCCGTTCGCCGTTCTACGAAGGTCTGGGCCGCCACTTCTTCAAGATGGAGTTCGATCACGTCGATGCGCTGACCGCCGTGGGCAAGAAATCCTTCATCGCCGAACTGATGCCGCGCCAGCCTATGTATGTCGATTATCTGCCGCAGGATGCGCAGGACGTGATCGGCAAAGTGCACACTTCGACCGCGCCGGCGCGCCGCCTGCTGGAGCAGGAAGGCCTGTACTTCGAAGGCTATGTCGATATTTTCGACGCCGGCCCTGTGCTGCAGGCCCGCGTCTCGGAACTGCGCGCCATGCGCGAAAGTATGCTGGCTGAAATCGGCCCGGTGATGGCGGGCGAAATCGCCTGCGCACCGCATGCCGATGCCAGCGATCCTGTGCTGATTTCGAACACCAACCTGAGCGACTTCCGCATGATCCTGTCGCAGACGGCACCCGTCAACGGCGCTATCGCGCTGCCAGAAGACGAACAACAGATCCTGCATTGCCAACCCGGCGATAGCGTGCGTACCCTGACACTCAATCCGAGGAAGAATCCCCATGTCTAATGTGCTGAGCAATTTCATCAACGGCGTCTGGAGCGCCGGTAGCGGTGCCGAACTGGTTACCATCGATCCATCGAATGGCAAGCAGACCTGGGCCAGCCGCGAATCGACGGCACAGGATGTGGAACAGGCTTGCGCCGCTGCGCGCGCCGCGTTCGAGTCGTGGGCGCTGACGCCGCTGGAAGAGCGCATTGCCGTTTGCACCCGTTTCCGCGATCTGCTCAAGCAGGATGCCGAAGCGCTGGCGCTCTTGATCGCCGAAGAAGTGGGCAAGCCGATGTGGGAAGCCCGCACTGAAGTGACCACCATGGCCAACAAGATCGATATCTCGGTGCAGTCGTATGGCGCGCGCACGGGCGAAACCCATGCCAAGGTGGCTGATGGCGAAGCCGTGCTGCGCCACCGTCCGCACGGCGTGTTCGGCGTGTTCGGTCCGTACAACTTCCCCGGCCACCTGCCTAACGGCCACATCGTGCCAGCCCTGATCGCCGGTAACACGGTGGTGTTCAAGCCTAGCGAATATGCGCCACGCACTGCCGTGAAAACCGTGCAGTTGTGGGAGCAGGCTGGCGTGCCGAAAGGCGTGATCAATCTGGTCAACGGTGCGCGCGATACGGGCGTGGCGCTGGGCCAGAACGCCCATCTGGATGGCGTGCTGTTCACCGGTAGCTGCCAGACCGGCAGCGCGCTGCACAAGCAGTTCGGCGGCCAGCCGGGCAAGATGCTGGCGCTGGAAATGGGCGGTAACAATCCGCTGGTGGTGTGGGACGTTAAAGACATCGATGCGGCCGTGTTCATGGCGATTTCGTCGGCCTTTATTTCGGCCGGCCAGCGCTGCACCTGCGCGCGTCGTCTGATCGTGCGCGCTGGCGCGGAAGGCGATGCGATTGTTGCACGTCTGGTCGATGTGGCTAGCCGTCTGACGATCGGCGCTTCGGCCGCCGAACCGGCACCGTTCATGGGCCCGGTGGTTTCGGCCGCCGTAGCTAAACGTCTGGTGCAGGCACAGGCCGACATGATCGCCAAAGGCGGTGTGAGCCTGCTGCAGATGCGTCAACTGGACGAGAATACGGGCTTTGTATCGGCCGGTATCGTTGATGTGACGAACGCACAGGGCATCCCTGACGAAGAATGGTTTGGCCCGCTGCTGCAGGTAATCCGCGTGGCTGATTTCGACGCCGCCATGAAGGCTGCCAACGCCACCGAATTCGGTCTGGCGGCGGCACTGATCTCCAACGACGAACAGCTGTGGAAGACTTTCCAGGTGCGTGCCCGCGCCGGCATCGTCAACTGGAACCGTCCCACCACGGGTGCGGCCAGCAGCGCGCCGTTCGGTGGCGTAGGCAAATCGGGCAACCACCGTCCGAGCGCCTACTACGCAGCCGACTACTGTGCCTATCCGGTCGCGTCGATCGAAAATAATGTACTGGAAATGCCGGCCAAGCTGTCGCCCGGCATGCACTTCTAAGGAGCCGGCATGAGCGCCCGCGAATTCAATTTTGACGGTCTGGTAGGGCCATCGCACAACTACGCCGGTCTGTCGTTCGGCAACGTGGCTTCGTTCAGCAACGTCAAGAGCGCTTCCAATCCCAAGCTGGCGGCCCTGCAGGGACTGGCCAAGATGCGTGCGCTGGCCCAGCGCGGTTTCGGTCAGGCGCTGCTGCCGCCGCAGGACCGGCCTAACTTCCGTCTGCTGCGCAGTGTCGGCTTCACCGGCACGGATGCCGAGGTGCTGTCGCGCGCCGCCAAGGAAGCGCCGGTGCTGCTGGCCTGCGCCTATTCCGCTTCGCCTATGTGGACGGCCAATGCGGCCACCGTTAGCCCGTCGGCTGATACGGCTGATGGCCGCACTCATTTCACGCCGGCCAATCTGAATAACAAGCTGCATCGCGCCCACGAGCATACCCAGTCGGCCCGTGCGCTGCGTGCCATCTTCAAGGACGAGAAGCACTTTGCCGTGCACGATGCTTTGCCCGGTACGCCCGCGTTTGGCGATGAAGGCGCGGCCAACCACACCCGTTTGTGCAGCGCACATGGCAATTCCGCAGTGGAGCTGTTCGTCTACGGCCGTTCGGAGTTCGATGTCGCCGTGCCCGCACCGCAGAAATATCCGGCCCGTCAGACGCTGGAAGCGTCGCAGGCGGTAGCCCGTCTGCATGGCCTGTCCGCTGGCCGCACGGTCTACATCCAGCAGAATCCGGACGTGATCGACCAGGGTGTGTTCCATAACGACGTCATCGCGGTTGGCAATGCCAATGTGCTGTTCTATCACGAGCAGGCGTTTGCCGACACGGCCAACAGTCTGGAACAGCTGCGTCAGGCCATGGATGGCGTGGGTGCCAAACTCAATGCCATCCGGGTCGATACGGCGCTGGTGTCGGTGTCCGACGCGGTGGCCAGCTACCTGTTCAACAGCCAGTTGCTGAGCAAGGACAACGGCAAGATGGCGCTGGTGATTCCGCACGAATGTCAGGAAAACGCCGCCGTTGCCGCCTATCTGCAAGGGCTGGTGGCCAGTGGCGACGCGGTCGATGAACTGATCCACTTCGATCTGCGCCAGTCGATGCGCAATGGTGGTGGCCCTGCCTGTCTGCGTCTGCGCGTGGCGCTGACGGAGGCCGAAGCGGCTGCCATGCATCAAGGCGTGGTGATGACGGAATCCCTGTACCACACGCTGGTGGCATGGGTCGAGAAGCATTACCGCGACCGGCTGGAGCCGGCCGATCTGGCCGATCCGGCGCTGGCGATCGAGGTGCACACGGCTCTGGAAGAACTGAGCCGCATCCTCGGTTTGCCCGGGCTGTATGATTTGTAAGACAGGATATTGCTCCTGTCTAACATTTGGCGCCTATTTGGTGTCTAATGAGGCTAGGTTTTGAATTCAACCACAGCCGCGCAGCCACAAGCCGGCGCGGTTCTGCAAGCAAAAATACTCATAACGTATTGGAGAAGCAACAATGAAACAAATGTCACAAGACCTGCGCGCACAGACGCTGGAACTGGTCAATGCCCGCCAGCCTGCTGCCGCTAGCACCCACGTCGTTGCGCTGATCAGCGCCTGGCTCGGTGCACTGGACGACGAAGATCTGGCCGGCACTGCGCCTGCCAGTCTGGCGCCGGTACTGTGGGATGGTTTCACTCAGGCTTCCCAGCGGCGCGGCAGCGCTGCGCAGATTGCCCGTCTGCGCTACGACGATGGCCGCGGCGGCAACGCCACTGCGCTGCTGATTCTGAATGACGACATGCCATATCTGGTCGATTCGATCGTGATGGCAGCGCGCAAACTGCGCGTGGGCGTGAATGCGGTGCTGAATGGCGTGCTGGCAGTAGGCCGCAATGCCGATGGCGCGGTGACTGCCGTGGGCCAGAGCGGCGACAAGCTGGAATCGTATGTGCTGGTGCTGCTGACGGAAGATCTGCCGGAAGCGGAACTGGGCATGCTGGTCGAGCGTCTGGAAATGGTGTCGCGCGACGCTGCCGTGGTGCGGCGCGATACGGCTGCCATGCTGGCGCAGTTCGAGCGCATCGGCGCTGAAGCGGCTGCGCAAGGCGAAGAAGGCAAGGAAGTGGCAGCCTTCCTCGACTGGGCGCGCAGCGAAGGCTTCGAGCCGTTCGGCTACGCCTACTATCAGGTGAAAGCCGGTGTGCGTGAACTGGAGCGCGATATCCCTAGCCGTATCGGCGTGCTGCAGGATACTTCCCATCCGGTGTACGGCACCTGCCTCGCTAATATTCCGGGCGACTTCGACACCCTGTCGAAACGCGCCAATGCCCTGTCCATCGTCAAGGCCGACGTGGAAGGCACGCTGCACCGCGAGCAGCAACTGGACTTCATCGGTGTGCGCCACACGGATGCGCAAGGCGCGATTCTGGGCGAATACTGCTTCGTTGGTCTGTTCACCCGCGCTGCCACCGCGACGCCGCTGAACCGTCTGCCGTTCGCCCGTGGCCGCGTAGCCAAGGTGCTGAGCATTGCCGGTGTGCGTCAGGAAGGTTTCCGCGCCGAGAAATTCATCGAGATTCTGGAATCGCTGCCGCGCACCGAAGCGCTGGAAGGGGAGACCGAATGGCTAGCCGAAGTGTGCGGCGCCGTGGTGTCGCTGTACAAGCAGCCGCGCACCAAAGTGTTTGCCCGCCGTGACGTGTACGCACGCCACCTGAATGTGCTGGTGTATCTGCCGCGCGAGCGTTACAGCGCCGGTGTCGCTTCGGCGCTGGCCAAAGCGCTGCAAGCCAGTTCGGGCGCCAGCCATGTGAGCTCGCAGACGCTGGTGGCCGATGGTCCACTGGCCCGTGTGTATCTGATCGCTCACGCTGCTCGATATCCGCTCGATCTGGAAAGCGATATCCAGCAACCGCTGCTATCCGTGCTGGACGGCTGGCATGACCAGTTCTCGGCACAGGCCGATGCCGTGGCCGACGTGGCGCTGCGCGCCAGCCTGCGCCGCATGTGCGCTACCCTGCCGGTCGATTACGTGGCCACCACCACGCCGCAGGCAGCCTTCCTCGATCTGGGCGTGATCCTGCGTCGCAGCGATATGAACCGCGTCAATGTGCGCGTGCAGATCGCCGATAGCGGCACCACCATCCGTCTGTACTCGGTAGAACGCGTACCGGCCCTGTCGGCGATTCTGCCGGCCCTGCATAACGCCGGCGTGCTGGTGGATCGCGAACAGACCCACGCGCTGCGTGTGGACGGTCAGCGTCACTACGTCACCAGTCTGGCGGTGGATGCTGCCAGCGCCGAAGCACTGGCGCGTGACGGTATCGTCGGCGTGACGGAAGAACTGCTGGCATCCCTGCTCAACAACGAAGCCGAAGATGGCCGCCTGAATGGTCTGGTGGTGCTCGGTGGTCTGAGCGTGCGTCACATTCAGCTGGTGCGTGCCTACATGAGCTACTGGCGCCAGACCGGCAGCCGCTTCTCGGTACGCTATATCGCTGAAACCCTGCGCAAGCAGCCGGTGGTAGTGAAGCAGCTGGTGGATGCCTTCCTGCAGCGCTTCGATCCTGCCAACGATGAAGCCACCCGCGCTGCGGCGCTGGAAGCGCTGGCCGCCATCAAGAGCCGTCTGCCTGCCATCAACCACGCTGACAGCGAAGAAGTGCTGGGTGCCATGGCTGACCTGATGGGCGCCACCGTGCGTACCAACTACTTCCAGAACGGCCAGCAAGGCGACAAGATCATCTTCAAATTCGATACCAGCAATCTGGCGCTGGTGCCGGAACCACGTCCGTTCCGTGAAATCTTCGTGTTCTCGCGTCGCTTTGAAGGCGTACACCTGCGCGGCGGCCCTGTGGCACGCGGCGGTCTGCGCTGGTCCGACCGGATGGAAGATTACCGCACCGAGGTGCTGGGTCTGGTGAAAGCGCAGATGGTGAAGAACGCCGTGATCGTGCCGGCCGGTGCCAAGGGCGGTTTCGTCTGCAAGCAGATGCCGAAAGACGCTGTGCGTGAAACCATCGCGGCAGAAGGCGAAGCCGTCTACCGTCTGTTCATCGCCAGCCTGCTGGAAGTGACCGACAACCGCGTGCTGGGCAAGATCGTGCCGCCAGCCGATACCGTGTGCTACGACGGCAACGACCCGTATCTGGTGGTGGCGGCTGACAAAGGCACGGCGACCTTCTCCGACATCGCCAACGGCATCGCTGTGCAGCGCGGCTTCTGGCTCGGTGATGCGTTTGCTTCGGGCGGCTCGAATGGTTACGACCACAAGAAAATGGGTATCACCGCCAAGGGTGCATTCGAGGCTGTGAAGCGCCACTTCTACGAAATGGATCACGACATCCACGCCGAACCAGTCACTATGGTGGGTGTGGGCGATATGTCGGGTGACGTGTTCGGTAACGGTGCGCTGCTGTCGCGCAAACTGAAAATCGTGGCAGCCTTCGATCACCGCCACATCTTCCTCGATCCGAATCCGGACATGGAAAAATCGTTCAACGAACGTGCCCGCATGTTTGCGCTGCCACGCTCGTCGTGGGAAGACTACAGCAAGGATCTGATTTCGGCTGGCGGCGGCGTGTACCCACGTAGCGCCCGTTCGATCGAACTGTCGCCAGAAATCCGCACCGTGCTGGATATCGAAGAAACCGCGCTGGCACCGGAAGAACTGATGCACCGCATCCTCAAAGCGCCGGTCGATCTGTTCTACAACGGCGGTATCGGTACCTACATCAAGGCTTCCACTGAAACCCACGCACAGGTGAAAGATCGTGCCAACGACAACATCCGGGTCGATGGTAATCAGCTGCGCTGCAAAGTGGTAACGGAAGGCGGTAACCTCGGTGCCACGCAGGCTGGCCGTATCGAGTTTGCACTGACGGGTGGCCGCATCTTCACCGATGCGATCGATAACTCGGCCGGTGTGGATTGCTCCGACCACGAAGTGAATGCGAAGATGTGGCTGGACGTGGAAATGAATGCGGGCCAGCTCAGCGAAGCTGAGCGTAACCGCGTGCTGAACGACATGACGGCTGATATCGAACGTCTGGTACTGCGCGATAACACGCTGCAGACCCAGTTGCTGGTGCGCGAAGCCCAGGCACAGGGCGACGCCGGCGTACAGGATGGCTATGCTGCCCTGATCGCTAGTCTGGAAGAAGAGGGCGCGCTGTCGCGTGAACTGGAACAACTGCCATCGGTCGCCGAACTGGCACGCCGCAAGGCTGATGGCCGCGGCCTGACCACGCCGGAACTGGCAGTGGTGATTGCCAACGTGAAGAACCGCTACAAGCGCATCCTGTCGGCGCTGCCGCTGACGGATCTGGGCTGGGCCGAATCCGTGCTCACGCCTTACTTCCCTGATCTGCTGGTAGCCACCCGCTCTGCGCTGGCGCACCCGCTGGCTAACGCGATTCTGGCGACCGTGCTGGCGAATGAATCGGTCAACCGCTGCGGCCCGCTGATGCTGCGTCAGGTCGCTGCCGAACATGGCGTGAGCGAGTCCGACGTGATTCTGGCATGGGGTCAGGCTTGGTCGGCACTGAATCTGGCACCCGTGTTCAATACGCTGGATGCCGATGCGCTGAAGATTCCACGTGCCGTGTCGATCAAGGTCGATGGCCGCACCCGCGTGCTGCAGAAGGCTGTGATCGAAGGCGTGCTGGCCGTGCCTGCCGACCAGCTGCGTGCTGGCGTGGCAGAGCTGAGCAAGCTGTTCGCCCAGCCGGAAACGCTGGCCAAGATCGGTGCGGCCGATGGTTCGGCTGACGCTGAATCGACCGCCGGTCTGCGCGCCGAATTCGTGCAGGCATGGCAGGCAGTGGATGGCATCGAAGCCATTGCCGCCTTCGTGTTTGCTGCGCTGGCCGTGAAACGTCCGGCAGGTATGGACCTGCCAGCCTTCGTTCAGGTGGGCATGGCACTGCGTGCACAGGTGGGCATCGATACGCTGGAACGCGGCCTCAAGCTGCCAGCACTGAACCGTTCGCAGGAACAGCTGCGCAGCTATGCGCAGAACGCGCTGCGTCGTACCCAGCAGCGTCTGCTGGCTCAGGTACTCAAGCATGCCGACAGCAGCCATAGCCCGACCGAAGCGGTGGAGCTGGTGGTGAATGCGCTGGACCTGTCCGGCTTCGCGCTGGCCAGCGATCTGGAACAGGCCATGCTGGATGTGTGGGCGCTGTCGGAAGCGACGGCTGCTCCACTGGCAGCTTAAGGCTAAGGCAGGTGCAATGAGTCAGATCAGTACTGCACTGCCTGCAGCAGTGCGCGCCCTCGCTGAAGCAGATTTCAGCGTGGTCGCGCAGCGTTTCACTGCTGCCGGATATGCTGTCGGCCAGCCGGCCGACGGCATCCTTACCATCAAGGCTGGCGCCTCCTCGCCACCGCGCTCTGCTGTGCTGCTGTCGGTGGGCGTGCATGGCGACGAGACGGGGCCGATCGAAGTGCTGGCCTATCTGCTCGATCAGCTATCGCTCGACGTGGCGCAGCAGCCGGCCGCGCTGGCCGTCGATCTGATGCTGTGCGTGGGGAATATCGATGCGATCCGTGCCGGTAAGCGTTTTATCGATGCGGACCTGAACCGCATGTTCCGCACCGAGCGCGGTACGCTGGCCGGTACGGCCGAAGCGGCACGCGCCGATGTGATGGTGGCCGCGACCAGTGAGTTCTTCCAGAATGCGGGGCCGGTGCGCTGGCACCTTGATCTGCACACGGCCATCCGGCCTTCCGTATATCCCGCGTTTGCCATCGTGCCCGAGCTGATCGCGGAACAGCCGCGCCAGCAATTGCTGCAGTGGCTCGGCCATGCCGGTGTGGGCGCTGTCATCATGAATCCGGCATCGGTGGGCACGTATAGCTACTACTCGGCCGAGCATCATCAGGCGGCTGGCACCACCATCGAACTGGGACGTATCGGTACGCTGGGTAATAACGACATCGGCCAGTTTGCCGATGCGTCGGCGGCGCTCGATGCGCTGCTGCGCGGTGTGGCACCAGCCACGCAGGCACGCCAGCCGCACATCTTTGCCACGGCGCGCCAGATTATCAAATTAAGCGATAACTTCCGCATGGCCTTCGGCCGCGAGACGCACAACTTTACGGCTATGCGTCAGGGCGAAGAGATTGCGCGCGATGGCGATACTATCTACACGGTGCAGCATGCGGAAGAACTGGTGGTGTTCCCGAATCCCGATGTGCGGGTGGGGCTGCGCGCCGGTCTGATGGTGCACCGGATCGGCTAAGCATTCGTTATCGGTCAGACGTTGACGGCCACCGGCTCCATGCGTGGCTCTATCATTCCCGGCGTGTAGTGCGACGGCAGGAATAGCTGGTCTTTCTGGCTTTCCACCGTGGCACGCAGCCAGTCCCACACGGTACGCACGCGCTTCTGGCCATATAGGTCGGATGGCGCGACCAGCCACAGCGTGCGGTGGGCATACACGATATCGGGCAGTACCGGCACCAGATCGGGATATTTGCGCGCTGCATACGGCGGCGCCATCACCAGCCCTATGCCGGCGTTGGCTGCTTCGCATTGCGCCAGCATGCCGGTGGCGCAGAAGCGCCGTTTCGGCACGATGCCGATTTCATCCAGATAGTTCAAGCCTGTGCTCATCAATTGCGTCTGCACGTAGTCGATGAACAGGTGCTCGGCCAGATCTTCCTTGCGCGTGATGGGCGCGAACTTGGCCAGATAGCTGCGCGAGCCGAACAGGTAGTAGCGGAAGCAACTCAGGCGCGTGACCATATAGCGCCCCGTTTCCGGCGCATCCAGCGTGATGCTGAGGTCTGCCTCGCGGTTGGCCAGATTGGCGAAACGGGGCAGCAGCAGCAGATCGAGATGCAGTTCCGGATTGACGGTCACCAGTTCCTGTACGCGCGGTGCCACCAGCACGGAGCCCAGTACTTCGGGGGAGCCTAGCCGCACCACGCCGCGTGCACCCTGCATTTTTCCGGCCAGTTGTTCGAGCGCTGACATGGCCGCCGTTTCCATCAGCTCCGCATGGGGCACCAGTGCGCGGCCCTGCTCGGTGAGTTCATAACCTTCGCGGCGGTGGTCGAATAGCGGCGTACCGAATTCGTGTTCCAGCCGCTGTATGCGGCGCGCCACAGTGGTGTGGTCTACCGCGAGCCGGCGCGCAGCGCCCGTCAGGGTGCCGGCACGGGCCAGCTCCAGAAAGTAGCGCAGGTCAGTCCACTCGGGCAGTTTATTCATGCGATTGATTGTGCAACAACGCACAACGGGTTGGCAAGAATTCCCGTTTCCGTCGTGGTTTCTTGTCTCTAAAATCCGCACACATTGAATTCCCGACCTAGAGGATGTTATGGATGCCTTGTGTATTGCCGGCCTGCTTGCGCACCACGCGCGCTATCAGCCGGAAGCGGTGGCGGTGGTGTTTGGCGAACAGCGCCTGAACTGGCGCGAGTTTGCTGCACGCTGCGGCCAGCTGGCGCAGGCCATGGCGCAAGCCGGTGTGCAACCGGGCGACCGCGTGGCTACAGTGCTGGGAAATTGCCTGGAACTGCTGACCATCTATTGGGCCTGTGCCGATATGGGCGCCGTGGCTGTGCCGTTGTCGCCACTGTTGCAGTGCAGCGGGTTGCAGTCGCTGCTGCAGGATGCGGCACCGAAGATCGTGTTTGCCAGCGACGCTACACAGGCCGATGTGAGTGCGGCCATCGCCGCACTGAGCGTGCCGGTGCAGATGGTGTGCGTTGCAGCAGCACCGACAGCGCACAGCTATGCCGCCTTTGTTGCCGGTTGCGCGCCGATGCCGCAACGTCCACAGCTGACGCCCGAACATCCTTGCAACATCATGTACACCAGCGGCACTACGGGACAGCCGAAAGGCATTCTGCTCACCCATAGAGTGCGCGCACACTATGCCACGCTGATGGCCAGTATCTTCCGGCTGACGCCGGAATCGGTGGTGCTGCATACGGGTGCCATCGTGTTTAACGGTGCCTACGTGATGATGATGCCGGCCTTTGCGCAGGGCGCGCGCTACGTGCTGCATGGCGCGTTCGATGCGCGTGCGTTTGTGGCGGCTGTGGCGCGCGAAAAAGTCACCCATACCATGCTGGTGCCATCGCAGATCGCGGCGATACTTGATCTGCCCGATCTCGATCCGTTGCAACTGGTTTCATTGCAGGTGGTGCTGTCGCTGGGCGCGCCGCTGCCGCTGGCGCGCAAGCAGGCGCTGGAGTCTTTGCTGCCGGGGCGGCTGCACGAGCTGTACGGCCTGACGGAAGGCTTTATCACGGTGCTGGATAGGCGCGATACGGCGCGCAAACTGGGCTCGGTAGGTGTGCCGCCGCCGTTCTTCGAACTGCGCATTGTGCGCGAGGATGGCAGTGAAGCGGAGGTGGGCGAGACGGGCGAGATTGCCGGACGGGGCCCGCTGCTGATGTCCGGCTACTACGGCCAGCCCGAGCTGACGGCGCAGACCATCGTCGATGGCTGGCTGTATTCGGGCGATATCGGCCGCATCGATGAGGAAGGCTATCTGTATCTGGTCGACCGCAAGAAGGACATGATCGATAGCGGTGGCGTGAAAGTCTATCCGCGCGATATCGAGGAGGTGATTGCTACCCATCCCGACGTGGCCGAGGTGGTGGTATTCGGTGTGCCCGATGAAAAGTGGGGCGAGACACCATTCGCTGTGGTGCAAATGAAACAGACTTTCGGTAAGGTCTGCACCCCAGAGCAATTACGTGACTGGATTAATGTGCGCGTTGCCGCACGG
The DNA here is from genome assembly GCF_964031615.1 of Duganella fentianensis. Classification (GTDB taxonomy): domain Bacteria; phylum Pseudomonadota; class Gammaproteobacteria; order Burkholderiales; family Burkholderiaceae_D; genus Rugamonas; species Rugamonas fentianensis_A. Next base: position 51,708 of record NZ_CAXIQN010000005.1, read on the forward strand.
TACCAACGAGTCAGCGCAGTCGCGCTGGTCAGCAGTTTTCCCCGTAACGCCGCAGGAAAAATCCTCAAACGCGAACTGCGCGCGCCCTACTGGGAAGGCCGTGAGCGGGCAATTTAATGCATCACGGCAATGTCGGAGGGAGCTGTGCATTTCTGCACACATGCCGTGCATGGCTTCATCTTTATCTATGTTGTCATAACGGGCACACTTCAGCGCAATGCCCGACATGGTGCATATAAATACTAAAAATATCTGGAGGAGATGCTATGCGTTTTTCTAAACAAGGCACGCTGGTGCTGCGTCGTTCCGTTGCAATGATGGTGGCCGCTTCGGCCATTTCCGGTCTGGCGGCCGGGCAGGCATTTGCTGCCGCTGCTGCTTCCGCAGATGCTGCCGCAGCCGCCGCTGCGGACGTCGCCGCCGATCCTGCTGCTGCCCCTGCTGCGAACGAACCGGACAAGGTGATCGTTACGGCCCGCCGTCGCGCCGAGCTGATTCAGGACGTGCCGGGTTCGGTCACGGCTATCTCCGGATCGGCACTGGAAAAAGCTGGCATCCCCGATATTACCGGCCTCGCTGATGCGCTGCCGAACACCACGCTGAAAACTTCGCGTGCTACCAACACCACGCTGACTGCCTTCATCCGCGGTATCGGCCAGCAGGATCCGGTGGCAGGCTACGAGCAGGGCGTGGGCATCTACCTCGACGACGTGTATCTGGCCCGCCCACAAGGCGCGCTGACCGATATCTACGATCTGGACCGCATCGAAGTGCTGCGTGGCCCGCAAGGTACGCTGTATGGCCGTAACACCATCGGTGGCGCTGTCAAATACGTCACGCGCCGTCTGGCCAAAGGCAATACGCTGGACATGAAAGGCACCATCGGCAGCTACAACCAGCGCGATCTGGTGGTGAAAGCCAGTGGCGAGATTTCCGACATGCTGCGTATCGGCGGCACCGTGGCCACCTTCAACCGCGATGGCTACGGCAAGAACGTACTGAATGGCCTCGATAACTACAATAAGAAGGTGGTGGCTGGCCGCGTTAGCGCCGAACTGACGCCATCGTCTTCGCTGTTCGTGCGCCTGTCGGCTGACCGCACGGTAGATGATTCGCTGCCTAAGCAGGGCTATCGTCTGACCAATGGACCGGCACCGGCCAACGAGACCCCGCTGTCCGGCCCTTACGATACCCGCGCCAATCTGTACACGGTGCTGGGTCACGAGCAGCAGGTGACCACCGAAGGCGGCAGCCTGCTGGTGGACTACACCATCGATCCTACCCTGTCGATCAAATCGATCACGGCATACCGTAGCAGCAAATCGTATGCGCCGATCGATTTCGATTCGCTCAATACGCCGCTGTTCGAAGCGCCAGCCATCTATACCGACCGTCAGGCCAGTCAGGAAATCCAGCTCACCTACACTGGCTCGCGCTGGCAGGGTGTGGCAGGGGTGTTCTACATGAAGACCAATGCCTTCAATGAATTCGACGTGCTGTACAACGCAGCCGGTGGCCTGTCGCTGTACACCCGCGACGACATCGACAGCAAGACCTGGGCCGCGTTTGCCGATGCCAGCTACAACGTCAGCGATGATTTCAACATCAACGTGGGTGGCCGTTACACCAGCGACGAACGTCAGGCTGCTATCTACAAGCGTACCTATCTGGGTCTGAAAGGCTCGCCTACGCTGGGCAACCCTGCTGCAGTGGGTGGCGCAGCCAATACGGATATGGGCAAGAATGATCTGAACCGTACCGATACCAAGTTCACCCCTAAACTGGGTCTGGGCTGGAAGATCGACCGTCAGAACAATCTGTACGCTTCCTATTCGGTAGGCTTCAAGGGCGGCATGTTCGATCCGCGTATGGATCTGGTGGCATCTGGCGGCCCGAACACGGCGGCTTCTCTGCAGAAGCGTCAGGGTGTAGCGCCGGAAGAAGTGAACTCCTACGAAATGGGGCTGAAGTCCAACCTGAATGGCGGCCGTCTGCAGACCAATGTGGCAGTGTTCTACAGCGACTATAAGAACGTGCAGATTCCCGGCTCGATTCCTACCTTCGCCGCCGACGGTAGCGTGAACGGCTTCGCCGGCACGCTGACCAATGCCGGTAAGGCCAAGATCACCGGTCTGGAACTGGAAGCGATTGCCCGCGTGACCGACCAGTTCACCGTGAGTGCCATGTTCAGCGCGATCGATGCCAAGTATAAGGAATGGATGGTCGCCAATGGCAAGACGCTGGCCAATGTGGCTGATCAGGCTGAGTTCCAGAATACGCCTAAGACTTCGGCTAACCTGAGCGCTACCTACGACTGGCCGTTTGCCGCCTTCGGTCGTGCCGGTACGCTGTCGCTGAATAACACCGTGTCCTACAAGAGCAAGGTGTATCAGAGCGAGATGGTGCGCATGACGGGCATCGCCTCGATCGACGCGACTGTGCCACAGAATCTGATGCTGGCACAGGAAGGCTTCGGCCTGTGGGATGCCGGTCTGGTATGGACCAGCAGCGACCGCAAACTGCAACTGGCTGTGAATGGTCGCAACCTGCTGGATAAGCGCTACAAAGTGGCTGGCTATGCCTTCGGCGGCTTCTTCAATACCGTGACCACCTTCTACGGTGATCCACGTACCGTTAAAGCTTCGCTGTCGGTGAAGTTCTAAGTAACAGACGGCGCACGGCGCGCGAGCGTCGTGCGCCGTTTTTGTTTTTCTGCACGGAGTCCTATGATTACTTCCGAACTTCCCTACGTCGAGCGGAGCTGGCGTAGCCACGATGGTCTGCGCCTGATGGCGCGCGACTATGCGCCTGCGGCCGGTCCGGCACGCTGCCCCATCATCTGCATCCACGGCCTGACGCGCAACAGCGCCGACTTCGAAATGGTGGCGCCATGGCTGGCGGCGCAGGGTCGCCGCGTGATCTCGGTGGATATCCGTGGCCGTGGTAAATCCGAATACGACAGCAACAGCGACAACTACAATCCGCTAGTGTATGCGCGCGATGTGGCGCAGTTGCTGGAAGAACTGGGTATTTCCCGCGCCGTCTTTATCGGTACTTCGATGGGTGGCATCATCACCATGACGATGGCGATGCGCTACCGTCACCTGATCGCCGCAGCGGTGCTGAACGATGTGGGCCCGCAGCTGTCGCAACGCGGACTGTCGCGCATTGCCGGCTATGTGGGTACAGGCGTGCCGGTCGATACATGGCAGGCGGCAGCAGCAGCCTGCAAGGGCATCAATGCCGTGGCCTTCCCGCATTACACGGATGCCGACTGGCTGCACTGGGCGCACCGCACGTTCGGCCAGAATGCCGATGGCAGCTTCCGTCCGCAATACGATCCGGCCATCGCGATTGCCATCAAACAGGGCAAAGTAAAAACCAGTTCGCTGATGGCACGCTGGGCGTTTCGCCGGCTGGCGCGTCGTGTGCCGACTATGCTGCTGTATGGCGGTATCTCGGATCTGATCGAAGCACCACAGATCGCTGCCATGCGCGCAGATGCGCCGCACATGAAGGTGGTGGAAGTGCCCGGTGTAGGACATGCACCGATGCTGGATGAAGTGGAGGCGCAGGCGGCATTGAGCGCTTTCCTTGCCGTCGTGCCGTGAGCGGAGTTCAACGGATGACGATGATTTCAACTGACCATGTGGCGCGCGTGCAGGCGCGTGTGGGCGAGCGTCTGTGGCTGTCGGACTGGGTCTGCATCGAGCAGTCGCGCATCGACGGTTTTGCCGAAGCTACGGGCGACCATTACTGGCTGCATACCGATCCTGATCGGGCGCGGCGCGAAAGCCCGCTGGGCGGCACCATCGCGCATGGCTTCCTTACCATGTCCATGCTGGCGCCTAGCTGTCTGCATGCGCTGCTCGATGTGCTGGGCGCCGACGAGGTGCTTAACTATGGCGTCGAGAGTCTGCGCTTTCTTGCGCCGGTGCGCTGCGGTGCACGTGTGCGCAGTTCCATCGTGCTGCGCTCGGCCGTGGCCAAGCCCGGCGAACGGGTGCTGGTAGGATTAGACTGCAGTGTCGAAATAGAAGGGCAGGAGCGGCCCGCTCTGGTAGGCCAGTCGCTGATGCTGATTCACTTTCCCAATCAAATAGGAGTTAGCCATGCCGCACAAGCTGCGTAATACCGTCTGGGCCGCTATCAGTCTGCTGGCCTGCACCGCGCTGGCACAGGCCGCGCCACTCAAGGTCGCGCTGATCACCAGTAAAAGCCACCCCGCCTTCGAAGCCTATGCGCGCCAGACCGAAGCCGGTTTCATGCTGGGACTGGAATATCTGACGCAAGGCACTATGACGGTGGAAGGCCGCAAGATCGTCGTGATCAGCAAGGATGATCAGGGCAAGCCGGATATGGCCAAAGCACTGCTGACGGAAGCCTATGTGGATGATGGTGCCGATATCGCCGTCGGCACGACTACTTCCGGTGCGGCACTGGCGATGCTCCCCGTGGCAGCGGAAATGAAGAAGGTGCTGGTGGTGGAAGCGGCGGTGGCTTCCGACATCACGGGCAAGTTCTATAACCGCTATGTATTCAAGACTTCGCGCAATTCCTTCCATGATGCCTGCGCTGGCGCTGCCGCCACCATGGCGCCTGCCAGTCTGGCGTTTCTGGCGCAGGACAATGTATTCGGCAAGGACGGCATCGCCGCTGCGCGCGACTGCCTGAGCAAGATGGGCAGCAAGGCCAAGGTGGTACATGAAGAATATGCCCCACCGGCCAGCACCGATTTCACAGCGGCCGGCCAGCGCTTGATCGACGCGCTGAAAAAAGCGCCGGAGCCGCGCTTCCTCGTGGTGGCATGGGCAGGCAGTAGCCCTGTCAACAAGCTGGCCAATCTGCAGCCGGGCCGCTACAACATTACGCTGGTACCGGGCGGGAATCTGCTGCCGGTCATGAAGGGATGGAGCGCCTACGCCGGTTCGGAAGGCTCGCTGTACTACTACTATGATTTCCCTACCAACGCCATGAATCGCTGGCTGGTGGCCGAGCACAAGAAGCGCTTTGCCGGTACGCCGCCGGACTTCTTCGTGGCCGGTGGCGCAGCAGCCGCCAGTGCTGTGGTGCAGGCGCTGCGTGCAACCAAGGGCAGCAGCGACACCGAGAAGCTGATTGGTGCGATGGAAGGCATGAATTTCGAGACGCCCAAGGGCACCATGAGCTTCCGCAAGGAAGACCATCAGGCCATGCAGCCGATGTACCACTTCCGCATCAAGGCCAAGGATAAGCAGAAGAACGAGTGGGATCTGCTGGAACTGGTGCGCGAGATTCCAGCCAATCAGCTGCCTATCCCGATCAATAACAAACCTTGATAGTTCAAGCACATGAGTGATAGCCACCGCGTCACCCTTGCCACAGAAGGCCTTGGTATCCGCTTCGGCGGGCATCAGGCCGTGCAGGATGTGACGGCCAGTTTCCGCGCCGGCGAGCTGACGGCCATCGTCGGCCCCAATGGCGCGGGCAAGACTACCTATTTCAATCTGATTTCGGGCCAGCTTGCCGCCACCAGCGGCAGTGTGCGGCTACACGGGCAGGACGTGACATCGTTCAGCGCCGCGCGCCGCACTCGCCTTGGCATAGGCCGCGCCTTCCAGCTGACCAATCTGTTCCCGCAACTGAGCGTGCAGGAGAATATCCGGCTGGCCGTGCAGAGCCGCGCCGGTGTGGGTATGCGCATGTTCTCTGTGTGGTCGGAGCAGAAGGCGGTCAACCAGCGTACGGCGCAGATACTCGAGCAGGTAACTATGGGGCCGCTGCGCGAGCAGATCGCGGCCACGCTATCGCACGGTAATCAGCGCAAGCTGGAAGTGGCCATGCTGTTGGCGCTCGATCCGGAAATCTTCATGTTCGATGAACCGACTGCGGGCATGAGTGTGGATGAAGTGCCCGTGCTGCTGGAACTGATCCATCAGATCAAAGCCATGCGCGATAAGACGGTGCTGCTGGTCGAGCACAAGATGGATGTGATCGGCGCATTGGCCGACCGCATCATCGTGCTGCATCAGGGCTGTCTGATGGCCGATGGTGATCCGGCCGAAGTGATGGCACTGCCGCTGGTGCAGCAAGCCTATCTGGGATCGACAGGAGTGCGGCATGAGTGAGCCCTTATTGAAACTGAGCGGGGTACACACCCATATCGAGCAATACCATATTCTGCACGGGGTGGATCTGGTGGTGCCGCGCGGCGAACTGACTGTGCTGCTGGGCCGGAATGGCGCAGGCAAGAGCACTACGCTGCGTACCATCATGGGGCTGTGGCGTGCTTCGGCCGGCAGCGTGCAGTTCGACGGCCGCGAACTGGCCGGCATGGAGACGCCCGATATTGCGCGACAGGGCATCGCCTATATCCCCGAGAACATGGGCATCTTTGCCCAGCTGACTGTGCAGGAGCATCTGCAACTGGCTTGCCGCAACGGCAAACCCGATATGGCGCGGCTGGACTGGATCTTCGGTATCTTCCCTGCGCTGAAGCGTTTCTGGCACCAGCCGGCTGGCACGCTGTCCGGCGGGCAGAAGCAGATGGTGGCGATTGCGCGTGCCATTATCGAGCCGCGCCGGTTGATACTGGTGGACGAGCCGACCAAGGGGCTGGCGCCGGCCATTATCGATCATCTGGCGGAAGCGTTTGTGCAGCTCAAGGCCAGTGCCACCACCATCCTGCTGGTGGAGCAGAACTTCGGCTTCGTGGCGCGGCTCGGTGATTCGGTGGCCGTGATGGATGGCGGCGTGATCGTGCACAGCGGCCGCATGGCCGATCTGGCAGCCGATCAGGATTTGCAAACCCGTTTGCTGGGGCTTTCGCTCGCAGCGCATCAATAGAGAGGAACACGATGACGGCTACGTCTCCAGCCACTGCTGCCGCTGCTACCCCTGCTGCGGCCGAGATGATGTTGCCGCGTAAGCGAGTCGACTACCAGCCCTGGTATGTGTTGGCGGTGATACTGGCGCTCACATGGCTATGGGTGGGCGACAGCGCCACGTGGCTGACGCTGACTGTGGCCGGTCTGGCCATGGGTATGCTGCTGTTCATTATGGCCAGCGGCCTGACCATGGTGTTCGGCCTGATGGGCGTGATGAACTTCGGTCATGGTGCTTTTATTACCGTGGGCGCATACGCTGCCACGCTGGTGCTGCTGCGTCTTGGCGACTGGCTGCAGGCCGATGCCATCGGCCTGAATGCCGCGGCGCTGGGGCTGGCGTTGCTGGCTGCCGTAGTGGTGACGGCGGCGCTGGGCTGGGTCTACGAACGGCTGATTATCCGTCCCGTGTATGGCAATGCGCTGATGCAGATTCTGATTACCTTCGGTGCTGCCACCGTGCTGCAGGAACTGGTAACCGCTATCTGGGGCGCCGAGCTGATTCCGCTGACCCGTCCTGCCGCATTCGATGGTGCATGGGTGCTGGGCGATGCCGTGATCGAGAAATTCCGCGTGCTGTGCGCGGGCGCTGGCTTGCTGGTGTTCGGCGCCATGATGCTGATCCTGCACGGCACCCGCATCGGTCTGCTGGTACGTGCTGGTGTCGCCAACGGAGAAATGGTGCAGGCCCTGGGCTATCGCGTGCGGACGCTGTTTGTCGGCGTGAGCGTGGCCGGTGCGGCGCTGGCCGGTATGGGCGGTGTGCTGTGGGGGCTGTACCGTCAGGAGCTGACCACCAGCATAGGCGCCAGCAGTCTGGTGTCCATCCTGATCGTCATCATCATCGGCGGCATGGGTTCCGTGGGCGGCTGCTTCCTCGCTTCGCTGCTGGTGGCGCTGGCCAGTAACTACGTGGGCTTCCTCGCACCCAAGGCGGCGCTGCTGTCCGAAGTGGGGCTGATGCTGGTGGTGCTGGCATGGCGTCCGCGCGGGCTGTATCCGATTACGCATTGATTACGCATTGACTATGCACTGAGATCGACGACTATGAGCATCCATCTGCTTTCGAACGAACTGCCGCGCAGCCGCCGCTTGAGCGTGGCGCTGGTGTTGATTGTGCTGCTGCTGGCACTGGCTCCCTTCCTGTTCCCCGGTGCGCGTGCCATCAATGCCGCTGCCACTATCTGCATTTTTGTCGTGCTGACGGCTTCCTATGATCTGATGCTGGGCTATACGGGGATTATCTCGTTTGCCCACACCATGTTCTATGGCGTGGGCGCTTACGGCGTGGGGCTGGCGCTGCTGCATCGCGGCCCCAGCTTCAGCTCCGTGCTAATCGGGCTGGGCGCGGCCATGCTGGTCTCGCTGGCGCTGGCCTTGCTGATCGGGGTGTTCTCGCTGCGTGTGCAGGCCATTTTCTACGCCATGGTGACGCTGGCCATTGCCAGCTGCGTGAGCGTGATGACTAGCCAGTTCCCCGAGTGGACGGGCGGCGATGATGGTCTGACCATCCCTGTGCCTGAATTACTCAGCCCCGCTTTCCGCCTGCTGGAAGAACCGCTGTTCGATAAGGTCATCAACGGCAAGGTGATTACCTATTACCTGCTGTTCGTGGTGGCGCTGCTGGCTTTCCTGCTGATGCTGCGCATCGTCGCTTCGCCTTTCGGGCGGGTGCTGCAGGCGATCCGCGAGAACGAGTTCCGCGCCGAAGCGATTGGCTATCACACGGCGGCCTACCGCACGCTGGGCAGCGTACTGGGGGCGCTTGGTGCCACGCTGGCCGGTGCCATGCTGGTGCTGTGGCTGCGCTATCTGGGGCCGGATACCACGCTGTCCTTCGCCATCATGCTAAACGTGCTGCTGATTACCTTTATCGGCGGGCGCGGTACGCTGTATGGTGCGGTGCTCGGTAGTGCGCTGTACATCGTGGCGCAGACCTATCTGATCGATCTGATGAAGTGGGCCAGTGGTGCGCTGGTGCAGGGAGCGGCGGCGCAAGCCGGTTCCGCGCTGGAGCCGGTGCTGGCGCTGCTGGCGCGGCTGGTACATGCCGACCGCTGGTCGCTGTGGATGGGGGTATTGCTGGTGCTGTCCGTGTATTACTTCCCGACGGGGATAGTCGGACGCTTGCGCGCCCGACGTGCAGCCTAGACGCGGATCAGCACGGCCGCCACGGTGGCGGCCAGACCCAGCAGAACAACTGCGGCGCCAGCCATAGCCGGCGTCACGCGGCGCGAGACGGTGGGGATCTTCTTGATGGGCATGGCGGGCTCCTCTGAACAGGTAAAAAGTGAAGTTAGATTAACTGCTGTGTTGCCGCCAATCTAGACATTACGCTGTATCAAAAGTAAGCAGGTGTAACTGCTGGTGCACAGTGTTGGTGCGGGATCAATGTGAGTTGTTTTTTAACACACACAAACTTTAGGGACACGGGCTGGAACAGCCTATAATCGCTAAGTTTTTTGCCCGTACATATATCCCACAAGGAATGCCTGTGAACCAAACGCTGGTCCAGAAACTGACCCGTACCAAGCCGGTCGGCCATCACCAAGAAACTGCTCCTACCAGTAGCAATAGTCTGCATCGTTCGATCGGTCTGTTCCCCCTTACCATGATAGGGGTCGGTGCCACCATCGGCACGGGGATCTTCTTCACCATGGTGGAAGCCGTGCCCAAGGCCGGTCCATCGGTGGTACTGTCCTTCCTGATCGCTGCCATTACGGCCGGTCTGACGGCGCTGTGCTATGCCGAACTGTCGTTCCGCATTCCCGCTTCCGGTTCTTCCTATTCCTTTGCCTACGCTACCGTGGGCGAGTTCCTTGCCTTCATCATGGCGGCCTGTCTGCTGCTTGAATATGGGCTGGCGGCCAGCGCGACGGCGATAGGCTGGTCTGATTATCTGAACAATTTCCTCAGCAATGCCTTCGGCTGGCATATTTCCGAGGTGTTCCGCTCACCGATGATTGTTTCTACGCCGAAAGGTATCGAGATACATGGCGGGCATATCAATCTTCCGCCTATGCTGCTGGTGGCGCTGTGCTGCTTCCTGCTGGTACGCGGCGCCAAGGAATCGGCCACTACCAATGCCATCATGGTGCTGATTAAGCTGGCGATCCTGATTTTCTTCGTGGTGATTGCGTTCTCCGGCTTTGATATCAATAACTTCCATCCGTTCTTCAGCCCGGACAATGGCGTGCATTACACCGGCATGGCTGGTGTGACGGCGGCGGCGGCCACGGTGTTCTTCTCGTTTATCGGTCTGGATACGGTGGCGACGGCTGGTGAAGAAGTGCGCGATCCTAAGCGTAATGTGCCGATCGGTATTCTGGCTGCGCTGGGCATTGTCACGCTGTTCTATATGCTGGTGGCCGTTGCGGCCATGGGCGCGCAGCCGGCTTCCAAGTTTGCGGGTCAGGAAGCGGGTCTTGCCGTGATTCTGCAGAATGTGACGGGCAAGACCTGGCCGGCGCTGGTGCTGTCGGCCGGTGCCGTGATTTCCGTGTTCAGCGTGACGCTGGTGACCATCTACGGCCAGACGCGGATTCTGTATGCGATTTCCAAGGATGGCCTGATTTCGCCGTCGTTCAACAAGGTTAGCGCCCGTACCGGTTCGCCCGTGCGTAATACGCTGATCGTGTGTGCGGTGGTGGGGTTGGTGGCGGGCTTTGTCGATGCGACCTTCCTGTGGGATATGGTCAGCATGGGCACGCTGACGGCGTTTATCGTGGTGTCGCTGGCTGTGCCAGTGATGCGTCGCCGTGCCGAGAAAGCGGGCGAGCCAGCGGTGGCGGGCTTCCGCGTGCCGTTCGGGCCGTATGTGGTGCCGGGCCTGAGTATCGGCGCCTGCCTGTATCTGATGTTCGGCCTGTCGATGACCACCTACACCATCTTCGTAATCTGGATGAGCGCGGCCATCGTGACCTATCTGCTGTACGGAATGCGCCATTCGCGCCTGAATAAAGCCGCCTGATTCTGCTATAAATATTGCGGGGCGTAAGCCTGACTGTGTTGAGCGCGGTCAGGTCTTGCGCCCCGTTTCACGTAGTTTGCGGCGCAAACGGATATTGTCTGCCAGTAGCGATACGAGTGCGGCCAGTATTAGTGTCGGGGCGGCATAGGTATCCAGATAGTGCCAGAACGCCCAGGCAGCCAAGGCACAGCCCAGCCCGCAAATCAGTAACCAGATTTGATCTTTCATTGTCGGTACCTACCGAAGGTAGCTTGCGCTGGATATCGCTAGTCTTACCACTGCCTTTGTTTTGGCTGCGCACGGATTGCGCAAACAGAAAAGCCGTTCAGTTTGTGCTGAACGGCTTTTCTGTTTGCGGGGCCGGCATGCAGGGGCCGGCGCGGCTATTACTCTTCGTTTTGTGGCTCGGCGCCCAGATACAGACGCAGCAGCAGGCCGGACAGAGCGATGGCAGCAGGCAGATTTTCGATGATGGTCAGCATAGTATTCTCCGTAGTAAATTAACTTCAATTAACCGCGCGACGCCATGAAGCGCAACTCGGCCGACAGGTTAGGGGAATGGCGCTCGCAATCCTGAGCCAGGCTGTGCAGCCATGCATTCGAGACTGGCTGCTCGACGACCGTTTCGACTACGGCGCTACGTGGCTTTACAGCCAGCAGTGCGGCCAGCAACTGGCGTGCAGCGGCGGCTACATTGCTCAGATAACCGGTGTCGGCGAATTCGGTGTAGGTCAGTTTGCTCGTGCTCATGATTAGCTCCATATCTTCGTTTGTTGCAGTGCAGTATGGGGCTAGTTCAGTAATAAATAAACTTTTGATTTATGATACTCGGCATAAGCAAAGCATATAACTGGCCTGTTTTCCCTATGAAACAGTAGTGCTGTAAAGCTACATTTAAATCTGAAATTTTTTTTCAGGAGCACTGCCCTGCAGGTATGATTGCTGCCAGATTGGCAATAAATCGACAGGAGAACCATGTCTTTGCGCACCAAACTTATGCTGGCCTTGCTGCTCACGGGGCTGGCTTCCGTGGCCATGGTGGGTGGTCTGGCGTCCTATGGATTGGGCAAGAAAGTCGATATGATCCGGCGACAGGCCGCTGCCGAGCACTTCTACAGCGCAGTAAGTGATTACTTACGTCCGTATGGTAGCTGGCAGGCGGCTAATCAGGCTGAGCCGTTTGACCACTATATGCAGCGCATCCGTCCCGCGCCGGATGGCAGGTTGCCGCCGCCGGACGAGGGTATTGCTGCGCGCGAACGGCGCGGCCCACCACCGGATGACGTGAGGGAGCGACGCGGCCCACCGCCGCCGCGCGGCGATGGTGATACGCCCTATCACTTCATACTGGCTGATCAAAATTTCGCCGTTCTGCTGGGTGCTGGCGTGTACCGTCCCGGCGAACCGCTGCCGGAAGCGGCACGGCGCGATGCCCGCCCAGTGCAAGTCAATGGCAAAGTAGCCGCCTATATTTCACCGGAGGGCGTACTCACGCCTAGCAAGGAGGAACAGCAGTATCTGGACGCCATGTACGATGCGTTATGGGCCGGTGTCAGCGGCGCGGCCTTGCTGGCGCTGGCGCTCGGCGTGCTGCTGAGTCGTGGTCTGAGCCGGCAGCTGCGGCATCTGATCGTTGCCGTGCGCGCTATCCAGCAGGGCACGCTGCGCCAGAACGTGCCGGTAGAGGGGCGCGACGAAGTGGCGCAGCTGGCGCGCGCTTTCAACGAAATGAGTGCGCAACTGGCCCACAGCCACGAAGCGCTGCAGGCGTCGCATCTGACCATCAGCGCGCAGGCCGAGCAGCTGCGCGAACTCAGTGTGCGTGATGCGCTGACAGGGTTGCATAACCGGCGCTATTTCGATGAACAGGCGGCCAGCCTGTATCGCCATGCTGTGCGCTACCAGCGGCCATTCAGCATGGTGATAGCGGATATCGACTTTTTCAAGCGCATTAATGACCAGCTGACCCATGCGACCGGCGATGCGGTGCTGCGCGCGGTGGGTGAAATCTTCCGCAAGCATATGCGCGAGAGTGATCTGGTGGCGCGCTACGGTGGTGAAGAATTCGTCATGGCCTTCCCTGAAACCAGCCTCGCGCAGGCGGCTGTGCTGTGCGATAAGCTGCGCGAGCTGATCGCTGGCCATGCGTGGCAGCAATTGCATCCGCAACTGGCGGTGACGATCAGCATAGGCGTGGCAGCCGATCTGCAGGCGGGCAGTGCGGAAGCCATGCTGCAGCAAGCTGACGCCCAGCTATACCGTGCCAAGCAGGATGGGCGTAACCGCGTTTGCTCGCTCGCCGTTTGAGCTGCCCCGCTGCCCCAGTGCCCGACCTGTCACCTGCACTTTGCCCGACCTGACCCCGGGTTTAGGATTTGAGCCAGCGGCCGCCGAACATGGTGCATAGCAGGGCGGCGACGATCAGGGCGATGCCGCCCCACTGCCAGCCGGTGATGACGTCGCCCAGCGCGATCATGCCGGCGGCGATGCCGACCACGGGAACGCCCAGGCTGAACGGGGCGACGCGGTTGACTGGGTGGCGCTTCAGCAGGCGAGTCCACATGGCGTAGCCGAGGATGGTGGCCATCCAGCCTAGATAGGCAGCCGACAGCCATGTTGCCAGCGGTGCCTCTAGCCAGTGCCAGCGTAGTTCGGGCGGATCGAACGCCAGTGTGAGGCCGATGAAGGGCAGGATGGGCACGAGGCTGCACCACACCATGAAGTTCACGACGTCGAATTGCGGCGTGTGGTGCTGGGCGCGCCTCACGACGATGTTGGAGGCCGCCCACATGGCGGCAGCCGATAAGCATAGGGCGAAGCCAGCGGCATTGGTGCCGCCTGCGTGGCTGCTGCCTAGATAGTTCATGGCGAAGCAGATCAGGCCCAGTGCGGCCAGTAACAGGCCGTATTTGAGGGCGCGGCTGGCGCGCTCACGCAGCAGGGCGAAGCCGAAGAAGGCGGTGAAGAACACTTGCGTCTGCAGGATCACGGAGGCTAGCGCGGCGGACATGCCGACTCGTAGCGACAGGAATAGCAGGCCGAACTGGCCTACGCCCTGACACAGGCCGTAGGCGATGATCCAGCGCGCTGGCATTTTCGGCGGGCGCAGGAACAGGATCAGCGGCAGTACGGCAAAGATGTAGCGCGCCGCGCCTAGCTGGAAGGGCGTGAGGTCGCGCAGGCCTATTTTCATGGCGACGAAATTGGTGCCCCAGATGAGGACGACGAGCAGGGCCGATAACAGGTCGTTACGGCTGAAGGAGGCGGGTGTTACAGCAGTCATGCGACCAATAGTAACAGTCTGGCGCAATCTCTGCTGGCGACACCCTTATTCGACGTCGCGCAGGATGGCGGCGCTGTGCACGACGATCTTGGCCGCGTCGGCCTGCAATAGCCGCACGCGGCGTTGTACCAGCGGCCACCCGGACCAGTGGATGGTGCTGCCCTCGGCGTGGCTGTCGCTGCCAGTGTCTGCGACGGTGGCGGCGCCAGTAGCCGCAGCAGTAGCAGCGATCGTCGCAGAGGCCGCTGCAGATGGGGTGGCTGTGCTAGCGGCAGCGGTGGTGCGCTGGCCCGCGCCTTTGCGGATAGCGCGCTGCAGGATGTCGCTCACCTGTGCGTGGCTTTCCGCCAGCATGGCATTCAGCGCCGCACGGGGAATCTCTTTGACGTGGCGCCGCACGATGGCGCGCAGCGCTGCCACGTGCGCTACCAGCAGGTAGTTCTGCACGATGAACAGGTTGATGTCTTCCACCGCGCGCTGTTTGCTGGCCGGTTCGTCCAGCATGCGCACCAGCGCGCTGTTTAAGGCGGCGAGGCTGTCCATCAGGCGCTTGCGTTCGATGCGATAGGCGAAATCGTCGGTGCCTTTGCCCTGCAGCAGATCGGAACTGGCCTGCATATAGCGCAGGCTGACGCTCAGCACTTCATTCACCAGCCGTGGCAGCGACTGGTATTCCCAGTTGGCCAGTACGAAGCTGAAGGCGGTGGCGACGGCGGCGCCGACGAAGGTGTCGACCAGCCGTTCGATGATCAGGTCGTGGTTGCCCGGTGCGATCAGGTGCATCTGCAGCAGAATCATCACGCTGACGGCAATTGCGGCGTAGCGGTAGCGCAGGTAGATGAAGGTGGGCGTGGCCACTGTGGCGAGGATCAGGAAGCCCAGTATCGCGGCAGGATAGTTGAGGTACTGGATGATCAGTGCGGTGATCACGCAGCCGATCACGGTGCCGATGATGCGGTCGCTACGGCGCTGCTTGGTCATGCTGAAGCTGGGCTTGAGGATGATGACGATGGTGAGCACGATCCAGTAACTGTGTGCGGCGTACGGTAGCCACGCGGCCACGGCCAGACCGACCGTAATCGCCATCGCCACTCGCAGCGAGAAGCGGAAGATGGGCGAGCCCAGACGCAGGTGCGACAGGATCATGCGCAATTCGTACTTCTGCTGCGACAGGAAGGGGCCCATGTCGGCATCGGCCCAGAATGGCGTGCTGTCGGCCACTTTCTGGCTGGCGGCGTGCAGTTCGACTATCATCTGGATGATGGCGCGGATCTTGTTGCGCTGGGCCCGCAGTACGGCCAACGCTTCGTGCGCTGGCTTGCCTTCGCTGATGCGCTGCTGTAGCACTGCCAGTTCCGCTTCGACGGCGGCCAGTTCGGTGTCGTAGCTGATTTCGGGATAGGAAGGTTTGTTCCGAGTGACGTCGTAGGCTACCGATTCGATATCGCGTGCCGCTTTGTAGGCCAGATCGTGCAGGGTTTTCAGTACGGGACTATCGGCCAGATGCAGGCGTAGCTGGGCATAGTCGGTGTGGGTGGAGAGGATCAGTTCATACAGGTCCAGCATGCAGACGTGGGTCTGCACTACGATGGCGTCCTTGCGGTTGTTGTGGCTGCGCAGGATCAGATCGCGCGCCGCCTGCTGGCGGTCGGCTAGCAAACTCTGATGGCGCACCAGTTTGTTGAACTGTTCGCTCAGGTTGTAGCGGGTGTCGTAGAAGTCGGCTTTGATGTCGATGTAGGCGGCCAGTTCGAACAGGGCTTCGGCCAGCACCTGCTGTTTGATGCGATGGCGCAGCAGCCAAGAGATGCCCATGGCATAAGCCAGATAGGCCAGTGCGCCCAGTGTGAACAGGCCCGTATGGATGAAAGCCTCGCTGGCCGTCATCGCGTGTTCCATCGACATGGTCATGATGAACAGGGTGGCCAGTTGCAGCGGCATGGACTTCTTGCCGTACACGATCATCATGCAGGCAAGGAAGCTGATGGCGACCAGCATGGTCATCAGCAGCCAGTGCAGCGGGGCGCTCAGGCTGATCAGCAGTGTCACGGCGCTACACAGCAGCACCGAGGCGCTCATTTCGTTGAACTTGTGGCGCAGCGGGCTAGGCATGTCCATCAGCGCCGTGCACAGCGCGCCGATGCAGACCGTCATGGCGGTTTCCAGACTGGCGAACTGCAATGTAAATAGCGTAACGCCTACCAGCCCGGCAGCGAAACGCAGGCCGAGATAAAAGTAATGGCTATAGAAGAACGTGCGCAGGTTGAGTGCGTAGTGCATGGCTGTGATCTTGTGGGCAGCGAGCATGCACGCTGCGGGATCGCCGCAGCGTACATAGGGTACTAACAGATTGTGCGCAGAGCGGTGTGCCGCTCTGGTCGTGCTATGACATCAGAAAACTGACAGCACCGGATAGCGGCGCCATTCCGGTTCGGCGTGGCGGGCGCCGTTTTCGAAGATGAAGTCGAGTACTTTGGTCTGGTCGGACAGCAGCTCAGGATGGGCGGCTTTCCATGCTTCGAACTTGGCGTTCAGCTCAGGCTCGGTGGCCAGCATTTCCATCGCCAGATCTTCGAACACGTAGTCGGAATAGGCTTCCTTCTTTTCCAGCACGCTGTTGAAGAAGCCCCAGCGGAAGAACGAGTCGTGGCCTTGCGGTTCCAGCGTCTCGACGGCGTAGCGGGCCTTGTCCTGCTTGAGCGGCACGAAGTAGTCGCCCGGCTGCACGGTAAATCTGCCGGTGCGCGCTTCTACTTCCACTTCGTCGTGGTACATATGGCCTTCGTAGGCATTCGGGCGCGAACGTACGGCTTTGATATGGTAATACTGCGCTTCGATGGTAGAGGCTTCGTCAAAGCGGGCCATTTCTACACCGTTCCATTGCAGGCGTTCGATGGCTTCGCGCCATGCTTGCGGAATCACGTAGCCTTTCGGTGCACGCACGGTGGTGTCGGCCACGAAGCGGTTGTAATAGGCGATGTCCTTTTCCCACGGCTGGCTGCGGTCGTAGGACAGGCGCATGTAGTTACCCAGCTTGCTCGGGCTGCGTACGGCGGCATAGCCTTTGAAGCGGAAGGTCGAAGGCTGGCTTTCGTCCATCTTCCAGTGCACGGTCCATTCGCTGGCAGCGGCGGCCTGTGCGCGGGCTTCGGCACGCAGGGCGCGGATCTGCTCACCGTACTGCACGGTGAAGGCCAGCGTCACGTCGACCAGTGCGCGCATGGATTCGTAGCGGTCCTTGAACGGTTTCAGCATGTGGGTTTCCGGCATGAAGCCGATCACATGGTGCAGGGCGGCGTAGCCGGTCGAGAAGCGCGGCACTTCGAGGAATTCGGCGATGCCGTCATCCGGCGAGTCCTTGACCGGATTGACGTAAGGGCAGGTAGGCCAGCCACGGGCTTCCATCTGGGTGTAGATGTGCGGCAGCATGGTCTCGCGCAGGAACGGGCCCAGACCGTAGCCCAGTTTGTCCGCCTGGGTGTGGATCAGCGTCATGGTGTACGGGTAGTCGGCACCGTTGGAGGTGTGGGTATCGACCATCACATCCGGATCCCAGCTGGTCAGCAGCTGGTTGAAGATTTGCGCGTTGAGCGTGTCGCATTTGACGAAGTCGCGGTTCAGATCGAGGTGGCGGCTGTTGCCGCGGAAGCCGAACTGCTCGGGGCCGTCCTGATTTACGCGCGAAGTATTGGCGCGGTTGTGGGCGCCATCGACGTTGTACAGCGGGACGAACAGCAGCACGGTTTTACCCAGTGCGGCCAGCAGTTCCGGCTGGTAGCACAGGTCGCGCACCATGGCCATGCAGGCATCCACGCCTTCCGGTTCGCCCGGATGGATGCCGTTATTGTTGAAGAATACGGGACGGCCCGTGGCCTTGATGATGTTGCGGTCGAATTCGCCGTCTGCGCTCACCACGCCGGCGTGCACTGGAATGCCGCCATCGGAAACGCCGATCTGCTCGAAACGCAGCACTTGCGGGAAACGCTGGGCCAGCGTCTGGTAGAACGCGATGCATTCCGACCACAAGGTGGTTTGATTCTGATTGCCTAATTCGTAGGGCGTGGGCATTTCTGGGTGCATGGCAGGTCTGGATCTCGGGGTGGTGGGAAAAAACGCGCTGGTCCGCCTTGTGAGCGGGAAGTAGCGCTGCTGCGGGCGGAATTGTATCATTCGTGCCCACTTTTTGAGCGATAGCAGGACACATAGCGGGCAAGATTGCCGCACTTCAATATTTACTGTGCGTCCCCGTGCTGTACTGGCGTTCTGGTTTAACAAGGAGCGCATGATGGGCAGGCTAGGACAAGTGCTGATGGGGTGGCGCCAGCAGGCGGCGCGTGCTTATGGCTGGCGGGCGCTGGCTGTGCTGGCGCTGCTGGTATTCGGCTGCCGTCTGGGTGTGGCACAGGTGGGGCCGCGTTATGTGCTCGCGCTGGAGGGGGCGGGCGGGGCGGCGGCAGCGGCAGCGAGCGCGGCGGGGCAGGTACAACTGGCGGGCAAGGGGCTGGCGCTGATCAGTTTTCAGGGCTTACGCATACTGGCGCTGGGGGCAGATGCAGAAGCCTATAGCACGGAAGCGATGGCGCATTGGCCGCAGGCCGATTTGCTGGTGCTGACGCCGGCGGCGAGCGGCCGTTATGAGGGCTTTGCGCCGCTGGCCGCGCGTGCTGGGCTGCCGGTGATTGTGGCCGCCCAGCCGCACACGCAGGCCGCTGCACCCGCTGCATCCGCTAGCGTGGCGCAGGCGTCAGGCCTGCTGCCGTCTGCAGCGAAGGCGACGCTGTATCCCATGCAGTTGTGGGACGCGCTGCATCTGAACAAGGGTAAGGTGCGGTTGCGGGTGACGGCTTTGCCGGGCGGCGCCGGTAGCATGGAGCTGGCGGGCTTTATGCTGGATATGGGCAATGGGCGCGCCAGCTATCGGCTGTATCTCAGTTGCCTGCCGCTGGGGCATAGTGAAGCGCAGGTGCTGGCGCAGCGCCTGCCCGGTGCCGATCTGGTTTTGCTGCCGGATCGGCAGGTGCCGCAGGTGCTGGCGCTGCAAGGCCAGCCTGCGGGCAAAAACGCAGCGCCCGCAGCCTTGACGACAGCGGGCCAGCATTTCAAGCCGGTACGGCGCTAAGACGTTTGGGCTGCCAGTGCGGATTAGCAAGTTCTAGACTTTTCTAGACCGTTCTAGACTGTTCTAGACCGATCTAGACCGCTTTAGACTTTGGCAGTTTTCGCGACCCAGGCGGCATAGGTGTCGATGATTTTCTGCAGGAACTGGCGGCTGCTGTCGTTATTGATCTTGCCGTTATCGTCCAGCAGCTTGGTGGCGCCGCCGATATAGGCTTCCGGCTGCTGCAGCAGCGGCATGTCGAGGAACACCATGCACTGGCGCAGATGATGGTTGGCGCCGAAGCCGCCCGTGGCCCCGGGCGAAACGCTGACGATGGCGGCCGGTTTGCCGCTCCAGATGCTGCTGCCATAAGGGCGCGAGCCTACATCGATGGCGTTCTTCAGCGCAGCAGGAACCGAGCGGTTGTATTCGGGCGTGACAAACAGCACGCCGTCCATGCCGGCCATCTGCTGGCGGAAGGTCTGCCATGCCTGCGGTGCGGTAGCGCCGTTTTCTTCCAGATCCTGATTGTAGAGCGGCAGTTCGCCGATTTCGACGATCTGCATAGCCAGCGAGGCGGGCGCCATGGCCATCAGCTCGTGGGCGAATTTGCGGTTGATGGAATCTTTACGCAGGCTACCTACGATCACAGCGATTTTTTTAGCGGACATGGCAACTCCTCTCGGGGTGGAAGGGAAGCGCCATCTTAGCGCAAAAAAAACCACGCTGCGTTGCCGGAGCGTGGTTTCGGTGACAGCCTGTCAGGCTTATTCTGCGTTCATTTCTTTCAGCAGATTGTCAGCGTGGTCGACGTGCTTCATGTTCCACAGGATGTAACGCAGGTCCACCTGAATGTCGCGGGTGTTGGCCTTGTTGAAGTCCCAGTCGGAAATGATGGAATCGAGCGTGCCGTCAAAGGCCAGACCGATCCACTCGCCTTTGGCGTTCAGCGCGGCCGAACCGGAGTTACCGCCGGTGATGTCCAGCGTCGCCAGATACGCAACCGGTACCGATTTCAGGATAGGGTCGACGTATTTGCCGAAGTCCTTGGCCTTGATGGCAGCCAGCTGGGCTTTCGGTGCGTTGAACTCGCCTTCGCCGGTGGCTTTGGCAGCGACGCCCTCCACGGTGGTGAAGGCTTTCCAGGTGGTGCCGTCGGCGCCGTGGTCACGACCGGCGATCTTGCCGAAGGTGACGCGCAGGGTGCCGTTTGCATCCGGATACACTGCCTGACCTTTGCTCTGCATGAAGGCGATTTTGGCTTTCATGTAGTTGGCATAAGCCTGCTGCAGCTTGCCGCCCAGTTCTTCCTCTTCCGCTTCTTCTTTCATGCCTGGCTCGTACAGGGCCACGGCAGCCTGAATGAAGGCGTCGTTGCTGGCTTTGAACTCGGCCGGGGTTTTGCCGATCCAGCTAGCGCGTTCGGCGGCGTCACCCAGTTTGCTGCCGGCGTAGAGTTTTTCCAGTGCGGCCTGCAGTTCTGCTTTGCTCATGCCATCCTTGATGCCGATGACGGCGTCAAAGGCTGCGCTGCGCTGGGCGGCTGGCTGGGCAGCGTATTTGCTCAGGCTATTCATCACCAGTGCCTGATCGACTTTCTCGTCATAGTTACGCACCAGTGCTGCCACCGACGCTTTGATACGTGGCACATCGCGCACCTGATAGCCAGCTTTGCGCTCGGCATCCGGCTTGGTGTTCTCGTTGGCCAGACGGTACAGCATGCGTGCGGTGTTCAGCAGGCGTGGCTTGGACGAGGACAGGAAGTAATCGCGCTGGGTTTCTGCGTCGCGCTGTGCGATCAGTTTTTCTACCAGTTCGATGTCGCCAGCATATTCCGCTTTGCGCGCAGGGTTGGCGTTGATCCAGGTTTTCAGTGCTTCGTGCTCGGCGGTTTTACGCTTGAGCATATCGCTGCCAGCGTAGGAGTCCAGCATGCCCTGACGGTTCTTGTAGTAATTGTTGATGCTGGCTACTTGCGAAGCGTATTTGAGGGCGGTGTCCTTGTTGTCCTTGGTGGTGTCGGCGATGATGGCCAGACTTTCCGCCGACGACTTCACGAAGGCAGGGTAGCTCCAGTCGAAGGTGAAGGCCACTTCCGATGGCAGGCGGTGGCGGTTGGTGCGGCCAGGGTAGCCCAGTACCATCACGAAATCGCCTTCTTTGCTGCCTTCCTTGGCCAGCTTCAGGTAGTGCTGCGGAATATAAGGGACGTTGTCCTTGCTGTAGTCGGCGGCTTTGCCGTCCTTGCTCACGTAGGCGCGGTAGAAACCGTAGTCGCCCGTGTGGCGTGGCCACATCCAGTTATCGGTGTCGCCACCGAATTTGCCCACACCCGCTGGTGGCGCGTGCACCAGACGCACGTCGCGGATTTCCAGCTGTTTGATCAGATAGTATTCCAGACCGCCGTAGTAGGACGACACGGTGCAGCGGTGGCCGGCATCCTGTTCGCAGCTCGCCTGTATCGCCTTGATGTTCTTTTCGATTGCGTCGCTACGCTTCTTGCCGCTCAGTTTGGCGACTTCGGCCGTCACCACTTCCTTGCTCACATTGGTCACGGCCTTGGTGACGAAAATGCGGCTGCCCGGTGCGGCTGGCAGTTCTTCACCCAGATTGTGGGCGAGGAAACCGTTGGCCAGCAGATCGCGCTCCGGCGTGGAGTTGTGCGCCACGCTGCCGTACACGCAGTGGTGGTTGGTGGCAACCAGACCTTGCGGCGAAACGAAGGAAGCCGAGCAACCGCCCAGACTGACGATGGCGCCCATGGGGAATTCGGTCAGTTTGGTGAGGGTGGCGGGATCGAGTTTCAGGCCGGCGGCTTTGAGTTGCTTGGCTACTTGTGGCAGCTGCTGCGGCATCCACATGCCTTCATCGGCATGGGCAGCGGTGGCGCTCAGGATGGCGAGCGCGATCAGGGTCTTTTGCATTTTTATCGGATCCTAAAGGGGATAGAGGGCACAACGGCGCGAGTATAGCAAAATCACTTCTGCATGAAACCAATTGAAGTGTTGAATTTTTGTAACAACAAAAAAGGGCAGGGCACGCGCAGTGTGAACTGCGGCGTGACCTGCCCTTGGGCGCACGGAGCGCTGGTTTAGTCGGCTTTGATAGCT
This sequence comes from Duganella fentianensis, assembly GCF_964031615.1. Lineage (GTDB taxonomy): Bacteria > Pseudomonadota > Gammaproteobacteria > Burkholderiales > Burkholderiaceae_D > Rugamonas > Rugamonas fentianensis_A. The sequence goes on from NZ_CAXIQN010000005.1 coordinate 74,032, forward strand.
TCGATCTGGATGGCCAGACGCACTTCCGGTGCGAACGCTGGCAGACCATAATTCAGACCGAAATCGCTACGTTTGAATTCGGCGATAGCGTTGGCGCCGCACACTTCACGCTTGTAGCGTGGGTGCATGATGCACTTGAAGCGATCGACTTTCAGGCTGACGGGTTTGGTCACGCCCAGCATGGTCAGTTCGCCTTCTACGCCGACCAGCTGATCGCCTTCGAATTTGAAGTTGTTGCTCTTGTAGGTGATGGTGGGGAATTTCTCGACGTTGAACATGTCCGCGTTCTTGGCGTGGCTGTTCATCTTCTCGAAACCGAAGTTGATCGAATCGGCCTGGATGGTGACGTCCAGCGCGCCCGTCTTGGCGGCGCGGTCCATGGTTACGGTGCCGCTGGTCTTGTCGAATTTGCCGCGCCAGGTGGAGAGGCCCATGTGATCCGCTTCAAAGCTGGGGAAAGTGTGCGACGGATCGATGTTGTAGGTAGCAGCGATGGCAGAGGTGGCGCTAGCGGCCAGCAGGGTCGCGATAATCAGCTGTTTTTTCATGCAGTGAGTCTCCTAGGGGGGTTATTGTGCAATCACGTGGAATTTGATGGTGACTTCGTCTGCCACCATGCTGGTGTCTTTCCATTCGCCTTCGCCGATGTTGTAGGTCAGGCGTTTGATGGGCAGGGCACCTTCGAAGACCTGTTTGCCGCCTTCGGTCTTGACGGTGAGCGGGAAGGTCACATCGGCAGTTTTACCTTTGATGGTCAGCTTGCCCGTGACGTTCAGTTTGCCGGCACCGGCGCTCTTGATGGCGCTGGAGACGAAGGTCGCTTTAGGGAACTGGGCCGCGTTGAACCATTCTTTCTTGGTCACTTCCTTGTTGTATTCGGGATCGCCCAGATCGAAGCTGGCGATGTTGATTTCTACGCTGGCCTTGGCGGCGTCCGGCTTGGCGGCATCGTAATCGATGGCGGCGGTGAACTGCTTGAACTTGGCGTCGACCGGCACGTTCATCTGCTTGAAGGTCGCCGTCACGGTGGATTTGGCCGGATCGGTTTTCAGCGCAGCAGCGCTGGCGGCAAGGGTAACGCCCAACAGCGTGACGAGGGCGAGTTTAGGTAAGGTTTTCATGGATAGCTCCAGTGTCGGTATGGGTGTCAGGGTCAAGGTTTAAGGCAGCATGCGTTTCAGGGTGTCGTCGCGGTCGATCAGATGGTGCTTGATCGCTGCCAGCGCATGCGCCAGCACGGCGCCTGCCATGGTCATGGTCAGAACATAGTGAACGGTCTTTAAAACGGGCTTAAGTGCAGGATCGGGGCCGATCACGGCCGGCATCTGGAACAGGCCCAGATACACCACGGGTACGCCGGCCGCATAGCTATACAGATAGCCGGAGATAGGCACGGCGAACATCAGCAGATACAGCAGATGGTGCATGCCTTCGGCCGCCGCATGCTGCCAGCGTGGCATAGGCAAGGCTGCCGGCGGCTTATTACGCAGGCGCCACAGCAGACGGATGGCGGCCAGACCCAGCACCGTCACGCCCAGCCATTTATGCCAGGAGAAGTATTTGAGTTTGGTCGGGGTAAAGCCGGGAATATCGACCATGGTCACGCCGAGCAAGAAGGCGGCGATGATCAGTAGCGCAATCAGCCAGTGCAGGGCGATGGCAGTCTTGGTGTAGCGTTGCATAGCAGTCACTCCGGAAATAGTACGTGTTAGGACTAATATACCAAAGAAATGCGCAACGTGCAGAAGACCCCCATTTCGGGGTCAGGTCGGGCAAAGGGACAGACTGAACAGTTGCCCCGCTGCCCGACCTGACACCTGCACTTTGCCCGACCTGACCCCGCAAAAGAAAAGCCCCCGCAACGGTGGTCGCGGGGGCTAGTGTATAGCAAGTTGTTGCCGGAATTGCTATCCGGCAGTGCAAATGCTGGCTTAGATGGCTTTAGCCAGCTGGGCGGCGATACCCGTGTAGTTGGCTGGGGTCATCTGCAGCAGCAGGTCTTTGGCTTCTTGCGGAATCGCCAGACCGGTGATGAATTCGCGCAGCGCGTCTTTGGAGATGCCTTTGCCGCGGGTCAGCTCTTTCAGCTGCTCGTACGGGTTGGCGATGCCGTAGCGGCGCATCACGGTCTGCACGGGCTCGGCCAGCACTTCCCAGTTGGCATCCAGATCGGCTTCCAGACGCTGCGGGTTGACTTCCAGCTTGTTCAGGCCGCGCAGGCAGCTATCGTAGGCCAGCAGGGTGTAGCCCAGACCGACGCCGATGTTGCGCAGCACGGTGGAATCGGTCAGGTCGCGCTGCATGCGCGAGACGGGCAGTTTTTCCGACAGGTGCTTCAGCACGGCGTTGGCCAGACCCAGATTGCCTTCCGAGTTTTCGAAGTCGATCGGGTTGACTTTGTGCGGCATGGTGGACGAACCGATTTCGCCTGCTTTCAGCTTCTGCTTGAAGTAGCCCAGCGAGACATAGCTCCAGATGTCGCGGTTCAGGTCCAGCAGGATGGTGTTGGCGCGGGCGAAGGCGTCGAACAGTTCGGCCATGTAGTCGTGCGGTTCGATCTGGATGGTGTACGGGTTGAACACCAGACCCAGACGCTGCTCGATCACGGCTTGCGAGAACGCTGGCCAGTCGAACGCTGGGTAGGCCGACAGGTGGGCGTTGTAGTTACCCACGGCGCCGTTCATTTTGCCGAGAATTTCCACTTGCTCGATGCGCACGATGGCGCGCTGCAGACGGGCCACCACGTTGGCCATCTCTTTGCCCAGCGTAGTCGGGCTGGCGGTCTGGCCATGGGTGCGCGACAGCATAGGCAGGTCGGCGTTGGCCAGCGCGATTTCTTTGAGCTTGGCGGTAACGTTGCGCAGCGCTGGCAGCATGACCTGATCACGCGCCGCTTTCAGCATCATGCCGTGCGAGGTGTTGTTGATGTCTTCCGAGGTGCAGGCGAAGTGGATGAACTCCGACGCGGCCACCAGTTCCGGCACGTCTTTAACCTGTTCCTTGAGCCAGTATTCCACGGCTTTCACGTCGTGGTTGGTGACGGCTTCGATTTCCTTGATGCGCGCCGCATCTTTTTCGCTGAAGTCGCTGGCCAGCTTGTCCAGCAGGGCATTGCCGGCCGCCGAGAAGGGCTGGATTTCGGCAAAACCGGCTTGCGACAGTGCTTGCAGCCAGGAAATTTCTACTTTGACGCGGTGGTGCATGAAGCCGGCTTCCGACAGGATGGGGCGCAGCAGATCGGTTTTGCCGGCGTAGCGGCCATCGAGCGGCGACAGGGCCGACAGCGTGGAGTAAGGAGTAGTGGTCATGGTGGACTAGGCGGGAGTTAAAAGAAAGCCAACAACGCGTGATGCGAAAAGCGTGATTTTACCACTCGCCGCCGCCCCAGCCGCCGATGTTATACTGAAGTCTGATCGACCACTTTAAGCATCTATGAAACTTATCGGTTCCCTCGCCAGTCCTTATGTGCGCAAAGTGCGCGTGGTGCTGGCAGAAAAAAAGCTGGATTACCAGTTTGTGCTGGAAAACGTGTGGGCGGCCGACACCACCATCAACCAGCTCAATCCGCTGGGCAAGGTGCCTAGCCTGATCATGGAAGATGGCGACGTGCTGATCGATTCGCGCGTCATGGTGGAGTATCTCGATACCCTGACGCCTGTGTGCAAATTGCTGCCACCCAACGGCCGCGAACGGGCCGATATCAAGTGCTGGGAAGCGCTGGCCGATGGCGTGCTCGATGCGGCGATACTGGTGCGGCTGGAACGTACCCAGCGTCCGCCCGAGCTGCAGAGCGAGCAGTGGGTAGAGCGCCAGATGCTGAAAGTGCACAACGGTCTGGAAGTGGTGGCGGCGCGGCTGGGCGAATCGGCGTATTGCGCCGGCATTCATTATTCGCTGGCCGACGTGGCGGTAGGGTGTATGCTGGGCTGGCTCAGTTTCCGTTTCCCGGAAATTGACTGGCGTGGCAGCCATCCGAATCTGGCGCGGCTGTACGACAAGCTGTCCGAACGTCCATCCTTCAAGGATACTGTGCCACAAGCCTAAGATGAGTGAACCAACGCCACCGGAAGTATCGAGTACGCCCACCCAGCAGCGCCTGCAGATGGCCGATATTGCGCGGCTGGCCGGCGTATCGACTTCCACCGTGTCGCGCGCGCTGGCTGGCAGCAAGCTGGTCAACGAGGAAACCCGCACCCGCATCATGGAGCTGGCGCGTTCGCTCAAGTACACCATCAATATCGGGGCGCAGAATCTGCGCCTGAAACAGAACCGCACCATCGGTGTGGTGATTCCGTATGACTCGGCCACGCGCCAGCATCTGTCCGATCCGTTCTTCCTGTCCATGCTCGGTAGTCTGGCCGATGCGCTGACGGAGCAGGGCTTCGACATGCTGGTGTCGCGCGTCGATGCGGAAGAACTCGATGCGGCTGCGGCGCCGTTCGATACGGGCCGCGTGATCGGCATCGTGCTGATCGGCCAGTGGCGCCATCATGATCAGTTAAATCAACTGGCGGCGCGCCATGTGCCCATCGTTGTATGGGGCGCGCAACTACCGCAGCAGCTGTATTGCACCGTTGGCGGCGACAATGTCTCGGGCGGCGATCTGGCCGTCAGCCATCTGCTGCAGCAGGGGCGCCAGCGTATCGCCTTCTTCGGCGATATCAATCTGCCCGAAGTGGGGCAGCGTTACGAAGGTTATTGTCAGGCGCTGCAACGGACCGGCATGCCTATCGATCCGGCGCTGCAGGTGTCGGTGGCCTTCCTGCCCGATAGCGGCCGGCAGGCGGTGCAGGAACTGCTGCGGCGCGAAGTGCGCTTCGATGCGATCTTTGCCGGCAGCGACTTGCTGGCCATGACGGCGATTAACACGCTGCGCACCCACGGGCTGGAAGTGCCGCGCCAGATCGCCGTAGTGGGCTACGACGATATCGAGCTATCGACTTATTTCCACCCGCCACTGACGACCATACGCCAGCCTATCCGCGCGGCCGGCCGCGCGCTGGTGGCTTCGCTGCTGGAACTGATAGAAGGCCGTCCGGCCCCGTCCTTACAGCTGCCGACCCAGTTAATGGCGCGCGAAAGCAGCGCCACTGTCTGATTTATGCAACCGATTGCATAAATTTTCTGCTGCGCTGCAATATAAATAGTTTTGTTACATAGGGCTACAGCCCTTGATTCTGGCCGCTTTCACTGTTGGAAAAAGCGCGTCTGCGGCTTGTTGCAATGCGTAATGCAATCGATTGCATTAATTTTTGAATCGGCCCATAATGAATCACCTGCTCAGCAAATGTGCAGAGCGAATTCGACCATCACAACGACGATACTGGAGACAAAATGGATACTCGCACTTTCAAACTGTGCGGCATGGCTGCCGCTGTTGCTACCGCTGTCCTGCACATGGCCGGCGCCCACGCCGACGACGCCACCCCGTCGAATGACGGCCTGAATATGGAACGCGTGGTGGTGACGGGTAGTGCGACCGGTTCGTCGAAAATGAAAACCAGTGTCTCCATCAGTACCGTGGAAGCCGATGTGATCAAGAACGGCGCGCCGCTGAGCGCCGCCGAAGTGCTGCGCTCGGTGCCGGGCGTGCGTTCGGAATCGTCGGGCGGTGAAGGTAATGCCAACATCACCGTGCGCGGCGTGCCGATTTCCGCCGGCGGTGCACGCTACGTGCAGATGCAGGAAGATGGTCTGCCGGTGCTGCAGTCGGGCGATTTCAACTTCATCACGCCAGATAGCTACATCAAGATCGACGGTACGCTGGATCACCTCGAAGTGGTGCGCGGCGGTTCGGCTTCCACCATGGCCACCAATGCGCCGGGCGGCATCATTAACTTCATCAGCAAAACCGGTGAGGAGAAGGGCGGCCATATCGGCGTCAGCCGCGGCCTCGGCTACGACGAAACCCGTCTCGACTTCGACTATGGCGCACCGATCTCGGACAAGACCCGCTTCTTCATCGGCGGTAGCTACCGCACGGGCGAAGGCGTGCGCAACACCGGCATGAAGACGGAAGACGGCGGCCAGATCCGCGGCAACATTACCCACCAACTGGATAATGGCTATATCCGCCTGTCGTTCAAGCACCTTGATGACAAAGCCCCGACCGCACTGCCAGTGCCAGTACAGGTGGTCAACAAGAAAATACAGGAACTGCCGGGCATCGATCCGCGCACGGTTTCGTTCTACTCGCCGTACTGGGTGCGTGATGTCTCGCTGGGCAAGAACAATGCACCTGTCACCACCAACGTCAACGACGGCCTGAAAGTAAAGAGCGATTCCATCGGGCTGGAAGGCTCGTTCGATCTGGGCGATGGCTGGAACCTGACCGACAAATTCCGTACCTCCAGCAATACCGGCCGCTTCGCCGGTGTGTTCCCGGCCAATAACGGCACGGTCGGCACGTACACCTTCGCCACTGGCCCGAACAAAGGCCAGACCTACAAGGGCCGTGCCATTTCGGCCGTGGTGTTCAACACCTCGATCGACGATGCCGGCAACACCCTCAACGACAGCAAACTGAGCAAGACTTTCGCGCTGGCCGATGGCAGCAAGCTGACCACCACGGCCGGCCTGTACCTGTCGACCCAGAAGCTGGGCCTGACGTGGAACTTCAACGAATACCTGCTGCAGGCTAGCGGCGACAAACCGGCACTGCTGAAAACTGCCAGCAGCACGCCCGGTCTGGTTGGTCCGGCATGGGGTGGCTGCTGCTCGCGCGCCGTGGACATGGAATACAAACTCACTTCGCCTTACCTGAACGTGGGCTATGAAGTGGGCGCACTGAATGTGGATGCCAGCGTCCGTCAGGATCGCCAGACCGCCAGCGGCACGGCCAACATCGCCACCCTGAGCAACGGCAGCCAGCACTACGACGCCGCCACCATGCAGCTGGTGGACTACAAGATGAACCACAATTCGTACTCGGTGGGTGGTAACTACCGCATTACGAATAATCTGGCCGCGTTTGCCCGCGTCAGCGACGGTGTGGCCTTCAATGCTGACCGTATCCTGTTCGGCACCCCGCTCGATGGCAGCGCACCGATCAACATCAACACCGTCAAGCAGATCGAAGGCGGCGTGAAGTGGCGTAGCGGCGGCATCTCGACCTTCGTGACCGTGTTCCAGGCCAAGACCGACGAGAGTAACTACGAAGCCACCACCCAGAAGAGCACCTCCAACAAGTACGACGCCAAGGGTGTGGAACTGGAAGGCGCCTACTCGGCAGGCGGCTTCCGCGTGACGGGCGGTCTGACCTACACCGATGCCAAGATCGTCGGCACGGCAGCAGCGGATGTGGCGAATATCGGCAACACCCCACGCCGTCAGGCCAAGGTGGTGTACCAGATCATGCCTAGCTACGATTTCGGCGCGGCCACCGTGGGTGCTAGCCTGATCGGCACCGGCAAGTCGTGGGGCGATGATGCGCACACCATCGAGATGGATGGCTATCAAGTGGTGAATGCTTTCGTCAACTACCGTCTGTCGCCTAAGACCACGCTGTCGTTCAGCGTCAACAACCTGTTTAACAAGATCGGCTACACCGAAGTGGAAGGCGACGGCCATGCCGCCCGCTCGATCAACGGCCGTGCCGCCAAAGTTGGCCTGACTTATGCCTTCTAATGTAATGACGGACCGCCTGCTGGCGGTTCTGCCTGAAACGCTGCGGCCGCAAGCGGCCCAGCGGCTGGCAGCAGCGGAACCTACGCTGCGCCGGCTGCTGGCCGGCCTGTACGGCGAGCGCGCTGATTTCGACAGCTGGTATGGCGCGCTGCTGGCCAGTCTGGGCACGCTGTATGCAGCCCGTCCGGCGGCCCTGCAGGCACTCGATACGCAGCGTGCAGCGCAGCCGGACTGGTTCCTCAGCCAGCAGATGCTGGGCTACTGCACTTACGTGAATAATTTCGGCGGCACGCTGAACGGAGTACGCGAACAGATTCCGTATCTGCAGGAACTGGGCGTGCACTATCTGCACCTGCTGCCTTTCCTGCGCGCGCGTGCAGGCGAAAACGATGGCGGATTTGCCGTCACCAGCTTCGATGATGTGGAACCGGCGCTGGGCAACAACGCCGATCTGGAAGCGCTGACCACGGCGCTGCGCGCTGCCGGCATCAGCCTGTGTTCCGACTTTATCCTTAACCACGTGGCCGATGACCATGTGTGGGCGCAGGCCGCCAAGGCTGGTGATGCCGAGGCGCGGGCGATGTTCCACATCTACCCCGACCGCAGCATGCCGGACCAGTACGAAGCGACGCTGGGACAGGTGTTCCCGCAAGTGGCACCGGGTAACTTCAGTCATGTGGCGGCGGCCGGTGGCTGGGTCTGGACCACCTTCTACCCGTATCAGTGGGACCTCAACTACGCCAATCCAGCCGTGTTTGCGGAAATGGCGCAGGCTTTGCTGCGGCTGGCCAATCGCGGGGTGGAAGTGTTCCGCCTCGACTCCACCGCTTTCCTGTGGAAGCGCGTGGGCACGAACAGCATGAACCAGCCGGAAGCACACCAGTTGCTGCAGGCGCTGCGCGCCATCGTCGACATCGTCGCGCCGGGTGTGCTGCTGAAGGCCGAAGCGATTGTACCCACGCGCGAATTGCCGGCCTATCTCGGTAGCGCTAACGCGGCCGAATGCCATATTGCCTATCACAGCAGCCTGATGGCGGCGGGCTGGGTGGGACTGGCCGAACAGAATACCGAAGTACTGCGCGCCGTGATCGCGCATACGCCAGCGCTGCCGCCGGCCGCCACTTGGCTCAGCTATGTGCGCTGCCATGACGATATCGGCTGGAATGTGCTGCGCGCCGAAGCGGGCGCTGAGAGTGCGCAGCGGCTGGCGCGGGTGGCGCGCTTCTTCAGCGGCGCGGAAGGCAGTTATGCCCGTGGCGCTGCGTTCCAGAGCAGCGACCCGAATGCCGCCCACGGCAGCAACGGCATGGCCGCGGCGCTGACGGGGTTGCAGTCGGCCCAGACCGAACAGGAACGCGAACTGGCCATGCGCCGCATGCTGCTGCTGCATGGTCTGGCGCTGAGCTTCGGTGCGCTGCCCGTGCTGTACATGGGCGACGAACTGGCGATGGAGAACGACGAGAGCTATCTGCAGCGGCCGCAGCATGCGATGGATAGCCGCTGGCTGCAGCGGCCCCGCTTCGACCGTCAGCGCTGGCAGCAGCGCCACGATGGCGCCACGCCGGCGGGCCGCATGTATCAGGCGCTGACGGCGCTGGTGCGGACACGTCAGGCCCATGCGGCGCTGGCGGCCCATGCGCCGCGCACTCTGCTGGCCGATGCGCCAGCCGCTGTGCTGGCGCTGGCACGCGGCGAGCGCTTCCGCGCGCTGATGAACTTCAGCGCTATCGAACAGCATTACACGCTGGCGGGACGCTGGACTGATTGCATCAGTGGCAGCATACTGGGCGGCACAATTACGCTGGCGCCGTATGCGCTGCACTGGCTGGAACGCGGAGACGAATAAGATGAGCCAACAAACTATCGCCGTATTCGGTGAAGCGCTGGTCGATGATTTTCTGACCGAGCAGGTAGTCGGCGGCGCACCGTTCAATGTGGCGCGCAATCTGGCCGCCTTCGGTGCCGCCACGCTGATGATAACGCGCGTGGGGCAGGACCAGAACGGCGTGCTGCTGCGCGGCGAGTTCTCGCGTTTCGGCATGAGCGAAGCGGGTCTGCAAAGCGATCCCGTGGCACCGACCGGACGCGTGGTGGTGGAACGCAACGATGGCGGCCACCGCTTCATCATCCTGCCCGATCAGGCCTACGACTATGTGGAAGCCTCGGCAGCGCTGACGGCGCTGCGTCAGGCCGCACCGGCCACGATCTATTTCGGCACCATGGCACAGCGCCACCCTTGCTCGCGCGGCACCCTGCGTGCACTGCTGGAAACCACGCCGGCCCAGCGCTATCTGGATCTGAATGTGCGCGAAGGGCAGGTGACGGAACGCTGCGCTTTCGAGTCGCTGCATCTGGCCGATGTGCTGAAGGTGAACGAGGACGAACTGAAGGACCTGTTCCGCTGGTACACCCACACCCAGCCCGGCACCAGTGCCATGGATAGCCGCGAAATGATCGACGCCTGCCTGAATCTGATGCGTACCTTCCGCCTGCAGGGCATGATCGTCACGCTGGGCGAACGGGGCGCCATGCACTTCGCTGCCGACGGCGTGGTGACCATCAGTACGCCGGCCGCGGCACCGGCGCAGATCGTCGATACGGTGGGCGCAGGCGATGCGTTTTCTTCCGTGTTCCTGTACGGGCAGATGCAGGGCTGGCCGCTGGCGCTGACGCTGGACCGCGCCAACGCCTTTGCCGGTGCCATCTGCGGCATCGCCGGTGCGGTGCCGGCCGATCTGGCCTTCTACAAGCCATGGCTGGCAGCCTGGCGGCAGGGAGCGCAGGCATGAAGCCGCGTCTGTCGTTCTGGCAGATCATCAATATGAATATCGGTTTCTTCGGTATTCAGTTCAGCTTCGGGCTGCAGCAGAGCAGCATGAGCCCGATCTACAAATATCTAGGTGCCGACGAAGCCAGCCTGCCTTACCTGTGGCTGGCCGGCCCCATGACGGGGCTGCTGGTGCAACCGCTGATCGGCGCCATGAGCGACCGCACGGTAACGCGCTGGGGCCGCCGCACGCCGTATTTTCTGATCGGCGCCATCCTGTGCAGCCTCGGTCTGCTGGCCATGCCGTTCAGCCCTACGTTGTGGTTCGCCGCCAGCCTGCTGTGGATACTCGATGCCGCCAACAACGTGACGATGGAACCGTATCGCGCTTTCGTCAGCGACAAGCTCGATCCGTCCCAGCATTCGCTGGGCTTCCTGACTCAGAGCGCGTTCACGGGGCTGGGCCAGACGCTGGCCTATCTGACGCCGTCGCTGCTGGTGTGGGCCGGCATGAACAAGGATGCGGTGAATAGCCACCACATTCCCCACATTGTGATCGTGGCGTTTGTGATCGGGGCGATCTTTTCCATCAGTTCCATACTGTGGACGCTGAAGACGACGCCGGAACTGCCGCTGACGGCAGCCGAGGTGGCTGCAATTCGCGCCCAGCCCAGCGGCTGGCGCCACACGCTGGCCGATGTGGCCAGCGCTATCCGTGAAATGCCGGACACCATGAAGCAGCTGGCCTGGGTCAAGCTGTTCCAGTGGTACGCCATGTTCTGCTACTGGCAATACATCATGCTGTCGCTGGCGACCACCATCTACGGCACCACCGATCCGGCTTCGGAAGGCTTCCGCGATGCGGGGCTGCTGACGGGGCAGGTGGGAGCGTTCTACAACGCGGTAGCGTTTGTCGGCGCGCTGGCCATGGTGCCGTTCACGCGCCGCTACGGTCCGCAGCGCAGCCACAGCGTGTGTCTGGCGCTGGCCGGTGTGGGCATGCTGCTGATCCCGCAGATACACAATCCGGTGCTGCTGCTGGTGCCGATGGTGGGCATAGGGCTGGCTTGGGCCAGCATCATGGGCAACCCGTATGTGATGCTGGCGGGCTGCATTCCGCCGGAACGTACGGGCGTCTACATGGGCATCTTCAATATGTTCATCGTGATCCCCATGATCATCCAGATCTTCACGCTGCCGCTCTATTATCAGAGTCTGCTGGGTGGTAATCCGGAAAATGTGATCCGGCTGGCGGGTGGGTTGATGCTGTGCGGCGCGCTGGCCGTACTGGCGGTGAAAGTCAGGTCAGCAGGCGAGCGCTAAAAAACTAACGGCCAGCTGGATCAGCTGGCCGTTGCGTTTTTATTCGTCGTGCATCTGGCTTTGCAGGTAGTTCTGGATGCCGACCTTGGCGATCAGATCGAGCTGGGTTTCCAGCCAGTCGATATGTTCTTCCGTATCGTCGAGGATTTCCAGCAGCAGGTCGCGCGAGACATAATCGGCGGCTTTTTCGGCCGCAGCGATGCCGGCTTTGACGGTGATCTGCGCACCCTGTTCCAGTGCCAGATCGGCGCCCAGCATTTCTTCCGTGTTCTCGCCGATCATGATCTTGTGCATGGCTTGCAGATTTGGCAGGCCGTCCAGCATCAGGATGCGGTCGATCAGTTTGTCGGCGTGTTTCATTTCGCCGATGGACTCGTCGTATTCCTTTTTGGCGATGCGGCTCAGACCCCAGTGGCGGTACATGCGGGCATGCAGGAAATACTGGTTGATGGCGGTCAGTTCATTGGTCAGCTGCGCATTGAGCTGCTTGATTACTTCCGGATCACCTTTCATGGCGTTCTCTCTTGTCGTGGTGGAGGAATACGCCTATTTTGCCACGTTGCAGGCAAATTGGGGTCAGCCTGATCGAAGCCGCTAAAGTGACTTCGATCAAATTCTTAGCCCAGCTGGAAATTGATAGGAACGAGGGCGTATACGGCTATGGCTTTGCCATCTTCGATATACGGCTTGTACAGCGCGCGCAGCACGGCCTGACGGCCCGCTTCGTCCAGATTGGTATAGCCGGAGGATTTCTGCACCACGACCTGCTCGGCCAGTCCTTTTTCGCCGATCAGCACACGCAGCATGACCACGCCCGTTTCGCCCAGCCGGCGCGAGCTATGGGGATAGATGGCTTGCGGAGCGCGCACATATTCCACGCTGGAGACAGTTTTCGGCGTGCCGGCCGCCGCAACCGGCGTGCTGGCGGCAGCGGCCACGGCCACGGCCACGGCAGCCGTGCTGGCCGGGGCTTCGGCGCTACGGGCAGGTGCCGGCGCCACGCTGATGGTCGGTTCGCTGGCAGCGATGGCCACAGGCGGCAGTGGCGGTACGGTGATGTGGGCTACCGGCATAGGCGTGCTGGGCAGCATGGGCGGCGTGGCCGGTTTGACTGGCTCGGCCGCCGGTACGAAATTGATGGTGACAATGTTCGGTAACACGGCACGGGCAGCCTGATGCAGCATGCCGGTGTAGAACAGGTAGAACAGCAGGGCATGGCCGGCCACAATGGCTGCCATGGGCGCCAGCTTGCGCCAGCGGGCATGTTCGTGTTCGCGCGTTTGGCCGTAGCTATCGAAGCTGAGGGTATGCATGCTGCCCTCCCTTAGTTGTTGCAGACCGCGCCCAGGCCAGGGCGTTGCAGCACGGTTTCCTGCAGGGGAGCGCTGGCGGCCAGCGTCTTGTTCAGCAACTCGCTGGCGTAATCGAAGCACTGGCCGCAGCAGGTGGACACGCCCAGATCGCGCTGCAGCGCTTCGATGGAGTCGGAGCCCAGCTCGATGGCCATGCGGATTTCGCGGTCGGAGATGTTGTTGCAGACGCAGACGATCATGGTATTACCTTCAGTCCTGAGTTCGATGATGACAGTGCTGCGGACGGGATGCCGCACTGGCACTGTTGCATTTCGTTCACTTAATGCGAATCATTATCATTTCCGGTAGTTTGCCTCAGTTTTCTGCGCCATGCAAGCGCAAATAGAAGTAATTCGCATTACCGTTTATAATAGACTCATGTAATTTCCCGCTGGAACTGCTTCGCAACTGCTGATTAACAGGTGGTGGCCAGCCGCGGAAAGCCGCTGTGGCACGGGTCCGGCGGCGTTTTGAACGGATTTCGCTATGACGCATGCTGTTCCTCTGATCACTCTCGATACGCTGGCGGTGGGCGCCAAGGCCACCGTGGTGCATATTGCCCCCGGCAATCCGCAGGATGATGGCGCCACGCTGGCGCGCCGGCTGATGGAACTGGGCTTTGTGCCGGGCGAACAGATCCGCATGCTCAAGCGCGGTATGCCCGGTGGCGAGCCGCTGGCGATCAAGGTGGGCAATGCCACCTTCGCACTGCGCCGCTTCGAAGCGGCACTGGTCTCAATTCAACCGGAATAAGTTATGGCTGTCGTCGAAACACGGGCGGCGGCTACTGCCGCTGCCACCGCTACTGCTGCGCCCATGGTGGCGCTGCTGGGTAACCCGAATTGCGGCAAGACCGCGCTGTTCAACCGCCTGACGGGCGCGCGCCAGAAGGTGGCCAACTACGCCGGTGTCACCATCGAGCGTAAAGAGGGCAGTTTCACTTCGCCGGATGGACGCGCCTATCGCATACTTGATCTACCCGGTGCTTACAGCCTGTCGGCGCATACGCCGGACGAAGCCATCACGCGTGATGTGGTGGCGGGCAAGCGCGCGGGCGAGTCGGTGCCCGATGTACTGGTGTGCGTGGTGAATGCCACCAATCTGCGTTTGAACCTGCGGCTGGTGCTGGAGATTAAACGTCTGGGCCTGCCGATGATCCTCGCGCTGAATATGGTGGACGTGGCGCGTAAGCGCGGCATCGTGATCGATGAAGCGCGGCTGGCACAGGAACTCGGTATGCCGGTGGTGGCCACCGTGGCCGTGCAGGCGGGCGGCGAACGCGCGCTGGTGCAGGCACTCGATGCCATGGCCCTCACTGAAAAAGTCACGCCGAATCCGCTCAGCGCGATCGATACGGTCAGCGTGGAAGAGACTCAGCGCGAAGTGCGCCGCATCCTCGCGCTGGTGTGCCATGAAAAAGATGACCGCGGCAATCTGAGCGAGAAGATCGACCATGTGGTGCTGCACCCTGTGCTGGGGCCGATCATTCTGGCGGTGCTGATGTTCTGCGTGTTCCAGGCCGTGTTCAGCTGGGCCACTGTGCCGATGGATCTGATCAAGGATGGCGTGGATGGCGTAGGCAGCATGGTCAAAGATTCCATGGCCGATGGTCTGCTGCGCAGCCTGCTGGTAGAGGGCATACTGGGTGGCGCCGGCAGCGTGCTGGTGTTCCTGCCGCAGATTCTGATCCTGTTCTTCTTCATCCTCGTGCTGGAAGATTGCGGCTATCTGCCGCGCGCCGCCTTCCTGCTGGACCGCCTGATGGGCGGCGTGGGTTTATCGGGGCGCGCGTTCATTCCGCTGCTGTCCAGCTTTGCCTGCGCGATTCCCGGCATTATGGCGGCACGCACCATCCAGAATCCCCGTGACCGGCTGGTGACCATCATGATCGCGCCGCTGATGACCTGCTCGGCGCGACTGCCCGTGTATGCGCTGATCATTGCCGCCTTCATTCCCGAACGCGAAGTGGCGGGCTTCATCAGCCTGCAGGGGCTGGTGCTGTTCGGCCTGTACGTGACGGGCATCGTCTCGGCCATGCTGGTGGCCTACTTCATGAAGCGCAGCATGGGCGCCAACCATCAGCAGCCGCTGATGCTGGAACTGCCTGCCTATCACTGGCCGCACCTGCAGAATCTGGCGCTGGGCCTGTGGGAACGCTGCAAGATCTTCATCTCCCGCGTGGGTACTATCATCCTCACGCTGATGGTGCTGCTGTGGTTCCTCAGCACCTTCCCCGGCGCACCGGAAGGCGCGACCCATCCGCCTATCTACTACAGTCTGGCCGGGATACTGGGCCGCGGTCTGGAATACATCTTCGCGCCGATTGGTTTCAACTGGCAGATCTGCATCGCGCTGGTGCCCGGTCTGGCCGCGCGCGAAGTGGCGGTGGGTGCACTGGGTACCGTGTACGCGCTGTCGCAAAGCGGCGACGAACTGGCGCAGTCGCTCACGCCGATCATCGCCGGTTCGTGGACGCTGCCTACCGCGCTGTCGCTGCTGGCTTGGTATGTGTTCGCGCCACAGTGCATGTCCACCCTGTCGGTGGTGCGGCGCGAGACCAACAGCCTGCGCTATCCGCTGCTGATGGCCGGCTATATGTTCGTGCTGGCCTACTCGGCCTCGTTCATCACCTATCGCGTTGCAGTGGCACTGGCCGGAGGCTGATATGCTGCAGAACCTGATCGTCGCCCTGATCGTGCTGCTGGCACTGCTGCATGTGTGCCGACGCTACCTGCCGGCTGCACTGCGACGGGGCTGGGCCGATGCGCTGGCGCAGCGCGGTCTGAATGCGGCACTAGTGGCGCGCCTGTTCGGCGTGCGCAAAGGCTGCGGCGATGGTTGCGGTAGCTGCGGCGGCTGCGATAGCGGGCCGCAGGGGCAAGGTAAAGGCGGCAGCGCGTCTGGCGCCGCCGCAGGGCAGGGCGGCAGCGGTGCTTCCGGCACGCCGTCTGCACGCGTCATCAAACTTCACATACAGCGCTGACCATGATTATTGTCCACCACCTCAATAACTCCCGTTCGCAGCGCGTTCTGTGGCTGCTGGAAGAACTGGGCCTGCCATACGAAATCGTGCGCTATGAGCGCGACCGCAAGACCATGCTGGCGCCGCCCGAGTTGCGCTCCATCCATCCGCTGGGCAAATCGCCCGTGATCAGCGATGGCGAAGTGGTGGTGGCCGAATCGGGCGCCATCGTCGAATACCTGATCGATACCTACGGGCAGGGCCGCTTGAAGCCCGCGACCGGTACGCCGGAACAGCGCCGCTGGACTTACTTCATGCACTATGCGGAAGGCTCGGCCATGACGCCGCTGCTGATGAAACTGGTGTTCGACCGCGTCGAGAGCAGTCCTGCGCCGTTCTTCGTCAAGCCGATCGCACGGGCGATTGCGCGCAAGGTACTGGGTAGCTACATCCTGCCGCAGATCGCCAGCCACCTCGATTATCTGGAGGCCGAACTGGCGCAGCGGCCATGGTTTGCCGGTGCCGAATTCAGTGCGACCGACATCCAGATGAGCTTCCCGCTGGAAGCGGCTGCTGCCCGTGCCGGCCTGAACGCCAGCCGTCCCCGCCTGATGGACTTCCTGCAGCGCATCCATAGCCGTGCCGCCTTCCAGCGCGCGCTGGAGCGCGGCGGACCCTACGAGCTGCTCAAGTAAGCCCCTGCGCTGGCTGCTGCGCTGGCAGCTGTGTTGGCACCAGCGGCGCTACGTTACAATGGCGCCGTGAGAGTTCCTGATTCCCTTTGCTGCCATGGCTAGATTGCTGGCCATCGATGGCCTCAACATCGTGCGCCGCATGTACGAGGCCAGTCCCGAACCCGATAGCGACGACAAGGCGCTGACGGCGCTGCGCTACGCCCAGTCGGCGCTGCACAAGCTGCTGCGCCAGCATGCGCCCAGCCACGTGCTGCTGGCCTTCGATGCGGGCGGCCCGACCTGGCGCCACGACCTTTACGCTGGCTACCGCGCTGGCCGCACCCCTATGCCCGATGTGCTGAAAACCGCGCTGGCGCCATGGCAGGCGCAGTTGCAGGCGCAAGGCTGGCCGCTGCTGGCCATCGAAGGCGTGGAGGCGGACGACGTGCTGGCCACGGCGGTGCAGCGCTGGCTGGCGGAAGGACGGGGCGAAGCCTTTGTGGCTAGTACCGACAAGGATCTGCATAGTCTGATCGCCCAGGGCGCCCTGCTGTGGGACCCGTTCAAAGGCGTGTGGCACGACGCCGCATGGGTGGAAGCCAAGTGGGGTGTGGTGCCGGCGCAACTGGCCGATCTGCTGGCGCTGATGGGTGATCCGGCCGACTCCATCCCCGGCGTGTCCGGCGTAGGCGTGAAGACGGCAGCAAGGCTGCTGCGCACTTACGGCACGCTGGAAGGCATCCTTGCCGGTGCCGGCATCCTGCAGGACCGGCTGGGGATAACGCTACGAAAAGAGAAGGAAATGCTGTATCTTTCCAGACAATTGGTGGAATTGAAAACCGACGTGCGGCTGGGCGTGAGCTGGAATATGCTGGCGTGGTCCGGCCCCAACGGGGTTTAGAACAGGGTAGGCAAGATGTTAAAAGCAGTGATTATCGATACCAGTGCCGTTGCGCGCGGCTTGCTCAATACGGTGCTGGTGGAGGGCGGTTACGATGTGGTGGGGCAGGCGCACACCTGCGCCAACGGGCTGGCGCTGCTGATCAAGCACCAGCCGCACCTGATCTGCATTTCGCGTGAGCAGATCGAAAGCGGCGATGACATCGTGCGCGAAATCAAAACCAACTGGCCCAAGACGCTGATCTTCATGGTGTCGAGCGAGTTCGATGCTGCCACCATACAGGCGGCGCACGCCATGGGCGTGCATGGTTTCATCGTCAAGCCGTTCAAGGCTGACACGGTTCTCAATACTATCCGCAATACCGTCATCACCATGGTCAAGCGCCAGCGTGCCGCCATGGCACGCGAAGCAGGCGCACCTGAGGGCGAGAACAAGCCCGCCGAAGGCGATACCGGTGCGGCTAGCTAACTTCGCGGCTAGCTAGCCTGCTGCTTAGCCCGCAGGTTAGCCTGCTAATTAGCCGGCCAGCGTAGAGCCGGCAATCAGACCGCCACCGAGGCAGACTTCACCGTCGTAGATCACCGCCGACTGACCCGGCGTCACCGCCCATTGGGGCTCCATGAAGCGCAGCGCAAAGTCGCTCTCGCCTTGCGGCGTGAGCTCGCAGGCCACATCGGACTGACGGTAGCGCGTCTTGGCGGCCAGCTCGCGCACGTCCGGCGCATGGCCGGCGATCCAGCTGGCCGTATCGGCCGTCAGGCTGGCCGACTGCAGCCATGGGTGATCATGTCCCTGTACGATGTACAGCGTGTTGTTCTGCACGTCCTTGCGCGCCACATACCATGCGTCGCTGCTGCCATCTTCCTTCTTGTAGGCTTTCAGGCCACCCACACCGATACCTTTGCGCTGGCCCAGCGTGTAGAAGCTCAGGCCCACATGCTCGCCCACCACGCGGCCGTCGTCGGTTTTCATCGGGCCGGGACGGTAGGACAGGTAGCGGTTGAGGAATTCGCGGAACGGCCGTTCGCCGATGAAGCAGATGCCGGTGGAATCCTTTTTGGTGGCGTTCGGCAGGCCCAGTTTGGCGGCGATCTGGCGCACTTCCGTCTTCGGAATTTCACCGAGCGGGAACAGGGTCTTGGATAGCTGCGCCTGATTCAGGCGGTGCAGGAAGTAACTTTGATCCTTGGTGTGATCGACTGCCTTGAGCAGCTCGAACTGGCCGGCGCGTTCGCGCACGCGCGCATAGTGGCCGGTGGCGATCAGATCGGCGCCCAGCGTCATGGCGTGGTCGAGGAAGGCTTTGAATTTGATCTCGGCATTGCACAGCACATCGGGGTTCGGCGTGCGGCCAGCCTGATACTCGCGCAGGAAGTCGGCGAATACGCGGTCCTTGTATTCGCTGGCGAAGTTGACGGCTTCGATATCCACGCCGACCACGTCGGCCACGCTGGCGGCGTCGATCCAGTCCTGACGGGTAGAGCAGTATTCGCTGTCGTCGTCATCTTCCCAGTTCTTCATGAACAGGCCTACGACCTCGTAGCCCTGTTCCTTGAGCAGCCACGCCGAGACCGAGGAATCTACCCCGCCAGACATACCGATCACGACTTTTTTCTTGCTCATATATTTTCCTGAAAAACTGTTTATATCATTTATATTTTTATTGGATCAGCACCAGCGGCAGCGGTCCTGCCGCTGCTCCTGCTGGCTGTCTGCGCGCTACTGTCAGCCGTGGCTGCTGTCCGGCGCCGACAGAAATACCGAAGCGTGAGTCTGCAGCAGTTCCAGCGGCGCGCGGCGGCCAGCCAGATATTCGTCCACGCACTGCAGCACGGTGGGGCTACGGTGACGTTCGGCGCAGGCGGCCAGTTCGTCGCGCGTCAGCCACATGGTGCGCAGAATGCCATCGTCGAGCGGGCGGTCATACTTTTCGCCCGGTACGCCGCAGAAGGTGAAGCGCAGATAGGTCACTTCTTCGCCCGTGCGGTTGGAGGTGTAGCGCGACATATACATGCCGACCAGCGCAGTCGGGGTGAAGTCGTGCGCGGTTTCTTCCATGGTTTCGCGGATGACTGCCTGTTCCAGCGATTCGTGCGGGTCGAGGTGACCGGCCGGCTGGTTGATACGGATGCCATCGCTGGTCTGTTCTTCGATAACGAGGAATTTGCCATCCTTTTCGATGATGGCGGCAACAGTGACGGAGGGTTTCCAGATACGTGGCATAGGCGATCCTTGAAAGAGCCGATATTTTAGCCTGTTCTGGTGGTTTAGGCGCTGCTCTGTCCGCGTGTCATAGACGCGACATTGAAATAACGCAAACTTCTGCCCGAAGAGTGCTCTGGCGCAGGCTTCTTTGCGCTAGATTAAGTGTTTTAACGGCAATAGATGACATTTTGTAATAAATGTAGTGATAAATGCGACATTTATTGATAAATACGTATTAAGTATGATGGGGCCATCGAGGGGAAAACTCTGCCGCGTGCAGCCCCGGCAATCCGTGTTAGATTCTAGTCAGTTTATCAATCTTTGGGAGGCAGCATGAGAATAGGCATACCGGCCGAGACGCGGCCGGGCGAAACCCGGGTTGCGGCAACGCCCGAAACCGTCAAGAAGCTGGCAGCCAAGCACAGTGTGATCGTGCAGGCAGGCGCTGGTCTGGCAGCATCGGTGACCGACGAGGCGTATGTGGCAGCAGGTGCGCAGATCGGCACCGCGGCTGACGCATACGGTGCGGACGTGGTGCTCAAGGTGCGCGCACCGGAGGCAGCGGAGCGTGGCCTGATGAAGGCTGGCACGGTGCTGATCGGCATGCTCAATCCCTTTGATGCCGATAACAACGCTGCCATGGCGGCGGCTGGCCTGCAGGCGTTTGCGCTGGAAGCCGTACCGCGTATCACCCGCGCCCAGTCGATGGACGTGCTGTCCTCGCAGGCTAACATCGCCGGCTATAAGGCCGTGATGGTGGCCGCGAATACCTACCAGCGCTTCATGCCTATGCTGATGACGGCGGCTGGCACCGTGAAAGCGGCGCGCGTGCTGATCATGGGCGTGGGCGTGGCCGGTCTGCAGGCGATTGCTACCGCCAAGCGTCTGGGCGCCGTGATCGAAGCGTCTGACGTGCGTCCGCCCGTCAAAGAACAGGTGGAATCGCTGGGCGCCAAATTCATCGACGTGCCTTTCCTCACCGACGAAGAGAAGGAAATCGCGCAGGGGGTGGGCGGCTATGCCCGTCCTATGCCGGCCGACTGGCTGGCGCGTCAGGCGGCGCTGGTGCATGAACGCGCCAAGCTGGCAGACATCATCATCACTACCGCGCTGATCCCTGGCCGCAAAGCGCCTGTACTGATTTCCGAAGACACCGTGAAAGCCATGAAACCGGGCTCCGTGATCGTCGATCTGGCGGTAGCGCAGGGCGGTAACTGCCCGCTGTCCGTGCTGAACGAAACGGTGGTGCGCCACGGTGTGCACATCGTCGGCCAGCCCGATCTGGCAACGCTGGTGGCGGCTGATGCTTCGGCGCTGTATGCGCGCAATGTGCTCGACTTCCTCAAGCTGATCATCAACAAGGAAGACCAGCTGGTGATCGACCGCGAAGACGAAATCCTCAAAGCCACGCTGCTGTGCAGCGGCGGTGAACTGTTGAGAAAATAAAAGGAGGTTTTATGGAAGTGAGCCATACCATCATCAATCTGATCATCTTCGTGCTGGCCATCTATGTGGGCTATCACGTGGTGTGGACCGTGACGCCTGCGCTGCATACGCCGCTGATGGCCGTGACCAATGCCGTATCGGCCATCATCATCGTGGGCGCCATGCTGGCGGCCGCGCTGACCGAAGGTCTGGTGGGGCAGGTGGCCGGCACGATCGCCGTGGCACTGGCAGCCGTGAACGTGTTCGGCGGTTTTCTGGTGACCCAGCGCATGCTGGAAATGTTCAAGAAGAAGGCGCCTAAGGCGGCAGCTAACAAGGGAGAGCAGGCATGAGCGGTATCTCCATGAATCTGGTTACCCTGCTGTACCTGATCGCTTCGGTGTGCTTCATTCAGGCGCTGAAAGGTCTGTCCTCGCCGGCCACGGCACGTGCCGGTAATGCTTTCGGCATGACGGGTATGGCCATCGCGTTCGTTACCACTGTGGCGCTGATCTTCAAGTTGCAGGCCATGGCGGCTGCAGCGGCGGCCGCAGGCCACGGCAGCGCTGGCGGCTTCACGCTGGTGGCGCTGGGCGTAGTCGTGGGCGGCGGCATCGGTGCCGTGCTGGCGAAAAAGGTCGAAATGACCAAGATGCCGGAACTGGTCGCAGCCATGCACTCGCTGATCGGTCTGGCCGCGGTGTGTATCGCGGTGGCTGCCGTGTCGGAGCCGCAGGCTTTCGGCATTGCGCAGGCTGGCGAAGCGCTGCCGTTCGGTAACCGTATCGAACTGTTTATCGGTACTTTTGTGGGTGCGATTACCTTCTCCGGTTCGGTGATCGCGTTCGGCAAACTGTCGGGCAAATACAAGTTCCGTCTGTTCCAGGGCGCGCCGGTCAACTTCGCCGGTCAGCACATGCTCAACCTGCTGCTGGCGCTGGCTATGGTGGGTCTGGGCCTGGTGTTCTGCTTCGATAGCGGCGCCACGCCAGCCTGGCTGCCGTTCCTGATCATGACAGCGATCGCCTTCGTGCTCGGTGTGCTGATCATCATTCCTATCGGCGGTGCGGATATGCCGGTGGTGGTGTCGATGCTGAACTCGTATTCGGGCTGGGCGGCTGCCGGTATCGGCTTCTCGCTGAATAACTCGATGCTGATCATCGCCGGTTCGCTGGTGGGTTCATCCGGTGCGATCCTGTCGTACATCATGTGCAAGGCCATGAACCGTTCCTTCTTCAACGTGATTCTGGGCGGCTTCGGTGGTGCACCAGCGGAAGCGGGCAGCAGTGCTGCGAAGGAACAGCGTCCCGTCAAATCCGGTTCGGCAGACGATGCCTCCTTCATCATGGCGAATGCGGAAAGCGTGATCATCGTGCCGGGCTACGGTCTGGCGGTGGCACGTGCCCAGCACGCGCTGAAAGAACTGGTAGAGAAGCTGACTCACAAGGGCGTGAACGTGAAGTATGCGATCCACCCTGTGGCAGGCCGTATGCCGGGCCACATGAACGTGCTGCTGGCGGAAGCCGAAGTGCCGTACGATCAGGTGTTCGAGATGGAAGACATCAATGGCGAATTCGGTCAGACCGACGTGGTGCTGATTCTGGGCGCGAACGACGTGGTCAATCCGGCTGCCAAAGATCCGAGCTCGCCGATTGCCGGCATGCCGATTCTGGAAGCGTACAAAGCCAAGAGCATCATCGTCAACAAGCGCTCCATGGCTTCCGGCTATGCCGGTCTGGATAATGAGCTGTTCTATCAGGCTAACACCATGATGGTGTTTGGCGATGCCAAGAAAGTGATCGAGGATATGGTGAAAGCGGTCGAGTAAAGCATACGCGTGCTTGCTGGCTGCAAGAGTACGGAGCCCTGAGCGATCAGGGCTCCGTTTTTTTATGCGCGCACGTCGCGCTGATAGTAAATGTCGGTGCGAGGGAGGAGCTATTTCTTTTTCAGAGATTCATCGCGCAGGCGGCTGGCGATGGTGTAGTGATGTTCACCCGGCCGGCGGATGGAAAGGTCTATCCAAGCGTTGCGCATGCTGCGCGCAAATGAACGGGCAAACTGGTTGGGACTGACGGAACGGCCCTGATGAATGATCTGATCGCCAATGACTTCGGCATAATTATGCTCGCCGTAGCTCCATGAGCGCAGGAGGGTGCCCTCTGGTAGAAAGACGGTTTTCCACTGGTAGCCGCGCTGTCGGGCAGCACTGGGTTCGGGCGCAAGTTTGACACTTTCATCTAGCCAAAATTTTAGCGCGGTGTTGATGGCTGCATTGACATCCGGAGACTGACCGTTGCGCTGCAGGTGCTGAATCAGTCGTAGCAGGGTGTCGGGGTCCAGTTGGGCGATCACTGTGGTAAACATTCTGCGATTTCCTCTTATTTGCTCTTTTTTCTTCTGTTTCCCTCTTATTTTCTCTGCTTGCTAATATGGGCTTCTGTTGCAGATCAAACGAAAGACCAGATTTAAATGCAGAGAAAATAAGTGGAAAGAAGAGAAAATAAGAGGGTTTAAGAGGAAAACGCAGAAGGTTTACCACACGAGACGGGAAAGAGGGGAGGGCTTGGCCGAGGTGATAGGCTAGTTTGTGACAGTGGCGCAAGTAGCGAGCGACTTTTCCCAGTAGCCTACGTCGATCCAGCGGCCGAACTTGAAGCCGACTTCGCGGAATTGGGCGACTTTTTCGAAGCCCATTTTTTCATGCAGGGCGATGCTCGCTGCATTCGGCTGCGCGATGCCGCCGATGACGAGGTGATAGCCGCTGGCGCTCAGGCGCTCCAGCAGTTGCTGATAGAGCGCTGTGCCCCAACCTTTGCCCGCAACATCAGCCGCTAGATACACCGAGCTCTCGACTGAAAAACGATAGGCATGGCGCACGCGCCATTTGGTGGCATAGGCGTAGCCGACGACTACGCCATTTTCTTCGGCCACCAGCCAAGGCAGGCCGCCCCGCTGGACATCGGCGATACGCTGCTGCATTTCCGCTGCCGTCACCGCCTGCTCTTCGAAACTGATGGTGGTGGTCAGCACATAGTGGTTGTAGATGGTGACTATGGCTTGAGCGTCATCGGCAATGGCGTCACGTATTTTCATTTTTCTCTGCCTGTTAGCGGCGGCCGTACATCAGCAGTTCGGCCAGCATATTGCGCGCTGGCGGTACGAGGTCGATGGCGGTCAGCGATAGACCCAGCAAACTTTGCAGGGGCGATGTGCTGGCGAAGATGCGCGCCATGGTATCAGTGATACGCACGGTGGTCTGGCGGTCCTGCTCGCGCAGCACGGTGAACTGTGCCAAATGGGCCGGATCGGCACCCTGTGCCAGCACCTTGGCCAGCACCGCTACATCGCGCAGGCCGAGGTTGAGACCTTGTCCGGCGACCGGATGCAGCGTCTGTGCTGCGTTACCGATGGCGACCGTGCGCGCGGTGCTGCGCGGGTCGGCGTTCAGTCCAAGGGGGAAGGCCAGTCGTGGCGTGGCGTGCACGAAGCAGCCAAGGCGGGAGCCGAAAGCGGCACCTAGTTCGGCGAGGAAGCTGGCGTCGTCCAGCGCCTGCACGCGCGCCGCTTCTGGCGGACGCAAACACCACACCAGCGAGTATTCGCCGGTAGTGCCGCCCTGATCCTGCGGCAGCAGGGCTAGCGGTCCCTGTTCCGTGAAGCGTTCATAGGCGCGCGCAGCGATGGGACGCTCAGCCCGCACCTGTGCGATGACGGCGCTCTGCTGGTAGTCGCGCCGCTGCGCACGGCTGGCCTGATCGCTGAACAGGCCACCTTCGGCCTGCACCACGATGGCCGCGCGTACGGCAGGCGTATCGCCGGCCAGCACCACGCGCACATGGTCGGCCTGTTCGTCGATATTTTCTACGCGGGCGGGACGCAGCATGGGGATGCCCGCTTTCAGGCAGGCCGCGCCCAGCGCCGTGACGATGTCGCCGTAGCGGGTGACGTAGCCTAGTGCCGGCAGATCGTGCTCGCTGCGGTCGATCAGGCTGCGGCCGAACTGGCCGCGGCGCGACACGTGAATCTGTTCGATCGGCGTCGCTACGGCAGGCCATGCGTGGATAGCGTCGAGAATCTGGCGGCTGCCCCATGCCAGTGCCAGCGAACGGGGATCGTCGCTAGCCTGTGCCAGCGAGCGGGCGTCGATCAGGACGATGCGCTCGGCCGCCATGCCGCGCTGGTGCAGCAGCAGGGCCAGTGCCATGCCGGCTGGACCGGCACCGCAGATGGCGACATCGTATTCAGTGCTATGGGAATTCGGGGTAGTGCTCATGATTGCTGCATTTCGGGTTGCTGCATCAGCTTATGGCTTAGGGCGCTGTTGCATGAGGTGTTCGATGTCGGCCACGCTCTTGGGCGCGCCAGCGCTCAGAATGGTGTAGCCGCTGTCCGTCACCAGCACATCGTCTTCGATGCGGATGCCGGTGTTCCAGTAGCACTCGGGCACGTCTGGCGCAGGGCGCACGTAGATGCCCGGCTCCACCGTCAGCGTCATGCCCGGCTGTAGCGGGCGCGAGGGCTTGTCGGCGACGGTGATGTCGCGGTAGTGTCCCACGTCGTGCACATCCAGCCCTAGCCAGTGGCCGGTGCCGTGCATGTAGAACTTCTGGTGGTGCTGGTTGGCGATCACGTCGTCTACCGTGCCGTGTACATCGGCCCGCAGCAGTCCCAGATCAAGCATGCCTTGCGCCAGCACTTTGACGGCTGCCTGATGCATGTCGGCATACGGACGGCCCGGCGCGACGGCGCCCAGCGCAGCCGCTTGTGCATCCAGCACCAGCTGGTACAGGCGCTGCTGGGCGTCGCTAAAGCGGCCATTGACAGGATAGGTGCGCGAGATGTCGGCCGCGTAGCTGTTGTACTCGCAGCCAGCGTCGATCAGCAGCAGTTCGCCATCGCGGCACACGCCGTTGTTGGCACTATAGTGCAGCACGCAGGCACGCTCGCCGCTGGCGACAATGGAGTTGTAGGCTGGTGCCTGTGCGCCGCTGCGACGGAAGGTGTAGAGTAGCTCCGCTTCCACTTCGTACTCGTACATGCCGGGACGGGTGGCCAGCATGGCGCGCAGGTGGGCCTGCGCCGAGATGTCGGCCGCGCGCTGCATGCAGGCCAGTTCTTCGGCGTCCTTGCGCAGGCGTAGTTCTGCCAGCATGGGCAGCAGATCGACTGTGCTGTCGGGCGGCGTTACGCCCGTGCGGGCACGGGCGCGTAGCGCCGAGCGCCAGACTTTAACTTGCGTTTCGAGGCTGCCACCGAGCGGGTAGTAGAGTGCCGGTGCATCGGCCAGCAGGCGGCTCATTTCGCCGTCGAGGTCTTCGATGGCGTAAGCGGCATCCATGCCGAAGGCTACGCGCGCCGCTTCGGGGCCATAGCGGTAGCCATCCCAGATTTCCCGTTCGGGGTTTTTCTGGCGGCAGAACAGGATGGCCTGTGCGGCGCGCTCGGCGCATGCGGCTACCAGTACCAGAACGCTGTCCGGTTCCGTGAAGCCGCTCAGGTAGTAGAAATCGCTGTCATGGCGATACGGGTATTCGTTGTCGGCGTTGCGCACCACTTCTGGTGCCGTAGCCAGCACGGCGACGGCGCCCGCCGGCAGTTGCGCCAGCAGGCGCGCACGGCGCGCCGCGCAGGCGGCCATCAGGCTGGCCGCGCTGTTCACTGGATAGACGCCGGCCGCAGCGACAGCGGGGCGTTGAGTTGTTCCAGCTGCTGCACGGTGCCAAGGTTGTGCCATGGCCCCGTGTAGACTTCGCCGCCTACCTGTCCCCGTTCTGCCGCTGCGCGCAATAGCGGGCCCAGTTTGGCGTGGCTACCCGGCGTAATGCCGTCGAACAGTTCCATGCGGTACACGCCGATATTGCCGAAGGTGTAGCGCGGCGTGCCGTCGTTATTCACGGTGTACATGGTCAGGCCGAAATCGCCATCCGGATGGAAGTCGGGATTCGGCACCAGATACAGCCAGCACACATCGCGCTTCTCAGGTGGATAGGGATTGCCCCACAGGTCTTTATCGTGCAGCACGTCGAGCACCTGCGTGAAGTCGAACTGCGGGATGAACAGGTCGGCCGAAATGGCGAGGAAAGGCTCTTCACCGAGCAGGTGGCGCGCGGCCGCCACGCCGCCGGCCGTTTCCAGCGCCGTGCCTTCGCGCGAATACTGGATGTTGGCGCCGTATTTGCTGCCATCACCGAGCAGAGCTTCGATCTGCTCGCCCAGATGGGCGTGATTGATGACGATGTCGGTAATTCCGGCCTTGACCAGATTCACCACGTGCCAGACGATCAGCGGGCGGCCACGCACCACCAGCAGCGGCTTGGGCGTGGTATCCGTCAGCGGGCGCATGCGTTCGCCGCGACCGGCGGCGAAGATCATTGCTTTCATGGCGGCCCCTTAGAAGGTGTAGCCGACTTGCGGCGCCTTGTTTTCCAGCGTGTCGAGTAGACGCAGCAGGGGTTTCAGTTCGGGGTAGCGGCCCGCCGTCTTGCGCACGTATTCAAGTACGGTTGGCAGGTCGTCCAGATACTGGGACTTGCCATCGCGGTAGTTGAGGCGGCAGAAGATGCCAAGGATTTTCAGGTGGCGCTGCAAGCCCATGAACTCGAAATCCTTGTAGAAGTCATCGATGTCGGCGGCTACGGGCAGGCCCAGCGACTTGGCGTGCTGCCAGTAGCGGATCACCCAGTCCAGTACCAGTTCTTCATCCCACTGCACATAGGCGTCTCGCAGCAGCGAGGCCAGATCGTAGGTCATGGGGCCGTACAGCGCATCCTGGAAGTCCAGTACGCCGGGGTTGCCCACGTCGATCTGCATCAGGTTGCGCGAGTGGTAGTCGCGGTGCACGAACACCTGCGCCTGCGCCGTCACATTGGCCAGAATCGCGTCGAACACACCCTGCAGCGATTTCTGCTGGGCTTCGGTCAGGGTAGCTTTCAGGTGCTGGCCGATGTACCACTCGGGGAATAGCTGCATTTCGCGCAGCAGGAAAGCGCGGTCGTATTCGGGCAGTACGTCCGGCACGCTGGTCAGCTGGAAGCGGCTCAGGGCTTCCAGCGCTTCGGCGTACATGACGGAGGCGTTATCGTGATTCAGCACTTGCAGATAGGTGGTGGTGCCCAGATCGGACAGCAGCATGAAGCCCCGTTCGTAATCGGTGGCGATAATGCGCGGCACGCTCACGCCGGCCTGACGCAGCATTTCTGCGACCTTGACATAACCGAGCACGTTTTCGCGTTCCGGCGGCGCATCCATGGCGATCAGGGTGCTGCCCAGCGTTGCTTGCTGTTCTGGCAAGACATCAAGGCGGAAGTAGCGGCGGAAACTGGCATCGGCCGAAGCGGGGCGGGTGCTGGCGGTATTCACCACGTTCAGGCCGGCCAGCCACTCCGTGAGAGCGGCCAGACGCAGGTCGGGAGTGTTAAGCGCGCTGTTAGCAGGCGTATCAGATGGTAAATTCTGTAATAAAGACATGGAGCGAACGGCGGAAACCGGTATAGACTGTAGATTCCCCTATAATAAGGGATTCAGATTAAAAAATCGCCTGTCATGGTGGTACGCCCTTATTTTTCATGAGTTGCCTGCGCTGGCTTTTGCCCCCCTCTACCTCGCCCCGCTGGGCCTATGCCCTGACTGCCATCGTGACGGTAACGTCCGTGCCCGGCTACGCCCAGAGCCTGCCCGGCAAGACGCGCGCGCCACGGGTGGAGAACAAGGCCGCAGTGACGGTGATACAGGCGGAAGACATTACCGGCCGCCCCGAGCGCGAAATCACCCTGAACCGCGATGCGGAACTGGTCAAGGACCAGACCCGCGTCAAGGCCGATACGGCCTGCTACCGGCAGGTGGAAGATGAAGTGCAGGCGGAAGGCCATGTGCGCATCTGGCGCTTTGGTGACTATTTCACGGGCGATGCGCTGCAACTGAATATGGATACGGGGCAGGGCTATATGCTCAACCCGACCTACCGGCTGGAAGCCAACCATGCGCAGGGCAAGGCCGAGCGCATCAACTTCCTCAATGAAGATGAAGCGCTGGTATTGAACGGCACTTACAGCACCTGCCAGAGCGCCAATCCGGACTGGTATCTGCGCTCGAATACCCTGAACCTCGATTCGGGGCGCGATGTGGGTACGGCCGGCAAGACCATCATCTACTTCAAGGATGTGCCGATTCTGGGTACGCCAGCGCTGTCGTTCTCGCTGTCCGGTGCGCGCCGCTCCGGCTGGCTGTCGCCGATGCCGGGCTTTGGCTCGAAAGGCGCGGCCGAACTGACGGTGCCGTATTACTTCAATATCGCGCCTAACCGCGATCTGACGGTGTACCCGAAAATCATTCCCCGTCGCGGCTTCCAGCTGGGCGCCAACGGGCGCTATCTGGGCGAAACGGAAGGCGGGCTGTATCAGGGCGAAACCTATCTGGAATATCTGCCGCATGATAAGCAGTACATTCCCGCCACGCCGGGTGATTCGACCGACCGCTGGAGTATCCGTTCGCAGCATGCGCAGGAACTGAGTACCGACTGGTCGTACGGCTGGCAGGTGCGCGCGGCATCAGACAACAACTATCCGAATGATTTTTCCAAGACGGTGTCCAGCTCGACGGAACGCCAGCTGCTGCGTGAACTGCGCACCGACTATCATGGCGACTTCTGGACCCTGACGGCGCGCGTACAGAAGTATCAGGTACTGCAGGATCCGGAAGCGCTGGTCGATCCTAGCCTGTTCGTTTCGCGCCCTTACGACCGTCTGCCGGCGATTAACTTCCACGCCGCCCAGTACGACGTGGCCGGCGGCTTTGACTGGGCCATGGACAGCGAATTGACACGCTTCTATCACCCGACCCTGTTGCGCGGCACCCGTATGGTGGCGATACCCCAGCTTAGCTATCCGCTGATCGGCGCCAGCTATTTCATTACGCCCAAGGCCAGTGTGAATCTGGCGCGCTACGATCTGGATGCCAATGACACTACCGGCAGCAAGGCCGAGCAGCTGTCGCGCGTGGTGCCGACACTGTCGGTCGATGCGGGGCTGGTGTTCGAGCGTCCGCTCCAGTGGGGCGGCAAGGAAGTGACGCAGACGCTGGAGCCGCGCCTGTTCTACGTGAACACGCCCTACCGTGACCAGAGCCGCTTCCCCACTTTCGATACCGATGCGGCGACCTTCAACTTCAGCCAGATTTTCAGCGAGAACCGCTTCGTCGGTTCTGACCGGATCGGCGACGCCAACCAGCTGACGGCGGCACTGGTCTCGCGCTTCCTCAATGAAGCGGGCGCCGAAGCCCTGCGCCTCGCGTTCGGCCAGCGCTTCTATTTCCGTGATCAGCGCGTGCAGCTGAACTCCTCCACGCCGGTGGTGGATGCCCGTTCCGACATGCTGCTGGCCGCTACCGGCCGCATCGCCGAAAGCTGGGGCTTCGATAGCGCCGTGCAGTACAGCCCTAGCCAGAGCCGCGTGGTCTCGGAAAGCTATACCGTGCAGTGGCTGCCGGGCCAGAAGAAGGTACTGAATCTGGGCTACCGCTATCTGCGTAACAGCTTTAAAAATATCGATGTGTCGAGCCAGTGGCCGATCTTCCAGCGCTGGTATGGCGTGGGCCGGGTCAGCTACTCGATGCAGGATAAGAAAATTCTGGAAAGTCTGATCGGTCTAGAGTACAACAGCGATTGCTGGGTGTTCCGTATGGGTGCACAGCGTTTCGTGACGACTTCGACCAAGGCTTCCACCCCGATCTTCTTCCAGCTGGAGCTGAACGGCCTGTCCCACCTCGGTGTGGGCAGCCCGCTCGAAGCGATGAAGAATAGTATTCCCGGTTACCAGCGTTTAAATGAAGGCTATGGCCGTTAAGGACCCCGGTGCCTGCCATCCTATCCGGATAGCAGTTGCTGTTTGATTGATGACTACTGACTGTTGAGCTTCTACCATGCGTAATGCCCGTCCCATCCCGATGAAAGTTCTGGCGCTGCTGTTGTGCAGCAGCGCGCTGGCCGGTTGCAGCCTGTTCGGCAAAAAGCCGGCCGCTGCCCCTGCAGCAGCCCCAGTCGCCGCACCGGCTGCTACCGCAGCACCGGCCGCCACGCTGGCTGCCAAGCCAGCCGTCAAGAGCGATGGCAAAGGTTTCCTGCCGCCCGGTGAATCGGGCAATGTGGCGATCGATTCCATCGTGGTGGTCGTGAATGACGATGTGATCACCCAGCGCGAACTGAATAACCGTATCAAGACGGTGACCGGCCGTATGAAAGCGCAGAACGTGGCGCTGCCCGATGCTGCCGACCTGCGTCGCCAACTGCTGGAACGTATGATCGTGGAACGCGCCCAGCTGCAGATGGCCAAGGAGATGGGCGTGCGGGTAGATGACCTGCAGCTCGATCGCGCTATCGCCCGTATCGCCGAAGCACAGAAGCTGAGTGTGCAGGATCTGCGCAACCAGATGGAAAAAGACGGCATGCCTTACGCTGCCTTCCGCGAAGAGATCCGCGAAGAGATCATCATGCAGCGTCTGCGCGAGCATGAAGTCGATGCCAAGATCCAGATTTCCGACGCCGAAGTGGATAGCTTCCTGGCGGCCGAAAAAGCCGCTGCAGCCGAGCAGTTCGAGCTGAATATTTCGCAGATCATGATCCGGATTCCGGACAATGCCACGGCCGAAGTGATTGCCCAGCGCCGTGCCCGCGCCGAAGACGTGATGCGCCAGCTGCGCACCGGTGCCGATTTCGCCAAGATGGCCGGCACCTATTCCGATTCCAGCGATGCGCTGCAGGGCGGCGTGGTGGGCTGGCGTCAGCCTGAGCGTCTGCCGCCCGTGTTCGCGGAAGCGCTGTCCAAGCTGAAGCCGGGTCAGGTCACGCCGATTATCAAGAGCGTGGGCGCGTTCCACATTCTGAAGGTGTTCGAGCGCCGCAGTCTGGCCGAAGCACAGGCGGTAGCTGCCGTGCAGCAGACCCACGCACGTCACATCCTGATCAAGGTTACGCCCACCATGAGCGCCGCCGATGCCAAGCGCAAGCTGCTGGAACTGAAGGAACGGCTGGATAACAAGGCGGCCAAGTTCGAAGATCTGGCGCGTCTGGTATCGAACGACGGTTCCGCTTCCAAGGGCGGCGATCTGGGCTGGCTGTATCCGGGCGATACCATGCCGGAATTCGAAGCGGCCATGAACAACCTGAAGATCGGCGAAGTCAGCGATCCGGTGGAAACCAGTTTCGGTCTGCACCTGATCGAAGTACTGGAACGTAAGAGCGACGACGTCTCGAAAGAGCGCGAGCGTAACAATGCCCGTCAGGCTATCCGCGAGCGCAAGATGGAAGAAGCGGGCGAAAGCTGGCAGCGTGAAGTGCGCGACCGCGCCTACGTCGAGTTCCGTACGGAAGACGGCAGCAACCCCGCCAAATAAGGCGCGCAGGCCGATCCGGCAGGACGGCCTGCACCTCATCACATCAGCAGAAAGGGTCGCCCGTGGGCGCTAGCAATCAATTAGCGGGACGCCGGCCCGTGCTGGCCCTGACGGTCGGCGAACCGGCCGGCATTGGTCCTGAGATCGCCATTCGCGCCGCGTGGGAGCGCCGTCAGCAGGCCAACTGCGTGCTGCTGGGCGATGCCGCCTATCTGGCCATGCTGGCCGCCGATATTGATCCTGCTATCCGTATTTCGGCACTGTCCTCGCAGGCGGTGCGTAATGGGGGGCTGCCCCATTTCGGACCGGACCGCTTGATCGCCATCGATGTGCCGCTGGCGGCCCATGTGAAAGCCGGACAGCTCGATCATCTGAACGGCCGCAGCGTGCTGGCCACGCTGGATCTGGCGCTGGAAGGGCTGAAGGCGGGCTGGTTTAGCGCCATGGTCACGGCACCGCTGCAGAAATCCACCATTAACGATGCCGGTATCGCCTTCACGGGACACACCGAATATCTGGCCCAGCACAGCGGCACCGAACAGGTAGTGATGATGCTGGCCGGCGATCCGGCTACCGGCGCAACTGGCGCAACGGGCGCAGCACCGCTGCGAGTGGCGCTGGCCACCACCCATCTGCCCTTGCAGCAGGTGTCGGCAGCACTCAGCGTGGACGGTCTGCTGCGTACCTTGCGCATCATCGATCAGGATCTGAAACACAAATTTGGCCTTGCCACACCGCGCATACTGGTATGTGGCCTGAATCCCCATGCCGGCGAAAACGGTTATCTGGGGCGCGAAGAAATCGATGTGATCCAGCCCGCCCTGGCTGCAGCGCAGGCGGCCGGCATTGATGCGCGTGGCCCGTATCCGGCCGACACGGTATTTCAGCCTAAATATCTGCAGGAGGCCGACTGCGTGCTGGCCATGTACCACGATCAGGGCCTGCCCGTGCTGAAGTACGCCACCTTCGGGCGCGGCGTGAATATCACGCTGGGGCTGCCGTTTATCCGTACTTCGGTCGACCATGGCACGGCGCTCGATCTGGCCGCACAGGGGCTGGGGCGGGCAGACAGTGGTAGTATGCTGGCCGCGATCGATAGCGCACTGGCGATGGTCGCTGCCTCACAAACTTTATAAGAACATCATGAAACACGTTGCCCGCAAACGCTTTGGCCAGAACTTCCTGCACGATCAGCACGTTCTGGACCGCATCACCGACTCTATCGCCCCCGCCGCCGGCGACACCATGGTGGAAATCGGCCCCGGTCTGGGTGCCATGACGGACCAGCTGACGCGCAGCCTGCCGCACATGCATGTGGTGGAACTGGACCGCGATCTGGTGGCGCGGCTGCAGCAGCGCTATCGTCCGGAAAAGCTCACCGTGCACGCGGGCGACGCGCTGAAATTCGATTTCGGCAGCCTGCCCGTACCGGAAGGCCAGAAGTTGCGCATCGTCGGCAACCTGCCGTACAACATCTCCAGCCCGCTGCTGTTCCATCTGGCGACCTTTGCTCCCAAGGTGAAGGACCAGCATTTCATGCTGCAGAAGGAAGTGGTGGAGCGCATGGTGGCCGAGCCGGGCAGCAAAGTGTATGGCCGTTTGTCCGTGATGCTGCAATGGCGTTATGACATGACGTTGCTGTTCGTGGTGCCGCCCGATGCTTTCGATCCGCCGCCGAAAGTCGATTCCGCCATCGTGCGCATGATCCCGCTGGCGCAGCCGCTGGCCTGTGATGGCGCGCGGCTGGAAGCCGTGGTGCAGAAAGCGTTTTCGCAGCGCCGCAAAGTAATCCGCAACTGTCTGGCGGGAATGTTCACGGAAGCCCAGATCATCGCAGCGGGTATCGATCCCACCGTGCGCCCTGAAACCATCAGTCTGGAACAGTACGTGGCACTGGCCAATCTGCCCTGATTTGCCCGGAACTAGCCTGCAACCGCCAGCTCTGCTGGCGGTTTTTTTTTGTCCGCCAGTCTGGCGGGCTAGCCGCGCAGGCAAAAAAAAGCCCGCTACAGAGAGCGGGCTAAATCCAATTCCTTTGCAAGAAGTGGAGGAGACAGGTCTAGTATGCTGCGTCGCGTCATATAAGGCAAGTTTATTTTTCGCATATCAATCATTCACATTGTGAATTTCTATGCCGGACTTGCTATGACGCGCCTATCGCCTCGCGGGCCTCCTTGAAATCAGGTTTTCGGCACGCAGGTCAGCACGATATTGCTGACGTTCGATTCCGGCATGATGCCGCTGCCATTGGTCAGCGTGCAGTTGACGTCGCTAGGCTGGGACAGGATGGTCACACCGTAGGCATCGCCGAAACGCACCGCGGCCGCGAAGTTGAAGAAGCCTGCGCCCGGGGTATTGGTATCGGCCATGGCGCTGGACACTGACAACTGGCCGCCGGTAGTGCCGTTCAGCAGCACTACGGTGCGCGGGGTTGCCGCAGTGGTCGAGGTCGCATCGTTGTTGGCGTACAGGCCAGTGAATTTGCCGCCCAGTGCGTAGCTATTATGTACGCAGCTGATCACAGCATTAATCGACAGCGTGTGGCCAGCCGAACCGGTCGAGGTGGCGGTGGCAGGCGTACAGGTCTGGTGTGCTGGCTGGGTCTGTACCACCACGTTGAAACTGGCACCGTAGTCTATCGTTTTAGGCATGGTGAAGGTGGTGGCGCCGGCCGGCACGCTGACGGTGTCGCTGCCGTTAGCCAGTACCAGACCCGCATTACTCAGGCCGGTAATCGTGCCCTGGACGGCGAACTGCTGTTTGCCGCCGCAGCCAGCCAGTGCCGCGCCCAGTACCAGCGCCGCTGCGGCGCCCATAAATTTGATGTTCATCGATTGCTCCAGAATAGACAGGCAGGGGGCCGCCAGCATGGCGGCCTGTTGCGCAGAGATTATTGGCAGGTAACGCTGATGCCGTTGTAGTTTCCGGCTGGCATATTGCCGACGGCGTTGCTCAGAGTGCAGACCTTGGTGGTGTCCTTAGGCTGGGTCAGGATGGTGACACCGTAAGGCGAGCCATCGGCCACCATGGTCGGGAAGGTAAAGCTCACGGCCGCGCCCGGCGTCGCTGGCGGCAGTATGCTGACGGTATCGGAACCATTGGTCAGCACCAGACCTTTGGTATCGAGGCCGGTAACCGTGCCGCCCAGGGTGTAGGGATTGGTTTGGCAAGTGAACTGGAGCGAATAAACCGTGTAGACGCTGGCTTTGCCTTTGGTGGTGGTACCGACCGGATCGCATTTGGCGCCGGTAGGCTGGGTTTTTACCTGCACGTCGAATTCTTCGTCCGGGGCCACCAGCTTGGTGAAGACGAAGCTGGCCTGACCGGATGCAATGGCCAGCGTTTCGCCATTCTTGGTGTTCACGAGTACCAGATCAGGTTTGCCCAGGCCGCTGATGGTGCCGCTCAGAGCCATACTACCGCCACCGCCGCCGCAGCCTGCGAGGATCGCGCTGCACAGCAGGGCAAGGCCTGCACGCTGATACAAACTTTTCATAAACTCTTCTCCAAAACGAAATGGGGCGGGCGCCAGTGGGGCGCAGCCGGGGCATCTTACACGGAATCGCCCGTATTTTAGTGCATTTGGTAACACCCGGCGCACTTGCCGATGTAACAGCCTGTGACACGGGGGGCGGCCGGCAGCGGCCCTGCGGATGCCAGCCGGGCTGGCTGTCCGCTTATCTGACCTGCGCCTGCTCGCAGCGCGAATGGCGGCCGTTGATCTGGCAGCGGTTGCGGATCTGCCCTTGCAGGTCGTGGATCAGTACT
Organism: Duganella fentianensis; assembly: GCF_964031615.1. GTDB lineage: Bacteria > Pseudomonadota > Gammaproteobacteria > Burkholderiales > Burkholderiaceae_D > Rugamonas > Rugamonas fentianensis_A. The sequence continues at coordinate 110,423 of NZ_CAXIQN010000005.1, forward strand.
AGCCACTGGTCGGCGCTTTGCCGCTCCATGGTCATGAAGCCGAAGCCATCGATCCAGTGGCTGAACGCTTCCACCACGGCGCCCGGTGCCGGCGTCACGCCTGCCGGGAGTTGCTCGGGCAGGGGCACGATGTCTTCCGCCGTACCGGAAAAGCCGGAGACGAACTGGCTGGGGTGGGGGCTGGAGAAGCTCATCTGCTCCCACAGGTGCACATGGCCGGACAGCATGGTCTGGATGTTTTCCGGCAGGTAGAGCGGATTGAGCGAGCCGAAACTCTGCAGCAGGCCGGCATCGCCCTTGAGCAGCTGGATAGGGCCATCGCCCTTGCGGTCGGCCCCCATGGCCAGCATAGGGTGGTGGACGATGCCCAGATTGCGCGGCGTCCGGGCGGCCAGTGCGGCCAGCTGGCGGTAAGTGTCGCGGTACTGCTCCCAGCCTGTATCGCCCGGCTTGAAGCCGCGCCAGCTGGTGCTGGCGCTATCGATCACTAGCAGCTGGGTGTCCTGCCCGATCGGCACGGCATACGGTGCGCTGTAGTTGCCCAGCTTGTCGTTGGCGGGATGATCGCAATCGCGCTGGGGCAGCAAGGGGCGCGGATCGAGCCAGCGCCAATAGCCCTGACCGCCACGGCTGCAGTTTTCGTGGTTGCCGCGCGCCATGATCCATGGTGCGGCTTGCAGCAGGGCCGCGCCGGGCGCAAAGAAATCGGCCCGCCATGCGTCCCAGCCATAGCCCCACGGGCTGCCGGCGCAACCGGCGTTGCCATCCGGGCAGGCGTTTTCGCGGTAATGGTAGTCGCCCACGTGGATCACCAGATCCGGCTGCCATGCAGCGGCAGCGGCGGCAATGCGGGCAAACGGATAGGCATCCTTGTCATTGCAGGCCTGATAACTCTGCGCATGGTCGGCCAGCCGGCAGCCTGTATCGCCCAGCACGACAATGCGCTGTGGCGCTGCCACGGGACGGGGCAAAGCACGCCCCAGCACGCTGGCGCTGGCATAGCTGCCGGTGGCCGGCAGCTCGGCTTCGCAGGTCAGCAGGGGAAAGACGGCGGGTTTCGAGTTGGCTGGCGGCGAGACGGTGGGGCGCAGCGGCACGGTGGCAGGGAGCGAGCGCACGGTCATGGCCACGCTGCGCTGGTCTATCTGCAGCGCGGGGCAGGCCGGCGCATCGATCAGCACGCGCGCCACGGCACGGCCGTTTTCGCCCAGCACGACGTAGGAACTGAATTCTGGCGCCGGCGCCGCTGCAGGTGCCAGCGCGGTACAGCCGCCCAGTAGCGATGCCAGCAGCGCGGTGAATAGCACGGGCGGCAGGGAAACAAAAGAGCGGGGCAGGGACAATCGGGACACGATAACTCCACATGGGCAATCTGTTAATTTACCACGCGGGACGCTGCTCCGGTTCAGCTCGCACCGGCTTGGGGGGATTGGTGCGACAATAAGCCTTTTACCGACTGTTCCAGTGATGATGAAGCGCCGCCCGCAAGCCCTGCTGTTTGACCTTGACGATACGCTCTGGCCGATCGCCCCCGTGATCGCCAGCGCCGAACAGAGCTGGCATGACTGGCTGAGCCAGCGCGTGCCCGCACTGACCGCGCGCTACAGCATTGCCGAACTGCGCAGCCAGCGCATGGCCCTGCTGGAACGGCAGCCGGAGCTGATCGTCGATCTGTACAACTTGCGCCGCGTGGCGCTGGCGCAGGCGCTGCACGAGATCGGCGCCGATCACAGTCATCTGGACGGTGCCATGGCCCATTTCGCCCAGTGCCGCAATGCTGTCACGCCGTATGCCGATGTAGCGGCGGGGCTGGCCCGGCTGGGCGCCTTGCTGCCACTGGGGGTGGTCACCAATGGCAATGCCGATCTGGACGTGATCGGCTTGCAGCACCATTTCAAGGTCAATCTGGCCGCTAGCCGCTTCGGGCTGGCCAAGCCGGATCCGGCGATTTTCCACGCCGCCTGTGCCGCCATGGGGGTAGCGCCCGAGCATGCCGTGTATGTGGGCGACGACCTGCGGCTCGACGTGCAGGGCGCCCAGCAGGCGGGCTTGCGGGCCGTGTGGATGCGCCGCAGCGACGTCAAGCATGCCGAACTAGCCGGGGTGGCACCGGACGCGATCTGCCACGATCTGCATGATTTGCGTCACTGGCTAGAGGGGCAGATGCAGCATTGATGCCACGCTGCATAGCACTCCGGCCTGTCATCGGTGCATAATAGGAAGTAAGTAGCCAGCAATTCGCTTTAATCGAACCACTCATCATGCAACTCGAACCCCGCGCGCAAACTTTGCTTAAAGCTCTGGTGGAGCGCTATATCGCGGACGGCCAGCCGGTCGGTTCGCGCGCTCTGTCCAAGATTTCCGGTCTGGATCTGTCACCGGCCACCATCCGCAATGTGATGGCCGATCTGGAAGAACTCGGCTATGTGGCCAGCCCCCATACCTCGGCTGGCCGCGTACCTACGCCGCGCGGCTACCGCATCTTTGTCGATACCCTGCTGACGGTGCAGCATCTGGACGAGCAGTCGGTGGAGGGCCGCTTGCGCCTGCAGGCGCCGCAGCCGCAGAAGATGATCAATAACGCGGCGCAGATGCTGTCGTCGCTGTCGCAGTTTGCCGGCGTGGTGCTGGCGCCGCGGCGCGAATCGGTATTCCAGCATATCGAATTCCTGCGTCTGGGCGAAAAACGCATCCTGCTGGTGATCGTGGCGCCCGGTGGCGACGTGCAGAACCGTCTGCTGCTGACGGATGTGGATTACAGCCCCGCCCAGCTGGTGCAGTCGGCCAACTACATCAACCAGAACTACGGTGGGCTGGCGTTCGACGAAGTGCAGCGCCGTCTGCAGAGTGAGGTCAAACAACTGCGCGACGATATGGGGCGGCTGATGCAGGCTGCCGTGGAAGCGGGCAGCGAAGCCATGGCCGACGATTCGGAAGACATGGTGATTGCCGGCGAACGCAATCTGCTGTCGGTCAGCGATCTGTCCTCGAATATGAGCTCGCTGCGTCAGATGTTCGATATGTTCGAGCAGAAGACGGGACTCATGCAGTTGCTCGATGTGTCGAGCAAGGCCAATGGTGTGCAGATCTACATCGGCGGCGAATCGAGTCTGGTGCCGATGGATGAAATGAGTGTGGTCACGGCACCGTACACGGCGCACGGCAAGATTGTCGGTACGCTCGGCGTGATCGGCCCTACTCGTATGGCTTACGAGCGGGTGATTCCGATCGTGGATATTACGGCCAAGCTGCTGTCGAATGCGCTGAGCCAGCAATAAGCGGCTAGGCCGCGCGCAGCGCTGCGCGGGCTGTGCCTAGTGCGGCGGCGCGGCGGCAGGCTTACTGGCGGTGCGGGCAGGCCGTTTTGGTGCAGTTGCCGTAGATGGCCAGCGCGTGCTCGGCGATCTTGAAGCCGCGCTCCTGCGCGATGACCTGCTGGCGCACTTCGATCTCTTCGTCAAAGAATTCTTCCACGCGGCCGCAATCGAGGCAGACCAGATGGTCGTGGTGCGAACCTTCGTTGAGTTCGAAAATCGCCTTGCCCGTTTCAAAGTGATTGCGGTTGAGCAAGCCAGCCTGTTCGAACTGGGTCAGTACGCGGTAGACGGTGGCCAGACCCACGTCCATGTTGTCTGCCAGCAAGATCTTGTAGACATCCTCGGCGGTCAGATGGCGCACGTCGCTGTTCTGGAAAATGTCCAGAATTTTCAGACGTGGCAGCGTGGCTTTCAGGCCGCTGGCCTTCAGATCGTTAGGATTGTTACCCATGTTGGCGACTCTTACAGTGGTGTGGATGTGTGCTGGTGAGGCGACAGTTTAACGTACTCCGGCGCTGGCCGCAGCAACGTTGCGGCGGCGCTGCTGCGCTGGCGCGCGGCAATTTGCAATGTTTTACATTTTAGTTATATAAAACAAGGACATACTGCTGGATTTGGTGGATAATGCCTGCGCAAACTGTGCCCGGCTAGCCCCATCTTGCATCATGTGCATTATGATATAGCGTTTTTCGGCACTTCCGCTCGAACCGATTGAGGATAAACATGCGCGTCACCCAGGCACCCAAGCCGACCAAGTTGCAGTCCACCCCACGCCGCCTGCCCGTGCTGGCAGCAGCTGTCTTCGCGCTGGCATTGTCCGGCTGCGCCACCAAGACCACGCTGGGCGAGAAATCGACCGAAGTGAAAGAGACCGGCGCCACGCTGGACGCCAGCAAGGGTGCGCAGACGACGACTATCACCCAGTTGCAGAAGTTCATGTGGTTCTTCTCGCCGTATCGTCCCGACATTCAGCAAGGTAACTTCGTATCGGAAGAAATGCTGGCCCAGCTCAAGGTGGGCATGACGCGCGATCAGGTGCGTTTCATCTTCGGCAGCTCGCTGCTGGAAGATCCTTTCCATGGCAATCGCTGGGACTACCCGTTCCGCATGGCCAAGGGTAACGGCGAGCTGACCACCAGCCGCGTGATCGTGTTCTTCGGTAAGGACGGCCGCGTGGAACGCTGGGAAGGCGGCAATCTGCCGACGGAAAAAGAATACATCGCCCGGATTGCCGGCCCTGCGCCGCAAAGCAAATCCGCCGACAAATAACAGAGGAATACATGAGTGACATGAATATCGCCATTGCTGGCGCTGGTGGCCGCATGGGCCGTATCCTGATCGAAGCCGTGCTGGCAGCGCCCGATGCGCGTCTGGCCGGTGCGCTCGATCGTGCCGGCGGTAGCAATATCGGCAGCGACGCGGCGGCGTTTCTCGGCCAGCCAGCCGGTGTGGCCGTAGCGGCTGAACTGGCGCAGGGTCTGGCCGGTGCGCAGTATCTGATCGACTTCACCCGTCCGGAAGGCACGCTGGAACATCTGGCCTATTGCGCCGAGCATGGCATCAAGATGGTGATCGGCACCACCGGCTTTGACGAAGCGGGCAAGGCTGCAATTGCCGAAGCGGCCAAGAAAACCGCCATCGTGTTCTCGCCTAACTTCAGCGTGGGCGTGAACGTGACGCTCAAGCTGCTGGAGCAGGCTGCCAAGGCGCTGTCGGTGGGCTACGACATCGAAGTGATCGAAGCACACCACCGCCACAAGGTTGATGCACCTTCGGGCACGGCGCTGAAAATGGGCGAAGTGCTGGCTGGTGCGCTGGGCCGCGACTTGAAAGACTGCGCCGTGTACGCGCGCGAAGGCGTGACGGGCGAGCGTGATCCTTCCTCGATCGGCTTTGCCACCATCCGTGGCGGCGACATCGTGGGCGACCATACCGTGCTGTTTGCCGGTACGGGCGAGCGCATCGAAATCAGCCACAAATCCAGCAGCCGCGTGACTTATGCGCACGGTTCGCTGCGCGCCTGCCGCTTCCTCGCGGACAAGAGCACCGGTCTGTATGACATGTACGACGTGCTGGCGCTGAACGGATGATGCCCAACCAATTCACCCTGACCAGTTACTGGGAACAGGGCGACGCCATCAGCCACTTCGTGGCGCTGGTGTTGCTGGCGATGTCGCTGGTGAGCTGGTTTTTTATCCTATCCAAAACGCTGGCCGCGTGGCGTATTCGCCGCAGCGCGCCAGCCGTGCAGCAGTTCTGGCAGGCGCCCACGCTCAGTGACGGCGTGGCGGCGCTGAACGCGGCCGATCCCGAACAGATCTACGCGCCGCTGGCGCAGCAGGGCGCCGCCTTGCTGCAGGCGGCCAAGGCGGGCAGCCGCTCGCTGAGTGCCGAACTGGCACCGGCGGCGCAGAGCACGCGCATGCTGCGCGATGCGATTCAGCGCGCCACCAATAAACTCGAAAGCGGCCTGACGGTACTGGCTTCGATCGGCGCTACCGCACCGTTTGTCGGCCTGCTGGGCACCGTATGGGGCATCTACCATGCGCTGGCCAATGTGTCGGCGCACGGCACGGTGCAGATCGATAAAGTGGCCGGCCCCGTGGGCGAAGCGCTGATCATGACGGCCATCGGCCTGACGGTAGCGATTCCTGCGGTACTGGCGTATAACGGTTTCAACCGCGTCAATCGCCTCACGCTGGCCGAACTCGATGCTTTTGCCTACGACCTGCAAGCCTATCTGTCGCGCAGCCCCGAGTAAGCGCAGCAAGCAACAGACCTCACGAGGAGCACGGCATGAGCTTCGGCGCATTCAATCACCACCGCAATCCCGGCCCTATGGCCGACATCAACGTCACCCCCATGGTGGATGTGATGCTGGTGCTGCTGGTGATTTTTATTCTGAGCGCGCCCATGCTGAGCAATGCCGTCAAGCTGGAACTGCCTAGCGCCGACGCAGGTGCCAGCAGTCAGCAGGCGGCCAGCGTGCTGCTGGCCATCGATGGCGCAGGACAGATTTACTGGAACAATGATCCGGTTGATAGTGCGGCACTGGAAGCGCGGCTGGAACAGGCCGCGACGCTGTCGCCGCAACCGGAACTGCAGCTGCGCGCCGATAAGAACACGCGCTATGAAGTGGTGGCGCAGGTGATGGCCGCCGCGCAGCAGCAGGGCTTAACCAAACTGGGCTTCGTTACCGCGCCCAAGAAAGAGAAATAATATGGCTACCGCCGAACTGAATGGTGCCGCGATCACCGATTTCGCCAGCTTCCACGCTGCCTGCAAGGCTGCGCTGGGCTTCCCTGATACGTATGGCAATAGCATGGATGCGTGGGTGGACTGTCTGAGCTATCTGCGCGACGAAGATAGCATGAGCAAGTTCCGTCTGAAGCCGAATGAAGTGCTGGAAATCGTCATCAAGGACGGCGCTGCCATGCAGGCCGCCGTGCCCGATATTCTGGAAGAAGTGACTTACTGCGTGGCCGGCATCAACGAACGCTACGAAGACTACGGCGAGAAGCCGGCCCTGAAACTGACCCTGCGTTAAACTGCGGCACCCGCTGGTACGGCATTCGGAATCTGCGCCTTGGCGCCCGTTTCGCCCGGTGCCAGCGTCAGCACCTCGTAACCCGTTTCCGTCACCAGCACCATGTGCTCCCACTGCGCCGACAGCGATTTGTCGCGCGTCTCCACCGTCCAGCCATCGGCCAGTTCGCGCGTAGGCGCCTTGCCCGCGTTGATCATCGGCTCGATGGTGAACAGCATGCCCGGTTTCAGTACCACGCCCTGACCGGGGCGTCCATAGTGCGCCACCTGCGGTTCGTCGTGGTAGATGGTGCCGATGCCGTGGCCACAGTAGTCCAGCACCACGCTATAACCAGCTTTTTCCGCAATCGTCTGGATCGCAAAGCCCACATCGCCCAGCGTGGCGCGCGGCTTGACGGCACGGATGCCGGCCCACATGGCTGCATAGGTGGTTTCCACCAGCTTGCGTGCGGCCTTGGACGGTTCGCCCACGTAATACATGCGGCTGGTGTCACCGAACCAGCCATCCTTGATCACGGCCACATCGATGTTGATGATGTCGCCGTCTTTGAGAATCTGGGTCTCCGACGGAATGCCGTGGCACACCACGTGGTTGACCGAACTGCACACGGTGGCAGGGAAGCCGCCATAACCCACGTTGGCCGGAATCGCCTGCTGCACATTGACGATGTACTCGTTGCACAGGCGGTCCAGATAGGCCGTGCTGACACCAGCGCGGATGTGCGGGCCTATCATGGTCAGCACATCGGCCGCCAGCTGGGCGGCCACGCGGGCCTGGGCGATCTGTTCTGGCGTCTTGTTATGGTTGGTGGGGCTACGGCGGGACATGAGGGGCCTTCTTTTTCAGATAAGGCCGATATTCTGCCACAAGCCTCAGCGTACCGCTGCCGGATCGAAATGCGGGTTGTCGATCAGGCAAAGCAGATTGCCGAACGGGTCAGCCAGTTCTACCGTGCGGATGCCGCCGCCCACATCCTGTATAGCGCCATGGATGGCCGCGCCTAGCGCCGTGATGCGTGCCACTTCGGCGTCGATATCATCCACGCCCCAGTAGACCATGCTGCCGCTGGTGCCCGTGCTGCCATCCGGGATCAGGCCCAGTTCGAAGCCTCCGATGCTGAAGCCGACGTAGAACGGCTGGTCGAAATACGGCGCCACGCCGAACACGCTTTCATACCATGCTTTGGCGGCGGCCAGATCGGCTACCGGATAGATGGCGGTGCGCAAACCTTTGATCATGCTGTACTCCCGTGAGATGTCGAAAACACCATCTTGGCACAAGTGCAGTGCGCGCGATTGGAAAAATGGAAAGTGGGATGGCCGGCGGCGGTGTCAGGCGCTGAGCACGAAGCGCTGCGGGGCCGTGCCCGCGAACTGCTGGAAATCGTGGATCAGGTGGGACTGGTCGAAATAGCCGCAAGCCAGTGCCAGTTCGCTCCAGTCGGGCGCGCTGGTCTGGCGCAGGGCGGCGGTGGCGCGGCGGAAGCGGCAGATGCGCGCATACAGCTTGGGTGTCAGCCCCACGCGCTGGCGGAACAGGGCGGCCAGATGCTGGCGCGAGACGCCTAGCCGTGCCGCCAGATCTTCGATGCGCAAGCTGCCGTCGCTGTGCTCGAGCGCAGCCAGCGCATAGCCGATCAGGCCAGCCGCATGCTGCTCGGCCAGTACGGCAGCCTTGGGCGCGGCCTGTGCGGCGCGCAGGCGCTGCAGCAGATAGGCTTCGATCAGGGCGAGGCGCTGGCGCTCCGGCCGCTCGCGCTCCCACAGGGCATCGGCTAGGCGGCTTGCATCGCTGTCGTCCCAAAGTAGATCAATCTCGGCGCGCTGGTCGTTCAGTTCCTGCAGGGGCGCGCGCAGGAAGAGCCCTGCCGCTCCCGCCTTGAAACGTACGGCCAGCGTGCGGCGCGCATCGCTGCCGGCTGCCAGTATCGGGCTGCTCATCATGCCGACCACAAAGGCGCTGTGGGGTGTGCGGCCAGACTGGCCACCATCCTGCCAGAGGATGTCCACGCAGTTGTCCGGCAATACCCGGTGCTGGCTGGTGTGGGCAGGCGCCTGCGCTGCCCACAGGCAGTCCACATAGGAGGCCAGCGCCGGCTGGGGAGGGTATTCGCGATAATACATGGCGTCAGTATGCCATGCGCGCAGGCGAAGCCGCGCAGGAGGGGCTGGGGACGGTATAATGTTCGGTTCTTAGACAATTCTGGCCGTTGACCATCATGCAAGATAAATACAGTCCCGCTGACGTAGAAAAAGCCGCACAATCGCACTGGAAAGCCATCGACGCCTATAAAGCCGTCGAAAATGACCCGCGCTTCCCCAAGGGTAAATACTATGCCTGCTCGATGCTGCCTTACCCATCGGGCAAGCTGCACATGGGCCACGTGCGTAACTACACCATCAACGATGTGATGTACCGCTATCTGCGCATGAACGGCTACAACGTGCTGATGCCGATGGGCTGGGATGCTTTCGGTATGCCTGCCGAGAATGCAGCCATGGCCAACAACGTGCCGCCAGCGCAGTGGACCTACTCCAACATCGCCCACATGCGCGAGCAGATGGAGTCCATGGGTCTGGCGATTGACTGGTCGCGCGAAATGACGGCCTGCAAACCCGAATACTACAAATGGAACCAGTGGATGTTCCTGAAGATGCTGGAAAAAGGCATCATCTACAAAAAGACCGGTACCGTGAACTGGGACCCGATCGACCAGACCGTGCTGGCTAACGAGCAGGTGGTTGATGGCCGCGGCTGGCGTTCCGGCGCGCTGATCGAAAAGCGCGAAATCCCGATGTATTACGCCCGCATCACCGACTACGCCGACGAGTTACTGTCCTACGTGGACGACAAACTGCCGGGCTGGCCGGAGCGCGTGCGCACCATGCAGACCAACTGGATCGGCAAATCGACCGGTGTGCGTTTCGCTTTCCCGCACGAGATCAAGGATGAAACGGGCGCGCTGATCGGCGACGGCAAAATGTATGTGTTCACCACCCGTCCGGATACGGTCATGGGCGTGACCTTCTGCGCCGTAGCAGCCGAGCACCCGCTGGCGATCCACGCTGCCAAGACCAACCCTGCGCTGGCTGCTTTTAACGCCGAGTGCAAACTGGGTTCCGTGATCGAGGCCGACATGGCCACCATGGAAAAGAAAGGTATGCCGACCGGCCTGTTCGTGACCCATCCGCTGACGGGCGAACAGGTAGAGGTCTGGGTTGGTAACTACGTGCTGATCACCTACGGCGACGGCGCCGTGATGGGCGTGCCGGCGCACGACGAGCGCGATTTCGCGTTCGCCAAAAAATACAATCTGCCGATCAAGCAAGTGATCAAGGCCGAAGGCAAGGAATTCTCCACCGACGCATGGCAGGAATGGTATGGCGACAAAGAAGTTTCGATCGTCACCAACTCGGGCAAATACGATGGTCTGAACTACGCTGCCGCAGTCGATGCCGTGGCCGCCGACATGGTGGCCCAAGGTCTGGGCGAGAAGAAAATCACCTTCCGTCTGCGTGACTGGGGCGTATCGCGCCAGCGTTACTGGGGCACGCCGATTCCGATGATTCACTGCGCCGATTGTGGCACCGTGCCGGTACCGGAAAAAGATCTGCCAGTGGTACTGCCGGAAGACTGCGTACCGGATGGTACGGGCAACCCGCTGAACAAGCACGAAGCTTTCCTGAAATGCGACTGCCCGAAATGCGGCAAGCCAGCCCGTCGCGAAACCGACACCATGGATACCTTCGTCGATTCGTCGTGGTACTACATGCGCTATACCTCGCCGGGCTCGACCGACGCCATGGTGGATGCACGCAATGACTACTGGATGCCGATGGACCAGTACATCGGCGGTATCGAACACGCCGTGATGCACCTGCTGTACGCACGTTTCTGGACCAAGATCATGCGCGATCTGGGTCTGGTCAAGTTCGACGAACCGTTCGTCAACCTGCTGACTCAGGGTATGGTGCTGAACGAAACCTACTACCGTGAAGACGCAGCGGGCAAGAAGGTCTGGTTCAATCCGGCCGACGTGGATCTGACGCTGGACGACAAAGGCCGTCCGCAAGGCGCCGTGGCGAAAGCCGACGGCCAGCCGGTACAGATCGGCGGCACCGAGAAGATGTCCAAGTCGAAGAATAACGGTATCGACCCTGCGGCACAGATCGAGCAGTACGGCGCCGATACGGCACGTCTGTTCACCATGTTCGCTTCGCCACCGGAGCAAACGCTGGAATGGTCGGGCAGCGGTGTGGAAGGTGCTAACCGTTTCCTGAAACGCGTGTGGGCCTATGGCTACGCGCAATCTGGCCGCATCGGCAAAGCCCTGCAAGGCGCAGACGCACCAGTGGCGACCGACGCGCAGAAAACCCTGCGCCGCGAGCTACACAAGCTGCTGCAACAGGCTGACTATGACCTGAAGCGCATTCAGTACAACACCGTGGTATCGGCCTGCATGAAGATGCTGAACACGCTGGAATCGGCCAAGCTCGATGACAGCGCTGCATCGGACGCACTGATCGCCGAAGGCTTCTCGATCTTCCTGCGCCTGCTCAATCCAGTTGCACCGCACATCACCCATGTGCTGTGGCAGGAACTGGGCTATGCCGGCAAGTTCGGCGATCTGCTCAACGCGCCTTGGCCGCAAGTGGATCCGGCCGCGCTGGAACAGTCGGAAATCGAAATGATGATTCAGGTGAACGGCAAACTGCGCGGCAGCGTGGTGGTACCGAAAGGCGCCGACAAGGCGGCCATCGAAGCGGCTGCACTGGCGAGCGAAGCGGTGCAGAAGTTCATCGAAGGTACACCGAAGAAGGTGATCGTGGTACCGGGCAAACTGGTCAACATCGTAGTCTAAGCTGGGATAACTATGACGATGAATCTGGCATGGCGCCGTTTGGCGAGTCTGATCGGCCTGTCGCTGCTGCTGACGCTATCGGCCTGCGGCTTCCACCTGCGCGGCGAAGGCGGGCATTACACCCTGCCTTTCCCCACTATGTATGTGGGACTGCCGGATGCATCGCCACTGGCGATCGACCTCAAACGTAATATCCGCGCCAATGGCGGCACCACCGTGGTGGCCGCTGCCAAAGACGCGGATGGCGTGATCGAGGTGCTGACCAATCCGGAAAAGACCCGTACCAAAACCATTCTGTCGCTGAACAGCAATGGCCGTGTGCGACAGTATCTGCTGTCGTACAACATCGTGTTCCGGGTACTGGACCGGCAGGGTAACGAGTTGCTGGCGCCGACGCAGATTCTGCTGACCCGCCCGATCGACTTCAACGAAACCCAGCTGCTGGCGAAAGAGCAGGAAGAAGCCCTGCTGTACAAGGACATGCAGACCGATCTGGTGCAGCAGATGATGCGCCGTATCGCTGCCATCAAGCCGCCACAGATCTCCGTGCCGGCCAGCCGCTAGGGCACACCATGCAACTGCGGCTAGAGGCACTGGACGGCCACTTAAGCAAGGCGCTGGCGCCACTGTATGTGATTACCAGCGACGAGCATCTGCTGGCGCTGGAAGCGGCGTGCAAGATCCGCCGCACGGCGCGCGCGCAAGGCTATTCCGAGCGCGACGTGCTGACGGTAGAACGCAGCTTCAAATGGGGCGAACTGCTGGCGGCCAATCAGGCGCTCTCGCTGTTCGGCGATAAGAAGCTGATCGAGCTGCGCATCCCCACCGGCAAGCCGGGCAAGGATGGCGGCGCCGCACTACAAAGTTATGTGCAAGACCTGAGTCCCGATAACCTGACGCTGATTACCCTGCCCAAGCTGGACTGGCAGACGCAGAAGGCGGCGTGGGTGGCCAGCCTGCAGCAGGCTGCCGTGTATATCGACATCCCGCAGGTAGAACGGACTCAATTACCCAATTGGATAGGCCAGCGCCTTGCCGCACAAGGGCAGAGCGCTGACCGGCAGAGCATAGATTTCATCGCCGATCGCGTGGAAGGCAATCTGTTGGCGGCCCATCAGGAAATTCAGAAACTGGCCCTGCTGCACGAGCCGGGTAAGCTGACCTACGAACAAGTGCACGATGCTGTGCTGAACGTGGCGCGTTACGACGTGTTCAAACTCAGTGAAGCGATGCTGGCCGGTGATCCGGCGCGGCTGGTGCGCATGCTGGAAGGCTTGCAGGGTGAAGGCGAAGCATTGCCGCTGGTGCTGTGGGCGGTGTCGGAAGAAATCCGCACGCTGCTCAAGCTCAAGGCGGGCATGGCGCAGGGGCGGCCACTGGGTGCGCTGCTCAAGGAGTACCGCATCTGGGGGCCGAAGGAACGCATGATGGAGCCGGCATTGCGCCGCATTTCGCTCGCTACGCTGGAAGCGGCAATGCAGGACGCAGCGCAGGTAGACAAGATGATCAAAGGCTTGCGCGCCAAAGCGCATGCCGGCGACGCGTGGGATGCGATGCTGCAGCTGGCATTAAACGTCGCGCGCGGTTAGCACAGCGAAAGCAATCACGATGGATATCAAGCACTACATGGAACAACTGGGCCAGCAGGCGCGCGCCGCATCGCGCGCCATGGCCCGCGCCGATAGCGCCACCCGCAATCACGCTCTGACGCTGATTGCCGACGCGATCGAGCGCGATGCAGCACAACTGCGCGCTGCCAACCAGATGGATATGGACGCCGCTGCCGCCAACGGGCTGGCACCGGCCATGCTGGACCGGCTGGCTTTGTCGGACAAGGCGATTGCCACCATGGTGGAAGGGCTGCGCCAGATCGTCGCGCTGCCTGACCCTATCGGTGAAATTTCGGGCATGAAGTTCCGCCCTAGCGGCATACAGGTAGGCCAGATGCGCGTACCGCTGGGCGTGATCGGCATCATTTACGAGTCGCGTCCGAACGTGACGGTGGATGCGGCCGGTCTGTGCATCAAGAGCGGCAATGCCACCATTCTGCGCGGCGGTTCGGAAGCGATCCATTGCAACCGCGCGCTGGCCAAGCTGGTCAAGGAAGGCCTGCAGGGCGCCGGCCTGCCAGCCGATGGCGTGCAGGTGGTCGATACCACCGACCGCGCGGCTGTGGGCGCGCTGATCACCATGCCGCAGTATGTGGACGTGATCGTGCCACGCGGCGGCAAGAGCCTGATCGCGCGCCTGATGGCGGAAGCGACCGTGCCGATGATTAAGCATCTGGACGGCATCTGCCACGTGTATATCGACGCGCAGGCCGATATCGAGAAAGCGCTGAAGATAGGTTTCAACGCCAAGTGCCACCGCTACGGCACCTGCAACACCATGGAAACTCTGCTGGTGCACCGCGCCGTTGCGGCGACCGTGCTGCCGCAACTGGCGCAACTGTATGCCACCAAGCAGGTGGAACTGCGCGCCGATGCGGAAGCGCTGGCCATCCTGCAGGCGGCTAATTACCCGCATCTGGTAGCGGCGACGGAAGAAGACTGGGCGACCGAATATCTGGCCGCTATTCTGTCGGTGAAGATCGTCGGCGATATCGACGAGGCGATGGAGCACATCAATCAGTATTCGTCCAAGCACACGGAAGCCATCATTACGGAGAATTACAGCGACGCCATGCGCTTCCTGCGCGAAGTCGATTCCTCGTCCGTGATGGTGAATGCTTCGACCCGCTTTGCCGATGGTTTCGAATATGGTCTGGGGGCGGAAATCGGGATCTCCAACGACAAGCTGCATGCACGCGGCCCGGTCGGACTGGAAGGACTGACTTCGCTGAAATACGTGGTGTTCGGCCACGGTGAAGTACGTAACTAGGAAACGCTTATGCTCTGGTTTAAGGCGCTGCACATATTCTTCGTGATCTCGTGGATGGCAGGGGTGTTCTATCTGCCCCGTATCTTCGTCAATCTGGCGATGGAAACCAACGATGTGGCGACCCAGCGCCTGCTGACCATGGCGCGCAAGCTGTATCGCTTCTCGATGTGGATCGCCGTGTTTGCCGTGACGGCGGGCGCGATTCTGATCTATATGCAGTACGGCTGGCAGATGCCGCACTGGCTGCACGCCAAGCTGTTCTTCGTGGCGCTGCTGGTCGGCTACCACCACGCTTGTGGCCCGCTGTTGCGCAAGTTCGAGAACGGCACCAACCAGCGCAGCCACAAGTGGTTCCGCGTGTTTAACGAACTGCCTGTATTCATGATGCTGGCCATCGTGCTGCTGGTAGTGCTCAAGCCGTTCTGAGTGAGAACGGCAAGGTAAGACAGCATAGCGCCGGCTGGGACGGCGCAGTTTTTTTCAACGGACAAAAGGTACACCTATGGCATCCTATTTTTGCCCATGCCCACGCGGCATGGAAGCAGCACTCGCTGAAGAACTGGGCGAAATCGCCCAGCAAAGCCGCACGATGAAAGTGCACAACCAAGTTCCGGGCGGCGTGCACTGCTCGGGCGACCTGCTGGACTCCTACCGCATCAACCTGCATTCGCGCATTGCGTCGCGCGTGCTGATGCGCATGGGCGTGAGCGGCTACCAGAACGAAAACGATATCTACGATCTGGTGCTGGCCCAGCCGTGGGAAGACTGGTTCACCTACGACCACACCATCCGTGTCGACGTGACGGCCGTGAAGTCGCCACTCAAAAGTCTGGAATTCACCACGCTGAAAATCAAGGATGCGATCTGCGACCGCTTCCGCGACCAGTTCAACAAGCGTCCGTCGGTGGACACCCGCGAGCCGGATATGCGCATTGTCGGCTTCCTCGACAAGACCCAGTTCATCATCTATCTGGATACCTCGGGCGAAGCGCTGTTCAAGCGCGGCTGGCGTACCGAAACGGGTGATGCACCGCTGCGCGAAAATCTGGCTGCCGGTCTGCTGCGCGTGTCGGGCTGGAAGCCGGGCATGCCGCTGTTCGACCCTATGTGCGGTTCCGGCACGATTCTGTGCGAAGCGGCCCAGATGGTGCAGGGTGTGCCACCGGGCGCGCGCCGCCGCTTTGCGTTTGAGGCTTTCAACGATTTTGATCCAGCCCCGTGGCAGGCCATGAAGGCCGCCATCAAACCGAATCCGCTGCCGAGCGAGCCGACCATTTTCGGTTCCGATATTTCGGGCGATATGGTGGCCATGACGCGTCACAATCTGCGCAGCGCCGGCATTCTGTTCGACGTACCGCTCAAGCAGATCGAAGCGCAGGAAGTCAAAGCGCCGACCGAGCAGCCGGGCATCCTGCTGACCAACCCGCCATACGGCGAGCGTATCGGCGTGCGCGGCGATAGCACCCTGCCTGAAGACGAACTGGCCACCAGCTTCTACTCGGCGTTCAGCTCGACGCTCAAGCAGCGCTTCACCGGCTGGACGGTATTCCTGTTCACGGCCGATCTGGGTCTGCCGAAAATGCTGCGCCTGAAAGAATCGCGCAAGACGCCATTCTTCAATGGTGCGCTGGAATGCCGTTTGTTCCGCTTCGATATGGTGGCCGGTTTCAATCGCCGTGAAGCGGCCAAGCCGAAAGCGGAGTAAAGCACACCCATGTCGTTCAAGCTGCCCGCGCCTGCGCGCGCCATCCCCGGCGCTACGGCGCTGGCAGCCTTGCTGGCTGCCCTGTCGATGCTGGGGCCCTTTTCTATCGACGCCTATCTGCCAGCCTTCCCCGCAATACAGACTAGCCTGCAAGCGAGCGAAATCGAAGTGCAGCAAAGTCTGGCGCTGTATCTGTTCTCGTTTGCCTGCATGGTGCTGTGGCACGGCGCGCTGTCCGATGCATTCGGCCGGCGCCGTGTGATCCTGCTATCGCTGCTGGCGTTTGCTGTCGGCACGGCCGGTTGTGCCATGGCGCAGAGCGTGCATGCACTGTGGTTCTGGCGCATTGTGCAGGGCGTATCGTCCGGCGCCGGTGTGGTGGTGGGGCGTGCGATTATCCGTGACCTGCATAGCGACGCTGCCGCAGCGCGGCTGCTGTCCATGGTCACCATGATCTTTTCCATTGCACCGGCCATTGCACCCGTGCTGGGCGGGCTGGTGGTGACGCAGTTTGGCTGGCGCGCCATCTTCATCGGTCTGCTGGTCTACAGTCTGGCGCTGTGGCTGTACTGCTATCTGCGCCTGCCGGAAACGCTGGCACCGGAGCAGCGTCAGCCCTTCCACCCGCGTCAGCTGCTGCGCAATTACAGCGAGATACTGCGCTCGCCATTATTCCATCTGAAGTCCGGCATCGTGGCGCTGAACTTTGCCGGCCTGTTCGTGTATATCTCGTCGGCGCCCTTGTTCCTGCCCCGTCATCTGGGGCTGGGACCACATCAATTTGGCTGGCTCTTCATTCCTGCCGTGAGCGGGATTTTCTGTGGCGCGCTGACGGCCAACCGCATCGCCGGACGTATGGCTTTTTCGCGACAGATCGCGCTGGGCTTCAGTGTGATGATTTCGTCCACACTTGTTAATCTGGTTTATCACTACTGGTGTCTGCCCGCGCTGCCATGGTCGGTGCTGCCGCTGTTCTTCTACACCTTCGGCATGTCGGTGGTGGCGCCGGCGGCCACCTTGCTGGCACTGGATCTGTTCCCGCATATCCGTGGGACGGTGGCATCCTGTCAATCTTTTGCCACTACTTTACTGGGCGCGATTGTGGCGGGCGTGGTCGCACCCGTCTTATCACAGTCGGTATTCTGGCTAGCCGCAGGACAGACAGCATTTAGTATGTGTGCTCTCGTTTTGTGGTTGACGGCACACAATTACCGGAGCATGCTACTACGCCAACAATGGCATTAATGGTTATCGGCAGGAAATTCAAATAGTTGAACCAGAAATCTTACCGATGGTAAATTTTTACCATAGCTTTATGTTAGTATAATTTTTTTAGATAATATTTCTTCGGCCCAAACAACCGCCCGATACGATGCATCAACCTGACCAAGATATACGCAATCGACTGCTGATCGCGCGTCTGCCGGCGATGCCGCAGATACTGATCAAGCTGATCGAGCACTTGCAGGCAGATGATGCGGGTATGCCGGAGTTAGCTGCCTTAATCGCCAAAGACGCGGCGATGACCAGCAAGATTCTCACCGTGGCCAATAGCTCGGCCTACCACCGCGGCAACCGTGCCGTGGGACTGGAGCAGTCGCTGGTGGCGCTGGGCACGGACATGATCAAGACGCTGGTCATCAGCGAGTCCGTATTCCAGACCTTTAACAGTTTCCCCCATTCGGGCAGCACTGATTTACGCGGCTTCTGGAAAGGTTCCCTTAGCACCGCTGTGATCGCGCGCGAGATCGCCAAGCAGATGGAATACCCCCATGTGGAGGAAGCCTATCTGGCCGGTCTGCTGCACAACGTCGGCCGGCTTGCACTGCTGGCCACGGCGCCGAAAGAATACGCCTACAACTTCATGGCGCGCGACGATGAAGCGCTGTGCGCCGTCGAACAGCGCACGCTGCAGATTACCCACTCGGAAGCGGGTGCATGGCTGATCGAACGCTGGCATCTGGATTCCTTCCTGGCCGATAGCGTGCTGTATCACCACGAGCCGCTGGCGCGCTTGGAATCGGCCCACCCGCTGATCCGCGCCGTGCGCCTCGCGCACCTGCTGTGCTTCCACCGTGATGAAGATCCGGCTATCGACGATGCCGCCCAGTTGTGCGGCCTCGATGGCGAAGTGCTCGAGCAGATCAGCCTTAGTGCTGCCCGTCAGGTAGAGAAGGCGGCCGCCTATCTGGGCATCGATCTGGCCGGTGCCGACGATATTCCTACCCCGGCTGCGTATGCGCCGCCGGTGGTCGATCCCGTGCAGCAGCGCCTGTCCGAAGAAGTGCGCAATATGGTGCTGGTGTCGGAAATGGGCCAGACCTTTGCCCGTCAACAGGGCGAAGCTGGGCTGCTGGAATCCATCGCCCGCTCGGCGCGCATTCTGTTCGATTTCGAAAATGCGGTAGTGCTGCTGGCCGATCCTACCGGCCATGCACTGCATGGCGTGGCGACGGGCGAACAGCAGCAGCGGCTGGCCGAATTCAGCATCCCGCTGAATAAGGGCGGGGTGGTGGCGGCAGCGGCGCTGAACGCCAAGCTGACCTATGTGAGCCGGCAGTCGCCTGAATTGAACGTGGCGGAAGAACAGTTGTTCCGTATGCTCGGTAGCGAAGGCATGGTGTGCCTGCCGCTGGTGACCAACCATAACTGTCTGGCGTTGCTGATCGGCGGCGCCCCGAACTGGCAGATGGCCGGCTACAGCAAGCGCGAACGCTTCCTGCAGTCGTTCGGTACGCAGGCTGCCGTGGCGCTGGAAACTGCCATCAGCGAGCGGGGTTACACCAAACGCCAGATTGCCCATGTGGCCGAAGAATACCGCGAAGCGTCGCGCCGCGTGGTGCATGAAGTGAATAACCCGCTGTCCATCATCAAGAACTATCTGTCGGTGCTGGACGGTAAGCTGGCCAAGCGCGAGCCGGTGGTGGGCGAGATGTCCATCCTGAACGAAGAGATCGACCGCGTTGGCCAGCTGATTAATGGTCTGGCCGATCTGCAGCCGACCGAAGCGGCCCGTGTGACCGATGTGGGGCGCGTGGTGGAAGACGTGCTGCGCCTGTTCCGCGCCACCGACTTTGTGCCCGCGTCCGTGCAGATCGTGGTGCGCATGCAGGAAGAGCCGGCCGAAATCGACGGCGATGCGGACATGCTGAAACAGATCCTCGTCAACCTGATCAAGAACGCCATCGAGGCGCTGGCAGGGGGCGGGAAAATCGAGATATCCAACCGCGGTCATGTGAACCGCGAGCGCAAGCTGTATCTGGAACTGGTGGTGAGCGATACCGGCCCCGGTCTGTCGACCGACGTGCTGGCCAATCTGTTCTCGCCGGTCCGTAGCGGCAAAGATGGTGCCCACCATGGTCTGGGCCTGTCGATAGTGCATAGTCTGGTGAAGAAGATGCAGGGCATGATTACCTGCCGCTCCGGCAAGTCCGGTACTACTTTTGAAATTCTGCTGCCCGCCCGTGGCAGTACCAGCCAAGTCGCCGGCGTGAATACCCGTGCGATGGATTCCGTGTAAGGTCATGATGAACATCAGCCCCGCCAGCCTGAATGCGGTGACTCCGACCAATGTCACCGTCGCTAAAGATTATTGCCCGCGCCTGTTGCTGGTCGATGACGAGCCGCGCCTGCTGTCCTCTTTGTACGAGTTGCTGCGTGATCGCGACTACGAGCTGATTACCGCCACCAATGGCGCGGAAGCACTGGCCCAGCTGACGCGGGTGAAATTCGATCTGATCCTGCTCGATCTGCGTCTGCCCGATATGAGCGGGCACGAGATCATGGACTTCATCAATACCCGCGGCATCGAGGGTGACATCATCGTCATGAGTGGCGATGTGGGTATCGAGGCGGCCATTGGTGCGCTGAAACGCGGCGCCTACGATTATCTGCGCAAACCGTACAGCCGCGAGGAGCTGCTGAAGACGGTGGAGAACGCACTGCAGAAGCGCCGGCTGGCCAACGACAACCAGCGCATCGCTTCGCAGCTGGAAAACTCGGAGCGTATGTATCGCTCGCTGGTAGATAGTTCGCCCGATATCATTTACACCCTCAACCACGAAGGCAAGATCACCTTTGTCAACGACCGTGTGCAGCAGCTGCTGGGCTTCAGCCGCGAAGAGCTGATCGGCAAGCACTACTCGGTGCTGGTGCACGAGGAAGATCTGGAACGGGCGCGCTACGCGTTCAACGACCGCCGTGGCGAGGAGCGCGCCTCGCGTAATGTAGAACTGCGCCTGAAGTCCAACCTTGGTAGCGGTATCGAACGTACCTTCAGCAATACGCTGATGACGATTTCGCTGAATGCCATCGGCATGCACGTGCCGGAGCAGGAAGTGAAGCAGGAAGTATTCGGCACCTACGGCGTGGCGCGTGATATCACCGACCGCAAACGTGCCGAGGAAGTGATTTCGTATCAGGCCTATCACGACATTCTGACCGATCTGCCGAACCGCATGCTGTTCAAGGACAGGCTGGGTCTGGCCGTGATACAGGCCAAGCGCAAGCTGACGGAACTGGCCGTGATGTTTGTCGATCTCGACCGCTTCAAGCTGGTCAACGATACGCTGGGTCACGTCAAGGGCGACGAACTGCTGCAGCAGGTAGCCCAGCGCCTGAAAGACTGTCTGCGTCGTGGCGATACGCTGGCGCGGCAGGGCGGCGACGAATTTACCATCGTGCTGCCGGAGCTGCGCGACCGTCAGGATGCCAAGGCGATTGCCGATAAATTCCTCGAAAGTCTGCACCGTCCGTTCGATCTGGATGGCCATGAAGTACATATCTCGGCCTCGATCGGCATCGCCATCTATCCGGGCGATGGCGAGACCATCGACGAACTGCTGCGCCATGCCGACATCGCCATGTATCAGGTGAAAGCGCTGGGCAAGAACGGCCACAGCTTCTATCACAACTCCATGCTCGATGTGTCGCACCAGAAGATCGCGCTGGAGCAGAGCCTGCGCAAGGCGCTGGAGCTGAACGAACTGGAAATGTATTACCAGCCGCAGATCGATATGGCCACCGGCCGCATCATCGGCGCGGAAGGGCTGATGCGCTGGAACCATCCGCAGCGCGGCCTGCTGTCGGCCGGCGAATTCCTGCCGTTCGCAGAAGAGAATGGCCTGATGCTGCCGATCTCGGACTGGATGCTGGGCGCGCTGTGCCGCGATATGCTGCTGTGGAATGCGGCGGGCGGCGACAATATCCGCCTCTCGCTCAACCTGTCGCCGCAGTATCTGGACCGCGGCGACTTCTTCGAGAAAATGCGCGGCGCGCTGACCCGCTACGGCATCTCGCCAGCCCAGATCGAAGTCGAGATCACCGAGAACATCTGTATCCGCAATCCGCAGTACGCCATCGAACAGCTGAACAAACTGTGTCAGCTGGGCGTGTCCGTGGCGATCGACGATTTCGGCACCGGCTATTCTTCGCTGTCGTATCTGCACCGCTTCCCGATTCACACCATCAAGATCGACCAGTCCTTCGTCAAGGAGATCCACGACGAGAATGGCCACTATCCGGTGATTCTGGCGATTATCTCGATCGCGCGCGGACTGGGGCTGCATCTGGTGGCGGAAGGGGTCGAAACGGAAGTGCAGGCGCGCTACCTGCAGGCCAATGGCTGCAGCACCATGCAGGGTTATCTGTACCATCGCCCGCTGGCGCTGGCCACCTTTATCGATGTGCTCAATGAGCAGAACCGCGCCAGTGCGCCGGCCGCTGCGCGCATGCTGCATGCGGTTCCCGCCACGGCGCCGATGATTGCGATTCAAGCCTGAGCCGTATGATCACATGACGAAATATAGTCCCAACGAAGCCGACGCGAAAAACGGCAGTACCTACACCGCCGAATTCCTGCGCGTCAAAGGACTGGCCGAACGCGGCGTCGCCAATGCCCAGCATAGTCTGGGCTTTATGTATTTTAACGGGCAGGGCGTGGTGCAGAGCTACGAACTGGCCGTGGTGTGGTACCGTCAGGCCGCGCAGGCGGGACTGGAGCACGCGCAGTACAACCTCGGCGTGATGTACCAGAAGGGGCAGGGCGTGCAGCAGAGCTTCGAGGAAGCGGCGGCATGGTATCGCAAGGCGGCCGAGCAAGGCTATGCGGCAGCCCAGTACAACCTGGGCTGGCTGTATGCCAAAGGACAGGGCGTGCAGGCCGATACCCAGCAGGCCATGTACTGGTTCAGCAAGGCGGCCGAGCAGGGCGACGCTGGTGCGCAGAACAATCTGGGCATGATGTACGACACCGGTAAAGGTGTGCCGCAGGACTTCCGTCAGGCCATCGCGTGGTACCGCAAGGCGGCCGAGCAGGGCTATGCACGGGCCCAGTTCAATCTGGGTCTGCGCTACGACCACGGACAGGGCGTGCCGCAGGATGTGGGACAGGCCATGTCGTGGTACCGCAAGGCCGCCGATCAGGGTTATGCGCCGGCGCAGTTCAATCTGGCGCTGCGCTTCGACAAGGGCGACGGCGTGGCGCAGGATAGCCAGAAAGCCATTCTGTGGTATCGCCGCGCAGCTGAACAGGATCACGCCAGTTCGCAATTCAATCTGGGCCTGATCTACGATAACGGACAGGGCGTGCCGCGCGACGAGCAGAAAGCGCTGGACTGGTACCGCAAGGCGGCCGGTCTGGGGCATGCCGGGGCGCAGAATAATCTGGGGCTGCGCTACGAGCACGGACAGGGCGTGGCGCAGGATTATGCGCAGGCGCAGCAGTGGTATCTGAAAGCGGCCGAACAGGGCTTCCCCGGTGCCCAGTACCAGCTGGGTAATCTGTACGACGCGGGCCATGGCGTGCCGCAGGATCAGCAGGAAGCGGTGTTCTGGTACCGCAAGGCGGCCGATCAGGGCCATCTGCGCGCCCAGTTCGATCTGGGTCTGCGCTACGAAACAGGCGGCGGTGTGCCGCGCGACGAGAAGAAGGCGCTGCACTGGTACCGCCGTGCGGCCGAACAGGATTATATGGCGGCCCAGTATGCGCTGGCGCTGCTGTACGATAAGGACGACGGTCCGCAGCCCGACTGCGTGCAGGCCAACCTGTGGTATGCCAAGGCGGCCGAGCAGGGCCACGTGCAGGCCCAGTTCACGCTGGGGCTGCGCTTCGATAACGGGCTGGGCACGGCGCAGGATTATGCGCTGGCGTACCACTGGTATCTGAAAGCGGCGGCGCAGGGCCATACCCGTGCGCAGTTCAATCTGGGGCTGATGTTCATGTGCGGGCAGGGCGTGCAGGCCGATAGTGCACAGGCGTGGCTATGGCTGGCGCTGGCCGAACGCAATGGCTTCAGCTCGGCCAGCCGTTATCTGAAAAATGTCGCGGCCTCGCTCGATAGCAGCCAGCTGGCGCAGGCGCGCGAACGGCTGGAGTTACTGCCCAATTAATTTGTAACATTCATAGATATTAACATTTACTTCTTGATATTATTTGGCACTTAATATCCTGAGGAGTTTCTATGAAATCGTTACTGGGCACCGCACTGGCACTGGCTGTTCTGTCTCTGACCGGCTGCGCCTCCATGGAAGGTTCCGACAGCACCGCCAGCGTGCGCGAAAAACCGCAATACGACGAACCTACCACCGGCAGCCGTCTGCCTACCCGCCGTAGCAGCAGTACTGGCACCAACTAGGCTTTTCACCCTTCTTCCAGCAGTTGCCTTGCACTGTTGCTGCCGGCGCGCTCAAGTCGCGCCGGATTTTGCCGTTATAGTTAGCGACTGCCGCCAATCCGTGGTGGCGCGACTTTGAACCGGCATGCAGCTCAACACCAACCTCTCCGCACTGAATGCACAACGCAAGCTGAATGCTGCGGGCGAGGATATGCTCGTGCGCTATCAGAAGCTGGCTAGCGGCCAGCGCATCAACTCGGCGCGCGACGATGCAGCCGGACAGGCCATCGGCGAACGTATGACCTCCAGCGTGAACGGCTTGCGCCGTGCGCGGCAGAACATCAATGATGGCATCTCGCTGCTGCAGGTGGCCGATGGTGCAGCGGGCCAGCTACTGAATAACTTCCAGCGCATGCGCGAGCTGGCCGTGCAGGCTGCCAATGACATCAATTCCACCGTTGACCGTCAGGCCATCCAGACCGAAGTGAATGCGCTGGCCGTGTCCAATCGCGACATTGTGGCCGCTGCGCGCTACAACAATGCAGCACTGCTGGACGGTAGCTTTTCTACCCAGTTGCAGATCGGCTCGGAAGCTGATCAGACCTTGCTGGTGGCGATCAGTGCCGCGCTGGTCAAAGATGGCTATAACCGCGGTCTGGTGGATATGGCGCAGCAGCAGGCAAGCGCTGCCGGCAGCACGGTGCTGGGCGCCATGCGCTACGGCGATCTGGTGATTAATAACTCGGTGGTACAGGCTTCGGTGGATGATGTGAAGGTAGGACAGAGCGCCGATAGTGCTTATGCCATTGCCACCGCCATCAACAACTCTAATGTCGCCAATGTCAGCGCTACAGCGAGCACCACGCTCAGTGGTGCGGTCGGCAATAGCGGCGCACTGGCCGATGGTGATCTGATTATCAATGGCGTCAATGTCGGTGCCATCAGTGGCAATTCGGCTGCCGCCCGTGCCGCCAGCGCTGCGGGTGCGATTAGCGCAGCAGCAGGTAGCAGCGGCGTGACGGCCAGTTCAGATGGTGGCACGCTAACGCTGACGGCCGCCGATGGTCGCAACATAATCATCAGCGAAGCCAATGCCGGTGCTGCTGCTTCGCTGGGCCTGACGCTGGGCCAGCAGCGCGGCAGCGTGACCGTGACGGAGGCGCCGCGCGCAGGCCTGCATTCAATGCGCATAGGCGGCACCAATCCGTCCGTGGCGGGCCTGAGTGCCGGCGTACAGGCTTCGGTACGGGTGGGACCAGTCGACCTGCAGCCCAAAGACAGTTATATCGGCGGCGAGCCGCTGCAGGATATGCTGACCTTCAGCGGTGCCAGCGATGCGATGGACTATTTCGATGGCAAGATCGACCAGATTACTACCATCCGTTCCGAGATCGGCGCGCTCAGCAACCGCTTGAGTCAGGCCGCCGCCAATGCCGACAATGGCGCCACCAACCTGGCGGCAGCACGCTCGCGTATCGTCGATACCGACTATGCCAGCGAAACGGCCCAGCTGACCCGTTCGCGCATCCTGCGTGCTGCCAGCACCTCCATGCTGGCACAGGCCAACACCCAGCCGCGCCGCGCGCTGCAACTGCTGCGCTAGTGGCCGCGCGTTGCGGCCACCCGGTTTCCACTATTTCGGCGCAGCCTTAGGCTGGGCTTTCAGCGTGGCGCCAGTCAGGCGTGCCACCCCGGCCAGCGTGGTCTGCGCGGCATTCAGCCCGAGCAGAAAGTCTTTATCCGAATAGGTGGCGTAGACATCGGAAGGCTGATGCCAGTTAGGGTCCCAGCCGGCACCGATCTGCTGGCCCCGTTCGTTTTCGCGCAGCGACACAGCCGGTACCAGATCCATGAAGGGCATGGAATCCGTATTGGTCATGTGGAAGCCCACGGTGGCTGGATAATGGGTGGCGTATTTATCGTTGGCGGCACGCAGCGCCCATGCCAGCTTGGCCGAGGCGTCGGCAAATTTCGATACGCTCTGGTATTCGATATTCACGTCCGCTTCCAGCCGCTGTTCGGGCGGCGAGACATACTGGGTCTGGCCTTTGGCATCGAGCACCAGCTTGCCCTGTGCGTCGCGTAGCGGGATCGGCATGCCGTGATCCCACAGCATCATGTCGTGCTGGATCATGCCCAGCCAGCGCGGCTCCGGATAGCGCCCCGAACCGGCGGGCGATTCGATGCCCTGCAGATCCTTACGCTGCATGGCGTAGGCAGTGGCACCATTCAGCCCCGTCTCCTCGTTGTTCCACAGCGCGAAGCGGATCGAGCGTTCGGTCTGCACTTCCGGCGCGCTGAAGATGCGCGCCAGTTCCATCACCAGTGCCGTACCGGAGCCGTCATCGTTGGCCGCTTCGCCAAAACCGATGCCGTCCATGTGGGCGCTGACGATGTACATTTCTTCGGGATGGGTCGTGCCGATCTTGGTGCAGTAGACGTTCTCGCGCTGCGACGTGCCCACCGGTGTCGGCTCCGCGTTCAGGGCGCGCAGCTTTTCATCGGGCTGGCGCAGCGGATCGGTGTTCACGCCGATTGGTGCACGGTTGCCGAACAGGGTGCTGCCGCCTTGCCCCGGCGGACCGCCAGCGCCGCCGCTAGGCAGGCCGGCTGCGCGTTTGGCCGGCGGCGCATCGGGTGCGGGCTGGGTGTACATGTACTGCAGGCGCTCCACGTTGCTGCAGCCATAGGCTTTGAGCTGGGCTTCGATCCAGTCCAGCGCATCGCGGTTGCGCTGGGTGCCCTGCCGGCGGTCGCCGAAACGGGTCAGGCTTTTGATGGTGGCTTTATATTGTTCCAGCTTCAGCTGGCCGACCAGCGTGCTGACGGGATCGGCGGCTTCGCTTTGCGCGTGTGCCAGCGGGGCCGCACAGGCCAGTGCCACGCTCAGGGCTATCAGGGATTTCATAGGCTTCCTCGCAGATTTTTAACAGGCCGTATCATTCTGCATCAGCTTGGGCACGCTGTGGCGGGAATGCCGCTAAAACCGTTGCGGTTAGCCACGCCGCACGCGCCGATATCCGATTTCGGTATGTATCGCGCATTAAAAGTGATTGGTGCTAGGGGGCGGGTTCGTCGTAGCATGGTGGCGCACAATTACCTCTTTAACGAAAGACTTAAGATGTCAGCAATAAGACTCGCCATCGTAGGCGTCGGCAAGATCGTCCACGACCAGCACCTGCCGGCGATTGCGGCAAATCCCGACTACCAGCTGGTGGCATCGGCCAGCCGTCACAATACGGTGGCAGGCTTGCCCGGCTTCTCGTCGATCGAGGCCATGCTGGCGGCCGTACCGGAAATCGAAGCCGTATCGCTGTGCATGCCACCGCAGTACCGCTATCAGGCTGCACAAGTGGCGCTGACGGCAGGCAAGCACGTGTTTCTGGAAAAGCCGCCCGGCGCTACGCTGTCCGAAGTGGCTGATCTGGAAGCGCTGGCTGCCGCCAAGGGTGTGACGCTGTTCACTAGCTGGCATTCGCGCTTTGCGCCGGCTGTGCAGCCAGCCAAGGCTTACCTCGCGGCCCACGCGCCCACGGCGATGGAAGTGATCTGGAAGGAAGACGTGCGCCAGTGGCATCCGAATCAGGAATGGATCTGGCAGGCAGGCGGGCTGGGTGTGTTCGATCCGGGCATCAATGCGCTGTCTATCGTTACCGAGATCCTGCCGGCCGGGATCTTCCTCAACCGCGCCACGCTGGAATTCCCAGCCAACCGCGATGCGCCGATCGCCGCCGATCTGCATTTCCAGAGCGCGGGCGGCATGCCTGTGCACGCCCAGTTCGACTGGCGCCAGACCGGCAAGCAAAGCTGGGATATCGTGGTACAGACCAGCGCTGGCGAAGTCCGTCTCAGCGATGGCGGTGCACGTCTGTGGCTGAACGGCGCCGAGCAGGCGCTGCCCAAGGAAGCCGAATATCCGTCGCTGTACCAGCGCTTTGCCGAGCTGGTGAAAGCCGGCCGTAGCGAGGTTGATCTGGCACCGCTGCGGCACGTGGCCGATGCCTTCATGCTGGGGCGGCGCAAGGAAGTCGAAGCCTTCTTCGACTGATATTCCGGCAGCACGGGGGGGCGCTGTGACAGGCAAGGTTGTCAGCAGCGCCAGAACCCGCGTAAAATAACGGCTACGCGGGTGTAGTTCAATGGTAGAACGGCAGCTTCCCAAGCTTCATACGAGGGTTCGATTCCCTTCACCCGCTCCACAACCTTCCTGTTTTACCTCCCTTATTTTTTTCGTAGCATGTGTTCGATCAGCGCGCGATGCGTGGGCAGATCGGCCAGCGCCCTTTGTGCGACCTGTTCGATCATGCGGAATTCTTCGCGTGCTTCGTCGGCGCGGCCGAGCGTGCGTGCATTGGCGTATAGCGCGGTCGGATACTCCATCCCGTAGAGCACGTACTGCCAGCTAGAGGGTGGGTACATCTCGTAATCCACCACGAAGTCCAGCCGGTGCGGTGCGCGCGTGCGCCACATGGCCAGCTTGTCGCGTAGTGCCGGGCGGATGCTGGCCGGATCAGTGTTATCGATCCAGAACTGGCTGTCCTGGCGCTGGCTCAGGCAGTAGTGCAGCTTGACGAAATCGGCGATGCGCTCGTAGCGCGCCGTCATCATCTCGTTGTAGAGCCGCGCTGGCGCTGCCAGTTCGCCGTCATGGGGGAACAGATAGCCGAGCAGATAGGCGGCGGTTTCGATCAGGCCGATGCCGGAAGCTTCCAGCGGTTCGATGAAGCCGCCGGACAGACCGATGGCCACGCAGTTGTGCACCCAGTGCTGCTTGCGGTAGCCCAGATTGAGCGTGAGCTGGCGCGGTTCCAGCCCGTTGGCGGCGGGGCCGATGTAATCGCGCAGCACCTGCTCGGCACGCGCCGCATCCATGTGCCGGCTCGAATACACATAGCCTATACCGCGCCGCTGCTGCAGGCCGATATCCCAGGTCCATCCTGCGGCGTGTGCGCTGGAGATGGTGTAGGACGGGATGGGCGCGTCGGCCTGTGCGTAAGGCACCTGCATGGCCAGCGCGCGGTCGACAAACAGGGTGTCGCTCAGGCTGTGGAACTCCGTACCCATGGCGGCGCCGATC
This sequence comes from Duganella fentianensis, assembly GCF_964031615.1. Taxonomy (GTDB): domain Bacteria; phylum Pseudomonadota; class Gammaproteobacteria; order Burkholderiales; family Burkholderiaceae_D; genus Rugamonas; species Rugamonas fentianensis_A. The sequence continues at coordinate 139,423 of NZ_CAXIQN010000005.1, forward strand.
AGGCTGGCGCGGAAGCCCGTGCAATCGACGTACAAATCGGCCATCAGGCGGCCAGCCTGCGCCGTGTGCACGGCGGCGATGGCGCCATCGGCGCCCAGTTCCACCCGCTCTACCGTGGCCGCAATGTGCTGCACGCCCAGCGTGCGCGCATGAGTGGCCAGCAGCGTAGCGAATTTGCCGGCATCGAAATGGTAGGCGTAATTGAGCGGCCCCATGAAGTCGGCATCGGTCGGGCGCTTGGGCGCGTGGCACGCATCGGCAACAGTCTTCTGCATCGTGGCAGCGGCCGCAAAGCCTTTACCTGCAGGCGCCATGCCTTGCAGCCAGTAGGGCAGTAGCTCCGGTCCGCCGGGCCGCTGACTGGGCAGGCTGAACGGATGGAAGTAGTGGTCGTTACCGGCGCTGCCCGGTGCGCGCACCCAGTCGTTGAAGCGTATGCCCTGCTTGAAGGTGGCATCGCATTCGCGCACAAAGCGCGCTTCATCGATGCCGATCGCGGCCAGCGTGCCGCGGATGGAAGGGAAGCTGCCTTCGCCCACGCCGATGATGCCGATGTCGGGCGATTCCACCACGGTGATGCGCACACTCTGTGCATCGGCACCGGTGCCCAGAGTACGGGCCAGAAAGGCGGCAGTGAGCCAGCCGGCGCTGCCGCCGCCGACAATCATTACGTGTTGGACAGGGCGCGGGGTGGCGCTGTGCGCCATGGCTGCAGGGCTGCTGATGGACATGCTGGTGGTCTCCAAGGTGAGGCTGTGTTCCGCAGCGGCGCGCTGGCCGATGTTGCGGAAACAACGCTTCGAATATTTTTCGTTTGACATCCGTGATTTGAATTATGTACCATGAAAACGATTTCACAAAGAACGAAAACGGTTTCACAACGTTTGAAAACGTTTTCATACAACATGAGATCGTACTTTATACGATAAATGTAGCGACGCCCCCGTAGCGTTTGCTACGACTAAGGAGACTTATGAACGTCCACGTACCGCGCACCGGGAAGCGCCTGTCGTCCCCGATCCAGCTGGCTATCCTCGCTCTGATGGCTGGCTCCGCCCACGCTGCAACCGATGCTGCCGCCGAAGTGGCAGCCAAAGAAGCGGCCGCTGCTGAAAAAATCAGCACCACCATCACCGAGGTGTATGTAACCGCTACCAAGCGTTCCACCTCGCTGCAGAAAACGCCGGTTGCCGTGACCGCAATCAATGCCGCCGCCCTTGATGACAACCACGTGCAGACTCTGCAGGACGTGGTGAATCTGGTGCCGGGCTTCGCTGCTACCGGTCAGGGCGACCACGGTGTGATCACCATGACGCTGCGCGGTATCGGTAACGATAGTGCCAAGACCGAATACGCCGATCCTGAAGTGGCCACCTTCGTCGATGGCGTGTACTCGCCACGTCCGGAAGGCGCTACTGCGCTGCTGTTCGATCTGGAAGCGATCGAAGTGCTGCGCGGCCCGCAAGGTACGCTGTGGGGTCGTAACTCCACCGTCGGCGCGGTCAACATGCAGACCGTGAAGCCGGAAATCGGCAGCAAGGCCGGTAATTTCGAAGCGGGCTATGGCAGCTACGGCCGTCTGGGTGCACGTGGTGCAGTGAATATTCCGCTGAGCGACACCATGGCGATGCGCGTGGCCGTCGTGCACGAACAGCACAATGGCTATGTCGACTATCAGCGTGCGCCGGACGTCTCGCTGGCGGCCCAGCATGCGGCAGCCGATCCTGTGATCGCAGCATGGAACAAAGCCCATCCGGGCAACCCGATCGGCTTCCAGCCGATCAACCCGAATCTGTTCGTCAGCAATGGCCAGAAATATAGCGCGCAGGATCAGAGCGCAGCCCGTCTGAGCTTCCTGTGGCAGCCATCGTCCGACCTGAAATGGAACATCGCTTACGAACACTATATGGATCGCGGTACGCCGAGCATGAATTTGATGCAGACGCCGCGCGCCGGTCAGGACTTCTGGTCCGCGCTGATCGATACTGCACCGAACGTCAACCGTGATTCGCACTCGGTACGCAGCCGCGTTGACTACAACATCAATAAAGATATCAGCCTTGCCTACATCGCCGGCTACGCGCGCTTCAACGGCTCGTCCACCTTCGATCAGGATGGCGGCGCCAACCTGCCGACCAGCTTCACCACGGGCGGCAACTTCCAGGCCAATAACACGGTCTGGTCGAAGTACAAAAACTACAGCCACGAACTGGAAATCCAGTCGACCGGCAAGCGCGATGTGGACTGGCTGCTGGGTCTGTACTACGCGAACGAAGACAACGGCATCCGCTTCGACATTCCGATCATGAACGGTACCGAGCAGGGCACTGTGGGCTGGCAGGGTTCCTTCATCCAGCCGAAAGAAACCGTGGATTCCAAAGCCGTGTTCGGTCAGGCCACGTGGAATGCCAGCGATGCGCTGCACGTAACGGGCGGCCTGCGCTACACCTCGGACGAGCGCAAAAACATCGGCGGCACCAACAATGGCTGGAGCGATTCGAATGCACCGCAAGTACCGGTGAATCCGTCGATGAATCCGCTGGCTCCCGGCTCGGGCTTCTCGACCTACCAGCATAACGATGCCACCTTCAACGACCACAAGCTGACCGGTCTGGTACGCGTGGGCTACGACATCGACAAGAACAATATGATTTACGCCAGCGTTTCGACCGGCTACAAGTCGGGCGGTTTGCAGGATGGCGGCAAACCATACGGTTCCGAAACCCTGACCAACTACGAGATCGGTTCGAAGAGCACCTTCCTCGGCGGCGCGGTACGCATGAACAACTCGGCCTACTACGAGAAGTTCAAAGGCTTCCAGTTCAGCGCACCGGTGACCAATCCCGATGGTACGCGCGGTCTGGCCACCAGCAATGCAGAAGGCGCCAAGGTCTGGGGTCTGGAAACGGAAATCGCTGCCAAGATCACTGCGGATGACCGTATTCAGCTGACGGCTGCCTACACCAACGCCACCCTCAAGCACCTGATCGGCGGTAGTAACGACTATGCGCTGCCAGCCTGCCCGGTAGCCGGTATCAGCACCTGCCTCGACGTGACGGGCAACACCATGCCGCACTCGCCGAAGTTTGCCGCGCAAGTGATGTACCAGCACCGTATCGCACTGGCCAACGGCACGCTGACGCCGCGTATCAGCGCCCACTACGAAACCGCCAGCTGGCTGAGCGTGTTCAATCTGGGTGAACCGGACAAGCAGAAATCGTACACCCGCACCGATCTGGGTCTGCGCTATGAAGCTCATTCCGACTGGTACTTCGACGCCTATGTCCGTAACCTGGAAGATGGCAAGATCAAGACCAGCGCCATGAATGCCAACGGCCCATGGCAAGCGCAATACCTGCCGCCGCGTACTTTCGGCATCAACGTCGGCAAGACTTTCTAACCGTAGTACTTCTCCCTCTCGACACCCCCGTCCTGCAAAGGCCGGGGGTTTTTTTATGGCGGGGGCAGGCCCCTAAAAATGATGATTTGCTATGCTGTCGTGTCACTGTCGGGTCGTTTTCGTCACCGACAGCACGAATTTCCGTCGAAACTCTAGGTTCTCGAGCAATGGAGCATACGCATGATACTCAAGCAATTACGGCTTAGCCGTCACCTGTCGCAGGAGCAGCTGGCCCAGATGTCGGGCCTGAACGTACGGACTATCCAGCGGATAGAAAGTGGACAGAAGGCTAGTGTTGAGTCGTTGAAGTGTCTGGCTGCTGCGCTCGAAGTTGATATCCCCACCTTGGAACAGGAGAAATTCGTGATGGATAAGCATACGGAAAATTGGAAAAAACTGCCGCTTTGGCTCAAGTGCATGTTTTCCCTGAACTTCCTCGAGATTCATATCGCACGTACCACCTCGCGCCGGATCACTATCATTTCCCACGTCAGCGGGTTTTTGTTTTGCCTGCTTGGCCTGATGAACCAGGCCGCGCTGGTTGGCGGCCTCATCATGCTGGCCCATGCCTATCTGTTCAGCTTCCTGACGTGGCTGGGAGACAAGCACGGCATCTGGTACGACTCGCCGGACACTGCGCTAGCCTGAGCGCGCAGGCAAGTGGCGCAATTCTTCAGCAGCGCGAGTGCCTTTAAATTCTCGATGGACAATTTCACTTGCATGGGACGCGCAAAAAAAAGGCAGCCTGCGGCTGCCTTGTGGGTCGTGCAGAGATTTAGCTCTTCTGGTGGAACGGCGCGTACCACGTGATCAGGAACGACGGGATGGTGGCGGCCATCACCAGCCAGAAGTAGTGCACATAGCCCAGCGCCTGCTGCAAATGGCCGCTGACCACGCCCGTGACCATCATGCACAAGCCCATCAGGCCGGTGCCGAAAGCGTAGTGGGTGGTGGTGTATTTGCCCGGTGCCAGTTGCTGCATCAGGTAGATCATGAAGCCCACCGAGCCGAAGCCGAAGAAGAATTTTTCGATCGCCACACCGGCACAGATCACGACCAGATTCTCCGGCTGCCAGATGCTCATCAGCAGGAAGGTGACGTTAGGGATGTTGACCGCGCAGCACAGCACGAACAGGGTGGATTTCAGACCGCGCTTGGCGACAAACATGCCACCCAGCAGCGACCCCACCAGCACGGCGATCAGGCCGTAGGTGCCGTAGATCAGGCCTAGCATTTCATTCGACAGCCCCAGCCCGCCTTGCGCCACGGGATCGACCATGAAGAACGGGCCGATCTTTTCCAGCATGCCTATGCTGAGACGGAACAGGAAGGCGAAGCCTATCATCAGCCACACATCGCGCTTCTGGAAGAAGGTGACGAAGGAGTCCTTGAGCAGAAAGGCTGCCTGCGCTACCGAGGTGGGGGCATTCTCTGCCTTGGCGCCATCGGGCATCACGCGCGCATGCCACAGCGCGGCCACCACGATGATGGCGGCGACGAGGAAGAAGATGATGCGCCATGCGTCTATCCATTCGGCGCCGAAGCTGCCGGCGGCGTGATGGAAGTACTGCGTGTGCAGCCAGCCGCTCAGGTACACCATGCCGCCCGAAGCGACGATGGGGCCGATATTCCAGCTCAGGCTCTGGATGCCGCAGAACAGCGACTGGGTGGGCGCATCGAGCGAGGTTACATACACGCCGTCCGAGGCGATGTCCTGCGTGGCACCTACCAGCGACAGCACGCCGAACAGGAACACCATGATGGCCATGTAGTCGGGCAGCGACATGGCCAGCGCCACACCGGCAAAGCCGGCCGCAATAATCAGCTGGCTGCACAGCACGAAGAATTTTTTGGTGCGGTACATTTCCACGAACGGCGCGAACAGCGGCTTGATGGTATAGGCCAGTATCAGATAGCTGGCGTACTGCGCGGCCTGACCGTTATCCATGCCGAGGTTTTTGAACATGATGGAGGTGACGCTGGTGAGCATCATGTAGGTCAGGGCCATGGTGAAATAGCCGCTCGGTACCCACAGCATGGGCGTACCGCGCGCGAACATGGCGCGCAGCAGAGATGGGGGCTGCTGCGCCTCGGCGGCGGGCGGCAGGGTGGATGGGGCAGTGGGCATGGTGTCGTCCTCAGGAAACTGGTCAGATATATAGCACAGACTCTGCGGTCTGTTGAATGGAAAACGCCGGCGTGCAAGCCGGCGTGGTGAAAACAGGGTGGCGTCAGGCGGCGCGCTGGCGCTGCTGCTGGAGGTAGGCACGGTACCAGTGGGCGCTGTGCTTGAGCGTACGCTTCTGGGTGGCGTAGTCGACGTGCACGATGCCGAAGCGCTTGGCGTAGCCGGAATTCCATTCGAAGTTATCGAGCAGGCTCCAGAGGAAGTAACCCTGCACGTTCACGCCTTGCTGCATGGCGTCCTTGAGCGCTTTCAGATGGCGCTCGACGAAATCGATACGCGCCGTATCGGGTACTTCGCCGTTGACGACGCTGTCCGGACTGGCCATGCCGTTCTCCGTGATGTAGATGGGCGGCAGATCGTATTCGGCTTTCAGCTTGAGCAGCAGTTCGGTCAGACCGTCCGGGTAGATTTCCCAGCCCATGTCGGTCTTGCCCAGTTTGCATTCCGGCTGGCGCGGCGGCGTTTCGGCGCTGCAGTAGGCGCGGAAGTAGTAGTTCACGCCGAGGAAGTCGATCTTCTGCTGGATATCCTTGAAGTCTTCCGGATGCACCTCGGGTGCATTTTCGCCATGGCCCTGCAGGGCCAGTGCCGGATAGCGGCCTTTGAAGATAGGGTCCATAAACCACTGCACCGAACGCGCATATTCGAATTCGGCCATGGCCTTGTCGGCGGCGCTATCGGTGGCAGGATCGGCGGTCCACTGATTGAGCACAATGCCCAGCTGGGCGCTGCTGCCGACGGCGCGCATGGCCTGCATTGCCAGCCCGTGCGACAACAGCAGGTGGTGCGATACCTGAATCGATTGTTTGAGGTCGGCCACGCCGGGCGCGAACTGGGCATTGCCATAACCGAGGTTGGCTGTGCACCATGGTTCGTTATGAGTTGAAATCGTTTTCACGCGATTGCCAAAACGGCGCGCGACTTCGGCGGCATAGTCGGCAAAACGGTAGGCCGTGGCGCGATTGAGCCAGCCGCCTTCGTCCTGCAGGCCTTGTGGCAGATCCCAGTGGTATAGGGTGATGTGGGCGCTGATGCCGTGCTTGTCGAGTTCCGTCAGCAGTCTGTCGTAGAAGGCGAAACCGGCTTCGTTCCAGTCGCCTTTGCCGGCGGGCTGCACGCGCGACCACGCCATCGAGAAGCGGTAGGCATCCACGCCCAGTCCCGCCATGATGGCCACGTCTTCAGGGTAGCGGTGGTAGTGGTCGCAGGCGATATCGCCATTGCTGCCGTCGATGACGGTGCCGTTGCGGTGGCTGAAGGTATCCCAGATGGACGGGCCTTTGCCGTCGGCACTGGCGCCGCCTTCGATCTGGAAGGCGCTGGTGGCTACGCCCCAGAGAAAATCGGGCGGGAATTGGGTGAACTCGGTCATTTTTGTGCCGTTTTGTGGGTGAACATGGGTGCTTACGGTCTAGTCCAACGTTTGAAAACGTTTTCATATCTCCTGTTGCGATTAAACCCGAACTGCGTCAGGGTGTCAATCTTTTGCTGAAAACTACGCGGGATATGGCCGGCGCCGCCTGATATAATGCGCCCTCACTGAATTTCTGCCCGTTTATTCCATGTCTTCCGATACTCCAAAAGACGGCCCAGCGCGGCCTATGCTGTACGACCCGACCGAATACCGCATCCGCAGTTTCGTCACCCGTGCCGGTCGCCTGTCGACGGCGCAGGCGCGTGCGCTGGAAGAACTGGGTCCCCAGTTCCTGATCGAATACAGCAAGGCGCCGCTCGACTATACGCAAGCGTTCGGCCGCAAGGCGCCGGTAGTGCTGGAGATCGGCTTCGGCATGGGCGGCACCACGGCGCACATCGCTGCCGCGATGCCGGACAAGGATTTCATCGGCGTGGAAGTACATACGCCGGGTGTTGGCAGTCTGCTCAAGCTGATCGGCGAGCAGGGCCTGACCAACCTGAAAGCCATCCAGCACGATGCGGTGGAAGTGCTGAACCAGATGATTCCCGATGGCTCGCTGCATGGCGTGCACATCTTCTTCCCCGACCCGTGGCACAAGGCGCGCCATAACAAGCGCCGTCTGATTCAGGGCCCGTTCGTGGAACTGCTGGTGAAGAAGCTGGAAGTGGGCGGCTACCTGCACTGCGCCACCGACTGGGAAGACTACGCGGTACAGATGCTGGAAGTGCTGGGCGCGGAACAGGGCCTGCAGAATACGGCGGACGGCTATGCGCCGCAACCGGCTTATCGTCCGCTGACCAAGTTCGAGAACCGCGGCCTGAAACTGGGCCACGGCGTATGGGATCTGGTGTTCACCAAGAAGTAAGCCCGACCGGCCGCTGTGCCGGACTGGCTGAGGACCGGACTGCGTGTCCGGTCGGCCGGAGCTAGCGTTCCAGCGGCTCCATATCCAGCACCACCACATAGGCAAGGCGGCCGTTCTGCCACTTGCCGCCGCCGCGCACCTGCGCGTCGCAGGTGGTGATCTGGCCTTCCACCTCTTTGCGTTTCAGATGTTCGCGGAAGGCCACGGCGGCCTTGGGCGACAGATAGCCCACCATGCGGCCCGCCAGAAATACCGCGACTGCCGCACTCTCATACGGATTCACATCATCGGGCAGCAGCGTGGCCAGATAGGGCGCGGCGGCCGCCTGCTCGCCATGCTCGCCTGCCAGTTCCTTCAGGGTGGGCTGGTAGCGCGATTCCGTCACCACTTCCACCAGATAGCGGCCGTCATCGGACCAGTGCAGCGCGGCCGGCACGGCTGGCAGCGTGGGTTCGTACGGCGTTGCTGGCATAGGCGGCAGCACCATGGGCTGGGCCGGATTGGTCGCGATGATCTTGCGTATGGCGTAAGCCGCCGCAGCGATGATCAGCAGGGTGAGTGCAATTTCCATGACTATGCCATTCAATTAAAGGCCGACATCTTAACCCATGCGCGGCAGCGCGGATCAGTGCATGCCTTCGGCCTGATACACGATCTTGCCGCCCACCATGGTTTGCAGCACGCGGATGTTGGCGATATCTTCCGCTTCGATACGGAAGAAGTTCCGATCCAGTACGATCAGGTCAGCCAGCTTGCCCACTTCCAGCGAGCCCGTTAGCGCTTCCTGCCGCAAGGTGTAGGCAGCGTTGATGGTGGCGGCGCGCAGCACGGCGGCGCGCGGCATGCCGGCCTGCGTGCCCAGCGTACCGGCGTATTCCTTGCCGGCGTCTGGTGCCGCCGTGCGGGTCACACCCACCTTGAGGGCAAACCAGATATCCAGCGGATCGACCGGCCAGTCGCTGCCATAGGCGATGCGCGCACCGGCGTCGAGTAGCAGCGACTGCGGTTCGACGATGGCGTAACGCTGCGGCCCCATATAGTCCTTCAGGGCGCCCACCGTATCCGGCGCCGGTTTGCCCCACTGTAGCGACAGCACAGGCGTGACATCGAGCTGGGCGAAACGGCCGAAGTCGGCCGGTGCGACGATTTCATCGTGTGCCAGCGCCGGACGGACTAGTGCACCGGCCGGTGTGGCGCGCAGCGCAGCGATGGCGTCGAGCGAGGCACGCACGGCGCGGTCGCCATCGACGTGGATGTGCGGATCGATGCGGGCCGCTGCCAGTTCGTTCAGGGTTGCCGTCAGTGCTTCTGGCGAGAAGTAGTTGGCCGGGCCGTTATGCGGACCCGGTTGCCAGTTAGGCTGCTGCGCTGTGCCCTGATTGACCAGATACGGTTCCAGCATGGCACCGGTGAAGGCCGGGGCGGAGATCACGCCATCCATGAACAGTTTGGCGTGACGTACCTGCATGGATGGTGCCACGCGGGTTGCGCCCTGATCGAACTGCTTCTGCTGTTTGAGTAGCTCGGCCACGGCGCTTTTCGGCGTGGCGCCTTTGTCCAGATCGATCAGCACGGCGAAGTGGCCGCGTGCCGTCAGCTTGCCCTGCTTCTGCAGCGTGCTGAAGGCCGTCATGGTCTCGGGGTCAGTGTAGGCATCGAGGAAGCTGGTGATGCCCTGCTTGCGCATGGCTGCCAGTGCCGCTTTCGAGGCAGCCAGATTTTCTGCCACCGTCAGCGGCGGCAGCAGATTCATGGCGGCGTCCTGCGCTGCATCTTCCAGCAGGCCAGTGGCCTTGCCTTGCGCATCGCGTACGATCTTGCCGCCGACCGGATCGGGCGTGTCGTCCTTGATGCCGGCTAGCGCGATGCCTTTGGAGTTGAGCAGCGAGGAGTGGCCGAACGAGGAACGTACGATGATGGGGCGTTCGGTTTTCAGCGCATCGAGCGTGGCGGCGCTGGTTTCTATGCCTTCCGGCTGCATCCCCTGCTGGAACCAGTTGACCACCACCAGCCAGCGCTTGCTGTCGGATTTCTTGTCCTTGTCTAGGCAAGACTGTATGCGCGCCTGAAACTGCGGCACGGTGAGGTTTTCGTAATCGAGGCTGCAGTTGAGCAGGCGGCTGCCGCCAGATTGCGGGTGCATATGGCCATCGATCAGGCCTGGCATCAGCATGCGGCCCTGCAGATCGATCACGCGGGTTTTCTTGCCGGCCAGCGCCTGTGCGCCGGCGTCATCGCCCACATACACGATGCGGCCGGCGCGTACGGCTAGCGCCTGCTGTACGCTATCTTTGGCGTCTACCGTGTAGACGTAGCCGTTGCGGTAGATGGTGTCGGCCGGCGCGGGCGCGGCCTGTACGTAACTGGAAAAACAAAGTGCGAGTGCTGCGCTAAGACTGAACTTGATCATCTGACCGGCTCCATTAGGGCATGGCGACGACAGTCGCCCGATGCTGCATGATACCGTGGAAGCGCAGTTCTGTAGCGTTATTCCATGTCGCGGATGATGGCGACAATTTCGTCGCCATAGGAGGCCAGCTTTTTTTCGCCCACACCGGAAATGCCGCGCATGTCGGCCAGCGTAGTGGGGCGGGCTTTGGCGATTTCGCGCAGGGTGGCGTCGTTGAAGATGATGTAGGCCGCCACGTCGTGCGCGCGCGCCGTCTCCACCCGCCACCAGCGCAGCTTGTCGAAGATGGCCTGTTCGCGTGGCGACAGGTCGCTCTCCACATAGCCTTTGCTGCTGCGGCTGGAACTCTTCTGCTTGACTGGCTTCTGGTACTGGCGCAGCTGCACCTTCTGTCCGCCCTTGAGTACGGGGCGGGCCGCATCGGTGAGTTTGAGTGAACTGTATTGTTCGTGATCGACCGTCACCAGACCCAGTGCGATGACCTGACGCAGAATGGCGCGCCATTCCTGCTCGCTGCGGTCAGCGCCTATGCCGTACACGGATAGCGAATCGTGATGCCACGTCTTGATGCGTTCTGTCTCCATCCCGCGCAGCACTTCGATCACATGGCCGGCTGCAAAGCGCTGGTCGACGCGGTAGATGGCCGACAGCAGCTTCTGCACCGGCACCGTGCCGTCGAACGACACGGGCGGTATCAGACAGGTATCGCAATTGCCGCAAGGGCCGGCCTTTTCGCCGAAATAGTCGAGCAGGCGCACGCGCCGGCAACTGAGGGTTTCGCACAGGCCCAGCATGGCATCTAACTTGGTGCCAAGCACGCGCTTGAAGGTTTCGTCGGCTTCGGACTCGTCGATCATGCGCCGCTGCAGCACCACGTCCTGCAGGCCGTAAGCCATCCACGCGCTGGCCGGCGCGCCGTCGCGGCCCGCCCGTCCCGTCTCCTGATAGTAGCCCTCGATACTCTTGGGCAGATCGAGGTGGCAGACGAAGCGCACATCGGGCTTGTCGATGCCCATACCGAAGGCGATGGTGGCGCACATCACGATGTTTTCTTCGCGCAGGAAGCGGGCCTGATTGGCAGCCCGTTTGGCGTGCTCCATGCCGGCGTGATAGGCCATGGCGCGCACGCCGTTCTCGTTGAGGAATTCGGCCGTCTCTTCTACCTTCTTGCGCGACAGGCAGTAGACGATGCCGCAATCGCCGCCATGTTCGCTAGTGATGAAATCCAGTAACTGCTTGCGGCCATTGGTTTTCTCGACGATCTGGTAGCGGATATTCGGCCGGTCGAACGAGGAGACGAACTGCATGGCGTCGTCCAGCTGCAGGCGGTGGACGATTTCGGCGCGGGTCTGCGGATCGGCCGTCGCCGTCAGCGCGATGCGCGGCACATCGGGGAACTGCTCGTGCAGCACCGACAGGCGGATGTATTCGGGCCGGAAGTCATGGCCCCATTGCGAGACGCAGTGCGCCTCGTCGATAGCGAACAGGGCGATCTTCGAATCCTGAAACAGGTTCAGGCAGCGCTCCGTCATCAGCCGTTCCGGCGCCACGTAGACCAGATCGAGCTGGCCGGTACGCACCAGCCGTTCGATGCGGCTGGCTTCTTCGTAAGTCTGGGTGGAGTTCAGGAAGGCGGCGCGTACGCCCACTTCTGCCAGCGCGTCCACCTGATCCTGCATCAGCGCGATCAGCGGCGAGATCACCACGCCCACGCCGTCGCGCACCAGTGCAGGAATCTGGTAGCACAGCGATTTGCCGCCGCCGGTAGGCATCAGTACCAGCGCATCGCCGCCTGCACACACGTGGCCGACGATGTCCTCCTGCTGGCCGCGGAAGGCCGGATAGCCGAACACGGTTTGCAGCAGGTGGAGAGCTTGTTGCTGGTATTGCGCTTGATTCATTGAGACAGAAAGGTTTTACTGCTTGGGTTTAGTCCGCCCACACCACCATGCCGGTATAGGCGGTGACCAGTACCAGCAGGCCGAAGGCAATGCGGTACCACGCGAAGACGGTGAAGGTGTGGGTGCTGATGTAGCGCAGCAGCCAGCGCACGCACAGGAAGGCCGAGACAAAGGCCGCCACGGTGCCGACCGAGAACAGCGGCAGGTCGGCGGCCGACAGCAGCGCACGTTCCTTGTACAGCGAATACACTGTCGCACCCAGCAGGGTAGGGATGGCGAGGAAGAAGGAGAATTCGGTGGCTACTTTGCGCGACAGGCCGAACAGCATGCTGCCCATGATGGTGGCGCCGGAACGGCTGGTGCCCGGAATCAGCGCGAAAGCCTGGGCGATGCCGATCTTGATGGCATCGACCGCCGTCATGTCGTCGACCGAATGGATGCGCACCATGGCCGGATTATCGCGTTCGCGTTTTTCCACCCACAGGATCACCAGACCGCCGATGATGAAGGCCAGCGCGACCGGCACGGGCGCGAACAGCGATGCCTTGATGGCTTTGCTGAACAGTACGCCCAGCACGGCGGCCGGCAGGAAAGCGATCAGCACATTGATGGCGAAACGCTGTTGTTTGGGATCGCCCAGCCCCGTCAGCAGGGCGGCGATGCGGGCGCGGTATTCCCAGCAGACGGCGAAGATGGCGCCAGCCTGAATCACGATTTCGAACACTTTCATTTTTTCTTCCATGCCCTGGAAACCCAGCAGATGCTCGGTCAGAATCAGGTGGCCCGTGGAAGAAATCGGCAGAAATTCCGTGAAACCTTCAACCAGACCCATGATCAGGGCTTTGAGTGCGAGAACGATATCCATGAGGTAGAAAAATGTGAGTAAGAGTGGAACGGTGGGCTAGTCATGCCGGGGTCGAAGCTTACCATGCCGGAACGCCTGCGACCTGAATCTCACGCAAGCGTAATGTAAATTAATTATCAGTGCAGATGGTCTGCATGTCGGCCACTTCGGCGTGCAGCCAGTCACAGAAATGCCGGATTTTGCTTGTGCACTTCTTATCGGGCGCAATGATGATGTAATAGCCGCGCTGGTAGGGCGGACTCTCGCAGCGCATCATTTTCAGGGCACCGCTGCGCAGATCCTCGCAGGCGATGGCGTAGGACACCAGTGCCACGCCCTGTCCGGCCAGTGCGGATTGCACCATCACGGCGAAGTTGGAATAGCTGCGGGCAAAATTGTAGCGTCCGTGTAGTACATGATTCTGGCGCAGCAGGGCGATCCAAGTATCGGTGGTGAATTCGTGCAGTAGCGGATAGTGTTCCAGCTCGGCCAGCGTGATCTCGCTGGCGCCGGGCCGCAGCAGGGCCGGGCTGTACACGGCCACCAGCCGGTCGCAGAACAGCAGGTCGTGGTCGCCCGGCGAGACAACGGAGGTACGCAGCGCGATGTCGGTACTGCCGTCCTCCATATTGGCGATGCGATCACTGGAGTCGATGCGGATGTCGATTTCCGGATAGCGCTGGGTGAAGCGGGCGATACGCGGCACCAGCCATTTGATGGCGAGCGAGTGGGTGGTCGACAGGCGCAGGATTTTTTCTTCGTCGCCATCCTGCAGCGACGCCACTTTGCCCTGCAGTTCGCTCAACGTGCGGCGTACCGTGGTGGCCAGTTCCTGGCCTTTTTCCGTCAGCGTGATCTGGCGCGGATGGCGCACGAACAGATCGAAGCCCAGCGCTTCCTCCAGCTGGCGGATCTGCAGGCTGATGGCGGCGGGCGTCTTGTGCAGCTCCTGCGCGGCCAGTTTGAAACTGCCCCAGCGTGCGGCGCAATCGAAATCGAGCAAGCCGGACAGGGAGCGCAATGGTTTGCTCATGAATAAGTTTTTCTTATCTATGCGGAGAGAATAACTCGTTTGATCGTGCCGAGTCGCTGCAGCAGAATATATCCCATCAGTTCGCGAATTTCCATAGACAAGTTTTTCTTGAGGGGAACATCATGACTTCAGCTGCAAGTTGCACCCATTCTGCTATCTGCAAGGCCCGGCAGGAATATCGTTGGGCCGCACGTTTCCGTGCTGAACTGTTGCGCCTGTTAGCCCAACTGGCTCGCAGCTGATTGTCGTTGCCTGAAAGGTTTATCGGCTCTCGGTACGAATACGTGGCTTTTTGTTTGCCGCTTGAAATGCTGTTAGCCGGTCTTTTGCCTCGGCATACTGACGCTCTGTTAGCAATTTGGCGCCGCTAGGAAGGAACCAGCCGATGACGCAGGTATTGTCACGAAGAGATATCTGGATATGCGTATTGGCGTGGAAGCCAGAGGTAGGAGCAACCGCCTCCCCTTGGTGAAAAGCGGCCCGTACGGCTTGAAACGCTGGAAGAGGCGGATCTTGCGATTCCCGTGCCTTATGGAGCCAGGTAAATACAGCGCTGTCCAACGCGCGATAAATGACGTCGGTGTCGAAATCGCTGGCGGGTCTGTTCGCGGGGACTGGTTTCCCGGCGGCAGAAAAACCATAGGCGAAGGTCTGATATGCCAGACTGAATTCTTTGATACCCGCCTGGGTCGTCATATCTAGCCAATTTTGTACTTGCAGAACGGCGCCAACGACTGCAGGCGTCGCGATGGGTTTGGCGGTGTAACGTTTTTCCGGATTGCGCTGCGATGCCTGGGCAAATAGTAGGGCGCGTTCCACATCGCCCTCGAAAAAGTAAGCACCAGGTCCTAACCAATCGTACTGGTTATTGCTATGGCTCAGATGTTTCAGGCGGCCGCTGATCAAATCATCACGTGTAGTGATGTCGCATCCGTGATAAACGATGAGGGCAGAACCTAAACTCACTTAAACTTGCGTGCAAGATTACCGGCCTGCGTGATGATACCGGCTTGGCGTGCAACGTTTATGGCTTGTTCAGCAGACATCGCATACGGATTTTTGGTCGGTATTGATAGCGATGCTACTTTCACTCCGTAGCGCTGGGCAATGGAAGTTACAGCAACTGCGAACTGCACGTGGTGCGTGGTATGTACAGCCTTGCTTTGCTGGAGTTCACCTTTCGGGCTTGCGAGTTTGGTTCTGGCTTTGGATATGCTCATAGAACTTTTCTCCCACAGCAGGTATGCAAGCGCAATTTGCGGGCGCCGCGTCAGCTTTGTGCTTGAGTATCAGGGGTAGTTGCTCGTTCCAGTGTTGCTAGCCAGTGGATGGCATATTCCCGGCTGGTTCCGCACATTTCCGCCGATGGTTGAAGACTACCACAGAAGGCAGGGCGTTCCGCCATGCCAAAGATGCGGCAGCGATGATCTTCCCCAAGCTGTATGCATCTCACCCCAGCAGGTTTGCCATCTGGCATTCCTGGTATCGGGCTCGTAATAGACGGGGCAATACAGCATGCACCGCAATTGTCGCGGCAGTTCATGGCTGGCTGGCGGCAGCGTACCGCTTTGGCTGAGTACTTTTCATAGGGGCGGTATTTTACGCTGCTTTGCTGCTGGCCACCCAGCCAGCAATCTGCTGCGCCAGCCATGGCCCTGCATCGAGCGGCAGGTCGTGGCCCGCGCTGGGATGCAGCAGCACGGGCGTGTGCCATGCCTGTGCCAGCCCCAGCGTGCAGCGATGGTCCACCAGCTGGTCACCGGCACTGGCGATCAGCAGCAGCGGTAGATCCGGTCGCTGCGCCGGTGCACGAAAGCGTGCCGCCGCCCATAGCTGGCGCAAGGCATTGCGGCGCGAGACGGGGCATTCCTGCTGATAGCCTAACCATTGTTCCACCAGCGCGGCTCGTTGTGCGGCCTCGCCGCTGTGACTGGTCAGGCGCAAAATCAGCTGTTCCTGCGCGCGTTGCCCGCCCTGCAGCAACTGGCGCACGATAGCGCCGTAGTTCTGCCAGCGCAGCCGGCGGTAGAACGGGCTGTAAGGCCGCATGCTGGTATTGACCAGTACACAGCGGCGCAACTCGTGCGGATACAGCGCTGCCCACGTCAGCGCCACCATGCCACCCAGCGACAAGGCCAGCAGCGAGTAGGGCGGGGCAATGCCGGCCTGCTGCAGTTGCTGGCGGCAGGCTTCCACCATCTGCGCCACACTGGCGGGACTGCTGTCGCGGTAGCGGCTGCCGTTACCGGGCAGGTCAGGCGTAATGCATTGTGCTTGCGGCAGCGCCGCGGCCAGCAACGCAGGGAATGCGCCCCAGTGGCGTTGCTCGCGCACCAGTCCCCGTAATAGTATCCAGCGTTCCATCAGCCGTACCACTGGGTCAGGGCGCGCTTGTGCTGCACCTTGCGCGCCATGCCGGACGGCAGCCATGACTGATGGCTGATGGTGGCGCGCATAAGGAAATCGAACCACGTCAGGTGGCGCCGCAGCACGCGCTGCTGGCGATGGTGGGCCGTGGGGTTGAACATGGCGATGCGGTCGAACAGCTGGCGGGGATTCTTTTTCACCCACAACCATGAGCCCATTTCCAGCGTCAGGGGCAGGAACACCCGCTCGCTGCTGCCTGTGCCATTCAGATACAGGTAGTCCCACAGGTCGCCATGGGTGCGGTATTGCCGGCTCTGGGGCTCGAACACATAGTTGTGGTTGGGGTAGCTGGTGCTAAATAGCTGCTCCAGTGCGGCCACATCGGCCAGATGGGGAATCGGCGTGCTGGTATGGGCATGGGGGAACCAGATGCGGTCGCGCAGGCCGAAGCCGGAGTGGCAATCCAGTGCCAGACTGAACTGGCGCGGCAGCAGTTCGCGCGTGACGAAATCGCACAGGGCGCGGCTTTCCGTTTCCATCGGAGCATCGGCGGCGCCGCGATACCACGGCAGGTGGCGGCTGTAGCGCTGCCCGCCCAGCAGGAAAGGCACGCGGTCGGTGGCGCTGACGGGCGCATTGCGCATCAGGTCCACGCCTTGGGGATTGCAGCGCGTGGCCTGCCACATGCCGCCCGGATTCACCAGCGGCATGAAGACCAGCCGCAGCGCAGCCAGTTGCTGATGCAGGCTATGATCCCAGCGCAGACGTGCCAGCAGGCTTTCCAGAAACGCCAGCACGATCTGGGTGCCGATGCGTTCGAGTCCGTGGATGCCGCCGAAAAAGCCCAGTGCCGGTACTTGCGGATCGGGATTGCCCAGTGTGATGGTGTAGACGGGGAAGTCGCGCCCGTCCATGGCCACGCTGCAGGGGGTGGCTACCTGCAGGTGCGCGGCGCCTTCGTCGATCAGGCGTTTCAGGGTGATCAGCTCGGGCAAATTCTTTGCTGGCATAGCGACCTACACGATGGGTGGTGTCGCTAGTGTAGCCCAGTTGCCCTGTGCTGATGCGGCGATTTACTTGGCGTGCATGCGGCGGATCGCGTCCTGTCGTGCTCGGTCGCGTGCGGCCAGCAGGTTGGCCGCATACGAGGCTTTGCGCGCACGTTCAAGGGCGTCATGCAGGGTTTCCTTGCTGCGCAGGGCGCGCAACTGGGCTAACTGTTCGCGGGACATCTCTGGCTGTATGGACATGCTTACCTCGCTAGTGGGAAGAATGCGGCTGTGAAAGACCGCCCATGCCAGGCATTATACAGATTTGATCAAATATCGCAAATAAATCGAATTTATTTCAAAAGTATTCAATTTAACTTATTTGCATCGTGCTCCCCGCTGCTGCCGGCCGCCCTAGCCTTGACGCTGGCAAGGCTTGCGATTATATTAATGACCAATAAGTAAGTTAATCGCCAGCCTAAAAAAGTTAGTTAAATCAAGAGCCTCCATGCTAGCGTCTCAAGAAACCAAGCCTCGCTGGGAGCGGCGCAAAGATGCACGGCCGCAGGAATTGCTGGCCGCTGCCCTGAACCAGTTCGTCGAACGGGGGTATGCCGGTACGCGACTGGAAGATGTGGCGAAAAGTGCCGGCGTGTCGAAAGGAACGCTGTACCTGTATTTCGCCAACAAGGAAGAACTGTTCAAAGCCGTGGTGCGGGAAAACATCGTCCACCCCATCGGTGAAGCAGAACTGGAAGCAGCCCAGCACGACGGCCCCAGTGGCGCGCTGCTGCGTGCCATCCTGTTCAAGTGGTGGCACCAGATCTGTGCCACGCCGCTGGCAGGCATCACCAAGCTGATGCTGGCCGAAGGCAATCATTTCCCCGAACTGGCGCAGTTTTACAACGAAGAGGTGGTGGCGCGCGGCAACCGTCTGATCGCCAGCGTGCTGGTGCGCGGCATCGAACGGGGCGAATTCCACCCCGTCGATCCGCTGGTGATGACCCCCGTGCTGGTGGCACCCGTGCTGATGCTGATGATGTGGACCCACGCCTACATGCCGGATTGCGGCATGCCACCGATCGATCCGGATGCCTTTATGGCCACCTTTACCGAGGTCAGCCTGCGTGGTCTGGAAGTGTCGCCAGCATGATGGGCAGGGGGCGTGGCTGCGTCAAACTTGCCATTTTGGTAGGTTCAACCCCCTTAAACTGCAGACTGTCGCAATTTCCCGCGAAAACCCCGTCATATCGTTAATATGTGCCTCGATGCCAGTTCAACGATAAAATGACGGTTTGTTTAATCCAGACCCGAGTCAAAAGATGAATATCGAACAAGCCCGCTTCAATATGATCGAACAGCAAATCCGTCCATGGGACGTCCTCGCCGCGGACGTGCTGGACCTGCTGCATGTGGTGAAACGTGAGAATTTCGTGCCGGAAGCCCATAAAGCGCTGGCTTTTGCCGATGTGGAA
Source organism: Duganella fentianensis (assembly GCF_964031615.1). GTDB lineage: Bacteria > Pseudomonadota > Gammaproteobacteria > Burkholderiales > Burkholderiaceae_D > Rugamonas > Rugamonas fentianensis_A. The sequence goes on from NZ_CAXIQN010000005.1 coordinate 158,312, forward strand.
TTGCCGCTGCCGGGTGGTGCTTACATGCTGGCACCTAAGATCGAAGCCCGTCTGCTGCAGGATCTGAACCTGAAGAAGCACGAAAGCGTGCTGGAAATCGGCGCCGGTTCGGGCTATATGGCGGCGCTGCTGGCGCACAAAGCGCGTCATGTGACGACGGTAGAAGTATCGCCAGAGCTGAAAGCGCTGGCAGAAAAGAATCTGGCCGACAACGGCGTGAGCAATGTGACGGTAGAACTGGGCAATGCGGCCCAGGGCTGGAGCACTGGCGCACCGTTCGACGTGATCGTGGTTTCGGGCTCGCTGCCGGAACTGCCACCGGCCCTGCTGCAACAATTGAGTATCGGTGGCCGTCTGGTCGTCATCATCGGCGCATCGCCAGCGATGAAGGCCCAGCTGATCACCCGCACCGGTGAAGCTGGTTACGACACCCGCACCCTGTTCGAAACCGACGTGAAACCACTGGCTTCGGCTGTGGCACCGTCGAAGTTCACGTTCTAAGCGGAGCGGAGTCGTCAATGCAGCATCTGAGTGCTCTGGAACTGGCGGACTGGCTGGCAGATAGCGGCCGGCCTGATCCCGTCCTGCTGGATGTGCGTGAGCCGTGGGAATTCGAGACCTGTCATATTGCCGGGGCTCAGCTGATTCCCATGCACACCATTCCGGCCCGTATCGATGATCTCGATGAAGATGCAGCCATCGTCTGCATCTGCCATCACGGTGCGCGCAGCCTGCAGGTGGCCGCCTATCTCGAGCATCATGGATTCGGCAAGCTGTACAACCTGACTGGCGGTGTCCATGCATGGGCGCTGCAGGTCGATAGCACGATGGCAAAATACTGAAGTGCCGGCGCGGCGTCAGCACTGGTGTGAAAGGCCGTCTTTTTTTGATGACTCCCGTGGAGAAAGCAATGCAGAAACCCCTTATCGCCGTGCTGATCACCAGCGCCCTGTTGACGCTGAACGTTACGACCGAGGCACAGGCGGCTGACCTGATCCAGATCTACCAGCAGGCACTGGCCAACGACGCCACCTATGCCAGCGCCCGCTCGTCGCTGAGCGCGGGTCAGGAACGCATCATTCAGGGGCGCGCCGGTCTGCTGCCCAGCATTTCGGCCAGCGGCAGCAATCTGCGCAACAGTGGTGATGTCACCGCGCCGAATATTTTAGGCATCCGCACCAAGAACGATACCGATTACCACAGCAATGCCTACACGGTATCGCTGACCCAGCCCCTGTTCAACTGGGCTAACTGGGAAAGCTACCAGCAGAGCAAACTGGCGACGGCGACTGCCGAAGCCTCCTTCGCGCAGGCCCAGCAGGATCTGATTACTCGCGTGGCACAGGCGTATTTCGATGTGCTGACGGCGCAGGACAACCTGACTTCGACCCGCGCGCAGAAAGTGGCCACTACCGAGCAGCTGGCATCGGCCAAGCGTAACTTTGAAGTGGGTACCCAGACCATTACCGATACCCACGAAGCACAGGCCGCTTACGATCTGGTGGTGGCAGCGGAATATGCCGCCATCAACGATCTGGATAACAAGCGTGCGGCGCTGCAGGTGATCATCGGCCAGATGCCGGGTGAACTGGCACCGCTGCGTACCGGTGTGACGATTACGCCACCGTCGCCAGCGGCAATGGAACCATGGGTCAGCTCGGCTGAAACCCAGAACTACGGTGTGGTCGCGGCCAATCTGAATGTGGAAATCGCCAAGCGCGAAATCTCGCGCAACCGCGCCAGCCATATGCCGACGCTGAATCTGGTGGCGAGCTCCTCGCACCAGAACCAGACGGCCGGCCAGACCGTCAACAACAACGCCATCGGCGTGAGCTGGAGCGTGCCTATCTTCAGCGGCTTTGCCGTGACCAGCAAAGTGCGTGAAACCATCGCGCTGGAAGACAAGGCACGCAACGATCTGGAAGCTACCAAGCGCGCTGCCGCGCAGGGCGCCCGTGCCGCCTATCTGGGCATGAACAGCGGTCTGGCACAGGTGAAAGCACTGGAAGCAGCGGAAGTGTCGAGCAAATCTTCGCTCGAATCGAACAAGCTCGGTTATCAGGTCGGTGTGCGTATCAACATCGACGTGCTGAATGCGCAGAAGCTGCTGTATTCGACCCAGAAAGATCTGTCCAAAGCCCGTTACGACACCATCGTCAACGGTCTGCGTCTGAAGTCGGCCGCCGGTTCGCTCAAGGAAGAAGATCTGGCAACCATCAATGCCATGCTGGTGCACTGATCTAGCTGCATTGAAACGAAAAGGGCGCCGAGGCGCCCTTTTTTTCTAAGGTCTGGATGCATGCAATAGCTGCCCCAAACCTGCCTTCCTTGCGGAAGGTCTTGCAAGCCCCTTGCGGGAATACTTCCAATTAGCTTACAGGCCGGCGCCGGCGCCGTCGAAGCTGCGTTCGATCAGTTCGATCTTGTAGCCATCCGGATCGGTGACGAAGGCGATCACGGTGCTGCCACCTTTGACGGGGCCCGGTTCGCGCGTGACGGTGCCGCCGTTGGCTTTGACGGCGTCGCAGGCGCTGTAGATGTTGTCCGCCGAAATGGCAATGTGGCCATAGGCCGTGCCCAGATCGTAGCTGCTCACGCCGTAGTTGTAGGTCAGTTCCAGTTCGGCGTGCTCGGGGTTGGAGCCGTAGCCGAGGAAGGCCAGCGTGTACTTATATTCGGGATTATCGCTGGTGCGCAGCAATTTCATGCCCAGTACGTTGGTGTAGAAGGCGATCGAGCGCTGCAGGTCGCCGACGCGCAGCATGGTGTGCAGAATACGCATAATGGTCTTTCTCAGGTGTGCGGGAAAGACAGAATTCTATGCGTTTTGGCGCAGGCGTGCCGGACTCAGTCGCGTTTGCTGCCGGGCTGGGGCTGTGCCTGCCCCGACGGCCGTTTGCCGCTCTCGGCGCGGGTGGTTTCCGCACCGGGCTGGTTGTGCCGGTCGGTATCCACCAATCCTTCTGCGATGTCGCTGGCGGCCTGCCGCATCACGCTGCGGTGAGGTGTCAGTTCGCTTTCGGGCGATTCGTCGCGTTCATGCGGCATACGCGGCACGCCATCGTTGCGGCGCTTGGCGCGGGTGTTGATCTTGGTGTCATGCATGGCGTTCTCCTCGTGCGCGGTGAAATTCGATGCTAGTCCTGCGCTGCATCGGCTGTCGCCCGATACGGTGAAAGGGCAGCGTTGCTAAAAAATGTTGCAACTTGCATTTTTGAGTGATAACGTTAACTCACAATATTTCCTAATAATGGGAGGAGACAGTGGTGACGATGAAGCGAAAATGGCTGGCGCTAGCGCTATGCGCACTAGGCTGGCAGACGGCGCAGGCCGACGGGTTCGACGATATGCGCTTGCGCTGGCTGAACCGGACCAGCAGCGTGGCGCCACTGCCGCCCGATGATCCCGATCTGCTGATGCAGCAGGCCGCGCAGGCGGGCGCGCCCGATCACTATGCCACGCTGCAGAGTTCGGCTGCGCTGGGCTTGCCGGCAGGGCAGTTGTGGAGCGACCTGCCACTGGACAAGGTATCGGCCAATCTGACCAGCACGGTGGAGCGCTTGCAGAGCATCGCCGATGCCTACGCCGATCCCCGTTCGCCCTACTATCATCAGGCTGCCGTGATGCAGCAATTGCAGGCCGGTCTGGATGCTTTTATCGCCACCCGCTACACCGCCACGGCGACGGCTTTCGATAACTGGTGGGACTGGCAGATCGGCACGCCGCAAGCACTGAACAAACTGATGCTGAGTACCTACGATGCGCTCACGCCGGCGCGCATTGCTGCCGTCTGTGCTGCCATCGACCGTTATGTGCCTGACCCAACGCGGCGCACGGCGCCTAACGGCAGTGTCTCGACGCTGCTGGAAACGGGCGCGAATCTGCTCGATAAAGCGTTTGTGGTGGTCATGCGCGGCATCATCGGTAAGAACGGCGACAAGGTTCGGGCAGGGCGCGATGCGATACCGGCCGCGCTGCCGGACGTCACCAGCGGCGATGGTTTCTATGCGGACGGTTCCTTTATTCAGCATACTTACGTACCCTACATCGGCGGCTACGGCTCGGTGCTGATCAACGATATCGCGCGGCTCTACTACGTGCTGGCCGGTTCCAGCTGGCCTATCGACGGTACGCCGCTGTACAACAATCCCTACCACTGGGCCATCAATTCGTTTGCACCGTTCATCTACAACGGCGCGCTGATGGACAACCAGCGCGGCCGTTCCATCAGCCGCTGGGCTGCCACCGACCATGTGGCAGGACGCAGCACCATCATGGCGCTAGCCGAGCTGACCCAGAGCCTGTCCGCGGCCGACGCGCGCGAACTGAAAAGTCTGATCAAAGGCTGGGCGCAGCGCGACAGCAGTTTTGGCAGCAGCTATTTCACGCCGGTAGCTGGTAACGGTAACAAACTGCAGACCATTTCGCCGCTCGATCTGGCGCTGGTCAAAGATATTCTCAACGATGGCAGCATCGTGGCCAGACCGGAGCCGGAAGAGACCCGTATCTTCGCTTCGGCCGATCGCGCCTTGCAGCGGCGTGACGGCTATGCCTATGCGGTGGCACTGTTCTCGCCCCGTATCAGCGCTTTCGAATACGGCAATGGCGAGAACCTGCGTGGCTGGTGGACGGGGATAGGCATGACCCAGCTATATAACGCTGATCTGGGCCAGTACGGCGGCAGCTACTGGGCCACGGTCGATCCGCTGCGGCTGGCCGGCACCACCACCGACCGCAGCGGCAGCGGCACACCGGGCGGCTTCAAGAAGTATCCGAATACGCGCAATCTGGTAGGCGGTGCGGAACTGAACCGGCAGTTCGCCACGCTAGCTATGGACTTTGCCATGAGCGGCGTGACGGGGACTAGTTTGAGCGGCAAGAAGGCGTGGTTTTTGTTCGGCGACCGCATCATCGCGCTGGGTACGGGTATCAGCAGCAGCGATAACGTGGAGATCGAAACCATTGTTGAGAACCGCCGGCTGGCTGGTGTCGGTGAAAATGTGCTGACGGTGAACGATGTCAGCCAACCCGTGACGACGGGCTGGCGTGCCAGCATGGCGGCGACGCGCTGGGCGCATCTGGCGGGGAATACTGCCAGCGGCTCCGATACTGGTTATGTGTTCCCTGCCAGTCCCGTATTGAACGGCCTGCGCGAAAGCCGTATTGGCAGCTGGAGCCAGATCAACACGGGCGGCCCGACTGCCACAGTGAACGACCGCTATCTGACGCTGGCATTGAGCCACGGCAGCAATCCGACTGCCGGCAGTTACAGCTATATCGTGCTGCCCAACCGTAGCGTGGCAGCCACGGCCGCTTTTGCCAGCGCCAATCCCATCACGGTGGTGGAGAATTCGGTCAGCGCCAGTGCTGTGCAGGATAAGGAGCAGGGGCTGACAGGCGTGGTGTTCTGGGCCGATGCCAGCAAGACGCTGGCGCTGGCGGGCCAGCCTTATCTGAGCAGCGATAAGAAATCCGCGGTCACCGTGCAGCAGCGCGGCACCGATGTGCAACTGGCCGTGGCTGATCCGACCCAGAGCAATACAGGACAGATCCGGCTGGAACTGCACCGCAGCGCTAGCGCGGTGCTGTCCTGCGATCCGGCCATTACGATTCTGCAGCGCAGCCCGACCATCAAGCTGGCGGTCAACGTGAACGGCAGTGCGGGCAAGTCGTTTGCCTGCCACTTCACGGCCAACAATGTGGCGATGTTGGCTCCCGTGGCGGATACCTTCGTGTGGGACGATGCGACGCAGGATGTGAATAATGGCGGACGCAGTTATCTGTCGGTGAAAAACGACACAGTACGCTATGCGCGCAAAGGGTTGCTCAAGTTCGATCTGTCCGGCTTAGCCGGTACAGTTGATAGCGCCAGCCTGACGCTGACGCCAACGATGGTGGGCATGGCGGGGCTGAATCACCAGCTTTATCAGACCCGCACCGATGACTGGAGTGAAGCAAGCGTCAACTGGGGTAGCTTTCCCGCACTGGGGCAGTCTTTGGCAGGGTTTGCCGTACCGGCGGTGAATACGTCTGTTAGCCTCGATGTCAGTAGCGCCGCGCAGGCTGCTAAAGGCGCGAGCGGGCGGCTGTCGCTGGCCGTGCTGTCCACCAGTCCTTACAACGCCAACGGCAAGGTGGAATACGCCACGCGGGAAAACAGCAACGCTGCCTACCGCCCTGCACTGCAGGTGATCTATCACTGATTTGCCACGTATGCAGCGGACTGCTTCGTGACAATCGCGCGGGGATGCGGTTATCATTTAGGCCACACTGGCGCCTGCTGTCATGGCAGGTGTCAGCCCGTTCTGGTCTACCGTTTCCCTTTTCTGGATAGCCTGCATGAATACTGCCGTTACGCCGGTCGAGCACGCCCACGCGGTGCCCGCCAATTGCCCTAATTGCGACACCGTACTGACAGGGCATTTCTGCTCCAACTGCGGGCAGGAGGCTATCCTCCATCACGCCAGCGTGGGCGAGTTCCTGCACGAATTCATCGGCCATTACGTGGCACTCGAAGGCAAGCTGTGGGGCACGGTAATGCGTTTGCTGTTTCGCCCCGGTGCGCTCACGCTGGAATATATCCGCGGCCGGCGCGTGCGCTTCGTCCAGCCGCTGCGCCTGTATCTGACGCTAAGTCTGCTGTTCTTCGCGCTGCTGAAATTTTCCGGTACGTTCTCGCCGAATATGACGGAAGGCAGCGAAGCGTCGCAGGAACATGCTGCGGTGGCCGGCAAAGCGCAGGACAAAGCGAGCGAGAAGGCGGCTCTGAAGGCAGCCATTAAACAGGCTGCTGCCGAAAAAGACCCAGCAAGTGATGACAACCGTATCGACATCGATGGCAACGAGAAGCTCCAGGTCTATCTGGAGCGCTGGCCTGCGGTGCGTCATCAGATGGATGCTTTCGATAAGCTGCCATCGGCCGAAAAGATCAAAGTGTTCCAGAACGGTTTCTATCACTATGCGCCGTATGCGATTTTCGCCCTGATGCCGGTGTTCGCCCTGCTGCTGAAAGTGCTGTATCTGGGTTCCGGACGGCGCTTCGGCGATCATTTGCTGTTCGCGCTGCATACCAATGCCTTCGCCTATTTCATCTTCATCGTGATGCTGCTGGTGTCGTCGGGCTTCGTCCACTTCGTGCTGTGGTGCTGGCTGCTCGGCTATCTGCCATGGGCCATGCGGCGTGTCTACAACAGCGGGCGCGGCACGACGTTTGTGCGCTGGCTGCTGCTGATGTTCTTCTATTCGATTCTGATCGGACTGGCCGTGGGCGGTTCCATGCTGGCCGGGATCATGACCATCGGCCATTAAAACGCTTGAGCCGTCGCCCCGGCTTGCAGTCTGGCGGCGGCCACACTATACTGCGCGAAATACTGTTTAAATATACAGTTGCAGGGTGGATCATGGCACAAGCAGGCGATATGGGTTACTCTCCTGCGTGTCGCCGACCCCGACCCACCTTTTAGCCGAGATTTCTATGACTGCCACGCCAGCCGCCTTTCCAACCATTGCTCTGGTCGTGCGCCAGAATACGGACGGTATTGCCGCTCCCGTACGCAGCGTGGTGGAATTCCTGCAGAACGCTGGCCATGCCGTAGTGTTCGAAGCGCAGACGGCCGAGCATCTGGCACTGAGCCTGCCGCAAGTACGGGTGATGACGGCAGCCGAAATCGGCGCACACTGCGATGCCGCCATCGTCATGGGTGGCGACGGCACCATGCTGGGCATTGCGCGCCAGCTGGCGCCGTTCGATGTGCCGCTGATCGGTATCAATCAGGGCCGGCTGGGTTTCATGACCGATATTCCGCTCGATGGCATGCTCGACGTGCTGGCGCAGATACTGGGCGGCCGTTACAAGGCCGACCGCCGCACGCTGCTGGAAGGACGCGTAGTACGCGATGGCGCCACCATTCATCTGGGGCTGGCCGTGAACGACGTGGTGGTGGCGCGTGGCGCCGGTGCCGGCATGGCCGAACTGCGCGTCGATGTGGACGGCCACTTCATGTACAACCAGCGCTCCGACGGCTTGATCATCTCTACCGCTACCGGTTCTACCGCTTATGCGCTGTCGGCTGGCGGGCCGCTGTTGCATCCTAGTCTGGGCGGCATCGTGATGGTGCCGATTGCGCCGCACGCGCTGTCCAACCGGCCTATCGTGCTATCCGAAACCAGCGAGATCGTGGTCGAGATCGTGCGCGGTCGCGACATCAGCGTGAACTTCGATATGCAGACCTTCGCCAGTCTGGCGTGGCAGGACCAGATCGTGATCCGGCGTTCGCCGCACACCATCACCTTCCTGCATCCGGAAGACTGGAGCTACTACAACACGCTGCGCGAGAAGCTGCACTGGAACGAGCATCCTTCGCACGACGGCAAACTCAATTAATTTTATTCATCGCTATGCTGCGCACCCTGTCCATCCGTGATTTCGTTATTGTCGACTCCATCGAACTGGAATTTTCCGCCGGCTTTACGGTCTTTACGGGCGAAACGGGCGCCGGTAAATCCATCCTGATCGATGCGCTGACGCTGGCGCTGGGCGGCCGTGGCGATGCGTCGGTGGTGCGCGAAGGTGCGGCCAAGGCCGATATCACGGCCGATTTCGCGGCCAATGCAGCGGCCGACGCATGGCTGGCCGCCAACGAGTTTGCGGTGGAAGAGGGCGGCGCGCTGCTGCGCCGCGTGATCGACAATGCCGGTCGCAGCAAGGCCTATATCAATGGCATCGCCGCTACTGCTACCCAGTTGCGCGACCTGGGCGATCTGCTGGTGGATATCCATGGCCAGCACGCCCACCAGTCGCTGCTGAAAACCGATGCCCAGCGCGGCTTGCTCGATGGTCAGGCTGGTGCCGATGCGCAGGTGCGTGCTGTCAGTGCGGCCTACAAGGCATGGCGGGCACTGGCCAAGCAGGTCGAGGAATTCGAAACCAATGCGGCCAATGTGCTGTACGAGCGCGAACGGCTGGAGTGGCAGGTCAACGAACTGGAAAAGCTGGCCGTGAAAACGGGCGAGTGGAGCGAAGTCAGTAACGAGCATAGCCGCCTGTCGCATGCGGCCAGCCTGCTGGAAGGGGCGCAGGAAGCGCTGGCGCTGCTGTCGGAAGCCGACGAGCAGCCGATTATCTCGCAGCTCTCCAGCCTGAACCAGAAGCTGGGCAAGCTGGCTGGTGTCGATAGCGGCCTGCAGGCCATCGTCGATCTGATCGAACCGGCGCGCATTCAGCTGCAGGAAGCCGTGTATGCGCTCAACGACTATCTGGATCGGGTCGATCTCGATCCGCAGCGCTTGCAGTCGGTGGAAGCACGGATGGAAGCGATCCACTCGGCCGCACGCAAATTCCGCGTCAGCGAAGACCAGCTGCCGCAAGAATACGAACAGCTGTCGGCACGGCTGGCGCAGATGGCCGACGCTAGCGATATCGATGGCTTGCGCCAGCAGGAGCAGCAGCTCAAGGCACAGTACATGGCGCAGGCGCAGCAGCTGTCGGCCACGCGCAGCACGGCGGCACGCCAGCTGTCCGATGCGGTGACGCAGGCCATGCAGGATCTGAGCATGACGGGCGGGCGCTTCGACATCGCTCTGCATGCGGGCGAGCCTAGCGCGCACGGGCTGGAGCAGGTGGAGTTTCTAGTCGCCGGCCACGCCGGTGTGGCGCCACGCTCGCTGGCCAAAGTGGCTTCCGGCGGCGAACTGGCACGTATCGCGCTGGCGATTTCCGTGATTACCTCCAATGCCACTACCGTGCCGACGCTGATCTTCGACGAAGTCGATAGCGGCATCGGCGGCGGCGTGGCCGAAGTGGTGGGGCGCTTGCTGCGCCGTCTGGGCCAGCAGCGGCAGGTGCTGTGCGTGACCCACTTGCCGCAAGTGGCCAGTCAGGCGGGCCAGCACTTCCAGGTGGCCAAAGGCACGCTGGAGAACGGCAAGACCGCTTCGCGCATCGAAGTGCTTGATGCCAAAGCACGGGTGGAAGAAGTGGCCCGTATGCTGGGCGGGCTGGAAATTACCGCCACGACGCGCAAGCACGCCCGCGAACTGCTAGCATCCTGAGGCGAAAGGCGCGTCGCCCGCAGACAGGCAGTGCGCTTCTTCACTATAATCCAATTTTGTCCTAGACATTTCGAGCACAAGGCCCATGAGTTTTCAGACCGAACCTTCTTACCAGCACGGTAGTGCTAGTCGTAGTGCCATCGTTTTAGTCAATCTGGGCACCCCCGATGCGCCCACCCGTTCTGCCGTACGGCGCTATCTGAAGGAATTCCTGTCTGACCCGCGCGTGGTGGAAATTCCCCGCGCCGTCTGGTGGTTCATCCTTAACCTGATCATTCTGCCGTTCCGCTCCGGCCAGTCGGCAGCCAAGTACCAGACCATCTGGACGCCGGAAGGCTCGCCCCTCAAAGTCTACACGGCCGCGCAGGCAAAAAAGCTGGAGGCGACGCTGGCCCAGCGTGGCCACCGCGACCTGAAAGTGGTGATGGCGATGCGCTACGGTTCGCCTGCGCTGCCGGAAGTGCTCAAGCAGTTGAAGGCCGAAGGCATCAATCGTATCGCCGTGCTGCCGGCTTATCCGCAGTATTCGGGCACCACCACCGGCTCGATCTACGATGCCGCGTTCCAGCACTACGGCACGGTGCGCAACATCCCCGAGCTGCGCTTCGTGCGCAACTATCACGATAACGAAGCGTATATCCACGCGCTGCGCGACAGCGTGCTGGCGCACTGGGATCAGCATGGCCAGCCCGATAAACTGGTACTGAGCTTCCACGGCGTGCCCAAGCGCACTCTGATGCTGGGCGATCCATATCACTGCGAATGCCTGAAAACGGCGCGTCTGCTGGCGGCAGCGCTGCAACTGACGCCCGATCAGTACATGGTCACCTTCCAGTCGCGCTTCGGCAAGGCCGAGTGGCTGCAGCCTTACACGGCACCTACCGTGGCGCAACTGGCGCGCGATGGCGTCAAGCGTCTCGATGTGCTGTGCCCCGGCTTTACCAGCGACTGTCTGGAAACGCTGGAAGAAATTTCGCTGGAAGTGCGCCACGAGTTCGAACAGGCCGGTGGCCAGCAGTTCCACTATATTCCCTGCCTGAACGATAGTCCCGCATGGATCGCCGCCATGGCCGATATCATCGAGCCGCACCTGATCGGCTGGCCGACCCGTCTGGCTGCGTCGGAACGGGAAGCCCAGCAAAAAGATGCGCAGCTAGCCCGCGCCGCCGCGCTGGGGCGGGGCGCGACCGACTAGTTCTGCTGGCCTATTCGGGCGCTACCACCTTGTAGCCCTTGGCCTGCAGCTGCGTGAGTAATCCCGTCGGCGAAAGAATCTCCTTCAGGGGCAGCATGGCGAAGGTGGTGGTATTGTTTTCCAGTGCCTGCTGTGCATTGTGTAGCCAGATCTCGCGCGTCTTGGTGCGCGCCTCGCGCAGATCGGGGCGGCTCTGGAAGGCCGCGCTGCCTTCGAGGGCGGCACGGCAGGTGCCCTCATGGTCGTTATAGTCCAGCTTGCGGATCATATCGATATCGCCTATCGCCCACGCGTTGGCACGCACGCGCATGTGGTCGATATCGGCCTCCAGCCGCGCCAGTGTGCTGGAGAAACAGGCCGCGTCGTCCAGACCGGACTTGTTAAATTCCTTGAGTAGCTTGCTGGCATCGGACAAGTCGACTTCTACCGAGGATGGCGTGAACTTGAGCTTATATTGCTTGGCGAGCTTGTTAATAGCCGGTCCTACTTCATCCTTGTTCGACAGACCTATATGCTTTAGTCCGGCGTTGTACAGTTTGCTCGCGGCAAAAAACGGGCGGTAACGATCTACCTCGTCGTCCTGATTCATGTACTTATCCTTGAGTGTGGACCAGCGCTGGTAAGTCTCCGGCGACACCACATCTTTTAATACGGCGCCGTCCGGGTTCTTCTGGATGTTCCAGATTTGCGGCAGTGACGCGGCCAGTTTAATCCCGCCCCAGATGCCGACCTTGGCCGACGCATCGGGTTCCGCCAGATATTCCTGCGACTTGGCCAGCACCGCTTCTACTTCGTGCGAACGCCATTCCATTTTCGCGGGCAGCGGACCGTAGCGGCCAAACACCCACAGCACATGCTCGTCTTTCGAGACTTTCCACATGCCGGGGCCGGGGCGCTGCCCATGCACCAGAACTTGTCCGGCGTCCTGTTCAGGTTCAGGCGCAGCTTCCTGCGCCCACGTGGCGTTCGCGGCACAGCAGAACGCGAGGGTGGTGATGACTTGATTGAATTTCATATGAGTCTCTTACGCTTTCTGTAATAGTTAAGAGAAATGCAATGATAGTTCAATTCCCGTGCAACTGCGTAATCAGCACTTGCCGTCGGTGAGTGCTAGCCTGTTAAAATAGTCAGTTGTCGGGAGTTGCGCAGTTCGTTGCGCGCGTGATTTTTCCTCCCGGAAACTGCACTGGCGATGTCCTAGTGGCATAGCCGCAGCGCTGGCGCCCTTGAAAACAGGGACTCGCGCCCCATTTGCGGTCAGTGCCGTTAGAAGTTTTGTCAAACAAATACGATAGTAGGAGTCTTTAGATGCAAGATCAGGAAAATCAAGCCGTACCTAATCCAGAAGCGGCAGAAGCCGCTGCACCGGTTCCGCCATCGACTCCTGACCAGCCATCTCTGGAAGAGCAGCTGGCCAGCGCCGAAGCCCGCTTGGCGGAAATGCAGGACGCTTTCATGCGCGCCAAAGCCGAAGGCGAGAACATCCGCCGCCGTGCGCAGGAAGATGTGGCTAAAGCCCACAAATTCGCGGTAGAAAGCTTCGCCGAAGCCATGGTGCCGGTGAAGGACAGCCTGGAAATGGCACTGAAAGTGGAAGCGCCTACGCTGGAATCGCTCAAGGAAGGCGTGGAAATGACGCTGAAACAGCTCAATTCCGCTTTCGAGAAGAACCGTCTGCTGGAAATCATGCCGGCACAGGGCGAGAAACTCGATCCGAACAAGCATCAGGCCGTCGCCGTGGTGCCTGCGGATCAGGAAGCCAACACCGTGGTTTCCGTGTTGCAAAAAGGTTATATGATCGCTGATCGCCTGCTGCGCCCAGCCATCGTGACCGCGGCGCAAGCCAAATAATTTTTTTCCTGAAGCCATCAGGCTCTTGAAAACAAACAGCTATTCCACATATTCGTAGCATCTGAAACTTAAAGCATAATAGGAAGAACATCATGGGCAAAATTATCGGTATCGATCTGGGAACCACGAATTCCTGCGTTTCCATCATGGAAAACGGTCAGCCAAAAGTGATCGAAAACGCGGAAGGCGCGCGTACCACGCCATCGATCATTGCTTATCAAGAAGATGGCGAAATTCTGGTGGGTTCCCCTGCAAAACGTCAGGCGGTGACCAATCCTAAGAACACCCTGTTCGCGGTCAAGCGTCTGATCGGTCGTAAATTCGAAGAAAAAGAAGTGCAGAAAGACATCGGTCTGATGCCTTACTCGATCATGAAAGCCGACAACGGCGACGCATGGATCGGCGTGCGCGACAAGAAACTGGCGCCACCACAGATTTCCGCAGAAGTGCTGCGCAAAATGAAGAAAACGGCAGAAGACTACCTCGGTGAAGAAGTCACCGAAGCCGTGATCACCGTGCCAGCTTACTTCAACGACTCGCAGCGTCAGGCGACCAAAGACGCCGGCCGCATCGCTGGTCTGGACGTAAAACGTATCATCAACGAACCAACCGCTGCTGCGCTGGCTTTCGGTCTGGACAAGACCGACAAGGGCGACCGCAAGATCGCCGTGTATGACCTGGGCGGCGGTACTTTCGACGTATCGATCATCGAAATCGCTGACGTCGATGGCGAGAAGCAGTTCGAAGTGCTGTCGACCAACGGCGACACCTTCCTCGGCGGTGAAGACTTCGACCAGCGCGTGATCGACTACATCATCGAAGAGTTCAAGAAGATCAACGGTCTGGATCTGAAAAAAGATCCTATCGCTCTGCAGCGTATCAAAGCTTCGGCCGAGCGCGCCAAGATCGAACTGTCGTCCTCGCAGCAGACTGAAATCAACGAGCCGTACATCGCCATGGCGAACGGCGCACCAGTCCACCTGACCCTGAAGATGACCCGCGCCAAGCTGGAATCGCTGGTGGAAGAGCTGATCAACGCCACCATCGAACCATGCCGCACCGCGATCAAGGACGCTGGCGTGAAGGTTTCGGACATCGACGACATCATTCTGGTCGGCGGTATGACCCGTATGCCTAAGGTGCAGGAAAAAGTTAAAGAGTTCTTCGGCAAAGACCCACGTAAAGACGTGAACCCTGACGAAGCCGTGGCCGTTGGTGCTGCGATTCAGGGCTCGGTGCTGTCGGGCGACCGCAAAGACCTGCTGCTGCTGGACGTAACCCCGCTGTCGCTGGGTATCGAAACCCTGGGCGGCGTGATGACCAAAATGATTCACAAGAACACCACGATTCCTACCAAGTTCTCGCAAGTGTTCTCCACCGCTGACGACAACCAGCCAGCCGTGACCATCAAGGTTTACCAAGGTGAGCGCGAAATCGCTGCCGGTAACAAAGGTCTGGGCGAATTCAATCTGGAAGGTATCCCGCCAGCAGCACGCGGCACCCCGCAGATCGAAGTGACCTTCGACATCGACGCTAACGGTATTCTGCACGTCGGCGCGAAAGACAAGGCCACCGGCAAGGAAAACAAGATCACCATCAAGGCGAACTCCGGTCTGACCGAAGAAGAGATCCAGAAGATGGTGAAGGATGCCGAACTGAACGCCGAAGAAGACAAGAAAGTGAAAGAGCTGGCCGAATCGCGCAACCAGGCAGATGCACTGGTGCACTCGACCCGCAAATCGCTGACCGAATACGGCGACAAGCTGGAAGCTGGCGAGAAAGAGAAGATCGAAGCGGCTATCACCGATCTGGAAGGCTCGATCAAAGCTGGCGATAAAGCTGACATCGACGCTAAAGTCGCTGCGCTGTCGACCGCTTCGCAGAAACTGGGCGAGAAGATGTACGCTGACATGCAAGCCCAGCAAGCTGCTGGTGGCGCGGGTGCCGAAGGCGCTGCCCACGCTGGCGAACAGGCCAAGCCACAGCAGGACGACGTGGTAGACGCTGACTTCAAAGAAGTAAAAGACAGCAAGTAATTCGCCCACCCGCCGCTGCGCGGGGAGGTCGAGCGCCGAGCCATCGGCCGTGTAAGCGGTACCGGCTCGGCTTTTTAGCATAATCAGTAGAGCATTTTTCCGGCGCGTGCCAACGCGCCGGAGGTCTACACCCGTAATAACTACAGCAAGGTGCCGACAAGATGGCAAAGCGAGATTTCTACGAAGTACTAGGCGTCGCCAAGAACGCGTCGGAAGACGAGATCAAAAAGGCTTACCGCAAGCTGGCGATGAAGTACCATCCGGACCGTAATCCGGATAGCAAAGAGTCGGAAGAAAAATTCAAGGAAGTCAAAGAAGCCTACGAGATGCTGACCAATCCGGAGAAGCGCGATGCGTATGACCGTTATGGTCACGCTGGCGTAGATCCGAACATGGGCGGCGGAGGCGGCTTTGGCGGTGCAGGCGGTTTCGGTGATGCCTTCGGCGATATCTTCGGTGATATCTTCGGCGGTGGCCGCGGCCGCAGCGCGGGCCCGCAGGTCTACCGTGGCGCCGACCTGCGCTACAACCTGGAAATTACGCTGGAACAGGCAGCACACGGTTTCGACACCACCATCCGCGTACCGTCGTGGGACAAGTGCGATACCTGCAGCGGCACGGGCGCCAAGCCCGGTACGTCGCCAGTGACTTGCTCGACCTGTGCCGGTCACGGTCAGGTGCGTATGCAGCAGGGCTTCTTCAGCATCCAGCAGACCTGCCCTAAGTGCCACGGCACGGGCAAGATCATTCCTGAGCCATGCGCAGCCTGCTCGGGTCAGGGTCGCATCAAGCGTAACAAGACGCTGGAAGTGAAAATCCCTGTCGGTATCGACAACGGCATGCGTATCCGCTCGTCCGGCAACGGCGAACCGGGCACCAATGGCGGGCCGTCGGGCGACCTGTATGTGGAAATCCACATCAAGCCGCACGCCGTGTTCCAGCGCGAAGGCGACGATCTGCATTGCGAAATGCCGATTTCGTTTGCCAAGGCAGCCCTGGGTGGCGAAATCGAAGTGCCTACGCTGAACGGCAAGGTGGCCTTCACCGTGCCGGAAGGTACCCAGTCGGGCAAGACTTTCCGCCTGAAAGGCAAGGGTATCAAGGGCGTACGTTCGGGCTTCGCGGGCGATCTGTTCTGCCACGTGGCAGTGGAAACGCCAGTGAAACTGACCGACAAGCAGAAAGAACTGCTGCGCGACTTCGAAAAGTCGACCACGGAAGGCGGCGCCAAGCACAGCCCGCAGACCAAGACCTGGCGTGACAAGGTGAAGGACTTCTTCGAGTAAGAAGCTGTACCCGTCCTGCTAAAATCGGACCGCCGTCCTGCTATGGTGCAGTACGGCGGTCTTCTTATGTACGAGAGGAATATGATGAGTGATCTGGACATTAGTACGTCGCCCCTGAGTGGCCTGTTAGCCAACAACCGCCGCTGGGCCGAATCGGAAATCGAACGTGATCCCGAATTCTTCAAACGTCTGGCCCAGCAGGCCAGCCCCGAGTATCTGTGGATCGGTTGCTCCGATAGCCGCGTGCCGGCAAATGAGCTGCTGGGTCTGGCGCCGGGCGACGTGTTCGTGCACCGTAATATTGCCAACGTGGTCGTGCATACGGATCTGAACTGCCTGTCCGTGCTGCAGTTCGCCATCGACGTGCTGAAAGTAAAACACGTGATCATCGTGGGCCACTATGGTTGCAAGGGCGTGCATGCGGCCATGGTCGGCACCCGCGTGGGTCTGGCCGATAACTGGCTGCGCCACGTGCAGGACGTGAACCAGAAGCATGAGCGCTATCTGGGCGAGATCGTCGAGACCAACAAGCGTTCCGAGCGCCTGTGCGAACTGAACGTGGTGGAGCAGGTGCAGAACGTGTGCCAGACTACCATCGTGCAGGATGCATGGGAGCGCGGCCAGCAGGTGACGGTGCATGGCTGGGTCTACGGCCTGAAAGACGGCAAGCTGCACGACCTGCAGATGACCGTCACGGGCAGCGACGAACTGGCGCCACGGGTAGCTGACCGGCTGGCTAAGTACGCGGCTGAAAGTGCCTAAGCTGACGTTTGCATGATTCTTGCTTCATCTTGGGGCATGAACCATATTACGCACCACTACCGACCATGAAACATTTACGCATCGTGGTTGTCAATCCCGTTATTCTGGCTGGTGACGAGGATGATCCGGCCCTGCAGGCCCAGACCGAGCGCGCCCGCGCGCTGCGCATCGGCCTGCTGGAAGCCGGCTATGACATCATTGCCTCGCTCCCGCCCGACATGTATCTGCCCGAGCGCATCGCCCAGTTGCAGCCCGATATGATCATTGTCGATGCCGAATCCGACGCGCGCGATGTGCTTGAGCACATCGTTATCGCCACCCGCGACGAGCGCCGTCCTATCGTGATGTTCACGGAGAGCGAGGATACCGCCAGCATGGAGGCCGCCGTGGCGGCCGGTGTGTCGGCGTATATCGTGGCCGGCCTGCACAGCGAGCGCATCAAACCCGTGCTGCAAGTGGCGCTGGCGCGCTTTAAACGCGAGCAGAAGCTGCTGGACGAGCTATCTGATACCAAGAGCAAGCTCGCCGAGCGCAAGCTGATCGAGCGCGCCAAGGGTTTGCTGATGTCGCGCCAGAACTTTAGCGAGGAGCAGGCCTACCAGCGCCTGCGTAGCATGGCCATGAGCAAAAACCTCAAGCTGTCCGAGGTGGCCCAGCGCATCCTCGACGTGGAAGACCTGCTGGGCTAGCCAAGAGCTTAGCTACGCCCATAAATGATGCACTGCGCAATAGCGGTGCGTTTTTTGCGCCATGGGGCGGCATGGTGCGCCCCGCAGCATGCCTTGCCGTTTGCTAATCCCTGTGAAATCCCCCTTTGGCATGGCTGGCACAGTCATTGCATAGTCTAGGACAAGCGCAACGATGCGCTTATGCACTCTGCCAACGGCGGTGGAGTACACCAGACAACGACGTCTACCGTACACCGAGCTTATGGCTTGCGTGTGGGTGGACGTTTTTTTTTGTGCAGACACGGACTAGACGAGGATAGCCATGGAACAAAAGCAGACCCCAATCGACGCAACCCCTAAGACCGAGGTGAACGTGAAGCGGCGCGCTGTGGTGCAGAGCATGATTCATGGTGCAGGACTGGTAGCGGGAGGAAGTATGCTGGGATTGGCAACAGGCGGCGTTTGGGCAGCCGGTTCGGATAAACCGGAAAAGGAAGAAGTCCGTATCGGCTTCATTCCGCTGACCGACTGCGCCTCGGTGGTAATGGCTTCGGTGCTGGGGCTGGACAAGAAATATGGCGTGAAGTTTGTACTGAGCAAAGAGGCCTCGTGGGCCGGCGTGCGCGACAAACTGGCCAATGGCGATCTCGATGCGGCCCACGTGCTGTACGGTCTGCTGTATGGCGTGCAGATGGGCATAGGCGGCCAGAAGAAGGATATGGCCGTGCTGATGGGGCTGAACAACAATGGTCAGGCCATTACCCTGTCGAAAAAGCTGGCCGATAAGGGCGCGGTCGATGGTGCCTCGCTCAACAAGCTGATGCAGACCGACAAGCGCGAATACACGTTTGCCCAGACTTTCCCCACCGGTACCCACGCCATGTGGCTGTACTACTGGCTGGCCGCGAACGGCATCAACCCGCTCAAGGATGCCAAAGTAATTACCGTGCCGCCGCCGCAAATGGTAGCGAATATGCGCGTCGGTAATATGGATGGCTTCTGCGTGGGTGAACCGTGGGGCCACCGTGCCATCATGGACGGCGTGGGCATTACTGCCACGACGACGCAGGATATCTGGCGCGACCATCCGGAGAAGGTGCTGGGTTCGACGCTGGAATTCGCCAAGAAATACCCGAACACCTGCCGCGCCATGATGGCCGCCATTCTGGAAGCGGGCAAATGGATCGATGCCTCGCTGGCCAATAAGAACCGCATGGCCGAAGTGATTGCCGATAAATCCTACGTCAACACCAGCAAGGATGCGATCGACCAGCGCATCATGGGCCGTTACCAGAACGGTCTGGGCAAGACCTGGGACGATGCCAACTACATGAAGTTCTATAACGACGGTCTGGTCAACTTCCCCTATCTGTCGGACGGCATGTGGTTCATGACCCAGCACCGCCGCTGGGGTCTGCTGAAAGACGATCCGGACTATCTGGCCGTGGCCACGTCCGTCAACCAGATCGATCTGTACAAAGACGCGGCCACCATGACCAAGACGCCGCTGCCGAAAAGCCCGCTGCGTAGTTCCAAGCTGATGGATGGTTCCGTGTGGGACGGCAAGAACCCGAAAGCCTACGCCGCCTCGTTCAAAATCAAAGCCTGAAAGGGAATGCCATGAACGCCATGCTGAAACCCGAAACTGCGCTACCGGTGGAAGTGCCCGTGCGCCGCCCGCGCCCTGCGCTCAAGGTCAACTCGGTCGCCCGTGCACGCGAGCAGATGTCGGCTGCCGCCATCAAGGTGATAGCACCGCTGCTGGGCGCTGCCCTGCTGGTGCTGATCTGGCAGATCATCACCATCAAGAACAGCAGCTTCCCCACGCCGCTGGCGACCTGGCACGAAGCAGTGGCGCTGTTCTCCGATCCGTTCTACCGCAACAGCCCGAACGATCAGGGCATAGGCTGGAACATCCTCGCGTCGCTGCAGCGTGTGGCGGTGGGCTTCGGGCTGGCCGCCATGGTGGGCATACCGCTGGGCTTCATGATCGGTCGCGTGCCTTTCGTCGGCAGCATGCTGAGCCCCATCATCAGCCTGCTGAAACCAGTGTCGCCGCTGGCCTGGCTGCCGATCGGTCTGCTGGTGTTCAAGTCGGCTAACCCTGCTGCCATCTGGTCGATTTTCATTTGCTCGATCTGGCCCATGATCATCAACACGGCCGTGGGCGTGCAGCGCGTACCGCAGGATTATATGAACGTGGCGCGCGTGCTCAATCTGTCCGAGTGGAAGGTGCTGACCAAGATCCTGCTGCCATCGGCGCTGCCTTACATCCTGACGGGCGTGCGCCTGTCGATCGGTACTGCATGGCTGGTGATCGTGGCAGCGGAAATGCTGACCGGCGGCGTGGGCATCGGCTTCTGGGTCTGGGACGAGTGGAACAACCTGAATGTACCGCACATCATCATCGCGATTGTGGCGATCGGCGTCGTGGGCTTGCTGCTGGAGCAGGCACTGGTAGCGCTGGCACGCGCATTCAGCTACGAACAGGTAGCCAATTAAGGAAAGGCGGATCTCATGGACGACGCAAAATTCATCGATATCGAAGGTGTGGAGATGGTGTTCCACACCAAAAAAGGTAGCTTCCATGCGCTGCGCGAGATTGATCTGCGCGTACGCAAGGGCGAGTTCATCACTCTGATCGGCCACTCGGGCTGCGGTAAATCCACGCTGCTTAACCTGATCGCGGGGCTGACCAAGCCCACGGAAGGCGTGCTGCTGTGCGCTAACCGCGAAATCGCCGGGCCTTCGCCTGAGCGTGCCGTGGTGTTCCAGAACCACTCGCTGCTGCCATGGCTGACCTGTTATGAAAACATCTTCCTCGGCGTGGAGCGCGTGTTCGGCAAAACGGAAACGGCGGCCCAGCTACGCGAACGCACCATGCGCGCGCTGGCGCTGGTGGGACTGACGGCAGCCGAGAGCAAGCGGCCGAACGAGATTTCGGGCGGGATGAAGCAGCGCGTGGGCATCGCCCGTGCGCTGGCGATGGAGCCGAAAGTGCTGCTGATGGACGAACCGTTCGGCGCACTCGATGCGCTGACCCGCGCCCACCTGCAGGACGAACTGCTGAAAATCGTGGCCGCCACCCAGTCCACCGTGGTGATGGTGACGCACGATGTGGACGAAGCCGTGCTGCTGTCGGACCGCATCGTTATGCTCACCAACGGCCCTGCTGCCACCATAGGCGAGATCGTCGACGTACAACTGGAACACCCGCGCGACCGCGTGGCGCTGGCACAGGATGCGCGCTATGCCGAGTATCGCAGTGCGGTGCTGGAATTCCTGTACCGCAAACAGGCCCATCCTGCGAAAGAGGCAGCGTAATGGGCGCGCCGGATTATGCTGCAGCGCTGGCAGCAAAATCAGCACGGCCGCTGTCGGGAGAAGTATTCGGCGCCATGATCAATCTGTCGGGCCGCCGCCGCTTCACGTCGCAACGTATCGTGCTGTATGCGCTGCTGGCTTTGCAGGGAGAGCAAGCTAGTCTGGCGGTGGCGCGCGAAGCACTGGGGCTGTTCCGCAATGCCCACTTTGCCTTGCTGGAGGAGGCCGATGGCTTGCCGGGCGTGTTCTGTCCCGAGCTGTATAAGGCCTATTTCGGTCAGGACGAGGGCGACCGCAAGATTCGCGACTTTGCCGATCTGGCCGAGCGCACCTTGCGCGCCATCGAGGCGGGGGCGGCCGAGGCGCACACGCTGCAGGCAGAACTGGTGCAGCAGACCACGCCCACGCTGGCGGTGCTGAACCAGATCACCGCCATCTACGAAGAGCAGTCACGCCTGCACGCGCGCCAGATGAAACGGCAGCTACGCAGCGTGATCAGCGATATCGAAACCATCAACCGCGAAGCACGCATGGTGGCGTTCAATGCGCGCATTGTGGCGGCGCGGGCTGGTCGGGCCGGTGTGGAGTTTTCCGTAGTGGCCGGTGTGATGTCCAACATTTCGGGCGAAATCGACCAGATGATCGCTACCGCACTGGCGGCAGCAGAATAGGGAGGGCAGCATGGGCAAGGTAACACTGGTAGGCGCAGGGCCGGGCGATCCGGAACTGCTGACCATCAAGGCGGTGCGCGCCATACAGCAGGCCGACGTGGTGCTGATCGATGATCTGGTCAACCCCGCCATACTGGACTACGCACCGGCCGCTGCGCGGGTGGTACAGGTGGGTAAGCGCGGCGGTTGCGCTTCCACGCCGCAGGAATTTATCGAGCGGCTGATGGTGGCCGAAGCACGCGCGGGACGGCAGGTAGTGCGTCTCAAGGGCGGTGACCCGTATCTGTTCGGGCGTGGCGGCGAGGAGCGCGCCACCCTGCAGGCGCACGGCATCGCCGTCGAGGTGGTGCCCGGGATTAGCAGCGGCGTGGCGGCACCGGCCAGCATAGGCGTGCCGCTGACGCACCGCGACTGGAGTCAGGGGGCGATCTTCGTTACTGGCCATGGCAAGGATGAACAGTCCGAGCCTAACTGGCAGGCGCTGGCGCAGAGCGGCCTGACGCTGGTGATCTATATGGGCGTGGCGCGGGTGGAAAGCATACAGGCTGGCTTGCTGGCCGGTGGTGCTGCACTCACCCTGCCCGTGGCGGTGGTGCAGTCGGCCACGCGCGCGCAGCAGCGTCAGGTCGTCACTACGCTGGGCCAGCTGCCGCAGGTGCTGCGCGAGAGCGGCCTTGGTAGCCCCAGCATTATCGTCATTGGCGATGTGGTGCGCTGCGCCGAAGCGTGGCAGCAGCTGGTGAAGGAGCAGGTGCAGGAGCAGGAGCGCGCCTGCACCGCCACTGCCCGCTAATGGTGCACCGATAAAGTGCGCTTCTGCACCGCCAGCTAGCAGTGACGGTGCAGAGCAAAGATCGAATCAGCACAGTCAGACTGATTTCCCTCTGACTCCGTGGCTTCCCTTAGTTGGCACGGCTCTTGCAATACTCAGGGTAAGGGATCAACGGCGATCCCCCCGAATACAACGCTGGCCTAAAGACGGGCTGGCAGGACAACGGCGTCCGCCCAACCCGGTCTTTGCGACCGTGGTTGCGCGGGCGCCTTTTTGTTTTCTGAACGGGATAGAAAATGGCCAGCAAAGCTCACAGCATCCAACTCTTCACCATGTCGTCGCCTTCGATGCGGGCGTTCCATCTGACGTGGATGGCATTCTTCGTCTGCTTCTTCGCGTGGTTTGCCTGCGCGCCGCTGATGCCGGTAATTAAAGGCGAATTCGGTCTGAGCGTAGCCCAGATTGCCAACATCAATATCGCTGCCGTGGCGATCACCATTCTTGTGCGCCTGATCGTCGGCCCGCTGTGCGACCATTTCGGCCCGCGCCTGACCTATACGGGGCTGCTGCTGGTGGGTGCGATTCCCGTGATCGGCGTGGCTTTCGCCCAGAGCTACGAAAGCTTCCTCTTCTTCCGTCTCGGTATCGGCGCGGCGGGTGCCAGCTTCGTCATCACCCAGTACCACACCTCGGTGATGTTCGGTCCGAAAGTGGTCGGCACGGCCAATGCGGCCGCCGCAGGCTGGGGCAATGCCGGCGGCGGTGTCGCGCAAGCCGTGATGCCGCTGCTGATGGCTGCCATGATCATGCTGGGTGTGAGCGAAACGCTGGGCTGGCGCGCTGCCCTGATCGTGCCGGGCGTGCTGATGATCATCATGGCAGGCGTGTACTACCGCTATACCCAGGACTGCCCGCAAGGGAACTATCTGGAACTGCGTGCTGCCGGAATCGCCATCGAAGGCGGCAAATACGGCGATGCCAAAGGTGGCGCGTGGGATAGCTTCAAGCGTGCTGCTGGTAACCACCGCGTATGGCTGCTGTTCATCACCTACGGCGCATGCTTCGGCATCGAGATCTTCATCCACAACATCGCCGCCATCTACTACGTCGATCACTTCAAGCTGTCGCTGGCGCAGGCCGGCATGGCGGCGGGCAGTTTCGGTCTGCTGGCGCTGTTCGGCCGCGCACTCGGTGGCTGGGCATCGGACAAGCTGGCTGCCAGCGGCTCGCTGAACAAGCGCATCACGCTGCTGTTCGTGCTGATGCTGGGCGAAGGCGCGGGCCTGCTGATGTTTGCCCATGCTGGTGATGTGACGCTGGCGATCGCCGCCATGCTGGTGTTTGGTCTGTTCACCCACATGGCTTGCGGCGCAACCTATGCCATCGTGCCTTTCGTCGACAAGCGCGCACTGGGCGGCGTGGCCGGCATTATTGGTGCGGGCGGCAACGTCGGCGCTGTTGCTGCCGGCTTCCTGATGAAAGGTCTGGGCAATACCCAGCAGACGCTGACGGTGCTCGGGGTACTGGTTGCCGCATCGGCTCTGTGCGCACTGGCTGCCCGCTTTAGCAGCAGCACGGAAGAAGAAGCCATCGTCGCCGCCAAGCTGGCAGCCTAAATTCTATAAGCCCAATACGCCCATTAAGAGGAACAGCAATCATGAAAATCATCGTTATCGGTCACGGCATGGTGGGCCACAAGTTTCTGGAAACGCTGGCTCAGAGCGATATCAGCAATCTGCAAGTGACAGTGCTGTGCGAAGAGCCACGTCCCGCTTACGACCGGGTGCACCTGTCGGAATTCTTCTCGGGTAAATCGGCACAGGATCTGTCGTTAGTGAAGCCGGGCTTCTTCGAGCACGATAGTCTGGCGCTGCGCCTGAACACCCGCGCTACCCAGATCGATCTGGTCAACAAGAACGTCACCACGGCGGACGGCGATGTGCTGGACTACGACAAGCTGGTAATGGCTACCGGCTCGTACCCTTTCGTGCCGCCGCTGCCGGGCAAAGAGCGCAAGGACTGCTTCGTGTATCGCACCATCGAAGATCTGGAAGCCATGCTGGAATGCGGCAAGCGCGCCAAGACGGGCGTGGTGATCGGCGGGGGTCTGCTAGGTCTCGAATGCGCCAAGGCGCTGCGCGACATGCAGCTGGAAACCCATGTGGTGGAGTTTTCGCCGCGCCTGATGGCCGTGCAGGTAGACGACGGCGGTGGTCGTGTGCTGCGCCGTAAGATCGAAGAACTGGGCGTGACTGTCCACACGGGCAAGAACACCACGGCGATTGTGGATGGCGTGGAGGGCACCCACCGCATGGAGTTCGCTGACGGCAGCCATCTGGATGCCGACATGATCGTGTTCTCGGCCGGTATCCGTCCGCGCGACATGCTGGCACGTGAAAGTGGCCTGACTATCGGCCCGCGCGGCGGCATCGAAATCAATAACAACTGCGTGACTTCCGATCCGAACGTGTATGCGATTGGCGAGTGCGCGCTGTGGGGCGGCCTGACTTTCGGTCTGGTGGCACCCGGCTATGAAATGGCGCGCGTGGCGGCTAAACATATACTGGGTGAAGCCGCCGAATTTGCCGGTGCCGACATGAGCACCAAACTGAAACTGATGGGCGTGGACGTGGCCAGTATCGGCGACCCGCACGGTAAGGTGGAAGGCAGCCGTTCCTACCAGTTCACCGACGAACGCAAGCAGATCTACAAGAAGATCGTGGTATCCGATTGCGGCAAATATCTGCTCGGTGGCGTGATGGTGGGCGACGCCAGCGAATACGGCACGCTGCTGCAGATGATGCTGAATAAAATCGAACTGCCTGAATCGCCTGAATTCCTGATCCTGCCGCAATCCGATGGTGCAGCCAAACCGGCACTGGGCGTGGACGCGCTGCCGGAAACTGCACAGATCTGTTCCTGCAATGATGTGAGCAAAGGTGCGCTGTGCAAGGCGGTCGCAGGCGGCGTGACCAATGTATCCGACCTGAAGAGCTGCACGGGTGCCGGCACTTCCTGCGGCGGCTGCGTGCCGCTGGTCACACAGGTGATGAAGGCCGAGATGAAGAAGCAGGGCATGGAAGTCAACAACCATGTATGCGAACACTTTGCCCACTCGCGTCAGGAGCTGTTCCATCTGATCAAAGTCGGCCAGATCAAGACTTTTGCCGACCTGCTGGACAAGCACGGCAAGGGTCTGGGCTGCGACATCTGCAAACCGCTGGCCGCGAACATGCTGGCCACCGTGTGGAACGATTTCGTGCTGAAGAAGGAACACGCCAGCCTGCAGGATACCAATGACTACTTCCTCGGCAATATCCAGAAGGATGGCACCTACTCGGTGGTGCCGCGTATGCCCGGTGGTGAAGTAACGGCCGATGGCCTGATTGCGGTGGGCATGGTGGCTAAGAAGTATCAGCTCTACACCAAGATCACGGGCGGTGCACGGGTCGACATGTTCGGTGCCCGTCTTGAACAGCTGCCGCTGATATGGGAAGAACTGATCGCTGCCGGTTTCGAATCGGGCCACGCTTACGGCAAATCGCTGCGCACGGTGAAATCCTGCGTAGGTTCCACGTGGTGCCGTTACGGCGTGGACGATTCCATCGGTCTCGCGATCGAACTGGAGAACCGCTACAAGGGTCTGCGCACGCCGCACAAGATCAAGTTCGGCGTGTCGGGCTGTACTCGCGAGTGCGCCGAAGCACAGGGCAAGGACGTGGGCGTGATCGCCACCGAAAAAGGCTGGAACCTCTACGTGTGCGGCAATGGCGGCATGAAGCCGCGCCACGCCGAACTGCTGGCGACGGAACTCGATAAGGCCACGCTGGTGCGCTATATCGACCGCTTCCTGATGTTCTATGCCCGCACGGCGGATCGCCTGCAACGCACCAGCGTCTGGCGCGAAAACCTTGAAGGCGGCCTCGATTATCTGAAGCAGGTCGTGGTCAACGACAAACTGGGCATAGGCGCCGAGCTGGAGGCAGACATGCAGCACGTCGTCGATACCTACGCCTGCGAATGGAAGGAAGCAGTGGAGAATCCGGAAACTCGCAAGCGTTTCCGTCACTTCGTCAACAGCGATCAGGGCGACGCCAACGTCCTGTTCATGGAAGAGCGCGGCCAGATCCGGCCCGCTACGGTGGAAGAGCGCCAGCGCGTGATTCCGATTGCAGTCAACGCAGCCTGAGGAGAACGTTATGCATCGCGATATTCAAACGGATAACTGGATTAGCGTCTGCCAGCTGGACGACATCGTACCCAATACGGGCGTGTGTGCGCTGCTGAATCAGCGCCAGATCGCCGTGTTCCATGTGCAGGCTGGCGAAGCGCGCGTGTTCGCCATCGATAACTACGACCCTAACTCGCAGGCGTCTGTGCTGTCGCGCGGGCTGGTGGGTAGCGTGGGCGAGCGCATCGCGGTGGCTTCGCCCATCTACAAGCAGCATTTCGATCTGCAGACGGGCGAATGTCTGGAAGCGCCCGAGCATTCCGTCAACACCTATCCGGCCCGTATCGAAGACGGCAAAGTGTGGGTGGGGCTATGAACAAGCCCGCGCTGGTAGTGATAGGGAACGGCATGGCAGGGATGCGCACTGTCGAGGAACTGCTCAAGCTGGCGCCAGAGATGTACGACATTACCGTGTTCGGCGCCGAGCCGCACGGTAACTACAACCGCATCATGCTGTCGCCTGTGCTGGCGGGTGAGAAGCAGATGGACGACATCATGATCAACAGCCGTGAATGGTATGTGCAGAATGGCATTACTTTGCACGCCGGTGATCCGGTCGAGCATATCGACCGGCGCAACCGCGTGGTGCGGGCCCGTTCCGGCCTGAGCGTGCGCTACGACCGTCTGCTGATCGCGACCGGCTCCAAGCCTTTCATCATTCCCGTGCCGGGCCACCAGCTTAGAGGCGTGCTGGCCTTCCGCGATATCCAGGACGTGGAGAGCATGCTGGCCATGGCGCGCAATCACCGCCATGCCGTGATCATCGGTGGCGGCCTGCTGGGACTGGAAGCGGCTAATGGCCTGCAGCGTCAGGGCATGTCTGTCACGGTGGTGCATGTGTCGGATGCGCTGATGAACCAGCAACTCGACAAGCCTGCGGCGCAGTTGCTGCAGAAAGCGCTGGAAGGCAAGGGACTGAAGTTCCTGATGAATGCCCAGACCGAGGAGATACTCGGGCCGGACAAGGTGACGGGAGTGCGCTTCAAGGATGGCAGCGTGATTCCCGCCGATCTGGTGGTGATGACGGCCGGCGTGCGGCCGAATATCGAACTGGCCAAAGCGGCTGGCCTGCATTGCGACCGTGCCATTGTGGTGGATGACACGCTGCAGACTTACGATCCGCGCGTGTACGCTGTGGGCGAGTGCGTGCAGCACCGCAGCGCCACGTTCGGACTGGTGGCTCCCATCTGGGATCAGGCACGGGTGTGCGGCGCCCACCTTGCCGGTGCCGGTGTGCGGCGCTACGTGCAGCAGACTTCGCCCACCCGTCTGAAGGTGACGGGGGTGGAGCTGTATTCCGTCGGTGATTTCATCGGCGGCGAAGGCAGCGAAGATCTGGTGCTGCGCGATGCGCGTCGTGGCGTCTACAAGCGGCTGGTGCTCAAGGGCGGTCGCCTGATGGGCGCGGTGCTGTATGGCGACGTCAAGGATGGCCCGTGGTACTTCAAATTGATACAGAGTGGTGCCGATATCGCTGCCATTCGTCCTACCCTGCTGTTTGGCGAGGCGCTGTGCGCCCGTGCTGCCTGAACTAGATATTGCGAGCATAAAGTGAATCTCTCTTCCGACCATCTGGCGATCCGAACCACCTGTGCTTATTGCGGCGTTGGCTGCGGCGTGCAGGCCACGCCGAAAGGCGATGGTACGGCCACCATCAGCGGCGATACGCTGCATCCGGCTAATCGTGGCCGCCTGTGCGTGAAAGGCTCGGCACTGGGCGAAACGCTTGGGCTGGAAGGGCGGCTGCTGTATCCGCAGGTGCGCGGCGAAGATGGCCTGCGCCGCGTCTCGTGGGATGCCGCGCTCGATCAGGTGGCAGGCCAGTGGCGCAGCATCATCGCCGAACACGGTCCGCAGGCAGTAGCGTTGTACGTGTCCGGCCAGCTGCTGACGGAAGACTACTACGTCGCCAACAAGCTGATGAAGGGCTATGTGGGCAGCGCGAATATCGACACTAATTCGCGCCTGTGTATGTCATCCGCCGTGGCGGGCTACAAGCGCGCTTTCGGTGAAGATCTGGTGCCGCTGTGCTACGACGATCTGGAACTGGCCGATCTGGTGGTGCTGGTAGGGTCGAACACGGCGTGGTGCCATCCCATCCTGTTCCAGCGCATCCTCAAGGCCAAGGAGCAGCGGCCGGAAATGAAGCTGGTGGTGATCGATCCGCGCCGCACTGCCACCTGCGAACTGGCCGACCTGCATCTGCCGGTGAAAGCTGGCACAGACGTGTGGCTGTTCAACGGCTTGCTCAGCTATCTGGCCCGCATCGGTGCGATGGACCCTGCTTTTGTGGAGCAGCATACCAATGGCCTGACAGCAGCACTGGAAACAGCGAATATCGATTGCGCCGATCCTGCTGCAGTGGCGCGTATCTGCCGCATCGATCCGGCATTACTGCTGGAGTTTTACGAACTGTTTGCTGCGACGGCTAAAACCATCACCGCCTATTCCATGGGCGTGAACCAGTCTTCCGCCGGTACCGACAAAGTCAACGCCATCATCAACTGCCACCTGATCGGCGGGCGTATCGGCCAGCCCGGCATGGGGCCGTTCTCCATTACGGGGCAGCCGAATGCCATGGGCGGACGTGAAGTCGGCGGGCTGGCGAATATGCTGGCCGCCCACATGGATCTGGAGAATGCCGATCACCGCGATGTGGTGCAGACCTTCTGGGATGCGCCGGTAATGGCCGATAGCGGCGGCCTGAAAGCGGTAGATCTGTTCAAGGCTATCGAAGATGGCAGCATCAAGGCTGTGTGGGTGATCGCGACTAATCCTGTGGTCAGCATGCCGGATGCCGATCAGGTGCGGCGCGCGCTGTCGCGTTGCGAACTGGTGGTAGCCAGCGACATCATGCAGGACACCGATACCAATGCCTACGCCGATGTGCTGTTGCCCGCGCTGGGCTGGGGCGAGAAGGATGGCACGGTGACCAATTCCGAGCGCCGCATTTCGCGCCAGCGCGCCTTCCTGCCTGCACCGGGTGAAGCGCTGCCGGACTGGAAAATCCTGTCGCTATTCGCCCAGCGCATGGGCTATAGCGGCTTTGATTTCCGCAGTGCGCACGGTGTGTTTGCCGAACATGCGCGCCTGAGCGGCTTCCGCAACACGTCAGCCGATGTGCCGCGCATGTTCGACATCTCCGGTCTGGCCGGATTGAACGCACGCGAATACGATGATCTGGAGCCGACCCAGTGGCCGGTGCGGCGGCTGCCGAGTGGCCAGCTAGAGGTTGAGGAACGATTGTTTGTAGACCGGCAGTTTGCCCATGCCGATGGCAAGGCGCGCTTTGTGCCAACGGCGGCACGGGCGCCCGTGAATGCGGTCAGCGAGGACTTCCCGCTGGTGCTCAATACGGGCCGCGTGCGCGACCAGTGGCACACCATGACGCGCACGGGCAAAGCCCCGACGCTGGCCGACCACACGGCCGAATCGTTTGTCGATATCCACCCGCAGGATGCGCTGCTGCATGGCGTGCGCGAAGGCGAACTGGCACGCATCAGTTCCGAATGGGGCGCCATGGTGGCACGGGTGCAGCATGGTGGCGGCATCCCGCGCGGCAGCGTGTTTATTCCCATCCATTGGAATAACCAGACGGCGTCCGATGCGCGCGTGGGGGCGCTGGTCAATCCGGAAGTCGACCCTGTGTCCGGCGAGCCGGAGTTCAAGCACACGCCTGTGCGTATCGAACAGTTCCGCGTCAACTGGCACGGTTTCATCCTGAGCCGCAGCAGCAAGGCGCTCGACAGCGTGGCGCACTGGACCCGCATACAGGGCCGCAGCTTTAACCGCTATGAGCTGGCAGGGCGCAACGTCATCAAGGACTACAGCGGCTGGGCGCGTACGCTGCTGGGCGTGCATGATGCTGAAGCCGACTGGCTCGAATACGAAGACCGCACGGCGGGCGTGTATCGTGCCGTGCACATCGTCGATGATCGCATCGAGCAGTGCATTTTCCTCTCGCCGCGGCAGGACATGCCATCGCGTGCATGGCTGGCCAGCCTGTTCAGCAAGGAGGTGCTGAGCGAGATCGATCGCGTGGGCCTGCTGGTGGGCATGCCGGTAGAGAAGGGTGCCGATGCCGGCCCTACCGTGTGCTCGTGCTTCGGCGTGGGCCGCAACACCATCTGTCAGTCCATCGTCGAGAAGGATCTGAAAACCGTACAGGAAGTCACCGCCTGCCTGAAGGCGGGGGGCAACTGCGGTTCCTGCGTCCCAGAAATCAAGAAGATACTGGTGCAGACACGGGTCGAGGCGGCAGAAGAAAAGTTGTAGATATGGTAAATTAAGACTGCGATATCGCGCATATCCATATAGAGAGCGTAAGCATGTCTATCCGTGAGAATTTTACTGATGCTGATATGGAGCAGTGGCTCAATGAACACCGGGTCACTGAAATCGAATGTCTGGTGCCTGACCTGACGGGTGTGGCGCGCGGGAAGATACTGCCGCGCGCCAAGTTCAGCAAGGAGCGCGGCATGCGCATCCCCGAAGCGGTGCTGGGCATGACGGTGACGGGTAATTACCCGACCGACGACGTGGCTTATGACCGCGCCATTTCTTCCACCGACCGCGACATGATATTGCGCGCCGATCCCGGCAGCATTACCCGCGTGCCGTGGGCGATAGACCCGACGGCGCAAGTGATCCACGACTGCTATTTTGCCGATGGCACGCTGGTGGATTTTGCGCCCCGTTCCGTGCTGCGCCGCGTGCTCAAGCTGTATGCCGACCGTGGCTGGCGCCCTGTGGTGGGGCCGGAGCTGGAATTCTATCTGACCGAAAAAAGCGTCGATCCCGATCTGCCGCTGAAAGCGCCGGTAGGCCGCAGCGGCCGTGCCGAGACTAGCCGGCAGGTGTACAGCATCGATGCGGTCAATGAATTCGATCCGCTGTTCGAGGATATCTACGACTACTGCGCACTGATGAACCTCGATGTGGATACGCTGATCCACGAAACGGGCGCAGGCCAGATGGGGCTGAACTTCCAGCATGGCGATCCGCTGGCACTGGCGGACAATGTGTTCTACTTCAAGCGTACCCTGCGCGAAGCGGCGCTCAAGCATGGCATGTACGCCACATTCATGGCCAAGCCCATGGCCAACGAGCCGGGATCGGCCATGCATGTGCACCAGAGCGTGAGCGATGCAGCCACGGGACGGAATATCTTCAGCACGGATGATGGTGCACCTTCGGTCCAGTTCCGTCACTACATCGCCGGTCTGCAGCGCTATACGCCGGCCGGTATGGCCATCCTCGCACCGTATGTGAACTCCTACCGCCGCATCGTGCGTCACACCAATACGCCCATCAATATCCAGTGGGGCATGGACAATCGCACGGTGGGCTTCCGTATTCCTATCTCCGGAGTGGAGCAGCGGCGGGTGGAGAACCGCATCATCGGAGCCGATGCCAACCCCTATCTGGCCATGGCGGTGACGCTGGCCTGCGGCTATCTGGGCATGGTGGACCAGCTGGAGCCGACACCGGCCACTACCAGCAGCGCCTATCCCAATCTGTTCGAGCTGCCGCAAAGCCTGTCGCAGGCGCTCACCATGCTACGGCGCGAAGACCGCTTGCGCGAGGTACTGGGCGAGCGCTTCGTGGATGTCTACAGCGCTATCAAAGAGGTCGAGCATCAGGAATTCATGACCGTGATCAGCCCCTGGGAGCGCGAGCACCTGCTGTTGCATGTCTGATACTGTTGCACTCCGGCCCCCGGACTACGTAGGGGCCGCAGAGTGGCTATATAATCACGGGTTCTAAAATTGGGGGCGGCTTGCGGATGGCCGCCTTTTTTATATTAATCATATTATTTCTATTTAAATAACATGAGCAAAGAGCGAGCTGCTGCCGGTGCGGGCCAACCATTTCTGCTGATCCGCAATCTCGTCAAGGATTTTGACGGCGTACGCGCCGTGAACGATGTGTCGGTCGAAATCAACAAGGGCGAGATTTTTGCGCTGCTGGGCAGCTCCGGTTGCGGTAAATCGACGCTGCTGCGTATGCTGGCCGGCTTCGAAACCCCGACTTCGGGCAAAATCCAGCTGGCCGGTCAGGACATTATCCCGGTGCCGCCGTACCAGCGCCCCATCAACATGATGTTCCAGTCGTATGCGCTGTTCCCTCACCTGACGGTGTGGGACAACATCGCGTTTGGCCTGCGCCGCGACGGCCTGCCGAAAGATGAAATTGCCGCGCGGGTGGAGCAGATGCTGAAACTGGTGCAGCTGTCTAAGTATGCCAAGCGCAAACCGCATCAGCTGTCCGGCGGCCAGCAGCAGCGCGTGGCGCTGGCACGCAGTCTGGCCAAACGTCCGCAGTTGCTGCTGCTGGACGAGCCGCTCGGTGCGCTCGATAAGAAGCTGCGCGAACAGACCCAGATGGAACTGGTGGGCATCATCGAAGAAGTGGGCGTGACCTGCGTGATGGTGACGCACGATCAGGATGAAGCCATGAGTATGGCGACCCGCATTGCCGTGATGAGCGAAGGCCGCATCCTGCAAGTAGGCGCGCCCGGCGAAATCTACGAGACGCCTAACTGCCGCTTCGTGGCCGACTTCATCGGTAGCGTGAATATGTTCGAGGGCAGCGTCAGTGCCGACGAACCCGATCACGTCATCATCGACTCGCCGGAAGGCCAGCACTACATCACCCACGGTATTACCGGCACGCTGGGCATGCCCGTGTCGGTGGCTGTGCGTCCGGAGAAAATCAGTCTGCAGCAGCAGGCGCCGACGCAGGAGCAGCGTGCGCAGGCCGTGGAACATGGCTACAACTGCGTGCAGGGCGTGATTACGGCACTGGCCTACTTCGGCAACGAGACCCATTACCACGTGCGCCTCGACAGCGGCAAGGTGCTCAAGGTGTCGCGCACCAATGCAGCGCGCCATGAAGACTCGGTGCTGGAACGCGATCAGCGCGTGTATGCGTGGTGGGATGGTGCCGACGTTGTCGTGCTGACCAGCTAAGGCGGAGTGCAGCCATGAATTTTCTCAAACAGCTAGTGACGTTGCGCTGGCTCACGGGACGTACGGCGGTGATCGCCGTGCCTTTCCTGTGGCTGACTTTCGCTTTCCTGATTCCGTTCCTGATCGTGATGCGCATCAGCTTCACGGAGGCCGATGCGGGTGGCAATCCGTTCGGTACGCTGATGACGCTGGTGGATGGTGTGATCACGCTGAAGATCAAGATCGCCAACTACCTGTTCATCGCACAGGATGACCTGTATGTGCTGACGTATCTGAGTTCGCTCAAGTTCGCTGCCATCACGACGGTGCTGTGCCTGATCATCGGCTACCCGTTCGCCTACTTCATGGCACGTTCGCGCACGACGGTGCGCCCAGTGCTGATGATGATGGTGATGCTGCCGTTCTGGACTTCCTTCCTGCTGCGTATCTACGCGTGGAAGGGCATCCTCGCGAATAACGGCATCCTCAATCACATCCTGATGAGCATGGGTGTGATCACGGAACCGCTGCATCTGATGAATACCCAGTTCTCGCTCATCATCGGCATGGTGTATGCGTATCTGCCGTTCATGATCCTGCCTCTGTACGCCAATCTGGTGAAGATGGATGGACGCTTCCTCGAAGCAGCGGCCGATCTCGGTGCTACGCCGGTGCAGACGTTCTGGCGCATTACCGTGCCGCTGTCCAAGTCCGGCATCAT
The DNA here is from genome assembly GCF_964031615.1 of Duganella fentianensis. Lineage (GTDB taxonomy): Bacteria > Pseudomonadota > Gammaproteobacteria > Burkholderiales > Burkholderiaceae_D > Rugamonas > Rugamonas fentianensis_A. The sequence goes on from NZ_CAXIQN010000005.1 coordinate 192,829, forward strand.
CGCCGGTTCCATGCTGGTGTTCATTCCGGCCGTGGGCGAGTACGTGATTCCTGAACTGCTGGGCGGTCCGGAAACGCTGATGATCGGTCACGTGCTGTGGGATGAATTCTTCACCAATAACGACTGGCCGATGGCATCGTCCGTCACCGTCGTGGTGATCCTGCTGATCCTTGTGCCGATGGCGATCTTTAATAAATACAAAGCCGAACAGGAGGCCCGCTAATGAGTGGAAACTGGTTACAGCGCTGGTTCGGGCGCGGCTGGCTGTCGATGGGCTATCTGTTCCTTTACC
>NZ_CAXIQN010000006.1:0-196126 GCF_964031615.1 Duganella fentianensis
GTGCCGCGAGGTGTGGGGGTTCGAGTCCCTCCGTGGGCACCACAGAATTCCGCAAAAAAGCCTTCATGAGCGTAAGCGATTGAAGGCTTTTTTCATTTCCGGCTATCGCTTTATCAAACCAGTGCAGCGCGCACTGCCTGTTCCAGCGTCATGGTCGGGCGGCCCAGCAGTTGCCCCAGCACACCACCCTTATCATCCAGCGCACCGCTGGCTGCCTGTGCATCCGAATCAGCCACCAGTTCTGCCAATGCTGGCGGCAAGCCCACGCTCAACAGCAAATCCAGATAAGCCTGCTTAGGCATGTTCGCATACGGAATCTGCTTACCCGTCTGGCGCGATACTTCAGCCGCCAGCTCTGCCAGCGAGAAAGATAGATCGCCCGCCAGTTCGTAGATTGCCTGTGGCGCAGCGCTGCTGGCCAGTACGATGGCCGCCGCTTCAGCGTAATCAGCACGGGCAGCGGCAGCGATACGGCCTTCACCGGCAGCACCGGCTAGCGCACCATGCGCGATTGCAGGACCCAGACTGCCCGTATAGTTTTCCACGTACCAGCCATTACGCAGCAGGGTGTACGGCAGGCCGGATGCCAGAATCGCCGCTTCCGTCTCGCGGTGCTCGGCAGCCAGGCCCAGCGTCGAGGTGTCAGCATGCAGCACGCTGGTGTAGGCCAGCAGGCCTACTTTGGCGCGCGCGGCGGCATCGATCACATTGCGGTGCTGGGCTACGCGCTGCCCCAGATCATTGGACGAAATCAGCAGCACTTTACTGGCACCGATCAGTGCGCGGTCGAGCGAGGCCGGATCGGTGTAGTCAGCCTGACGTACTTGCACCCCCTGCGCGGCCAGATCAGCCACTTTGCTCACATCGCGCACGGCGGCGACGATTTGCGAGGCAGGCACGCGCTTGAGCAATTGCTCGATTACCAGACGACCCAGTTGGCCACTTGCAGCAGTTACGATAATCATGTCTTTTTCCTTTGTGTGACATCGCAGGGAACCTTCCGCGCGAATGCAGCCATCATAAATGCTATACTTACGAAATGTAAGTACGTACATTTTGGTTAGTACACTGCATCACGTAAATCTCTTTATCGGACCCACCATGAACCGTTCCGGCAGTAGCCGCTCCCTGCGCAAAGCCATCGCCCACCTGAATCAACAACAACCAGCCCAGTTACTGGCAGCCGAATGCCCATCCCGTGCCGTGCTCGGCCATATCACCAGCCGCTGGGGCGTACTGGTGCTGGTGGTGCTGCTCGACGGCACCCACCGTTTCAGCCAGCTACGCCGCGCCATCGGTGGCGTAAGCGAGAAGATGCTGGCGCAGACGCTGGATGCACTGGCCTATGACGGGCTGGTGCTACGGGTGGCCCAGCAAGTGGTGCCGCCCCACGTCGAATACAGCCTGACCCCGCTGGGGCAAGAAGCCGCCACAAGGCTGGAAGTGCTGGTGGATTGGATAGAAGACAACTTTCCCCAGATCCGCGCCGCGCAAGAGGCGGCAGAACAACAGGCGGCTTGACCCGCGTGCACCATCCTGTGACACTGGACACGTATCAAACTTCCGGTAGTTGAATTTTTATAACGCCTATGGCCGCGCTTCTCCCCTCCAGCGAGCATCGCCGCATACTGATCATCAGTGATCCAGTGTATGCCGCTGCCCCGCTCAATACCATGCTGGTAAGGCATGGTATGTGGGCAGACAGCCGCGCCGCCAGCGATCTCATGGCAACTCAGGGCGCGGCCGAGCATACGGCGCTGCTGCTGCTTGATCCTGCGCTAGATGCCAGCCTGTGCGCGCCGTGGGAGCAGAGCGGCATCCTGCAGGTGGTACGCTGGGATCTGGCGCTAGCGCCTGACTCGCTGGCAGAGAAGATTCTGCTGCATCTGCGCATACTATCGGCGGCGCCCGTCAGGCCGGGACTGCCCGACAAAGACACGCTACAGATCAATTATCACCACATGCTGTCCCACTCGCCCGATCCGGTGATCTTGCTGCACGCGCAAGAACTGGCCATCATCGACAGCAACCAGCATGCACGCCGCCTGTTCGGCATGACGGAAACGGAACTGCTGCAGAGCCATTTCCCGGCGCTGTGCCCTAGCGTGCAGACGGACGGCGTCAGCACTGCGCAGCGGCTAAAGATCTGCCAGCAGACGCATGCGGGCAGCACGCCGCAGCGCTGCAAACTCACCATGCTAGGCAACCAGAACCAGCCGCTGGATTGCGACGTGGCCATGGTGCCGGTCACGGTTGATGGCCATGCCCTACTCCATGTGCGCATCGTCGATATCAGCGCGGGACGACTGGCCGAGGAGCTACGCGAGGGCAAGAACCAGTTACTGGAAATGATCGCCAGCGGCGTGCCGCTGAATACCACGCTGGACCGCCTGATGCTGCTGATTGAATCACAGGCGCCGCCGGTGCTGTGTACCATCATGCTGGTCGGCGAGGATGGCGTTACGCTGCAGGCTTTTTCTGCCCCCAGCATGCCGGCCGAATACATGGCCAGCATCGATGGACTGGCGGCCGGCCCGGGCGTGGGATCCTGCGGCACAGCCGTGTTCCGCAAACAGAACGTGGTGGTCAGCGATATCATGACCGATCCGCTATGGGCCCCCTACAAGGAGATACCGGCCAAGTTCGGTCTGCGCGCTTGCTGGGCCACGCCCATCATGGCCAGCCCGAATACGGTACTGGGCAGCTTCGCCATGTATTACCGCGAGCCACGCAGCCCTACCGAGGCCGACCAGAGCCTGATCGCTGCCGCCACCCAGATCGCCCGCATCGCCATCAATAGCACGCGGCGCGAAGCGGAACTGCAGCGCCACCGCGAGCATCTGGAAGTGCTGGTGCAGGAACGCACGGCACAGTTGCAGCATGCTAAGGAAGAAGCGGAACACGCCAATGAAGAACTGACCGTCGCGCTGGAAAACCTCAGCATGACGCAGGAGGAACTGGTGCGGCGCGACAAACTGGCGGCACTCGGCGCACTGGTGGCCGGAGTGGCCCATGAACTGAATACACCCATCGGCAATTGTCTGATCATGGCGTCCAGCATGAGCGAGCGCACTGCCCACCTGCGTGCGGAACTGGTGAATGGCCTGCGCCGCTCCACTCTGGATACCTATCTGCAACAGGCCAGCGATGCCGATGCTGTGGTGCTGCGCAACCTCAACCGCGCAGCCCAGCTGGTGGCCAGCTTCAAACGCATTGCCGTCGATAGCGATAATGCCCAGCGCGAACGCTATCTGTTCGCCGATGTACTCAAGCACATCCGCCCCGTGGTGGAATGCAAGCTGAAGCAACACGGCATAACGCTGATCGAAAATATCGAAACGGGCCTGATACTCGACGGCTATCCGGGGCCACTCGGGCAGGCACTGGAGAACCTGCTGGACAACTGCGTGGTGCACGCCTTCAAGGGCCGCAATGAAGGTACCATCCAGTTCAGCGCCCAGCGCAACGGCAACGACGAGATTGTTCTGACCATCGAGGATAACGGCATCGGTATACCGGAAGCGAGCCTGCCGCGCATCTACGATCCCTTCTTCACTACTCAACTGGGCGCCGGCGGTTCCGGGCTGGGCCTGTACCGCACCCACAACATCATTACCGGTCTGCTGGGCGGCCGCATCGATGTGCAGAGCAGCCCGCTGGGCACGCGTTTCACCATCCACCTGCCGCTGGCCGCGCCCAATTAGGAATAGAAGAATTATTCCTATCAGCAAGGAAGTTGCAGTCGTATAATTAGTTCAGGCAGTTAGCCCTACGCTTAACCGGCCCGGAGAACCATGCGCTGTGTCCCTACCTGACTCCAAACCCAGCCCCGGCATCGCGGCCTGGCGCTGCGAATTCCAGCACAGTGCCGACGAACAGGCTTTCCTGCGCCATCATCTGGCCACCACCCACGGACAGTTGCGCGTCACGCTGGTCATCTGCACCTTGGTGTATCTGGGCTTCAACATCACCGATATCGTCTGGCTAGGCTATTCCAGCCAGACTGCACTACTGGCGGGTGTACGGGTAGCGGTAGCGATCGCTGCCATGGGTGGCATCCTGATGCTGCGCCGCTGGCCCGATTCCATCGGCACCACCCAGCTGGTGGCCAGCATGGCCGAACTGGCGGGCGGCGCTGGTTTCCTGCTGATTACGGCGTTGCGCTCGGAAGAGTTTGCCCTGCACGCCATCTCGATGGCCATCATCATCATTGTGTTCTACATCTACATCCCCAACCGGCTACTGTATTCGGCGCCAATTGCGGCGCTCAGCACGCTAGGTTTCGTGCTGCTGGCCGCCGGCCTCGGTAATCTACGTCCTGTGGAACTGGGGACGATTGCCACCATGCTGGCGCTCACCAATCTGTTCGGCTATGTGGCTGCAGCACGCTACCAGTTGCTGCTGCGGCATGAATACACGGCGCAGAACGTGCTGAAAAACCTGTCCGTACGCGATCCGCTTACGGGCTGCTACAACCGGCGCTATCTGCACCAGCAGTTGCTGGAGACAGAAATCTCGCGCGCCCAGCGCTACCAGCTCAGCCTGACCGTCATCATGTGTGATCTAGACCACTTCAAACTGGTCAACGACCGCTACGGCCATCATGGTGGTGATGCGGTATTGCAACACTTTGCCCGCCTGATGCAGGCACTCACGCGCGATGGCATCGATAGCGTGGTGCGCTACGGTGGCGAAGAATTTCTGCTGATTCTGCCGGAAACCGATCTGGCCGGCGGCGAACTGCTGGCCCAGCGCTTGCGTCTGGCGCTGAGCGCTCAGCCCATTGCCTATGGCGATCAGGAAATTAGCGCAACCGCCAGTTTCGGCGTGGCCAGCATCAATTTTGCCCAGTGCAGCAGCAGCGCCCACACGAATATGATCACGGCAGCGGACGACATGCTGTACGCTGCCAAAAACAGTGGCCGCAACCGTGTCTGCAGCCGCCAGCTAGGATAGAACATGCGCCACATCAAAGCTCTGCTCACACTCCTGCTCGCCGCGTTGCTGGGTGCTACCAGCGTGCAGGCCGGCCCTGCCCCGTGGTACTTGTGGCGCAGCAAGATCGACGGGCAGCTGGCCTGTTCGCAGACCCCGCTAGGCCCAGGCTGGGTGCAGGATGCTGGCCCGTTTAAAGATAGCCGTTGCGAAAAGCCCCTGCTTGTTAAATAATGGATCGTCCGTTTTCGGTAGCAAAGAACCCGTAGCAAAGTATCAAGTCACACAGAACAAGTCGCACAGAACACGTCGCACTACATCCCAACTTCCCGAGGAGACTGTATGTTCACCAACCCAGAGCAATTTGCGAACGCCACCAAAGCCTTGTTTGAATTCCAGCTGGAAACCTTCAACACCCTCACCAGTAAAGCCGTACAAGGGGTGGAACAGGTGGTTGCGCTGAATCTGGCCACCGCCAAAGCCCAGATGGAAGAGCAGCTGGCTGCCGGCAAAGAACTGAGCCAGAGCAGCGATCCGAAAGCTGCCATGTCGCTGGCCGCCGCAAAAATGCAACCGGGTATGGCAGGCGCTGCCGCCTACAATGAACAGCTGGGTGCCATCATTGCCGAAATCCGCGAAGAATTCACCCGCGCGGCCGATGCCCACATGACGGAAGCCAAGAGTACCTTGAGCGCACTGATCTACGACGTCACCAAGAATGTGCGTCCCGGTTCGGAAAATGCTGTGCAGATCGTCAAGACGGCCATCGACAACGCCTTTGCCGGTTACGAGCAGGTGACCAAAGCCACCAAGCAGGCCGTCGCTTCGGTGGAAGAACAGATCGCCAAAGCCAGTGCCATGGTCGAGCAAAACACCGCCAAACCTGCCAAAGCGCCGCGCAGCCGCAAAGCCGCCAAGTAAAGCTGGCAAAGTAAAGCTTGCCACACCTCTGACCGCCCTGCACCTGCGGGGCGGTGCCACGAGTTTGCCGGAACAGACCGGACGCGTTACACTGTATATAAAAACAGTTATCGCTTTTAGCGCCCGTCATGAACCGCGTGCTCGACAATCCCCTGTATTACCTCGACAACTTCGAACTGGTGCTGCGCTGGATCAGCGAGCGCTACGACGATCTGCTGGCGCAGGACGAACGGGATTTTCTCGCCGCCTACCAGACCCTGCCCCAAGCTTCGCGTGCCCTGCTGGTACGCATGGTGATGCGCAAAGGCACGCTATTTCGCGCCTCCAAGCTGGTGTATGCCGAAATCGGCAATACCCATGAAGCGGCGCTGCCGCTAGCGCAACTGGGACTGATCGCAGCCGATCCGCTGCTATCGCTGGAAGAACTGTTCGAACTGCTGCAGAAGCCGGAAATCACCGAAGTGTTCCAGCTCACGCCCGCGCAGCGCCAGTTACGCAAGGCCGAGCAGCTAGCGGCCCTGCAGCCGCAATACGACAGCCCGCAGCATTATTCAAGCTGGTGGGGCGGCAGCACCGACCATTGCTACCGCAACCTGATCCAGCCTCTGTGCGACCGCCTGCGTCTTATCTTCTTCGGTAATTTCTATCAGGACTGGACCGAATTCGTACTATCCGATCTGGGCATCTACCAGTACGAGAAAGTGGACTTCTCGCCGGCCGCGCGCAGCTTCCGCAACCGCCGCGACATCGATGATTTTCTCGCCCTGCACCAGTGCTACGAACGTTTCAACGCGGGGGAAGACTATGCCAGCGTCATCGCCGACCTGCCCACCTGCGCCGAGGATCACGAATGGCTACGCAGCCGGCGTCACAAATTCCTGTTCCAGATCGCCCAGCATTTGGAAAAGCAGCAGGACTGGCCTGCCGCCTACCAGCTCTACGCCGATAGCCAGTATCCGGGCGCCCGCGCCCGTGCCATCCGCGTGCTCGAAAAAGATGGCCGCAGCGGCCCTGCCTATGCGCTACTACAGCAGGCCATGCAGGCGCCGGAGAGCGCCGCCGAGCGCCAGCAGTTATTGCGCATGGCACCACGACTGGCCCGTGCCGTGGGCCAGCCCAAGCCGGCACCGGTGGCACAGCCCCAGCCTGCGCGCGTCGACTTGCAGTTGTCGCCACCCGCCGAAGCCACCTATGTGGAGCTGGTGGTGCGCGACCATCTGCATCAGGATGAAGCCCCCGTGTACTACGTGGAAAATGCGCTGATCAATTCGCTATTCGGTCTGCTGTGCTGGGAAGCCATTTTCAGCCCGATCGCCGGGGCTTTCTTCCATCCCTACCACCGCGCACCGGCTGATCTGCACAGTGCCGATTTCCGCCAGCGCCGCAGCAGCCAGTTCGAGGCAGCGCTGGGGCAGCTGGAAGATGGCCGCTACCGTGCCACCATACTCGCCAACTACAGCGCCAAGGCCGGCATACAGTCGCCCTTTGTCTACTGGGAAGCGCTGAACGAAGAGCTGCTGCAACTGGCACTAAGCTGCATCCCACCGCTGCACCTGCGCCGCGCTTTCGAGCGCATCCTCGACGATGTCAAAGCCAACCGCAGCGGCTTCCCCGATCTGATCCAGTTCTGGCCAGCGGAACAGCGCTACACCATGATCGAAGTGAAAGGGCCCGGTGACCGCCTGCAGGACAACCAGCTGCGCTGGATAGCCTACTGTGCCGAGCATGGCATGCCGGTCGCCGTGTGCTATCTGCAATGGGCGCAATGAAGCGCTACACCATCGCCGTGCGCGCCCTGTGCGAGTTCACCGCCAAGACGGGCGATCTCGATCTGCGCTTCACGCCCTCGCCCACGGCACAGGAAGGCATCGCCGGCCACGCAACTGTCACGGCGCGGCGTGGCAGCAGCTATCAGCGCGAACTGGCACTGGCAGGCGACTATGGCGCGCTGCATGTGCGTGGCCGTGCCGATGGCTATGACAGCGCGGCTAACCGGCTGGAAGAGATCAAGACCTATCGGGGCGATCTGGCGCGCATGCCGGACAACCAGCGCCAGCTCCACTGGGCGCAAGCCAAGGTGTATGGGCATCTGCTGTGCGCCACGCAGGCACTGGAGCAGATTACGCTAGCACTGGTGTACTTCGATGTGGGCAGCCAGAAGGAAACCATGCTGCAGCATGAGCACAGTGCGGCGGAACTCAAACGCTATTTCGAACAGCAGTGCGAGCTATTCCTGCAATGGGCGGCGCAGGAACTGGCACACCGCACTGCGCGCGATGCCCAACTGGAGCAACTGGCCTTTCCGTATGCGGGTTTCCGTCCAGGCCAGCGCGAACTGGCCGCCGCCATGTACACCGCCAGCAAACGGGGCGTCTGCCTGCTGGCGCAAGCGCCGACCGGCATCGGCAAATCGGTCGGTAGCCTGTTCCCCATGCTCAAGGCGGCGGCCCAGCAGCAGACCGACAAGGTGTTCTTCCTTGCGGCCAAAACTCCGGGACGCCAACTGGCGCTGGATGCGGTTCACGTAATCCGCCGCAGCGCGCCGCTGCTGCCATTGCGCACACTGGAACTGGTAGCGCGCGATAGCGCCTGCGTGCATCCGGAACTGGCCTGCCACGGCGACTCCTGCCCGCTGGCGCGCGGTTTCTATGACCGGCTGCCAGCGGCCCGACAGGCTGCGCTCGACACCTGTCTGCCGGCGCAGCAGCAGCGCCTGCTCGACCGCCAGACGCTACAGGATATCGCGCTCGCCCATCAAGTCTGCCCCTACTATCTGGGCAGCGAACTGGCGCGCTGGTGCGACGTCATCGTGGGCGACTACAACTACTATTTCGACCAGAGCGCCATGCTATACGGCCTCACGGTGATGAATGACTGGAAGGTCAGCGTGCTGGTGGACGAAGCCCACAACATGGTGTCACGCGCACGCAAGATGTATAGCGCCGACATGAGCCACAGCAGCTTGCGCCTGCTGCGCAAGATCGCGCCGGAAGCGCTGAAGAAACCGCTGGAGCGCGTGCAGCGTCAGTGGAACCAACTGGTCAGGGAGCAGGAGGATGACTATCAGGCCTACAGCGAACTGCCGGAAAAATGGCTGGGCGCTTTGCAGACAGCGGCCAGCGCCATCAGCGACTACCAGAACGAGCATCCCACCTATATCGAGCCGCTGCTACAGGAATTCTATTTCAACGCCCTGCAATTTACCCGGCTAGCGGAGAGCTTCGGCCCGCACGCCCTGTTCGATATCGAAAAGCGCGCCGGCCGCAGCAGCGCGCACAGCGACAGCATACTCTGCATCCGCAACATCGTACCGGCACCGTATCTGGCGCCACGCTTCCAGCTTAGCCACTCCAGCGCGCTATTTTCGGCCACGCTCAGTCCGTGGAACTACTTCCATGATTTACTGGGTATGCCCGACAACACCGCATGGGTCGATGTAGAATCGCCCTTCGTGGCCGAGCAATTGCGCGTCAAAGTGGCCGCGCACATCTCCACCCGCTACCAGCACCGGCAGCAGTCGCTGCTGCCCATCGCGCAACTAATGGCGCAGCAATACGCCGCGCAGCGCGGCAACTATCTAGCGTTTTTCAGCAGCTTCGACTACATGGAAAAGGCCGCGCAAACACTGGCCGAACTTTATCCCGATATACCCCAGTGGTCGCAGACACGCCGCATGGACGAAGCGGCCCGTGCCGACTTCCTCGCCCGCTACACGCCAGAGAGCTGCGGCATCGGCTTCGCGGTGCTTGGTGGCGCCTTCGGTGAAGGCGTCGATTTACCCGGTGCCCGCCTGATCGGCGCCTTTGTCGCCACACTGGGTCTGCCGCAGGTGAATCCCGTCAACGAGCAGATCCGCCAGCGCATGGACAGCCTGTTTGGCGCCGGCTATGACTACACCTACACCTATCCCGGCATGCAGAAAGTAGTACAGGCAGCAGGCCGCGTGATCCGCACCCAGACCGACCGCGGCACCGTCTATCTGATCGACGACCGCTTCGACCGCGCCGAACTGCGCGCCCTACTGCCTGCGTGGTGGCAAGTCGAATCGTTCGGCTAGAGCGAAGCCGTTCAAGAGCGCTGGGACGTGACGTAAGCTGGCGCCAGCCAGAGCGCCAGCAACCAGCCGGCAAACGACAGACTCCGCTGTATGCCGAAAAAAGCCAGCAGATACAGCAGCCACTGGGCCGCGCTAAATGGCTGCTGCAATCCGGCAGCGCCAGCCAGCATAATTGCCAGTATCGCGGACAGCCCCGTTACGGGGCCAGCAAACCACCATTTGCGTTCAAGTGCAGAGTTCATAATTTCAAAAAAGTCGATTAATCAGCCAATATAGACTACTGCAGCACCATGCGGATCTTCTGGTAGCCGCTGCGGCTGACGGGCACCTTGCTGCCATCGCGCAGCACCGCCACATAGCTATCGCGTGTGGCTTGCTCGATCCGCTCCACGCAGGCGATATTCACGATCCACGAACGGTGGATGCGCATGAACTGCTCGCCATCGAGCTGTTCTTCCAGTTCCGCCATGCGCTGATTCTTCAGATAGTTGCGCCCTTCCGAACGGATCTGCACATAGTCGTCCTGCGCTTCGATCACTTCGATCTTGTCGCAGGTGATCACATGCACCCTGGCGCCATCGCGGATCAGCACCCGCCCCAGCGGACGCTGGCGCGCCACCGCTTCCTTCACCATCGTCGCTACCGCCGCATCACCGGCGCCGGCGCTAGCGGCCAGATTCTTGCGCGCATGCGCCAGCGCCTGATCGAAGCGCTGCTGGCTGAAAGGCTTGAGCAGGTAGTCGAGCGCATGGAAATCGAAAGCCTTGATGGCATACTGATCGAACGCCGTGGCAAAAATATAGCGCGTCTTGTTTCCCGCCAATTCGGCCACTTCAAAGCCATCGAGCTTGGGCATCTGGATATCGAGGAACACCAGATCCGGCGCCAGTTCCGTGATCGCTTTCACCGCCTCGAAGCCGTTGGCGCATTCGGCCACCACCTCCACATCGGGGTGCTCGGCCAGATACTCGCGCACCACGCCGCGCGCCAGCATTTCATCGTCGACAATAATGATACGCATCGCTCTCTAATCTCCCTCGCCTGTCTGTGCAGGCATCGTAATTTCCACTGCAAAGCGTTCGCCCTGCTGTCCCCAGTGGATGCTGGCTTCATGTTTATAGGCACCCGCCAAGCGCTGGCGCACATTGCTCAGACCTATGCCATGACCCTCGCGCTGCACGGCAGCCGCATCGGGATCGACGGGATTCTCCACCCGTATCTGCAGCATGGAACCGGAACGGCGCGCCGTCAGCACAATCTCGCCACCTTCCGGCAGATTGCAGATGCCATGCTTGACTGCGTTCTCCACCAGCGGCTGGATAATCATCGGTGGCACCAGACAGGCATCGGCCTGCTCGCCCACCTGCTCGCTGATTTGCAGTCGCTCGCCAAAGCGCACCTGCTCGATGGCGAGGAAGTGGCGGATCAACCGCAATTCCTCGCCCAGCGTGACCTTTTTGTGCGCTTCCATGCCCAGACTCTGGCGGAAGAAGCTGGCCAGTTCCAGCGTCATGCGGCGCGCTGCCTTGGCATCCTGCGACGTCAGCGCACTGATCGAATTCAAGCTATTGAACAGGAAGTGCGGATCGATCTGGGTGCGCAGCATGCGCAATTCCGCTTCCTGCGCCATCAGCAGCGATTCCAGTTCGCGCTGTTCGGCCTGTTTAGCGCGGACAAACTCGATCACCAGATAGTGCAGCGCCGCGGCAAAGCCATACAGCAGCACACCCAGCCCCACCACAGTGGCCGACAATTGCGGTCCCAGTCCGATACCGGCCCACGTCACGCCCAGTGCCGCACAGGCGCTATTCCACAACTGCCCTGCCACCAGCCACAGCAAGCCGGACACCATGGCTGCCATCAGCAGCACCAGCACGATGGCGCCGGCGCTGCGACCACCGAGCGGATAGGCGCGGCACAGATAGTGCGCCGAATAACCGGCCACAAACGCATACAGCAGATGCATGGGGATGGCGAACAGCAGCGCGTTGGCCAGCGGCGCCACCTTAGCCAGCACCAGCACGCTAGCGAAAGCGATGCCAAGCGACAGCCAGACCAGTAGATAGATCTGGCTGCCGCGCCAGTTCAGGTTCAGACCCTGCATGGTCAGTTACGCACTTCCAGACCGCCCATGATGGCGTAACCGCGTACGATCAGGCGCTTATCCTGCGTGGCCGGAGCGATGGTTTTTTCCTCGAAGCCGCCCATGATGGGCGTACCTTCCAGTTCCACCACCCAGTCGGCCGGCACCTTGATGGTGATGCCGCCGAACATGGCAAACACATTCAGCACGGCCACGCTGGAAATCGAACTCTGGCGCAGATCCAGTTCGCAGCCGCCAAACACGGCCGTCACTTCACCGCCGCGGAAATCCGGCGTCGTCACACGGCGCTGGAAGCCCCCCATGATGGCGGTGATATTCAGCAGCGCATCATCGCTGCCCTTGTCCAGACTGATGCGGCCATCCTCGAACAGCGATTTGCCGGTGCCCGATTTAAACACCACCGACAGCCCCGCCAGGATCAGCATGAGCGGCCAGAAAGCGCGCCAACTCAGCTGGATGATGCCCAGATCGTGCAGGAAGATCACCCCGCCGAACAGGATCAGGCCGCCGCCAACGATGGCGCCACCAGCGCTACGGGTCTGCAGCATTTTCAGGATGCCGAAGAAGATCAGCGCCGTCGGCCACAGGTGCAGCGTGAAATCCAGATCGAGCAGGCCGATATTGTCGAGCAGGAAGATCAGGCCGATCACGATAACGAACAGACCTACCACCATTTGCGAGGCCGGATTACGTGGACGCGGGGTTTTCATGCTTGCTCCTTGATCGATGCGTGAATATTGTCCAGCAGTGGGCGCACCATCAGGCATACGCCCCAGGCAATCAGCAGTGCCGGCCAGGTTTCACCGAAGCCCACACCCCAGATGCGGTTGAACGAAACATACCACCAGCCAGCGAAGAAGATCTCCCACAAGCCATTGGAAAAATGCTTGGCGGTGGTAGGCGGGATCATCTTGATCACGCCGCTGATCACCAGCAGCCATGGCCAGTAGCGCCAGAGCTTGGCGATATTGAATTCCAGCTGAATCAGTTCGATCTGGTCCAGCAGCAGTGCGCCGCCGGCGGCGATCATTACGATGCCCCAGACCATCTGTTTGCGCCAGCGATAAGCAGTTTGTACAGTCATGTCAGTCTCCCGTTGCGGTATGTGTGTACGATACCGCGCCGCCATTGGCGGGGAAACAGCTATTCGGCGAATGACGGAAAGCGGCCGGTGAATGCCGCAGACTTACAGTTTTTCCCGCAAAAAACCAAGGAAACACTGGATGCGCTGGGCTAATTGGGTGTTACGGAAGTACACCGCGCAGATCTGCTGGGTCTGGCCGTTATTGGCCTCGGCCAGCAGCGGCACCAGCCGCCCGGCTGCCACATCGGCTGCCGTCAGATAGTCGGCCAGACAGACGATGCCCTGCCCGCGCAGCGCCAGCTGGCGCCGGGTTTCGTCGCTGGAGGCGACCAGCGCCGCCACAATGGGCAGGCTGTTGCCACCGCCATGGCGCAGCGGCCATGGCTGTTCCGCGCCCTGCTGGCCCACTCCAATCAGGGTATGGCCGGCCAGATCTTCCGGCACTTGCGGCGTGCCATGTTCCAGCAGGTATTCGGGGCTGGCCAGTATCTGCAGGGGCGAACTGGCCAGTACCTGCGCGTGCTGGGCCGGATCTTCCGGCAGACCGATGCGGATCGCGATGTCGGTGCGCTGTTCCAGCACTTCGCTGAGCTGCTCGTTGCTGTTCAGTTCCAGCCGGATGTCGGGATAGCGCTGGCGGAACTCGGCCAGATGGGGCACGACACAATGCAGCATGAAGGCCGAATCGGCCGACAGGCACAGCCGTCCAGCCGGTTTCTGCTGGCGGATGCGGATCGATTCTTCCGCCTCTTCCATGGCGCCCAGAATGGCGCGCGCCTGTTCAAGGAACAGCTGGCCTTCCTCGGTCAGTTCCATGCGGCGGGTAGTACGGGTGAGTAGCGACGTGGCTAGCTTGTCTTCCAGCCGCGATAGCGCACGGCTCACGCCAGAAGTGGTCTGGCCCAGATGAACGGAGGCGGCGCTGAGAGTGCCGCTGTCGATTACGGTAATAAACGTTTTCAGATCATCGGAATTGATTTCCACGTGCACTCTACCCTTGAAATGCTACTGTTACCGGATACGCTCAGGCGACATACAGTAGCACCGCACCAAAGTGGCATGCACTGCCGCCCAGCACAAACAAATGCCAGACCCCATGGCCATATGACCATTTGTGGTCGGTCACGAAGAAGGCGATACCCGCCGTGTACACCAGCCCACCGGCGGCCAGCCAGCCAAAGCCGTCCCACCCCAGTGCCTGCACCAGCGGACTGGCACCGATCAAGGCGACCCAGCCCATGGCCACGTAGATCACCAGTGACAGCACCCTTGCGCCGCGCGCAAACAGCACTTCCTGCACGATGCCCACCACAGCCAGCGTCCACACCACACCGAACAGCCACCAGCCCCACGGACCACGCAGGCTGACCAGCGTGAACGGCGTGTAGCTGCCCGCAATCAGCAGGTAGATGGCGCAGTGATCAAGCTTGCGCAGGATCTGCTTGGCCCGCCCGCGCAGGCTGTGATACAGCGTTGACACCAGATACAGCGTCAGCAGCGTGACGGCATACACGCTAAAGCTCACCACCTTCCACGCATCGCCGCTGCGCGCTGCCATGACGACCAGCAGAGTACCGCCTATGGCGGCCAGCGCTGCGCCGACCGTGTGAGTGATGCTGTTAAACCGTTCGCCGTGATACATGCTGTTTCCAATGTGAGCGCGCCAGCCAGATTGCTGTCGCTATCCCATTGTATTGCACCACACCAGTTGCGCCTCGAATCCCTCTTCTAAACTGCGACCACGCTCAATACTTAGTAAAAAACTAAGGATAGCATAATAAAAATTGAAATTAAACAATGTTACAAATTTTTATACAAAGACCTGGTGGTTTTCCTTGCGTGGCGCGCAAGCATGCGGCCTCGGTGACGGATGTGGTAAGGTGGTTGCCATGAATTCGTCTTCCCAGCAAGAACCACAGACCTCGCTGGCCGCCCGCCCCTATCAGCGCTGTATGGTGCTAGGTGGCGGCGGCTTCCGTTTCGGCATCTATATCGGCATGTATGCGGCGCTGCGCGCGGCCGGACAGGCACCGGACGTGCTGCTGGCCAGTTGCGGTGGCGCGATAGCCGCCACCATCATTCACCATCTGCCCGATCCGGACGCGCAGCGCGCCTGGCTATCGTCGCCCGCCATGTACCAGTTCTGGTGCAGTCTGCGCTCGACTCCGCAGGCCAATCTGACCGGCACCCTGCTGGCCGCGGCAAGGCGCAAGCTATCGGGTGGAAATGCCCCCGTGATTCCCGACCTGTTCGGTGATTATCTGTTCGAGATTCCGCCGCAACTGCCCTTCCCGCCCCCGCCCGCTAGCGGCAAGGCAGAAGTCGCGGTGGCCATCATCGGCGGCAAGCTGCTGTTCGATGCCAGCGAAGTGGGCCTGCCACGGGGCCAGCGCAAGCTGTTTGCCCAGACCGTGTTCTGCGACGCCCGCAGCGCCGCGCTGCTGGCGCATTTAAAAGCGCCGCTGAGCGCGCCGCGCTGGGGCCAGCACGCCATTGCCGACCAGCTGCTGCTGGAACAAGGCGTGCCGCTGGAACAGGCTGCCCGCATCTCGATAGCCGATATGTACTACTTCCGCTGCCAGCCCTATCAGGGCCATGAATACATTGGAGGCGTGCTGGATCTGTTCCCCGTTGAAATTGCGCGCCGGCTGGGACGCGAAGTGGTAATGGAGTTCAAAGAAGCCTTCGACCAGTTCTTTGCCATCCCGGCATGGCGTGCCGTACTGGGCGTGAACGGCAATGCACGGCTACGCTATGCGAATACCCATCTGGCCGACATCCGCATCGATAGTTCGGATGTGTCGCACACGCTGGCTCGCCAGCAACTGCAGCAGAAACTGCACTGGCGCCGCAACCGCATCGAACTGGCTATGCCGCCTACTTATGAAGAGTTTGTCCGTTTTATGGATGACCAGTGGCGCTTCGGCTACGAACGCGCGCAGGAAGCCTTGCAGCATCCGCGCGGCCAGCATCCACCGCGCATCCGCCGCCTGACCCGTCATAGCAAGCCGCTGCGCAGCGTACGGGGCTAAGGTCGCGGCGAGCGACGCTGCCCTAACGGCACAGCTGGCGCCAGCTCTGCTCGAATTCCTCAGGCGCCACATCCTGCGCCAGCAGCGTCAGATCGCGCGCCACGGCGATATAGCGCTGGTAGCCGATATAGCCGCCGAACGCATCCTTGGTATTGACTTCACCGCAGGGCGCACCGCCCTTGCCGATGAACTGGTTGCGGAACTGGGCCGCGCCGGGCTCCAGCACCTTTTCCTTCACATATTTTTCACCCTGACTGGTGAGCGTGGCCACGTCTTCCTGATGCTGCTGGGCCGCGCTCTTGCCGCAGGCTGCCAGCGCCAGCATCAGAGCGCACAGACTGAGCACCCGCATGACGTTTAGAAACATCATCATATTTTCTCTTTTATAACATTTTCAGGAAAATTATCCACCAAAACACTGTGTCCCGCCAGACATAACGCACCAGCGGCTTGCATTGTTGACAGGCCGGGTATTTGTTACTATCACCTGCTTTACAGCCCGCTCAGGAGAACCCATGTCCCATCCGCTACCCGCCCGCCTGCTACAGGCGCTGTTTGCTTGCGCCATGCTGCTAACTAATGCTGCCCAGGCGGCTGAAAAACTGGCCCATGTCACCATCCTCGCCACGGGCGGCACCATCGCCGGTAGCGGTGCCACCAGCACGACCACGGTGGGCTACACGGCTGCCACGGTGGGCGTCGACCGTCTGATCCAGGCCGTGCCGGAACTGGCCAAAGTGGCACAGGTCAAAGGCGAACAGGTGTTCCAGATCGCCAGCGAAAACATGAGCAACGAACACTGGCTGACGCTGGCCAAGCGCGTCAACACCCTGCTGGCCCAGCCCGATGTGGATGGCATCGTCATCACCCACGGCACCGACACGCTGGAAGAAACTGCCTACTTCCTCGATCTGGTGGTCAAGAGCAAAAAGCCGGTGGTACTGGTAGGCGCCATGCGTCCCGGCACGGCACTCTCGGCCGACGGCCCGATCAATCTGTACAACGCCGTGCTGCTGGCGGCCAGTCAGGACGCGATCGGCAAAGGCGTGCTGGTCGCACTGAATGACCAGATCCACGCTGCCCGTGATGTCACCAAAACCAATACCTCGACGCTGGATAGCTTCAAGACGCCGGAACTGGGCATGCTGGGCTATATTCAGGGCAACAAGCCTTATTTCTACCATGTGTCGGCACGCAAGCACACGGTCGATACGGAATTTGATATCAGCAAACTGGATGCCCTCCCACAGGTAGACATCGTCTACGGCTATGCCAACATGGGCCCGGCAGCGCTGAATGCCGTGGTCGCCAGCGGCGCCAAAGGCGTAATCCACGCCGGCGTGGGCGACGGCAGTCTGGCGGGCAAAGTGGTGCCGGCACTGAAATCGGCACGCCAGCAGGGCGTGCTGATCGTGCGCGCCAGCCGCGTTGGTCAGGGCATCGTTGCACGCAACGGTGAAGCCAATGACGATGAACTGGACTTCGTGGCCGCCGATACGCTCAATCCCCAGAAAGCCCGCATTCTGCTGATGCTGGCCCTGACCCGCAGCACGGACAGCAAGGAAATCCAGCGCATGTTCTACCGCTACTGATCAGGTAGCGCTTTCCAGCCCGCTCCGCCGCTGCTAGCCGCGCGGCGGATACTCTGGCCGCGCCATGCGGAACAGACTATCGGGCTGGATTTCGAAGTAATCGGCCGGCCCGCCAGCGCGCAATATGGTCTGCGAGCCTGCCGTGTCGTACACCCCGTCCTTGAGCAGACTACGGGCAATGTGCACGCCCACCACCTCCCCCAGTATCAGCCACGCATCGGTCTCTGCACCGGCGGCGGTTTTCAGCCGCACGATCTGGCTGCAGCGGCACTCGAACGCCACCGGACTTTCGGCCACGCGCGGCGGCTGTACCAGTTGCGAGGACTGCGGTGTGACGCCGGCCAGTGCAAACTCGTCGACTTCCGGCGGCGCTGGCGCACAGCTGAGGTTCATGGCCTCGGCCAGCGGGCGGGTCGCCAGATTCCAGACGAATTCGCCGCTATGCTCGATATTGCGCAGCGTGTCCTTGCGCCCCAGACTGGAAAAACCGATCAGTGGTGGCGTGTAGTTGAAGGCATTGAAAAAACTGTAGGGCGCCAGATTGCGCACACCGTCTGCCCCCAGCGTGGAAATCCAGCCGATCGGACGGGGGCCGATGATGGCGTTGAACGGATCATGGGGCAGGCCGTGACCGTGCGCAGGCTGGTAAAAGTAGCTGTCGTGCATGCACTCATCCTTTCAGGCAAATAAACTCTATGCATAACGGAAACCGGCATCCGTTACGACTACGGGTATGATACCCATATGAAACGGCTATTCTCACTAATTGTCACCATCTGCTGCCTCGCGCCCGCGTACGGCGAGGAGCTGGTGTTCGCCGTTTCCACCGGTACCGCCATGCCCCACACGGAATTCCAGCAAGGCCAGCTCACCGGCGGCCTGATCAAGGCGTTCGGCGATGCGCTGGCACAGGAACTGGGCTACAGCGCCCGCTACCTGCTGGTGCCGCGCAAACGGCTGGAGGCGCCGCTACGCAACGGCACGGCCGACGTAGTATGCGATATGCGCCCCGAATGGCTGGATAGCAAGGACTGGCTGTGGTCGGAAGCGATTTTCGCCAACCATGAAATCGTCGCCACACGGCGCGATACGGCGGCCATCCGCAGCGTCTACGAACTGCGTCGCCAGCGCGTGGGCACCATCCTCGGCTACCACTATCCCCATGTGGAACAGCCGCTCGATGATGAATTTACCCGCGACGATGCGGCCAATAATGACCAGAATGTGGCCAAACTGTTGCACAAACGCTTCACCTACATCATTACCAACAGCCTGTATTACGACTACCAGCGCAAGGTACATCCGGAGCGTGCCACGTTGAATCCCGTCACGTACACCGTGTGGACCTTCGACACCTATTGTGCCTTGCCGGCACAGGGAAAACTCAGCCTGGCCAGCCTCGATCATGCTATCCAGTCGCTCAAACGGCGTGGCCGGATGCAGGCCATCCTCGATCATTTCCGTCCCCCGCGCGGCAGCGCCCAGTAATCTCTCGACGTAGCGGGAAAGAAGCCGTTGCTGCTTCCCAGAAAAAAATCAAGCGCTTGCTCGGTTATAAAAATGCAGCAATAATGGCCTCCATAAAAAATAGGGAGACTGCCAGCATGACGGAAGCCGATGTAAGTTTGATCCAGCGCACTTTTGCAGCACAACAGGCCACCGCCCTGCGCTGGCGCCAGTCCAGCGCCGCCGAGCGCAAACAGCGTTTGCTGCGCCTGCGCGACGCCATGATGGCCCAGCGTGAAGCGTTCTACACCGCTTTCGCCGCCGACTACCGCAAAGCGCCGGCCGAAGTGGAAGCTTCGGAATTCCTGCCCGTGATGGATGAAATCCGCCATGCGCTGGGTTCGCTCAAGCGCTGGATGAAACCGCGCGGCCACTGGCCCACCAGCACAATGCTGGGGACGCGCGCCTCGGTGCAGTACCAGCCCCGCGGCCGGGTGCTGATCATCGCACCGTGGAACTACCCGCTCAGTCTGTGTTTCGGCCCGCTGGTTTCCGCTCTGGCGGCCGGCAACACGGCCATGATCAAACCATCGGAAATGACGCCAGCCGTCTCGGCCCTGATGGCGCGCATCATTGCCGACATCTTCCCGCCCGAGCAGGTCGCGCTGTTCGAAGGCAGCCAGCCCACCGCACAGGCCCTGCTCGATCTGCCGTTCGACCACATCTTCTTCACCGGTTCCCCTGCCGTGGGCAAACTGGTGATGGCCGCCGCCGCGCGCCACCTGAGCAGCGTGACGCTGGAACTGGGCGGCAAATCGCCCACCATCGTCGATGCCAGCGCCAACCTGACGCTGGCCGCCGAAACCCTGATGTGGGGCAAATTCCTCAACAACGGCCAGACCTGCGTGGCGCCCGACCATGTCTACGTCCACCGCAGCGTGAAAAGCGCCTTCGTCGCAGCCTGCCGTCGCGTGCTCGATCAGCGCTATGGTGCGGACGGCAGCGCACGCCTGAGCAATCCTGACCTGACCCGCATCGTCAACCGGCGCCACACGGAACGGGTGGCCGGCCTGCTGACCGATGCCTTGCAGCGCGGCGCGGTACTGAGCACAGGCGGTCTGACCGATCTGGAGCAGTGCTATGTGGCACCTACTCTGCTGGAAGATATTCCGCCTGACGCCGCCATCATGTCGGAAGAGATCTTCGGCCCGCTGCTGCCCATCATCGCCTACGACGATATCGATCAGGTCATCGCCAGCATCAATGCTGCGCCCAAGCCGCTGGCGCTGTATGTGTGGAGCAGCAGTAACGAGCAGATCCGCCAGATCGTCGAACAAACCAGTTCGGGCGGCGTGTGCGTCAATCACTGCGTCGCGCATTTTGCCCACGGCAACCTGCCCTTCGGCGGCGTCAACAATTCCGGCATCGGCAATGCACATGGCGAATACGGCTTCAGAGCCATGTCGCACGAACGCGCCGTGCTGCGCGCCACCCCGCTGATGCTGATCAAGCTGTTCTTCCCGCCCTATACGGCAGCGCGCCAGCGCCTGATCCGTCTGGTGGTGGATTCCCTACGCCTGCCCAAACTTTAAGAGGACGGTTGTTAACAAATTCTGTGGATAAGGCTGTTAACAAAGCCAGCCCGACCAGATTAACTCGCTGTTTTAAAAAGGAAAAATATCGCTGCGTAAAAATTTCGCAGCCAAAGTTATCCACTGCGATTACACTAGTCGGGTTTGCCTTACTTTACGCAAGGAACCCATGACACTGCGCTCCAGCACCCCGCTCTCCGCCCTGACACTGGCCGTTACGCTGGCCCTGACACTGGCGGTGCCGCCTGCTCCCGCCATGGCGGCCGATACCGCCGCCCCCCGCTACAGCCTGCGCGAGCACTACACCAAGTATGAGTTCCGCATCCCCATGCGCGACGGCGTGCGCCTGTTCACGGCCGTCTACGTGCCCAAGGATGCAAGCAAGAGCTATCCCTTCCTGATCCAGCGCACGCCCTACAGCGCCGGTGTACAGGCCGATGGCCAGCTGCATTACGGGGTGGACTACTATCCCGAACACATCGGGCCGGCGCAGGAGTTCGAGGATAGCGGCTACATCTTCGTCAAACAGGATGTGCGCGGTCGCTACATGTCGGAAGGTAAGTGGGTGGAAATGACGCCGCACGCGGCCAGCCAGCGCGCAGCCGGTCAGGGCAACGAAAGTCAGGACATGCACGACACAGTGGAATGGCTGCTGAAGAACGTTGCCAACAACAATGGCAAAGTCGGCATACTGGGCACTTCCTACCCCGGCTTCTACACTTCGGCCAGCATCATCGATTCGCATCCGGCCATCAAAGCCGCATCGCCGCAGGCGCCCGTCACCAATCTGTTCATGAATGACGACTCCTACCACGGTGGCGCCTTCATGCTGGCGGCCAATTTCGATTTCTATTCCGCCTTCGTCGAGGCACCCAACCCTACTCCGCTGCCCAAAACGTGGGAGCGCTTCGATTATGGCGAGGCAGATGGCTACGACTTCTTCCTCAAGCATCTGACGCTGTCCAACATCACGGCCAAGCTGAGCGCCAACCAGCGTGCCCTGCTGATGCCGACCATCCAGCACAGCACCTATGACGATTTCTGGAAACAGCGCGACATCGTGCCGCACCTGAAAAACATCAAGGCAGCCGTGCTCACGGTAGGCGGCTGGTATGACGCGGAAGACTTGCAAGGGCCACTCAGCACTTACGCCGCCATCAAGCGCAACAACCCCACCATCTACAGCGGTCTGGTGATGGGGCCTTGGTCGCATGGTGCATGGAACCGGGCCGATGGCCAGAGTCTGGGCCATGTGAAATTCGATGCCAAGACGGGTGCCTACTTCCGCAGCAACATCCTGTATCCCTTCTTCGAGCAGCACCTGAAAGGCAAGAGCAACAAGGGTGCGGCGCAGGTTTATGCGTTCGAGACGGGCAGCAATGTGTGGCGCACCTATCCCGCATGGCCGCCGCAACAGGCCAGAACGCGCACACTGTATCTGGCGCCTGATGGCAAGCTGGGCTGGACACAGCCGGGCGCCGGCGCCGAGTTTGACGAATACGTGGCCGATCCGCTCAAGCCGGTGCCCTATACCGCCTATCCGGCCCAGGGCGTGCCCAAGGAATACATGGTAGGCGACCAGCGCTTCGCCGCCTCGCGGCCCGATGTGCTGACCTACCGCAGCGAAGTGCTGGAAGAAGACGTGACGCTGGCTGGCCCCATCAAGCCGCGCCTGTTCGTTTCCACCACAGGCACCGATGCCGACTGGATCGTCAAACTGATCGATGTGTATCCGGCCGAATATCCGCACAGCGACGATGGCGCTGCGCGCGTCAACGACGTGCCCAAGCCCACGCTGACCATGGCCGGTTACCAGCAGCTGGTGCGCGGTGATCCCCTGCGCGGCAAGTTCCGCAATGGTTTCGAAACGCCCCAGCCTTTCACGCCCGGCAAAGTGGAGGCCATCAACTTCAGCATGAGCGACGTCCACCACACCTTCCGCCATGGCCATCGCATCATGGTGCAGATCCAGAGTTCATGGTTCCCGCTGGTGGACCTGAACCCGCAGACGTTTGTCGATATTCCGCAAGCCAAGCGGGAAGACTTCCGCAAAGCCACCCAGCGCATCTATCACGCGCCGGCCATGTATTCCGGCATCGAAGTGCAAGTGCTGGGCCAGTAAGCCTGCCCCATCCGCGCCGGAGCGGCAACCTGCCTGCTCCGGCCGCGCCGTTCCCCGCCACACCTTAGAGTTGCCGCTACCGCGCCGGCAGGACTCGCTGTATGCTGCAGCAATGCAGAAATATTTGATCCACATCAATGAACTGTAGGCCCCAAAACAGCGACACTGGACACCGTCTGACGCACACGGCGCAGTGAGAAAACAGTAGCGCAACACGGGGGCAGTTCCCCAACCACCACCGCACCATGAAACAACGCTTGAAGCAGCAAGCTCGTCACGTCCTGAATTTCCCCCTGCCCGCCCTCGGCGGCCGGCAGGCTGTCAGCGTTTGCCACCGCACGGGGCAGGCCGACCGCAGCGAGCAGCGCCCCCCTAGCCGCGACGCTGGCTTGGGTGTCGGCCTGGGCCTGCTGCTGGCTGCCACGCTGGTACTCGCCACACCGGCCGGCACTGCCGCCCAGAACCAGCCTGCCAGTAACATCAAAGCCGCCGGCGACGCCGCAGCCGCACCGGCACTCACCACTGCCACGCCTGCCATGCTGGCCAGCGTCACACTGGAACAGCTGAGCAGTAGCGAACTGCGTGAACGGATTGCCGCCGGCAGCCGCACCATCATCGTCCCCGTGGGCGGCACCGAACAGAGCGGCCCCTATCTGGCGCTGGGCAAGCACAACGTGCGTGCGCTGTATCTGGCGCAGCACATTGCCCTGCGTCTTGGTCACACCTTGGTCGCCCCTGTAGTGGCCTACGTGCCGGAGGGCGAGATCAAGCCGGCTAGTGGCCACATGCGCTTTAGCGGCACCATCTCGATACCGGAGGCCACCTTCGAAGCGCTGCTGGAAGCGACTGCACGCAGCCTGCGCCAGCACGGCTTCCGCGATGTCATCTTCATCGGCGACCATGGTGGCTACCAGAAGAACCTCGCCAAAGTGGCACAGAAACTCAACCAGAGCTGGGCTGCCGACGAGCAATGCCGCGCCTATGCCCTGCTCGACTACTATCAGGCCGCCCAGTCCAGCTATGTGGCCGAACTGAAAAGCCGCGGCTATAGCGAAGCCGAAATCGGCACCCATGCGGGACTGGCCGATACGGCACTGACGCTAGCCGTCGATCCGTCGCTGGTGCGCAGCGCAGCCATGGCACGCCAGCCCAAGCCGGGGCCGGCCGATGGCGTACAGGGCGATCCACGCCGTGCCAGCGCCGAACTGGGGCAACTGGGCCTGCAGCGTATCGTCGATAGCTCGGTCACCCGATTACGTCATTATTTAAACGAGCGCGAACCTCGCGCCTCCACCTCCAGCCATAGGAACTAATGTGAACACTCCAACTACACTGCGTGCCGCCATCATCGTTGCGCTGGCTGCTGCCGGCGCCGTTGTCGCCGCCGATAAAGTCAGCGACAAAGCGGCAGCCCCGGCCGCCGCACCGATCGCTACCGTGCCGGGTATGCCGCCGGTGGTGAACCGCAATAACATCTACAGCGAAACCAATGGTCCGGCCTATATTGCCGCGGCCGTGAAAGGCGATCTGGAACGCGTGTACGTGCCGAATCTGCGCTCCAACGATGTCTCCGTGATCGATCCTGTGACGCTCAAGGTGGTGGACAAATTCAAGGTCGGCAAAGCACCCCAGCACGTAATCCCTTCGTGGGACCTGCGCACCCTGTGGGTGGCCAACAATGCCGAACGCACCAACATCGGCAGCCTGACGCCTATCGATCCCCGTACGGGCAAGCCGGGCAAGGAAGTCGCCGTCGATGACCCTTACAATCTGTACTTCACGCCGGATGGCAAATCCGCCATTGTGGTGGCCGAAGCCAAGCACCGTCTGGACTTCCGCGATCCGCAGACGATGGCCATGCAGTACTCGATCGAAGTGCCCAAGTGCGGCGGTATCAACCATGCCGACTTTTCCATCGATGGCCGCTACGCCTTGTTCACCTGCGAATTCGCCGGCAGCGTGGCCAAGATCGATCTGGTCGAACGCAAGGTACTGGGCTATCTGAAGCTGACGATGCCGAGCACCCGCTTCAAGGACGTGCCGCCATCAGATGGTCCGTTCGCCAGCGAAATCTGCAGCTCCAAGAAAGGTATGCCGCAGGACATACGCATTTCGCCGGACGGCAAGCGCTTCTACATCGCCGACATGGATGCCGACGGTGTGCACATCGTCGATGGTGACGCCTTCAAGGAAGTCGGCTTCATCTCCACCGGACTGGGCGCGCACGGCATCTACCCTAGCCGCGACGGCAAACAGTTCTACGTAGCTAACCGGGGCACCCACAGCATTCATGGCCGCCGCAAAGTACGCGGTAGCGTGACGGTAGTGGACTTCGCCACCGAAAAAGTGGTGGCACAGTGGCAGATTCCAGGTGGCGGTAGCCCCGACATGGGCAACGTCAGCGCCGATGGCAAAGCACTGTGGCTGTCCGGCCGCTTCGACGACGTGGTGTACCGTTTCGACACCACCGATGGCAGCGTCAAGCAGATCAAAGTGGGACAGGAACCGCACGGCCTCGTCGTCTGGCCGCAACCGGGCCGCTACTCGGTAGGCCATACGGGCAATCTGCGCTAAGCAGCGTTGCTCAGCCTTACTGCGGCGGCGCCAGCCGCTGCAGATACCGGCTGGTCGCCGCCCGCTGCGGGGTCCAGCCGTATGCTACTTGCGTAAATACATACCGCTATGGCGCACGTTCATGCCGCCGCAGCTGAAATTGTCGTTGACGACCAATATCCGGCCCAGCAAGGTCATACCGACCTTGCAATAATCATCGGCAGCGCTGGCCGTTGCTCCGGCGGTGCGCAAGGGCGCGGTCATACCGCCAAAATTACTATACGGTTCGCCACTCATGGATAGGCCGCCGTCCCAGCGCAGCTTCGAATCCATCTGCAACTGGCCACTGCTGTCACGCCTAATCTTGATGCGCTGCGGATCATCCACCCATAGCCCGATCCAGTCATCCTGCGTTGGTATGGGCGGCGCAGGCAGGAGCTTCAGCTTATTGGTCGGCACCCATTCGATAAACTGCCGCTTGCGCCCTTGATACCAGACGCAGCTCCACTCCCCCTGCCTCTGGCCCACCACCACCTGATCACCGGGTACGAGGTAGCTGTTCTCGCGGCAGGCCGTGCCACGTTCGGGACAACCATCCCAGCCACGATAGAAATACACCCGCTCGCCCGTCTCGCCCAGTATCTCGGCCAGCTTCAGATCGCGCTGCTGCGCATCCGGCCCGGTAGAAGCGCAGCGTACTGGCGCCAGCACCTCGCGAGGCACCGGAGCTTGGGAACCAGTGCAACCGGCCAGTAGATCCATGTCCACACTGACCGGACCATACCATTCACGCACCCCGGCATAGCCACCGGAACGCAGTATCCAAGCCTGCTTGCTCAGCGTATGCACAAACGCCAGATGGCTGTAACCATCGAGTATCGCACCGCGCCCGTTCAAAGGAACCTGCACCACCTGCTCGTCGCCACCGCCGAAATGCGCTTCTTCGGCAGGAATCTCGCGTTCGAAACCGGTAGCGGAGATGCCATAGCGGCGCACCAGATCATCGGCTAGCGGGCAGGCTTGCGCACCGGCGATTGCCAGCAAACCGCCCAGTAAAACAGTCCAGCGCCACATATCTCTTACTCCCCGATCTATTGCTGCTGTCCGCTTGACTGCCCGCCAGTGGCAAGACAATCCGCAAGCAGCGCAACAAACCGCGTGCGCAAGGCGAAGTATTCCGCCTCACTCGCAAACTCGCGCACTTCCTCACGCTGATTCAGCAGGTAGGCAGTGGCGGTGGTGCCGCTGCGTTCATCGAACAGGGTATAGTGGCCGAGCACACCTGCGGCCAAGCCAAACACTTTGAAGTTCAGACCCAGTATCTCGACTCCCTGCTGTGTACTACGTTCCAGCACGATCTCGTTGGGCGGCTTGCTTGCCGCAGCAATATCCTGCACCTGCGTCGTAATGGCCAGGCGGTCATCGGCAAAGCGCCCGCGGAACGAACGCTCCAGCTTCAGGTTGACCAGCGCGGCACTACTGTTGCGGAACATCATCAGGCGGTAGCCATCCGCAGTCGAAACGGATAGTTCGCCCTGACGGGTACGGACCATACGCCCCGTCGCGCTGGCGGGCAAGCGGTCACGCTGACGAAACTGGAAGCCATCACGGTTGACGCACTCCGTTAGAGGCCGTAACGGATCGTCAGCACGCTCTGCGGCCGCACTGGCTGCCGCGCTGGCTAGCAAAGAGAAGAACAGCAGAAAAAACTTGGCCATGCCCTGATGTACTCCCATGGTTATGCGAAAAGATGGTGCAGCTTACCATCAGACATTCCATGAAAATACGCCAAATGTCACCGCGCGGCATCGAGTTCCAACGCCGGTAGTATGGATGTTCAAGGGAGTGCCGGCTCAACCCGCACGACACCTTCGATCCCGCTAGCCTGCCCCTGCCGTCCTTCGATCAGCACGTTCAGCTGACGCGCCCCCGCACCCGCAGGCAGCGTAACGCGCAGCGGTGCGGCAGCGTCATCGTCCTTGCGGCCTATCAGCTGACCATCGAGCCAGACTTCGGCACGTCCGGCCACACGCAGGAAGTGCAGCACGCCGCTGCCATCGGCCAGTTTTTTGCGGGGCGTGAAACTGGCACGGTAAATCCGGTAGCCTGATTTTTCCGCCTCCGCTGCGCGCAGCATAGGCGGGTCACCATACTCCCACGTATTCATATCGAAGTCCGCCAGTACCTGATTCGGGTCAGGCCGCGTGGTACTGAAAGGTGAAATGCGCCAGTAGTTGACCGTGTTGAAGGGCGCTGCCGATGCCGGCTGCGATGGCAGCGGCGTGACCGCGCGCACCGGCAGCACCAGCCGCGCCGGCGCCAGCCCTGCAGCACTGGCCTCCACCACCAGCTCACCTGCGCTGTTATCGAGCGATTGCACGATCAACTGCGCCAGACCGTGGAACAGTTTGCGGGTCGGGCCTTTTTCGTCTTCGTGCGAAGTGGGATCGCCATTACCATGGCCGAGCGACTGCCCTGCCCCCTGCACGCTGAAGCGGATTTCCGCATCGGCCAGCGGCACAGCGCGGCCCTGCGCATCCAGCGCCCGCACCGTAATCGGCATCGCATCGCGACCATCGCCGCGCAGTTCGGCGCGATCAGGCACCAGCTCGATGCGCACGGGCGCGCCCGTGGTCTCGACAGCAGTCTGCGCGACCAGCTTGCCGCCACGGTAGGCCAGCGCTTCCAGCTTGCCGGCAGCATAAGGCACCTTGAAATAATTCATGCGATATGGGTCCACCTGCTGTTCGCCTAGTGGCTGTCCATTCAGCCGCAGCGCCACCTTCTCCGCATTCGACATCACCATCACGCGGATCGCCTGCCCCTCACGGCCAGCCCAGTTCCAGTGCGGCGCGATATGCACCAGCGGCTGGTCCTTGATCCACTGTACCTGATGAATGTAGTAGGCATTCTTGGCGAAACCGTTCAGATCCATGATGCCGAACACCGAGTTCACGGCCGGCCACTGATTCGGCGTAGGCTCGCCGCGATAATCAAAGCCGGTCCAGACGAAGCCACCCGCCACAAACGGACGACGCGCAATCGCCTCCCATGCATCGCGATGGCTATTGCCCCAGCTGGCGTAATCGTCGTCATAACTGGCAAACACATTGGTGCTCTGGTCGGTAGTGTAGACACCGCGTGTCATGAAGGCCGAGGTATCTTCCGAGCTGGTGAAGGGCACCTTGGGGAACTGCAGATGGAACTTGTCGTAGGCGTCCACCTGATAATTGGCCCCCACTACATCGAGCGCCTGCCCCACGTTAAAGGGCGCAAAGAAGCCGCCGTTCATGGCCGCCGTTACCGGCCGCGTATCGTCAAGCGCCTTGACGGCCGCCGCCATGGTACGTGCCATCTGGTAGCCCGCCTCGGTGGACTGCATGGGCTCCTCGTTAAACAGTGACCACAGCACCACACTCGGATGGTGACGATCACGCCGCACCAGCCACTCCAGCTGCTGCATATAATCCGGCGAGATATTGAAATTGCGGTTCTCGTCCATGACGAGGAACCCCATACGGTCTGCCATATCGAGTATTTCGGCCGCCGGGGCACCGTGGGTAAAGCGGATTGCATTGGCACCCAGCTCTTTCAGACGGCGCAGACGATACGCCCAGATTGCATCGGGTACGGCCACACCCACACCGGCATGGTCCTGATGGATACTCACGCCCTGCAGTTTAACGTGCTGGCCGTTGAGGAAAGCGCCATGCTCAGGATCGAAGCGGATCTCGCGCAGACCGGTGTGCAGGCTGGTTTCATCCACCGCAGTGCCATTCTGTATCACCCGTGCGCTGACCTGATAGAGTTGTGGCTGCTGCAGCGACCACAATGCCGGCTTGGCGATCTGCAGCGGCAAGCGCACTACTTCCTGCGCCAGCACAGGCACCTGCACCTTGCTGCGGCGAGTCGCCACCAGTGCACCGGATGGATCGCGCAGCGCCACTTCGACTACGGCGCTAGTCGCAGCCTTGCCGCCATTTTTCAGCGTCACGGCAACAGGAATACTCCACTGCCCTTGCGGGCTAAGGCGCGGCGTTGCATGCAGGCCGTCCGTCACAATATGCAAAGGCGCGCGCTTGACCAGCCATGCGTGGCGATAGATACCTGCGCCTTCGTACCACCAGCCTTCCATCGGCACGGCATCGGCCCGCACGGCGATGGTATTCATCTCGTCGCCATAGCGCAGGTAGGGGGTGATATTGATGTTGCTGCCGTTGTAGCCGGACCAGTTGCGATGCACCAGGATACCGTTGACCCATACCGTCGCGTGGGTCGCGATCGCATCGAACTGCAGCTCGAACTGACGGCCACGCTCGTGCGCTTCAATGCGCAGATAGCGCCGATACCAGCCCACCCCACGCGGACGGTAGCCTTGTGCCAGATTTTCCTGCGCATCGAACGGTCCCTCGACCGCCCAGTCATGCGGCAGGCTGAGCGCACGCCAGTCACCGTCATCGTAAGTCGTACCAGCCGGCCCCCACGCGAAACCAGCCTTGCCGTAGCCATAGCTGGCGCCATGGCCTTTGACTTCGGGCGAGACGATATCGCCCAGATGGAACAACCAGCCGCGATCGAGCGACAGACGTTCGCGACCTTGGGTGGCTGATGCGGATATTGAAGTGAGGTCAGGAGCTGCAAGCGCTGCCACGGAAAAGCAAAACGTCAGCAGCATAGCCATCGCTGCACGGCGACGGCGCAGGACAAAAAGCAGAGTGGGAATCATCGGGGTACGACTCACGGAATAGTTATCACAGATCGCTGCGATGTTACGCAATCGTACTCAGGCTCACCAATGACTTTAACGATTCCAACTATACGATTCCGGAATAGACAATTTCGCGCACACGCACTGCCTATTAGGAAAATTTTAGATAACCGGCCCGCCCGCATTTTCCGTCGCGACACAAACTGTGCCGAACTCAGCTGAATGGAGCATCAGCCTTCTAAGCTGAGGGTCGCAGGTTCGATTCCTGCAAGGCAGGCCAAAATTCCAGTACAACACAAAGCCTTACAGATTTTCGGTTTTGGCTTACGGGACTTTTGAACCACTCTGGAAGTTGCCAGTAAGCTCATTCCCCTGGTCATCGCGAACAACTACGGGTACCAGAATGTGTCACGAAGCGGTGTATCAGATACGATCAAGCAAGAAAAATACTTGCTGAAACGGCAAATAATTCTCTTTGAAAAGTCTACTTCTGCCCCCACACTTAGTGCATTGCCTAGCCAATTGCACTGCATCCGGTAGTCATGGCGGCAGCAAGGAGAACGATTTGCAAAATGAAGAAGACCTTGTATCCGCCCGCCGTGGCAAATGGTCTGTTGCTGGGGTGCCGCATAAGGGCTGGGAGTGCGTGGACATTGTGGACATGGGCGAGCCGTCGCAAGAATGCGGGATGTGCGAAACAAGCATGGTGCGCTACGTGCATCGGATGGAACACCCGGACTATGAAGAAACGCTTGGCGTCGGGTGCATCTGCGCCGGTCACATGGAAGGCAACTTGGCAGCGTCCCGCGCCCGTGAATCGTCAATGAAAAGCCGGGCGGGAAAGCGCAAGCGCTGGCTAACGCGAGCGTGGAAGACTTCGGCAACCGGGAAGCGCTATATCGTCGCAGACGGCTACCGGATCACTGTGTACCCGAAGGGGAAGCACTGGGCCGCTACGATTGCCGCAACAGTTGGCGCGTTCGTGGAGCACTCAAAGATGCCATACAAGACAATGGATGAAGTGAAGCTGGCCGCGTTCGATTTCGTTACCCGGCGACTTGCCAAGGACGAAGCGGTCCGGGGCCGAAAAACCTAAAAAAGTTCTGGGATCGGGGCGCGAGATTGGACGCGGGACTGCGAAGGGCAATGGTTGAGGAGGAAGTAACATTGGCATCATTACAGAGCGCTTACAAGGCAATAATGATCGGTTGAGAGCCGTAAGCACCAAAACCCTGAAACCCGCATAGATACCAGCTTTGATTGGCCTGCCCAGCAGGAATCGAACCTGCGACCCTCAGCTTAGAAGGCTGATGCTCTATCCAACTGAGCTATGGGCAGTTTGTGTCGCGACGGGAAATGCCGCCGGAAATGAAAAACGGGCTGTCTTGACGACAACCCGCTTAGTGTTTTTGGTCGGAGTACAAGGATTCGAACCTTGGACCCCCTGGTCCCAAACCAGGTGCGCTACCGGGCTGCGCCACACTCCGAAGACATCATTCTAATGCTTGCGCTCTATAACGTCAATGTGCACAAGCATTTTCTTTCATTATCAAAAGGTTCAGCCTGAATTTAGGCCGCCATTTTGTCGGCAATCCGGCGTGCCATGCTTTGTGCAGCTTCCTCTTCCCGTGCTTCGACCATCACACGGATCAATGGTTCCGTGCCCGAGGCGCGGATCAGTACGCGGCCACTATCGCCCAGTTCGCGCTCCACGGCTTCCTTCTCGGCCACCATGGCTGCATTCTTGGTCCAGTCAAAGCCCGGCGTGACGCGAACATTGATCAGCGCTTGCGGGAAGATCACCAGATCCTTGGTGCAGTCAGCCAGCGACTTGCCAGCACGCTTGAGCGCGGACAGCACTTGCAGCGCCGAGATGATGCCGTCGCCCGTGGTGTGCTTGTCGAGGCACAGCAGGTGGCCAGAGCCCTCGCCGCCCAGCATCCAGCCATTTTCTTTCATTACCTCCAGCACGTAGCGGTCACCTACTTTAGCGCGGGCAAAGCCGATGCCCTTCTCTTTCAGCGCCACTTCCACGGCCATATTGGTCATCAGCGTACCGACCGCGCCCGCCACAGGGCCGGTGGCCAGACGATCCATGACCATCAGATACAGCAGTTCATCGCCGTTATACAGGCGGCCGTTGGCATCGCACATGATCAAGCGGTCGGCATCGCCATCGAGCGCGATGCCGAGATCGGCGCCGTGGGCGCGCACGGCTTCTGCCATGGCGGCCGGTGCGGTGGCGCCGTGCTTCAAGTTGATGTTGAAGCCATCCGGTTTGTTACCGATGGCGATCACTTCCGCACCCAGTTCGTGGAACACGTGCGGCGCGATATTGTAGGCTGCACCGTGGGCGCAATCGACCACCAGCTTCATGCCATGCAGATCGAGCTCGTTGGGGAAGGTGCTCTTGCAGAATTCCACATAACGGCCGTTGGCGTCGTCCAGGCGCTTGGCACGGCCCAGTTTTTCCGATGGTACGCAAGACATAGGTTGATCCAGCGCAGCTTCGATTTCCAGTTCTACCGCATCCGGCAGCTTGGTGCCGTGTTCAGAGAAGAATTTAATGCCGTTGTCCTGGAACGGATTGTGCGATGCCGAGATGACCACGCCAGCCGACAGACGTAGCGCGCGGGTCAGGTAGGCAATGGCCGGCGTCGGCATGGGGCCGGCCAGCATCACATCCACACCGGCGGCGGAGAAACCCGCTTCCAGTGCCGCTTCCAGCATATAGCCGGAGATACGGGTGTCTTTGCCGATCAGCACGGTCGGGCGCGAGCTGCCGCTGCGGCCACTGACCAGCACTTTACCGGCGGCGTAACCGAGACGCATGACGAAGTCCGGCGTGATCGGTGCTTCGCCTACCAGACCACGGATACCATCGGTGCCAAAATATTTACGGGACATTGCGTTTCTCTCTATCGTTATCGGTTAATTCCAGCCTGCCAGACTTTCAAGGCATCCACAGTTTCCGCCACATCATGCACGCGCACAATAGCCGCGCCTTGCGCTACCGCAGCCAGCGCGCCACCCAAGCTACCTGCCATACGCTGTTCGACAGGTTTGCCGGTAATACCGCCCACCATGGACTTGCGCGACAGGCCAGCCAGCAGCGGCATCTGCAATTCGGTAATGATGCGTGCTGTGGATCTTAGCAAAACATAATTATGCTCTAATGTCTTGCCAAAACCAAAGCCCGGATCGACACAGATGCGGCGCGGGTCGATGCCTGCGGCCGTCAGAGTCTCGATACGCTCGCGCAGAAAGGCAATCACTTCGGCCACCACATCGCCGTACTGGGGCGCCAGTTGCATCTGCTGCGGGTCTTTCTGCATGTGCATGATGCACAGCGCGCAGTCGCTGTCGCGCACGGCTTC
The DNA here is from genome assembly GCF_964031615.1 of Duganella fentianensis. Lineage (GTDB taxonomy): Bacteria > Pseudomonadota > Gammaproteobacteria > Burkholderiales > Burkholderiaceae_D > Rugamonas > Rugamonas fentianensis_A. The sequence goes on from NZ_CAXIQN010000006.1 coordinate 33,524, forward strand.
GATCGCGCCCGGGGCACGGAAGCCATTGATATCGTTGATCATATCGACACCCGCGATGATGGCTTCGCGCATCACCTGCGGCTTGTAGGTATCTACCGAAATCGCGGGGCCCTGATCGCGCAGCGCGTACAGCACGGGCATCACGCGTTGCAACTCCTGTTCGAGCGGCAGCGGGTCGGCACCGGGACGACTCGATTCGCCGCCCACATCGATGATATCGACACCATCCCGTATCATTTCCTCGGCATGGGAAATGGCAAATTCCAGCGAGTGGTGCTGACCACCATCAGAGAAGGAATCCGGGGTGACGTTCAGGATACCCATCACGCGGGCGCGGGCATGCTCACCGGTCAATGGGTAGTTAAAGCGGCCAAACTGTAAAGTGCTATGCATGGAAGACGGTCGATACAATGAAAAAGGGGCGAGGATCACTCCTCACCCCGTTGTTACTTGCGGCTAGAACTGGCCAGACAGTGCTTAGGCTGGTGCCGTCACGCTAGGCGCCACACCCGAACCGCCATCGCTAGGCGGCTGCTTGCGGATGGTCACACCAGCTTTCGGTGCGCGTGGTTCCAGACCAGCCATGATGTCGTTGATCTGGTCGGCATCGATGGTTTCCCATTCCAGCAGCGCTTTGGTCATTACTTCGACCTTGTCGCGGTTCTCTTCCAGCAGCTTGCGCGCCAGTTGATACTGGGTATCCAGAATGCGGCGAATTTCCGCATCGACCAGTTGCTGGGTCGCTTCCGAAATCGTTTTGGAAGCGCCGCCAAAGAAACCATCGTTCTGGCTGTCTTCGTACACCATCACACCCATGCTGTCGGACATACCGAAGCGGGTCACCATCGAACGGGCCAGTTTGGTGGCTCGGGCGAAGTCGTTGGAGGCGCCGGTCGACATCTGGCCGACGAAAATTTCTTCAGCGATACGGCCACCAAACAGGATGGAAATCTCTTCCAGCATCTTGTCCTTGTAGCCCGAAATATTGTCGTGCTCAGGCAGCTGCCAGGTCAGACCCAGTGCCCAGCCACGCGGCATGATCGTCACTTTGTGCACCGGATCAGCCTTAGGCAGCAGCTTGGCCACTACCGCATGACCGGACTCGTGGTAAGCCGTATTGCGACGCTCTTCCTCGCGGATAATCATGGACTTGCGTTCCGGGCCCATGAAGATCTTGTCCTTGGCATCTTCAAAGTCGATCATATCGACCAGACGCTTGCTACGACGGGCAGCAAACAGCGCTGCTTCGTTGACCAGATTGGCCAGATCGGCACCCGAGAAGCCTGGCGTACCACGGGCCAGAATGTCGGCCTTCACATCGGTACCGATAGGCACTTTACGCATGTGCACGTTCAGAATCTGTTCGCGGCCGCGGATATCTGGCAGACCGACGGAGACCTGACGGTCGAAACGGCCCGGACGCAGCAGCGCTTTATCCAGCACGTCGGCACGGTTGGTTGCCGCCACCACGATCACGCCGGACGAAGCTTCGAAGCCGTCCATTTCCACCAGCAGCTGATTCAGCGTCTGTTCGCGTTCGTCATTACCGCCGCCCATACCGGCGCCACGATGACGACCCACGGCATCGATCTCGTCGATGAAGATGATGCAAGGCGAATGCTTTTTCGCGTTTTCGAACATGTCGCGTACACGGCTAGCACCCACGCCGACAAACATTTCCACGAAGTCCGAACCGGAAATCGAGAAGAACGGTACTTTGGCTTCACCGGCAATGGCGCGCGCCAGCAGGGTTTTACCCGTGCCCGGAGGACCGACCATCAGCACGCCGCGGGGAATCCGGCCACCCAGTTTCTGGAATTTGCTCGGGTCTTTCAGGAAATCGACGATCTCGTTGACTTCTTCCTTGGCTTCATCGCAACCGGCCACGTCGGCAAAAGTCACGGTGTTATTGGTTTCGTCCATCATGCGTGCCTTCGATTTACCGAAGGAGAACGCACCGCCCTTGCCGCCGCCCTGCATCTGGCGCATGAAGAAAATCCACACGCCGATCAGCAGCAACATCGGGAACCACGACACGAAGACCTGCTGCAGGAAGCCAGGCTCTTCAGGTGGTTTGATATCGAAATGGATGCCGGCATCGCGCAGATCACCCACCAGACCGCGGTCCAGCATGGTGGCCGTCGAGCGCACCTTGGTGTCATCGCTGCGGGTAGCAGTGATGTTGGCGCCTTCAATCACCACATCCTTGATGCGCTTGGCTTTAACCTCATCCAGCAAATCGGAATAAGCGATCGTTTTAGGACCACCGGATACGCTATGGCTGTCGAACTGCTTGTACAACATCAGCAGCAGCAACACCACAACTACCCAGATGGCGGATTTGGAAAACATGTTATTCACGAAAACTCCTTGGATGCGGGGCGCATCTGTAACCTATAGCTTGAAATCCGATTTTACCTGCAATAAACAACCACTGCCAGAAGGCCATTCAGGGGTGCGTGCAGATTTCTCGCCTAAAACACATTATTTGACCAAAACACGGGTGCGATCAAGTCAAAACTGATCTTCACGGTGGCTATGTGCGGCCCTTCAGGCAAATATCAAGGGCGGACGGGAGGGAAATCACCATCATCGTAAGGTTGCGAAGAAAGCATGCCATCGGTCGGGTTTTTCAGACCACGGCCCAGCAAAAAGATTTCCGAGGACTTGTCGCGGCTAGCCTTGGGCTTTTTCTGGATCACGGTTTTGAATTCCTGACGGAATTTCAGCACGATGTCATTGAAACCCATGTCTTTAAAACATTTCACCAGCAGGGCCCCGCCCGGCTTCAGATGGGCCTGCGAAAATTCGATGGCCAGATCGATCAAGTGTTCCATCCGCGCCGCATCGGAAGCGGCAATGCCCGACAGATTGGGCGCCATATCGGACAGCACCAGATCGACTTTTTGACCTTGCACCACATTTTCCAGCTGCTGCAGCACTTCCGGCTCGCGGAAATCGCCCTGAATGAAGTGGAAATCGGCAATCGGCTCCATCGGCAGGATATCCAGCCCGATCAGCGTGCCATTGATGCCGCCGCCCTCCTTGCCGGCCAGTTTGCGACGCGTGTACTGGCCCCAGCTTCCGGGCGTACAGCCCAGATCGACAATGACCTGACCCGGTTTGATCAGTTTCTCGTCCTCATCAATCTCCTTGAGTTTGAACGCAGCACGGGCGCGGAAGCCCTCTTTTTGCGCTAATTTCACGTAAGGATCGTTAATGTGGTCGTGAATCCAGTTTTTGTTGATTTTGTTCTTTGCCATTCGCGTAGAATACTGCCTTTAAGGGAACTACTAAAAAATATTATTATGCAAAAACTTACACCCGTTGAGCGCAGCGCACTGCGCGCCGAAGCGCATGGTCTGAAGCCTATCGTCCTGATCGGCGAGGCGGGATTAACCGCCAACGTCCTCAAGGAAATCTCACTGGGCCTCGACTCCCATGGTCTGATCAAGGTGCGCGTGTTCGGCGACGACCGCGAAGCCCGTATTGCCATGTATGAAAGCATTTGCGAACAGCTCGATGCTGCTCCAGTGCAACATATCGGCAAACTGCTGGTACTCTACCGGCCGAAGAAGGAAGCCACCAGCGAGCGTAGCGCCACAGCTGGCCGCGGTCTGCGCGAAGTCACCATCGTCAAGCCTAGCCCAAGCGGCACCAAACGTCCATCCGTGACTAAAGTTCTGCTGAAAGGCAACGAGCGCGTCACTCAGGGCGGCAACATCAAACGCGCCAAAGTGCGTCAGAAATCGACCAAAAAGAGTCTGGGCTAAGTCCTTCAGACTGCGTTTTTGCGAGAAATTCGGGGCCAGAGCATGCCGCATGCTCTGGCCCCGCTTTTTTATACGCTTTTTTATATGGGGTCAGGTCGGGCAAAGTGTCGGTGACAGGTCGGGCAATGGGGCACTCTAAATTCTGCCCCGATGCCCGACCTGACACCTGCACTTTGCCCGACCTGACCCCTAGTTTATTGTTTAATAACTAGCCAGGCGGCCAGCAGGCTCTGGACCAGATACAGGCTGCTGGAAATGCCGTGCAGGATGCCGAATTCGTTGTGAGCAGCGCCTTCCATCACGCCGCCGGGACCGGCAGTGGCACGCAGTCCAGCCATTATCGGCTGCAGGCCGAAGTGCATGATCAGGGTGCAGGCCAGCATGATGGCGACGATAATCAGCAGCACGCGACGGGTGCGGGCAGCGGAATTTGCGGCCGATCCGGCAAAAATGCCGCCCGTCTCGCTACCCCGCCCTACCCACAGCAAAGCCAGCATCACCAGTGCACAGGCCATCGACAGCCAGGCCTGATGGGCGAATAAATTGGCGGCAATATTGCCAGCCAGCACACGGTCACTCAGCGTGGCAAACAGGGTCGGCGCGGCCAGATAGCCGACCGTCCAGATACTGCCCGCCCACAGCGTTGCAACCAGTAGCCGTGTACGTGCGAGTAACATCAGACGTAACGCACTTCCAGAATTTCGTATTCGCGCGGGCCGGACGGAGCCTGCACTTCGACCACGTCGCCAGCCGATTTGCCGATCAGGGCACGGGCGATAGGCGAGGTCACGGAAACCTTGCTCAGTTTCAGGTCAGCTTCGTCAATGCCGACGATCTGGTAGGTCACTTTGGCGCCCGATTCCAGATCTTCCAGATCCACGGTCGAGGCGAACACCACGCGGCCTTCGGCGTCGAGGGTGGTCGGATCGATAATCTGGGCCGTGCTCAGCTTGCCTTCCAGTTCAGCAATACGGCCTTCGACAAAGGCTTGACGCTCTTTGGCGGCATCGTATTCGGCGTTTTCCGACAGGTCGCCATGCGAACGGGCTTCGGCGATGGCGTCGATCACGACACGGCGCTCTACGTGCTTCAACTGGTGCAACTCTTCGCGGAGCAGCTCTGCGCCGAACTTGGTAAGTGGAACTGAAGTCATCTTGTATTTACTCTGTTGTAACAATGGAAAACCACAGAGGCCGCGCCTACCTGCTGCGCGAGCTCTGTGGTTAGGAAGTCCTGCTTGCCGTCAGCGCGGTGACTCACCACGCTGACTCAAGAACCTTAGTGTAAGGTTTTATGCAGCCCTTGTAAATCGTACACTTGCAACTGATCCAGATGACGGATACCTTCCACCGCCGCTTCGGCACCGGCGATGGTGGTATAGGTGGTCACGCGCGAGGCCAGCGACGAGGTACGGATGGCGCGCGAGTCCGTAATGGCGCTGCGCTTCTCTTCCACCGTATTGATCACGAGCACGATTTCGTGGTTTTTGATCATATCGACCACGTGCGGACGGCCTTCCACCACCTTGTTGACCGGAGTGACAGGAATACCGGCAGCGGCGATCACGGCAGCCGTACCTTTGGTCGCTACCAGCGTGAAGCCGATTTCCACCAGATCACGGGCCACTTTCACGGCGCGCGGCTTGTCCGACGATTTCACCGACAGGAATACCTTGCCCGACTTCGGCAGCTTGATGCCGGCACCCAGCTGCGATTTGACGAAGGCTTCACCGAAGGTTTTACCCACGCCCATCACTTCACCGGTCGATTTCATCTCTGGGCCCAGAATGGTATCCACGCCAGGGAATTTCACGAACGGGAACACGGCTTCTTTGACGCTGTAGTAAGGCGGTACTACTTCCTGCGTAATGCCTTGCTGTGCCAGCGTCTGGCCAACCATGCAGCGTGCTGCAATCTTGGCCAGTTGCAGGCCGGTCGCTTTGGACACGTAAGGCACGGTACGCGAAGCACGCGGATTCACTTCCAGCACATACACTACATCCTGCAGCGCGCCGTTGATTTCCTGCTTCTGGATCGCGAACTGCACGTTCATCAGACCTACCACGTTGAGGCCTTTGGCCATCAGCGCGGTCTGGCGTTTCAGTTCGTCGATGGTAGCTTGCGCCAGCGAGTACGGTGGCAACGAGCAGGCCGAGTCGCCCGAGTGCACGCCAGCCTGTTCGATGTGTTCCATCACGCCACCGATGAAGGTGGTTTCACCGTCGCTGATGCAGTCCACGTCGCACTCGATAGCGTCGTTCAGGAAGCGGTCCAGCAGCACTGGCGAATCATGCGACACCTTCACAGCTTCGCGCATGTAGCGTTCCAGATCGCGCTGCTCGTGCACGATTTCCATCGCACGGCCGCCCAGCACATAGGAAGGACGCACCACCAGCGGGTAGCCGATTTCCTGTGCCAGTGCCAGCGCGTCGGCTTCGGTACGGGCGGTACGGTTAGGCGGCTGACGCAGATCCAGTTTGTGCAGCAGTTGCTGGAAGCGCTCGCGGTCTTCCGCAGCGTCGATCATGTCTGGCGAAGTACCGATGATAGGCACGCCGTTCTTTTCCAGATCCAGCGCCAGTTTCAACGGGGTCTGGCCGCCGTACTGGACGATCACGCCCAGCGGTTTTTCCAGTTCGACGATTTCCAGCACGTCTTCCAGCGTCAGCGATTCGAAGTACAGACGGTCGGAAGTGTCGTAGTCGGTCGATACGGTTTCCGGGTTGCAGTTGACCATGATGGTTTCATAGCCATCTTCGCGCATCGCCAGTGCCGCGTGGACGCAGCAGTAGTCGAACTCGATACCCTGACCGATACGGTTAGGGCCACCGCCCAGCACCATGATCTTCTTCTTATCGGTCGGATTCGATTCGCACTCTTCATCGTAGGTCGAGTACATATACGCCGTGTTGGTGGCGAATTCTGCCGCACAGGTATCGACGCGCTTGTAGACCGGACGGATGTTCAGCTCATGGCGACGGGCGCGCACGGCAGCCTGCGTGGTCTGCAGCAGGAAGGCCAGACGACGGTCCGAGAAGCCCTTCTGTTTCAGCTTGTACAGGGTGTTCTTGTCCAGCTGTTCCAGCTTCTGGGTGTCCATCCACAGTTCCAGATCGACGATCTCTTTAATCTGGATCAGGAACCACGGATCGATCTTGGTCAGCTGGTGCACTTCTTCCAGCGTGAAGCCTTGGGCGAACGCGTCGCCCACGTACCAGATACGCTCAGGACCTGGCTCGCCCAGTTCCTCTTCGATCTTCTCGCGGTCTTTGGTTTTTTCGTTCAGACCATCCACGCCCACTTCCAGACCGCGCAGGGCTTTCTGGAACGATTCCTGGAAGGTGCGGCCGATCGCCATCACTTCGCCCACGGATTTCATCTGGGTGGTCAGGTGGTGGTCGGCAGTCGGGAACTTCTCGAAGGTGAAGCGCGGGATCTTGGTCACGACGTAGTCGATCGAAGGCTCGAACGAGGCCGGGGTGGCACCGCCGGTGATCTCGTTGCGCAGTTCGTCCAGCGTGAAGCCCACGGCCAGCTTGGCTGCCACTTTGGCGATCGGGAAGCCGGTGGCTTTCGAGGCCAGTGCCGAGGAACGCGATACGCGCGGGTTCATCTCGATGACGATCATGCGGCCGTCTTTCGGATTGATCGAGAACTGCACGTTCGAGCCGCCCGTGTCCACACCGATTTCGCGCAGTACCGCCAGCGAGGCGTTACGCATGATCTGGTATTCCTTGTCGGTCAGCGTCTGGGCTGGCGCCACGGTGATCGAGTCACCCGTGTGCACACCCATCGGGTCCAGATTTTCGATCGAGCAGATGATGATGCAGTTGTCCGCCTTGTCGCGCACCACTTCCATCTCGTACTCTTTCCAGCCCAGCAGCGATTCTTCGATCAGCAGCTCGTTGGTTGGCGAAGCTTCCAGACCGCGTTTGCAGATGGCTTCGAATTCTTCTTCGTTGTAGGCGATACCGCCGCCGCTACCGCCCATGGTGAAGGATGGACGGATGATGGTCGGGAAGCCCACATCGCGCTGCACCGCCCAGGCTTCGTCCATCGAGTGGGCGATGCCGGAACGGGCCGAACCCAGACCGATCTTGGTCATGGCGTCCTTGAACTTGGCGCGGTCTTCGGCCTTGTCGATGGCTTCCGGCGTGGCGCCGATCAGCTCTACCTTGTACTTGTCCAGCACGCCGTTGCGGTGCAGGTCGAGCGCGCAGTTCAGCGCGGTCTGGCCGCCCATGGTCGGCAGAATCGCGTCCGGTTTTTCCTTGGCGATGATCTTCTCGACCACCTGCCACGTAATCGGCTCGATGTAGGTCACGTCGGCCATTTCCGGATCGGTCATGATGGTCGCAGGGTTGCTGTTGACCAGAATGACTTTGTAACCTTCTTCGCGCAGAGCCTTGCAGGCCTGTGCGCCGGAATAGTCGAATTCGCAAGCCTGACCGATGATGATCGGGCCGGCACCAATAATCAGGATGCTTTTAATATCAGAACGTTTTGGCATTTATTTTTTCTCCGTAGCTTCCATCAGGCCGATGAAGCGGTCAAACAGGTAAGCGACGTCAGTCGGGCCGGGCGATGCTTCAGGGTGACCCTGGAAGCAGAACGCTGGCGTATCGGTGCGGGCGAAGCCTTGCAGCGAACCGTCGAACAGCGACACGTGGGTGACGCGGCAGTTGGCTGGCAGGGTGTTAGGGTCCACCGCGAAACCGTGGTTCTGGGACGTGATCATGACTTTTTTGCTGTCCAGATCCTGTACCGGATGGTTGGCGCCGTGGTGGCCGAACTTCATTTTCAGGGTGGTGGCGCCGGAGGCCAGACCCATGATCTGGTGACCGAGGCAGATGCCGAACAGGGGAATCTTCTTCTCCATGAACACCTTGGCGGCAGCGATCGCGTAATCGCAAGGCTGCGGGTCGCCAGGACCATTCGACAGGAACACGCCATCCGGATTCAGCGCCAGCACGTCGGCTGCACTGGTCTGGGCTGGCACCACGGTGACTTTACAGCCGCGCGAGGTCAGCATGCGCAGGATGTTGCGCTTGACGCCGAAGTCGTAGGCCACCACGTGGAACTTAGGATCGGCCAGTTTGCCGTAGCCTTCGCCCAGTGCCCATTCGGTTTCGGTAAATTCGTAGGTCGACTGCACGGTCACCACTTTGGCCAGATCCATGCCGGACAGGCCGGGGAAGGAACGGGCCAGATCCAGTGCCTGCGATTCCGACGGCTCGTTACCTTGCGTACCCACGAGGATGGCGCCGGACTGGGCACCCTTCTCGCGCAGAATACGGGTCAACTTACGGGTGTCGATACCGGCGATGGCAACGATGTTCTCGGCCTTCAGGTATTCGGACAGGGTCTGGGTGGAGCGGAAATTCGAGGCTACCAGTGGCAGGTCACGGATGATCAGGCCAGCGGCATGAACTTTGGAGGATTCGACGTCTTCAGGATTGATGCCGTAGTTGCCGATGTGGGGATAGGTCAGCGTGACCATCTGGCGGCTATACGATGGATCGGTCAGGATTTCCTGATAACCCGTCATGGAAGTATTGAAGACCACTTCACCGGTAGTGTGGCCGGCAGCGCCGATCGAAAAACCTTTGAAGATAGTTCCGTCAGCGAGGGCCAGTATGGCTGGAACGGTGGGGCCAGAAAAAAATGGCGGCAAGGGCAACTCCTGATAAAGTTACCGTAGCTGCGCCACGTCAGACGACCGTCGTGCTATCTCAGCCATCTCAGGCTGGAAAGGATAGTCAGATTGAAGATGGATGAGTGGTAGTCGCTACGGTAGATGTGAGATTGGCTAAACCTTTGAATTATAACCAAATCTACCCTGCTTGGCAATGGCGTGGCGGGAGTTTTTTGCGCCGAAAGCCCGGTCACGGTCTCCCGTGCCGGGCAATAAACACTGCACGCTGTGGCCGGATCAGGCCTTGCGAGTACGGCGGCGCACCAGCGCCAGCATCCCCAGACCGGCCGCCAGCATGGCGCCGCTAGCCGGTTCCGGCACCGGCGAAACCCCGGCCGCCACTTCACTCGCCGTCAGTGCGCGGTCAAAGGTAGCAATATAATCAACATTGCCCGCCGCTGCTTCCGGCCGAGCATTGGTCATATCATCCATAAAGAAGAAAGCGCCCTTGCCTTCGAAGGTAGCGATGTTGCCGCTATCGAGGAAAGTACCAGTCAGCGCACCGTTCACATAGAGCGATACCAGGCTGCCTGCATCGCGGGTCAGCGTCACGCGTGCTGCCACACCGTCCGCTGGCGCTGGCGCCGAGAGCAAGGTGCGATAGAAGTTCCAGTTACCATCACTGGTATACAAGCCGCTGTCCGAAGTGCGATCCTTGAAATCGATAATCTTCTGCCAGCCGCTGTGCGTATCGAAGGTCATCACCATATCGATGGTGTAGACACTCCCCAGTTGCTCGCCCAGCGACAGTCCTTCGTTGATGCCGAAAGTATAGCTAGTCGCCCCCAGCGTACCGCCCCCGCCCACCATGTCGGCACCGCCCAGTGCATCGGCATAGGTTCCATTAAAGGTGTAGAGGTGATTGGCCGCAGCAGCGCTGCCGCCCAATGCCAGCATGGCTGCACAAGCCAGTGCCTTAATTTTGTTCATGCTGCATCCTTGATGGTAAAAACATTACGAAAGTATTATCAAGGAATGCATTGTTGTCAATGAATTAGCATCCGACTCAGCGCAAATACAACTGGAAGTACTACGCCAGTAGCGCCAGAAAGACAAAAGCCGCCAGGACTGAGCCGGGCGGCTTGATCTGGCGACCGGGCGAAACGCTTAGCCCAGTGCGGCGATACCGGCTTTGGCGATCTGCGCGTCTTCGGCCGATTTCACGCCCGATACGCCCACCGCGCCGATCACATGGCCATCGACCACGATAGGCACGCCGCCTTCCAGCATGCCGTCGGTCTGCGGTGCTGGAGCGCTCAGGAAGGAAGTGCGGCCGTTGTTGATCATGTCTTCATAGATCTTCGACTCGCGGCGACCCAGTGCCGAGACGCGCGCCTTGGCCGGCGCAATGTGCGACGACAGCGGCGCGGCGCCATCCTGACGCTGCAACCACAGCAGATGGCCGCCGTCGTCGACGATGGCGATCACCACCGGCCAGTTATTGGCCACGGCTTCCGCTTCAGCGGCGGCAGCGATCTTCTTCACGTCGGCGAGCGACAAATATGGTTTGCTTTGCATGATGCTTCCTCTTTCAGGGAGTGAGTAATCGCGCAGCGCTGCCTTATTGAGGGCGGCGCTTCGCTTCCAGTTTCTGTTTGATCTGCGCCATTACCTGCGCAGCGGCCTGCTCGCCGGCGAGAATAGCCTGATTGCGGCCGGCGAAGTCGTTGCTGGCCATTTTGCCCAGTGCCGGCACGATGACGATATCGGCATCCTTGAGTTCATACTGGTTGATGCGCTGGCCCATGATACTGAAGGTCTGCATAATCACATCGAGCGAGCTGACGGTGGCCTGCACGTCGGCCTGCGTGGAAATATTCACCGCAATGACAAAATCCGCGCCCATATCACGCGTGAAGCGCACCGGCACCGGCGCCACCAGACCACCATCCACATAGGTGCGGCCATTGATGGTCACAGGCTGGAACACGCCCGGCACAGCGGACGAGGCACGCACGGCCATGCCGGTATTACCGCGCTGGAACAGGATAGGCTGTCCATCTTTCAGATCAGCCGCTACCGCACCGAACGGTATCTTCAGCTTTTCCATGGGCTGGTTGTTGACTGCCTTGTTGACGTAGGCTTGCAGCGCCTCGCCTTTGAGCACACCGGTGCTCTTGCGGAACAGGGGCAGCGCCCAGTCGGAAATCGAGGCTTCATCCATTTCCAGTGCCATCTTCTGCAACTGGAAGCCGGTATTACCGGCCGCGTACATCGCACCGACGACACTGCCGGCACTCGTCCCTACCACTACATCGGGATGGATGCCCTGCGCTTCCAGCGCCTTGATCACGCCGATGTGGGCAAAGCCGCGCGCGGCACCGCCGCCCAGCGCCAGACCGATACGGACTTTCTTGGGTGGCAGCGGCTCCGCTACGGGCGGCTGCAGTACAGGGGTTTCTGCCACTGGCGTGGTTTTGCAGCCGATCAGGGTGGCGGCAGTCAGCGAGGCGAGAGTCAGGAGGGCGAGGCGGCGTGCGAACATGGACGGGGTTGGATGGAACGTTGAGTTAAATTCAAGCGCCCAGATTGTACACCGCCTGCCTTATTCCTTCAGTGCTGCAGATTAATACCCATCATTCAAGGCAAAGATAGGTTTGCGCGACTTCCACTGCCCTGCGGTGAAGTCCGGGAAGTCCAGCGTCTGGAAGTTCTGCGCAATCGACTGCTCCGACAGCGGCGTGATGGCGCTCCACGTCACCGCATCGTAGATATCGATAGGCATAGGCGCCTCGGCCTTGAGCGCTTCGACGAAGGCATGGATCACGAAGAAGTCCATGCCGCCGTGGCCTGCCCCTTCGGCCGTCTTGGCGTACTTCTTCCACAGCGGATGCTCGTAACGATCCTGCCACTGCTGGAAATCGTCCCACTGGTGCGGTTTGCTCTTGCCTTCGATATGGATGGCATGGTTCACATCCATCCACAGCCCGTCCGTACCCTGCACGCGGAAGCCCAGCGAATACGGGCGCGGCAGCGAAGTATCGTGCTGCAGCAGGATGGTTTCGCCATTCTCGCAGGACAGCGTGGTGGTCACCACATCGCCCAGCTTGAACTTCACACCGGCATTCGGGTGCTCCGCCCCGCCCTGCTTGACGATGTAGTCATGCAGGCCGCGCGCCTTGCTGGCAAACGTATTGATGCGGGTGAAGCGGTTACCGCGATTGATGTTGGTGTACATCGCGCACGGGCCGATGCCGTGGCTAGGATACAGCTCGCCGTTACGCTGCACGGAATGCTCGGTGCGCCAGCGCGCCTCGGACCAGCCCTTGCTGCCGAATTCCACGCCGCTGCCATACGGCTTGGCGGGATCGCCGTTATTGAACTTCACAGCGCGCAGATCGTGCTGGTAGCCGCCCTGCAGGTGCACCAGTTCGCCGAACACACCGGCGCGCACCATCTGCAGCACAGCCATCACATCGCGCCGGTAGCAGACATTCTCCAGTAGCATATACGGCGTGCCCGTCTTCAGCTGGGTGTTCAGCACATCCCAGTGATCCTGCAGGGTGATACCGGCCACCACTTCGCAACCCACCGGCACCTTGGCCTGCATGGCTGCTATCGCCATCGGCGCGTGCCATTCCCAGGGCGTGGCAATGATCACGCCATCGAGCTTGCCCGCATCGAGCATGCGCTTGTAGGCTTGCGGGTCGCGGTCTTCGCCAAAGGTCTGCGGCCGCGCCTTGCCGAACTTCTCTACCTGCTTGAGCGCCTTGCCCAGCATAATAGGTTCGATATCGCACAGCGCCACCACTTCTACATCATCACGGCGCAGCAGTTCCTGCAGCAGCACCTGCCCGCGCATGCCCGTACCTATCATGCCTAGCCGTACACGCGGACGCACCGCTGCATAAGCACTCGGCAGCAGCAGACTACCGGCCAGCGCGGCACCGGCCGCCAGAAACTCACGTCGATTGAATACAGATTTCATGCTACTCCCTCAAAATATCATTGCGGCAGGCTAGACACGTCCACTTGCGGCAACTGGCCGGCAGCAGGACGGGTAAAGCTCTGGTCCAGTTCTACATAATCGTTAAAGAATCCGCCATTGCGCAGATAGAAGCGGCCCGCCTCCAGTCCACCCGCATAGTCCATGCGCTGCGCCTTACGGGCCGTCATATCGCCGGTCAGCTTTGCACTGGTGACTTCGCTCCATACACCGCTACTGTCGCGCGCCCACTGATTGCCATACAACACACGGCGCTCCGTGTAGCCCAGCGTATCCTCAAAATTCTCGAGGAAGGAATGGTTACCGGCCAGATAGCTGATGGTGGCTGGCCGCTTCCATGTGGCGATGAAGCGCCAGCGTCCCAGCTCCGGCGCATAGAACCATGCCGAATACAGCGTGGCACCATGGCCATCCGGATGGCCGCGGGTGATGAAGCGGTAGGTGGTGCCAGCCTTCCAGTTAAATACCAGATAGCTCTGCCCACCCGTACCTTCGCCGCCAAAGGTGTTGTCTACCACGCCCTCGCCTTTGCGCACCAGCGTGGTCCGCTCGCCGTTCTGAGCATCCCACACCGAGAACAATATCCAGCGCTCGGTGGGTGCGTTGACCTGTATGCCGAAATAACCACCTCTGAAGCCGTTGGCCATGAAGTAGGAACCCAGCTTGTCCTCGCCGGCAGGGATAGTCATCTCGTTGTAGAAGTACTCGGTGGCCTCCGGCGTGCTGTAATTCAGGTGCACCGAGGGGCCTCGGCGCGACCAGTAATAGTTCTGGGCATCGCCGGCATAGCTGAGCGGACTGGCCGTGCTGACCTTCAGCGCACGAACCTCGCCGAAGGAACTGCCATCCTTGCTGACGCCCTGCAGATCGACGCGCACATAGCCGGGGGCAGCCACGGCGATGCTGCCCACCGCATAACTACGGCTGGCACTACCGGCCAGCGCCACGGTGTGGGGCTGGCCGTTCACGCTGACCCGGATGGTGCTGCGCTTACTACCGCGCAGGCGAGCGTCCAGCGCCAGATCCAGCGTGCCGGCCTGCTGCATGCGGAAATAGGTGCTGATGACGGCTGCAGGATGGTTCCAGTGCGTCAGCCCCTGCGCTTCTATGCTTTCCTGCGCGCCTTCCGGCGCCTGTACGACAAAGGCATTGCCCGCCAGCGCCACGGTGGTGCTAGTCGTACCGGTCGTGCTGGTCTTGCTGGCAGGCGTCGCAGCCTGCGCTAGCGCACAGCTGCCCAACCAAAGCAAAACGATAGAGAAAGATCGTAAATCCGGCATCATCACCTCATTCATTAACAGGACTCTACTCCAAAAATTAGCGCGGCAGTCTATCCACATCGACCACTGGCTGCTGCCCTGTTGCGCGACGTACAAAGTCCTGATTGAGCGCTACATCGCCCGCCACAAAACCACCATTGCGCAGATAGAAGCGGCCGCTATCCAGTCCACCCGCATAGTCCAGACGCTGGGCGTTGCTGGCCGTGTCATCGCCACTGAAACGCGCCGTGCGCACTTCCGTCCACGCACCGGCGGTATTGCGCGCCCACTGGTTCCCGAACTGTACGCGCCGTCCCAGATAGCCTTTGGTATCTTCGAAGTTCTCGAGGAAGGAGTAGTTACCGGTCAGGTTAGTCACCGTAGCGGGACGGTTCCAGGTCGCGATATAGAGCCAGCTACCCGTCTCCGGTGCGAAGAACCACGCCGAGAAATTGGTGCCACCAGCACCATCTGGCCGCGCTTGCGTGATGAAGCGGTAGGTATTCCCCGCTATCCAGTTGTACACCAGATAGCTCTGGCCACCCGTGCCTTCGCCGCCAAAACCGTTATCGACCACGCCCGCGCCTTTGCTGACCAGCGTGGTGTGCTCGCCATTATCGGCGTCCCACACGGAGAACAGGATCCAGCGCTCAGCTGCCGATTTCACCTGCATGCCGAAATAGCCGCCATCGAAGCCGTTGGCCATGTAGTAGGAACCGATAGGGTCCTGCCCCACCGGCACCGTCACTTCGTTATAGAAGTATTCGGTATTGGCTGGCGTGGTATAGGTCATGTGCACGGAAGGCCCACGGCGCGACCAGTAATAGTTGGCAGCATCGTTAGCGTAGCTCACCTTGGCCGTACTGGTTACCTTGAGTGCCGACACGTCGCCGAAATAGCCACCGTCCTTGCTGATGCCCTGCAGATCGACCCGGACATAGCCGGGTGCGGCCACATTGATGACGCCGACCGCATAGGTCTTGCTCGCGCTACCAGCCAGATTGACGGTGAACGGCGTATTGTTCGCCGTGACGCGGATACTGCTTTTCTTGCTGCCGGCCAGACTGGCATCCAGCTCCAGCGTTACGGCACCTGCCGACGCCACATGGAAGTACACGCTGGTAATCGCAGCGGAGCTACTCCAGTTAGCAAGGCCACCATCGCCGATTTCTTCTTCACCGCGCCGTGCCGCCGTGGTGATAAACGCATTACCGGCCAGCGCCACTGTGGACGTAACAGCCACGGGCACGGGTGCAGCCGCAGCGCCCTGCACGGCACGCTGTTCGCCCGTGCTGGCCAGATCGCCACCACAGGCAGTCAGTAACATCAGAGCGGAATACAAAAAACTACGTCGTTGCATCTTGGCCTCCTCTTATAGTTGTAGCGTCGGACAGGCAGACCCGCCAGCAGCGCGGGCCTGCCCTCCCCCAGACGCGATCAGAAGAACTTGTAGTTCAGCGAGAATGCGTACTGACGGCCGAACAGATTCTGGCTATGGTTGTAGCCTTCCCAGCCGTTCGGATCGTAGTAAGGCTGCTTGTTGAACAGGTTCTTGATGTTCAGACCCAGATCGAGGTTCTTCATCGGCTTCCAGTTCAGGCCCAGATTGACGGTGGTGTAGGACGGTGCGCCATCACACAGTTCGCTTGGCATCTGCACACCGGCAGCGCTGCAGGTACCCGGCGCGTTGTCGGTATCCCATGGGCCGTAAGCCCACTTGGTCTTGCCCGTGTAGTTCACGAACAGGCTGGTGACGAAATCGCGGTACGACCAGTCAGCGTTGAAGGTAGCGCGCATGCGTGGCGAATCGTAGTAGCCCACGTTGTTACCACCGAAGCCGCTGCCGTCGTCGCTGTTATAGGTTTCGCGCCGGCGGAAGGTGGTGGAAACGCCCGTATTCAGCTTGCCGTAGGCACCCAGATTGAAGCGGGTACGTGCATCCAGATCGATACCGTCGATCAGGGTGCGGCCACGGTTGGAATAGGAGTTGATCAGACCACCGATATTACCCACGGTGTAGGTCGGCAGCGTGCCGGCACAAGCAGCCGCATTGGCGGGGTTCTTGCACATGGTGGCCACGGCGGCCATGTTGCCACGGTCGGCATCGCTGATCGGATTACGGATTGCTGCCGAGGTGCCGGCCAGCGTCGGACCGAACTTCTCCACCAGCTGGGTGAACAGTTCGTTGAAGTCCTGACGCACGATCTCGTTGCGGCGGTAGGCGAACCAGTAGTCGATCGACACGCTGACATCCTTGGCCGGCTGCAGTACCAGACCGGCCGTGGAGATCTTGGCCTTTTCCGGATGCAGATCAGGATTCGGCGGGGTCAGGCCACCCACGGTGGTCGAGCAGTTGGAGTTGAGCAGAGTCTTGCCCAGTTCGACGTCGGTCGGCACCACCGATTTTTTAAGCAGATTGGCCATGGCATTGGTCTGGTCGCAACGTACCGTATCGCGGATGCCGCCCACCTGCGCAAACACACCGCCGCTGCCGGATTCGGCCAGATTCGGCGCACGGAAGCCTTCCGAGTAGGTGCCGCGTACCAGCACTTGCGGCATAGCGCGCCACTGCACGCCCAGCTTGGGCGCCAGATTGGCAGCAAAGTTAGGGTATTTATCCAGACGTGCCGCCGCATTGATTTCCAGCGTGTCCGTTACCGGCACCACTACCTCGCCAAATACGGCAGCGATATTGCGCTGGCCATCGAACCACGAGCCACCCTGCTGGGTGATCAGACCATTGGCCGCGTCAGCATTACCGGGGGTGTAGAAGCTCTCGCGCATCAAGCTGGCACCCACGGCAGCACGCACTTCGCGCTCGCCGATCTTGGCGACCGTGCCTTCCACCTTGCCATCCCACGTAATCAGCTTGGTCCACGATTGAATATCGAAGGTCGGATAGGCAGCGCGCAGCAGTGCGGCATTGGCGTCGCTAATTTCGCCAAATTTGTAGGCCGGATTGTCGGCAATATAGGTACGGCCGCTGACCGGATCTTTGGTGAACGGGCCAAACGCTGCTTCAAAGCCTTTGGTGTTGATGTTGATAGTCTGGTACAGCGTCGAATGGCTGCCCGCCACGCTGAGCGCCGTTTCAAAGTCCCAGCCATTGGCAAAGCTGCCGCGCAGACCGGCCAGCGCACGGTAGCTATTATCGATATTGGTCTGGCCGAAGTGGCCAACCGCATCCGTCAGCAGATAGTTCAAACCAGCCGCGCCACCCATCTTGGCGGCCATGTCGGCATCCAGCTTGCCTTTCAGATAGACGTTATTCGGCCCCAGATATGGCGTGACAAAGGTATTCAGATTGGTGCCCGTGTTACGCGAGAACCAGTTGCTGGTGCTGCCGCTGTTGAAACTACGCGGGCCGTTTTCGCCACGCAGCTTGATGTGGGTGTAGGCGGTTTCGGCAAACGCTTCCAGATCGCCGCCCAGTTTAATGCGGCCATTCAGGTAGCCGGTAGCACGGTCCGAGGTCGGACCAGTATCGAGCGCGTACGGCAGCGAGTTCCACACGCAGCGCGTGCCCGACGCTTCCGTAATCGAAGTGTTGCAGCCTTTGACGGCGCGCTGGGTACGGGCATTGTTGGCAGCTTTGTCGAATACGAAGAAAGTGCCGGGATTGACCACGCCCGGCTCGCTCCCCACGCCGACGCGGAAGCCCGGCACGAAAGTAGGATTGTTTTCATAGAAGCCGGCCGGACGCTTCAGATAAGTATCTTCCAGCGCAATCCGGTCGCGCTGATACACGTTGATCGAACCATAGACGTTGTAGCCGTCGTTATTCAGGTCACCCAGACCATAGATCAGGCTACCCTGACGCTCGCCATAAGACTTCACGCTAGGCGAGAAGTCGCCATTGGCGCGCAGTTCCAGACCCTGGTAGTTCTTCTTGGTAATCACGTTGATCACACCGGCCACGGCATCGGAACCATACACAGCGGAGGCGCCGTCAGTCAGGATCTCCATGCGCTCGATGGCGGCAGCGGGAATCGCATCGATGTTGACGAACATGGTCTGGAAGCCAGCCGGTGCGCCATAGAACGACAGACGACGACCGTTCAGCAGCACCAGCGTGCCCTGCGCACCGAGGCCGCGCAGGTTAGCCTGCGAGGCGCCGTCCGAACCCGTGAACATGGAACGGAAATCCTGCTGCGAAGGACGCGCAGCGGGCAGGTTGTCGAGCACCTGCAGCAGCGTGCGGGCGCCCATGTTCTCGATCTGCTTGGCGTCGACCACCTGCACCGGCGAGGCGGTTTCGGCGTTGATGCGTTTCAGGCTGGAGCCGGTAATCTCCACCCGCGTGATCTTTTCATCCTTGTTCTGCTTCTGCTGCTTCTGCTCTTCCTGCTCGTCGGCTGCCAGTGCGCCAGATGCCAGTCCTACTGCCATCATTGCCGCTACCAGTTTTTTTATCTGCATTTTTATCTCCCTGTATTGCGTGGTGTCGTGAAACGTCAAGATGCAACTACCCCTCCCCGGTCCGTGGAGGGGTTCCTACTTGTGAAAAAAATCGGATTAGATCAGCGTGGCCGGACGGTACTTCCCTCGGTGCCGATCAGGGCCGCATTGGCCCAGTTGCCGCAGACTTGCGCCGGCTTGCTGCCCTGTGCACCCAGCGTACGCAGGCTAAGCTGGGTCAGCCCGCGCACATCGATCTCCGGCTTGACGACAGCGGGCGCGCTAATCAGGCCACTGTCGTACAGCAGGCGTTCGCCCGTCCAGATCTGGAACTGCAGGCCACCGGCGCTGCGGCAGCTATCGTCCACACCGAGGTCGGCGCGCAGCAGATTCCAGTTGCCCGTCAGTTGCAGATCGATGCGGCTGCTAGCGCCTACACCCAGCCCCTTGCGGAACCACAGGCCGTTCATGCGCATCTCCTTGCCTTGCAGCGGCTGATCGCGCTTGACGCTTTTCGGCATAGACAGATCGGACAGATATTGCTGAATCTCCGGCCCTTCCTTGGGCTGGTAACCCATCACATGGAAAGTCGACAGCACAATAGGCGCTACTTCGCTGGCCACCACGGCGTTATAGGCACGCGCCACCGGCGTGGCCGCAGCCGTCACCATCGGATCGGTCGCTGCCGCGCCATCACCATCGGGGTTGTGGGTACTGAGTACGCGGAAGCGCAGCAAGCGCCCTGCCGTGGCAGGGAAGCTGATGCTCTGAAGCCCTTCGGCCAGTTTCAATTGCCCCCGTTTGACGGGCGCGCCCCAGTCGCCGTTGTTATCACCAAGGTAGACTTCATAGTCGCGGATCTGGCCATGCTGCCAGTGCTGGTCATTGCGCGGTGCCAGTTCAATGCCGTCGATCAGGCGGCGCTCGGTAAAGCCGATCACCCATTCATGCGGGCCGCCCTGCACGGCCGGACTGCGGGTGGTGCGGAACCAGCTGGCCGGATTATCGTCAAATGCATTTTCCAGCGGGTTGCCCGCTTCTTCCGAAGGACGATTCAGGACCATCATGCCGTCTGCGGGAATCGCACGGCCCATGGCTGGTGCAGCGGGGAAGGCATCGTCGGCCAGCACAGGCTGGGCAGCCTGCTGCGCCTGCACCTTCACTTGCAGCGGCTGGCGGATATCCTGTTTGCCCAGCTTTACATACAGCGTACCGAGGCGATCGCCGGCATCGAAGTACCAGCCTTCGCTAGCCGCATCGAAGGCGGCACGGTCAGCCTGCGCTGCCAGCAGGCGGTCGCCGTTGCTGACACTGGCCGGACGCTGGCGGCTCAGCACGCGCAGCGCATAGGCGCGCTGCGTCAGCTGGCCTTCATAGCTGCCCACCACCGGCGCCAGTTCGACGCGGTAGCCATCGGCGCTGCTGTGCAGACGGAAGGTCTGCTGGCTATAAGCGCCCTGCTGATAGCGGCGGGTATTGCCATCGTCTTCGTACAGTGTGTATTCCGATGTCGCGCTGCCAGCCTGCGGATACAGGTCCAGCGTCAGCACATCTTTCGGCTTCTCGCCGTCATACAGCATCTCCGGATACATGGGCAGTATCGCTCCGGCGCGCACGAACACGGGCAGCTTGTCCAGCGTTACAGCCAGATCGATATCGCGCCCGCCCTTATCAGCGGTCGCCTGACGACCATCCCAGTAATCGAACCACTGGCCTTGCGGCAGGTGAATGGCACGGCGCCAGCCGCCGCTGACAGCCTGACTGCGGTACACCGGTGCCACCAGCAGATCACGTCCCAGCATGAACTGGTATTTATGGGCTTCCGTCAGCGCGGCCGGATCATCGGCATAATCCCACATCAGGCCACGTACCAGCGGCGCGCCGCTCTGCTCGGCCTCGTGCATCAGCGTGTACATATACGGCGTCAGACGCATCTTCAGCTTCAGATAGCGCCGGTTGATGCTGACATACGGCTCGGCAAACCACCACGGATGCTTGCGCTCCGCCGCGGCCCAGCCGGACATCCCCATCAGCACGGGCGTAAAACTCTTCCACTGCAGGTCGCGCGTATAGGTTTCCGGACTGCCGCCAAAAATCGCGTCCACGTCACCGGTGGCATAGGCCTGCCCCGACAAACCGGAACCGATCAGGGTCGGCACATGCCAGCGGATATAGTCCCAGCTGGCGCTCTGATCGCCCGTCCACGTTACGGCATAGCGCTGGGTGCCCGCCCAGCCCATAACGGTCCAGATGAAAGGACGGCCATCGGAATTATTCAGTATGCCGTCATAGGCCGATTTATTGGCGTCGAGCGAGAACTGATAGCCCTTGCCGGTCCACGCCACGTCCAGCTTCTGCACGCGGGTGCCGGCCGTGCCCACTTCCCACGCCATTTTCTCGACGCCGTTTTCCGTCCATAGCCCCGTGCGGAAGCCATACTTGGCCAGTCCCTGCACGGTTTCCGGCAGCGCCGTATAGCCGCAGCCATAGCCATCGTTCGGCAGTATCCAGCCGCCCGGCATATCGTGTTCGCGGTATTTGCGCGCCACCGTTTCGATCACATCCGGCGTGGTACCGGTGGGGCCATCACTCCAGCCCTTCGGCACGGTGCCGGGCTTTTTCACATTGTCGCCATCGTTGTAGCAATCGGCGTCGCCATATTCGAGCGCCCAGCGCGGCAGCATGCGCGCCCGTCCCGTCCACTCGGTGTAGCGGGCCAGTACATCTTTCACATCCTTGCCGACGAAGTAATAGGCATCGAAGCGCGCTTCGTCATGGGCCAACGCGATCTGCTCGTTCTGGCGCAGATCGTAATTCCCGTCCGACCAGGTATTGCGCAGCATGCCCCAGCCGCGCGAACTCATTAAAAATGGCGCCGGGCTAGGCCGATCGCCTTCTTCCCAGCCACCGGAGTAGGATACGGGTAATTGCTTGCCTTTGAATTCGTAACGACCATTCTGCTGGCCGCCGCCAAAGAAACGCTCGGCCTTGTCGCTGGAAAGTATCTGCACGCTCTGCTTGTCGCCCAGTTCCAGCGGCTGCACTTCGCGCCACAGTGGCTGTGCTTCGCCCGTGCGGAACAGGCTGAAACGCAGCGGCTTGCGTTCCACTTTCAGCGTCAGCGCTGCGGTACGGATCAGAATATGGTCAGGCTGTTCGCTGATGCTGTAATCGACTTTGTCTGCCGCCTGCGCTACCACGATGGGGGCAGCCTGATTGCCCGCCCCCGTCAGGCCGGTCTTTTTCGGGCCGGCCCAGATATGCAGCACGTCGGCGCGCGGCAGACTCAGTTCGATCTGCGCACCGGTATCGGTCTGCAACTGCCATTGCGCGCCGCTGGCAGGCTGGATGGAACGCAGGTTGCCGATAGGTGCGGCCTGCGCGGCGGAACCGAAAGCCAGCACGGCGGCGATGGCCAGCGCCATGGGGCGGGCGACGGGAGCGCTGCGGTGCGCAGCAGGGTGCAGTATCTGTTTCATGTCGTCAGAAATTCGTAAATACGGTATTGCGATGTATTTACTCTAGAAATAAAAACTAAGCCGGTCAATGAAAAGAAAAGAAAAATTTTCAATTAATCGTTCATATCTTTCGTTTACGATCAAACAAGGAAATGCAACTTTCGAATATGTAGCAATTTGTCCACATTGACGCGAAACAACTTTACTAATTAGCTTTCGTTTTACTTTCGACTTTGACAAAACGAAAATTAAACTTTATTCTTTATCCCACCTAACCTGAGAATTCTTTCGATGACTACGCTATTCCAACGCACAACCGAAGCCTGGCGCGAACTAGGCGGCCTTGATACTGCCGAAGAAATCGCCCAGCAACCTGCCCTATGGCGCGAACTTGCGCGCCTGCTCGATAGCCAGCGTGCTGCACTGGCCGATTTTCTGGGCGACGTACTGAGCACGCCCGAAGCCCGCATCATCCTCACGGGCGCCGGCAGCTCGGCCTACGCGGGCGAAATCATTGCCGATGAAATCAATGCGGCCTGGCCTTGTCAGGTACGCGCCATTTCCACCACCAGCCTGCTGACCCATCCGGCCCTGTATCTGCGCCGCGAACGCCCTACGCTGGTGATCTCGTTTGCCCGCAGTGGCAACAGCCCGGAAAGCACGGCCGCCGTCCAGTTGGTGCGCGACATGGTGCCGCACGCACGCTTCCTGAATATCACCTGCAATGCCGAAGGCGATCTGGCCAGACAGGGCGCTGGGGATAAGGCCACCTACAACCTGCTGATGCCGGCCGCCAGTTGCGACCGCGCATTCGCCATGACCAGCAGCTTTACCTGCATGCTGCTGGCCGCACTGTCCGTGCTCGATCCAGACTTCCAGACGGCGCAGATCGAAACGCTGGCGCAACTGGGCGAGCAGGCACTGGCCAGCTGGTCGGCGCCAGTGGCCGCACTGGCCGCAAAACCGGTCAAACGCGTGGTGTATCTGGGCAGCGGCCCGCTGGAATCGCTGGCCAAGGAAGCCGCACTGAAAATTCTCGAACTGACGGCGGGCGATGTGCTGGCAGTGGCCAACAGCGCACTGGGTTTCCGCCACGGCCCGAAAGCCATGGTCAACAGCGAAACGCTGGTGCTGATGTTCCGTAGCTCCGATCCGGTAGCGCGCCGCTACGAAGGCGATCTGCTGGCCGAACTGCAGCGCGATCAGATTGCCGCGGGCTGTCTGACGATAGGCAGCGGTGGCGATTTTGGCATCGACGCGCCGGCCTGGGCTGACGCATGGCTGGCGCCCCTGTGGCTGCTGATGGCGCAGCAGTTTGCGCTGCACCAGTCGGCCCGTCTGCAGCTGCGTCCCGATAATCCTTTCGCCAGTGGCACCGTCAACCGTGTGGTACAGGGCGTGACCATCTACCGTCATGATGCGTTCTAAGATACGCGGCTACCACGGCATCGATATCGGCGGCACCAAGATCGAGCTGGTGGCCTTTCTCGATGACGAGCAGGGTCTGCGCGAAGTACACCGCGAGCGCATCCCCACGCCCGGCACCGACTTTGCGGAATTCGTCGAGTCTATGCAGGCGCTGGTAGCACGCGCCGATGTGGAGCTGGATATGCGCGCCGCCGTCGGCATCGGCCTGCCCGGCGTGGTCGATACGCTGAGCGGGCGCCAGCTCAGTTCCAATGTGCCCGCGCTGAATGGCCGCGTAGTCGCCAGTGCACTGCAGGAAGCCCTGCAACGCCCGCTGGTCATCGGCAACGACTGTCAGTGCTTCGCCCTGTCCGAAGCCGATGGCGGCGCCGCGCACGCGCTGCCGAGCATGTTCGGCGCGATTATCGGCACGGGCGCCGGTGGCGGTTATTGCGTCAACGGCCGATTGCTACGCGGTGCCAACGGCATCGCCGGCGAATGGGGCCACTGGCCACTGCCAGCCGCCCTGCTGCAGCATTACCAGCTTCCCGTGCTGCCTTGCGCCTGTGGCCGCAGCGGCTGCATGGAACGTTATGTGTCCGGTCCCGGCATGAGCCAGTTGCACCGCCATCTGGGCGGCGACGGCGCCCCGCCCCATGCCATCGCCGCGCAGGCTGCCGCCGGTTCGGCGCTGGCGCAGCAGACCTTGGCACTGCATCTCGATCTGCTGGCGCATGCACTGGCCACGCTGGTGATCACGCTGGACCCGCACGCCATCGTGCTGGGCGGCGGACTATCGCAAATGAGCCATCTGTATCAGCAATTACCGGCTGCCGTGAAGCGCCACTTATTTACCGGCGTGATCGTACCGCCCATCCTGCCGCCCGCCTTCGGTGATGCTGGTGGCGCGCGCGGTGCGGCCTTACTGGCACGCCAGCTTTATCCCTGATCAGCTTTACCCCCGATAGTAACCGTGAAGAAAATGAACGCTCCACTCTCCCCTGTCCAGCAAATCATCGCCGCCCACCGCCGTGGCGAAGCCGCCGGCATCTACAGCGTGTGCTGTAGCCACCCTGCCGTGCTGCGCGCAGCCATGCAGGTGGCACTGCATTACGACACCATCCTGCTGGTCGAAGCTACTTCGAATCAGGTCGACCAGTTCGGCGGCTATACCGGCATGACGCCCGCCGTGTTCCGCGACTATGTGCAGCAACTGGCCAGCACGCAGCAGTTCCCGCTCGAGCGGCTGGTACTGGGTGGCGACCATCTGGGGCCAAACGCGTGGCAGACGCTGGATGCGGTCACTGCCATGAACCACGCAGAAACCCTGATCGCAGCCTATGCTGCGGCCGGCTTCCACAAGATCCACCTCGATTGCAGCATGCGCTGCGCCGATGATCCGGCCATCCTCAGTGACGACATCATTGCCGCGCGCTCGGCACGTCTGTGCGCGGTAGCCGAAGCGGCCGCCGCGCAGGCCGGCCTGCCGCCGCCCGTGTATGTGATCGGCACCGAAGTACCGATACCGGGCGGCGAAGCCAATCTGGCACAGGCCGGTGCAGTCACCGCGCCCAAGGCTGCCGCGCGTACGCTGGACGTACACCGTGTCGCCTTCTTCGAACGCGATCTGCACAGCGCATGGCGCCGCGTGATCGCCATGGTGGTGCAGCCCGGCGTGGACTTCGACCACAGCCAGATCCAGCACTATCATGCCGAGGCGGCGCAATCGCTGTCCGAATTCATCGCCGGCCAGCCCGGCCTGGTATTCGAAGCCCACTCCACCGACTACCAGCGCGAGACGGCACTGCACCGCATGGTGCGCGATCACTTTGCGATTCTCAAAGTAGGCCCGGCGGCCACCTTTGCCCTGCGCGGCGCGCTGCAGGCACTATGCGCGATCGAAGCCGAACTACTGCCTGCCGATGCCTGCTCGCAGTTAATGCAGGTGCTGGACGAGGCCATGCTGGCAGCGCCCAAGCAGTGGCTCAAGCACTATCCGGGTACGGCCAGCGAACAGCGCGTGCTACGCCGTTACGGCCTGAGTGACCGCTGCCGCTATTACTGGGGCGAGGCCAGCGTACAGGCGGCCGTCAGCCAGTTGCAGCGCAATCTCGATGGTCTGCAGATTCCGCTGATGCTGATCGCCCAGTTCCTGCCGCAGCAGTATGAAGCCGTGCGCGATGGCCTGCTGGTCAACCGCTACGAGGCGCTGCTGGAACACGCTATCGGTCTGTCGCTGGCGCCGTATGCACGCGCCTGCAACCACAACCTCGCAATCTGTTAAGCTCGACCCTTTTCTGCACTAGCCACGACATCATGCGACAAACCAGCCAACGCCGCGCCGCCATCCTGCAAGCTCTGACCGAACACGGTAACGTGCAGGTCAATGAACTGGTCGAGCAACTGGGCGTCTCTGCCGTTACCATCCGCAGCGACCTCAGTGCTCTGGAATCTCAGGGACTGGCACGGCGCAGCCATGGCGGCGCGCGCCTGAGCCGCACGCCACCACCGGAACAGACCATACCGCAGAAGGATGCGCTCAACCACGAACAGAAAGAGCGCATCGGCGCCTGCGCGGCGCGCATGGTGCAGGCCGGCGATAACATCATCATCGATTCCGGCACCACCACCATCTCGCTGGCGCGCCACCTGCACGACGCGGAAAACGTCACGGTACTGACCAATGGCCTCAACATTGCATGGGAACTGGCGCAGGCGCCGGGCGTGGATCTGATCCTGACGGGCGGCCTGCTGCGCAAGCAGTCGCTGTCGGTACAGGGCAGTCAGGCCGAAGCCTGCCTGCAGGCCTATAGCTTCGACAAACTATTCCTCGGCGTGGATGGTTTCGATCTGCAGTTTGGCGTCACCACCCACCACGAAGCTGAAGCGAGCCTGAATCACAAGATGGTGGAACGCGCCAAGAAAATCATCGTCCTCACGGATGCCTCCAAATTCGGCCGCGTCAGCCTGCACCGCATCGTGCAGCTGGATCGGGTCGACACTGTCATTACGGATGCCAGCATCAGCGACGAATATCGCGAAGGCCTGCTGGCAGCCGGTATCGAACTTCTGATTGCGGACTAAGCACGTGTTTTCCGATAAACCTAGCGGTAAAGTAAGCGGTAATATTCTCACCCCTCAGGGCTGGATCAAAGGCAGCCTGACGTTCGGCCAGCGCATCGGGGCCATCGAAGCCGATAGCGCTGCAGCTGACGACGCAGCCGCCAGCGCTGGCGGCGAACTGACCATCCTGCCCGGTTTTATCGACCTCCATGTGCACGGCGCTGCGGGTGTCGACATCATGCAGGGCGGCGATGCCGGCGTCACCGTCGCGCGCGCCCATGCGCGCCATGGCACCACGGCCATGCTGGGCACCACCATGACGGCCACCGACAATTCGATCCGCCGCGCCCTCAATGGTCTGGCGCCATCCATCGCCCAGCGTCCGGCCGGTGCCGCGCGCATGCTGGGTGTGCATCTGGAAGGCCCCTTCCTCAGCATCCACCGGCTAGGCGCCCAGCCGGCCGACGCAGTGGTGGAAGGCAGCCTTGAGCTGGTACGCAGCTATCACGCCATCGCGCCTATCCGCGCCATGACGCTGGCCACCGAAGTGGCCCAGCACCTGCAATTAATCCCCCAGTTAAAAGACCTGGGCATCCGCGTCCAGCTTGGCCATAGCAACGGCAGTTATGAAGACGGTGTGGCTGCTCTGCAGGCCGGCGCCGCCGGTTTTACGCACCTGTTCAACGGCATGACGGCGCTACAGCACCGCCAGCCCGGCATCGTCGGTGCGGCGCTGGCCCATGCCGAGTATGCCGAAGTGATTCCCGATCTGCAGCACGTACACGAAGGCGCCATCCGTGCCGCCCTGCGTGCGATTCCGCGCCTGTACGGCGTAACAGATGCCACCGCCGCCACCGGCATGCCCGATGGCGAATACGGCCTCGGTAGCCAGCGCGTCTACAAATGTATGGGCTGCGTGCGGCTCGCGACAGGATCGCTGGCCGGTTCTGTCCTCACCATGGATCAGGCGCTGCGTAATTTTGTCGGCATGGGACTGGCACTGGCCGACGCTTCCAATCGTCTTTCGCTGTATCCCGCCGACTATCTGGGTGAAACCGAGCGAGGCCGTTTGCAGACTGGCGCATGGGCTGATCTGGTGGTGCTCGATGCCGACCTGCAGCCAGTAGCCGTCTACGTCGAAGGCGAAGCCATCGACCTGAAGACCAACTGAACTCAACACGTCCCCCCCCAACCCGAACCGGAGCACCGATGCACGTCACCGAGCCTAGCGCAGTAACGCCCACCGAGTTGAAATCCACTGCGCGCGCCATGCGCTATCTGCTATTCATCGCCGGTATGGGCGGTCTGCTATACGGCATCGACGTCGGCATCATTGCTGGCGCGCTGCCGTATCTGGAAGCCACGGCGTCGGTAGCATGGCATTTGAGCGCGCAGCAACTGAGCTTCATCGTGGCCGCCGTGCTACTGGGCTCCGTGCTGTCTTCGCTGTTCGCCGGTGCGCTGGCCGATCTGATCGGACGGCGCTGGGCCATGGTACTGGCCGGCGCCCTGTTCACGCTGAGTATTCCGCTGATTGCGCTGGCCGATGGCTACACTCCGCTGCTGCTGGGCCGTCTGCTGCAAGGCATCAGCGGTGGTCTGATCGGTGTGGTGGTGCCGCTGTATCTGGCCGAGTGCCTGCATGCGCGCCAGCGTGGCCGTGGCGCTGCGCTGTTCCAGCTGTTGCTTACCATCGGTCTGGTCGCTGCCGCGCTGATCGGACTGTATCAGGCGCAGAGCGTGGAAGCCGTCAGCACGGCAGCACAGGCACTGGCGCCCGAAGCCCGGGCCGAGGCCCTGTTTGCCGCCCGCGATCACGCATGGCGCAGCATCTTCTGGTTCTGCCTGACGCCGGGTCTGATCTTCACGCTAGGCAGCCTGCTGCTGGCCGAATCGCCGCGCTGGCTGGCACGCCGTGGCGATCTGGCACAGGCACATCAGGCCCTGCTGCGCACTCGCCCAGCGGCCGAAGCACAGGCCGAACTGCGCGACATCGAGCAGGCACTGGCGCCGGAAACTGCCGATAGCCAGCATGCCAGCGAACCGCTACTGAGCCGCCGCTATGTATTGCCCTTCCTGCTGGCCTGTCTGGTACTGGCGCTGACGCAGGCCACCGGCATCAATTCGATACTGGCCTACGTCGTCACGATTCTGAATCAGGCCGGCCTGCCCGGCGCTACGGCCAATATGGCCGATGTGGGACTGAAGGTACTGAACGCCGTGATGACGGTCGTCGCCGTCGCGCTGGTGGATCGCAAGGGCCGCAAATTCCTGCTGATGCTGGGCACGGGCGGTATCGTGCTGGCGCTGCTGTCGGCCGGTCTGCTGTTCCGCAGTGCCGAAGGTAATCAGCGCGATGTGGCCAGTGTGCTGCAGGCGCGCGTGCAGGGCGATAGCCTGAGCATACAACTGGATAGCGCTACGCTGCAGGCGCTGGGTGCCGATGCTCAAACTGACACCCATGCTGGCAACGCTGCGGCAACCGGCACCGTTGCTGCCGCGCCAGTCCAGCAACTGACGCTGGCCTATTCCTATGGCCCGTTCACCAATGTGCAAAGCCTGCGCAGCGACGATCCGGCGCTACCCGTGCTGCGTCTGAGCCGTGCCGAGACCGTGCAGGCAGACAGCGTGATCGGCGCCTTCTTCCGCCGCCTGCATCTGAATCCGTTTGCCGATCCGGCCGATGCCGCCAGTGCGCCGCTGCGGATAGAACAAGCCCACCTGTCACCGCTGCCATCGACCAGCCATGGCTGGCAGGTGGCACTGGCCATGTGCCTGTTCGTGGCCAGCTTTGCCGTCGGTCCCGGGGTGTGCGTGTGGCTGGCACTGTCCGAACTGATGCCCAACCGCATACGCTCGAACGGCATGAGCATTGCCCTGCTGATCAACCAGTTTGTCTCGACTTCGATTGCCGCCGTATTCCTGCCAACGGTGGGACAGTACGGCTACGCCACCCTGTTCTTCTACGGCGCCGGCTGCTCGCTGCTGTACTTCCTCACGGCCGCCCTGCTGCTGCCTGAAACGCGCGGCAAGACGCTGGAAGAAATCGAAGCCCACTTCGCCGGCAAATAGCCGCTGCTACAGGAAACGCTCGGGAATGTCGTCATAGAACGGGTACATATGGAAGTAGGGCTTGGCCTCTTCCAGTACCCGTCGCACCGATGGCCGCGCCATGAGCCGGTCGAAATAGGTCGTCAGCGCGTCGTACTCCTCGGGGAAAGGCAGCACGGTAGCGGCATAGAACAGCGCGGGTGCAGCAGCGCAATCGGCTAGTGAAAAGCTGGCGCCACACATCCACTCGCGCGCTTCCATGCGCTTCTCTATCATCTTGTAGGCGGTCTTGAGCTTAGTGCGGTCGCTGGTCAGGTCGCACTGGATATCGTTCAGACGCGCCAGCACGATGGACTGCATGGGCTCCTGCACATAATGATCGAAGAAGCGATCCCATAGCCGTACATCGAGCGCCACATCCAGATCGGTCGGCAGCAATGGCCGCGCGCCCGGATAGTGCCGGTCCAGATATTCGATGATAATGCTGGTTTCCGGCACATCCACCTTGCGCGCATGGTCGCGCAGCACAGGAAAGCGGCACAGCGGCCAGATGGCTTCTAGCTCGGCGCGATCGGCCGGTTCACCGAGATTGATGATGCGGCGCTCGAACGCCGTCTGGTTTTCATACAGCGCGATCAGCACCTTGTGGCAGAACGAGGCTAGCGGGTGGTAATACAGCGTGAGCGACATGGAAAGCTCCGAAGGTGAGGCATCACCGCGTGATACCGGAATATGCGGCACATGATACTTCAGACTGAGCGCTGGTGGCGTCTGATAAAAACGGCAATACTGCGTTCGCTCCAGCGCCGGGCCATTCAAAAACGCGCCGGCGGGGCAAAGCCACTCCCCACCAACGAGGAAACCATGAAGCCAGTCGCCATCACCTTCGCCAGCCTGTGCGCCATCAGCGCGCTGAGTATGCCCTGCCACGCCGATCCGCTCGCCAGCACCAGCACGGACGAACGCCCTGCCGTTGCCGGCACCAGTGGCGACACCATGCGCCTCGGCGCAGGAATGGCCTATCTGCCCGAATACTCGGGCGCTAAAAAGAGCCGTCTGGTACCGCTGCCTATCTTCGAGCGCAGCTTCAGCAACGGTGCCTTCATCAGCAGCACGCGCGGCATCGGCTTCCAGACCACACAGGACAATCTGCAGCTAAGTGCGGCCATCAGTTACGGCGGCGCACGCGACGATCAGAAACGCACGATCTTCTCCGGCTCGGACGACCTCAAGGGCATGGGCGACATCAAAGGTGCGGTGCAGGCCGTACTCAATGCCAGCTACCGCTTCGATGCCATCAGCGTCAGTCTGGCCACGACCCAGAACCTGAGCCAGCGCGGCCACGGCAATACCTACACGCTGGGCAGCAGCCTGCAGTTGCTGACCACCGCCAGCGATCAGGTGGGACTGGGTATCTCGGCCGAATACGGCGACCACAAACATGTGCAGACCTACTATGGCGTGACGCCACGACAGACCCTGTACTCCGGTTATAGCACCTATCTGACCAAGGCCGGTTTCACCAGCGTGGGCGCGGCCGTCAACTGGAACCACGTGATCGACAAGCAGTGGTCGGTGCATACGGTGGCCGGCGTCAAGACCTTGACGGGCGATGCCGCCGACAGCCCACTGACCAAACGACGCACTGCGCCCATCATCATGACGGGGCTGATCTACTCGTTCTAAAAGCGATGCCATAATGTTATGATCGGGAGCCGTACACCCTGCAGCCTGTGCTGCTCCCGTTTATGCTCGCTCTGATCACCGCTGCCCCGTATTCCCTGATCCTGATGTCTGCCATCGGCACCATCTGGGCGCCTGCGATTACCCTCTCCCCCCGACGACAGATACCGCGCTGGCTGGTCATGGCCGTGCTAGCACTGGGCTGGGCCAGCATAGCGGGCGCACTGCATGCCGCCGGCTGGCTGGCCTTGGTGGCGCTGCTGCTATCGGCCCGGGCCTACGCCGATGCACCGCAGCGCGCTGTGCGTATCGCGGGTGGCCTACTCACGCTGCTACTGGCACTGGCGCTAGCCATGCACAAGGTACCGGGCTTCGTGAATCCCGTACTGCTCAAAGGGGTGCTGATTACACCGGACGCGATGCCATTTACCCAGTACGCCAATCTGGACAAAGCCTGCGTGGGACTAGTGCTGCTGGCACTGGTGAGCCAGCGCGTGAGCAGCATGGCGCAGTTACGCACTGCCCTGCGCTCGGTCGCCGTGATCGCTCCGGCCACCGTGCTGGCCGTCATGGCAGCGGCGCTGGCTAGCGGCTTCGTGCACATCGATGTCAAACTGCCCGCCTATACGCTGCAGTTCATCTTGGTGAATCTGTTCTTTACAGTGATTGCGGAAGAGACCTTCTTCCGTGGTCTGATACAGGGCCAGCTGACGCGCTGGCTGGAGCAATGCTGGCCACAGGCACGCTGGTGCGGTCTGCTGGCAGTGCTGGTATCCGCCCTGCTGTTCGGCGCCGCCCATCTGGGCGGCGGTGCCGCCTATGCCGCGCTGGCGGCACTGGCTGGCGTGGGCTACGCTTACGCCTACCATGCCACGGGGCGCATCGAAGCGGCAATTGCCACGCACCTGCTGGTGAACACCGTCCACTTCATCGGCTTCACCTACCCCGCGCTGGCTGGCTAATCCGGCCTGAATCCGATGCAGCCTAGTGCAGTTGCAGTTCGATCTGCGGCAGCACGAGCGCCGTCTTGGGCATGCAGACGATGAAGGTACTGCCCTTGCCCGCTTCCGATTTGATCTGCAGCGTGCTGCTATGGCGCAGCAGCACGTGCTTGACGATGGCCAGTCCCAGCCCCGTACCCTGCGTCTCGCGCGAACGGCTCTTGTCGACGCGGTAGAAACGCTCGGTCAGGCGAGAGATGTGTTCGGTGCTGATGCCGATGCCGGTATCTTCCACCATGAACTTGGCACCGTTCTCCGTGCCTTTCCAGAGCAGATGAATCTTGCCGCCTGCCGGCGTGTAGCGCACCGCGTTCGAGGCCAGATTACCAAAAGCGCTATGCAATTCTTCGTAGCTGCCGGTGACATCGGGGCCGTCGATAGTGATGCTGATCTCGTGCCGGCCAGCAGACAGCGCTTCAGCATCGCGCTGCACCTGCTCCACCAGCCGCTTCACATCCACCCGCTCGGCGCGCAGCGGATAATCCACCGACTCCAGCCGTGACAGCGTCAGCATGTCTTCGATCAGATGCTGCATGCGGTGGCCCTGCTCCGTCATCAGCTTCAGATGGGCGCTGCGCGTCGCAGCATCCAGCCCTTCCGAGGCAGCGATTTCGAGGAAGCCCACAATCACGGTCAGCGGCGTACGCAGTTCGTGCGATGCATTGGCGATAAAGTCGCGCCGCATTTCTTCGATCCGCTCGCTCTCCGTCACATCGTGCGTGACCAGAATCTGGCGGCGGTTTTCGAACGGGATGATTTGCACGATCAGCTTGCGGTCGCGGAAACTGATGGTCAGCGGCTGATCGTAGCGGCCGAGAATGATGTAATCCATGAAATCGGGATTGCGCACCAGATTGGTCACGCGCATCCCCTTGTCGCGCTCATGGGTCAGTCCCAGATGCTTTTCGGCGGCGGGATTGCACCATTCGAGGAACAGCACATCGTCCATGATCACCACGCCATCGGGCAGCAGGTGCATGGCCTGACGGAAGCGCGCCAGCCATTCCGTCAGTTCGGCCTGATTCTTCTCGTCTTCGCGCCGCATCTTGTACAGCCGCGAGAAGATGCTGGTCCACGCGCCCCAGCCATCGGGCAGCTTGGCACTCTGCGGATCGTCCAGCCAGTTACTCAACTGGTAAAGATAGGATAGCTGGACAAACACCATCACGATCATGGCGCCCAGCGCCAGCACCAGTCCCTCTATCCAGCCAAACAGCCAGCCCAGCGTGGCGCACCCGCCCAGTATGATGGCGCTGCGCAGCGCCGCCGGCACCCAGAACAGCAACTTGGGATTCATCCGTCTCGCTTTCTATTTTTCCGACAGCATGTAGCCGACGCTACGCACCGTCTTGATCAAATGCTCGGCTTCCTTGAGCGCCTTACGCAGACGCAGCACATGCACATCCACCGTGCGCTCCTCGATCACCACATGGTCGCCCCAGACCTTATCGAGCAACTGGCTACGCGAGAAGACTCGTTCGGGGTGGGCCAGCAGGAACTTCAGCAGCTTGTATTCGGCATGGCCGATGTCGATCTTCTGCTGGTCCATCATCACCGTGCAGCTGACGGGATCGAGCACCACGTTGGCCGCGCGCATGGTGGCCTGGGCATGCTCGGGCGCCTTGCGCCGCAACAGCGCCTTGGCACGGGCCAGCAGTTCGCGTGGCGAGAACGGTTTGGTGATGTAATCGTCGGCGCCGTTATTCAGGCCGGCCAGCTTGTCCTCTTCCATACTCTTCGCCGTCAGCATGATGACGGGGATCTCGTTGAAGTGGCGGTCGGCGCGGATACGCGTCAGCAAACGCAGGCCGGTCTGGTCGGGCAGCATCCAGTCCAGCAGTATCAGTTGCGGCGTGCGGGTCTGCAGAAAGTCCCACGCTTCGCCGCAGCTTTGTACCGCAACACAGTTCCAGCCTGCTTCGCGCAGGGAGAAGGTCACCAGTTCGACAATCGCCGGCTCATCCTCGACGATCAGAATGGTAGTTTTATCAGATGCCATAGCTCTTTATTTTATAGTTATTGCGCTGTCCGTGGCGGCAGTTTATTCCGCCTGCTCCGGGGCGCTGTTTTCGATCTGCGCAGTTTTGGTGTGGCGGATATCCTTGCCATCGACCACGTAGATCACATATTCCGCAATATTCTTGGCGTGATCGCCGATCCGTTCGATCGCCTTGGCCACCCACAGCGTATCGAGCGCTGCCGAAATGGTACGGGGATCTTCCATCATAAAGGTAATCAGGTTACGCATGATGGAACGGAATTCGTGATCGATCACGGCATCCTGTGCAATCAGCTGCAAGGCGCGCTTGCCGTCGTTGCGGGCAAACGCGTCGAGCGCATCGTGCAGCATATCGCTGGCGTTGGTGGCGATGCCACGCACCATTTCATAGTGGCTCACCGTGACCGCGCCGCGCGCATGCAGCGCCTTGGCGATACGGGCGATCTTGGTGGCTTCATCGCCTATGCGTTCCAGATCGGTGATCACCTTGATGGTGGCCATGATGGTGCGCAGATCGTTGGCAGCAGGCTGACGGCGCACGATCAGGTGGCTGCAGGCGTCATCCAGCGACACTTCCAGCTGGTTGACGGCGTCGTCTTCGCGCATCACGCGATCGGCCCGCTCAGGGTTGCCAATGCGGAAGCAGGTCATGGCGTCAAGGAACTGGTTCTCGACGATGCCGCCCATCAGCAATACCTTGGAGCGGATGGATTCTAATTCGTTGTCGTACTGTTTGGATGAATGCTCACCGATCATGCTGCTCTCCGTAATCGTATGGGTATTATAAGGTTGATCAGCCGAAACGGCCGGTGATGTAATCCTGGGTTTCCTTACGGGCAGGATTCATGAAGATCTGGTCAGTCTCGCCGAATTCCACCAGCTCACCCAGATACATATAAGCCGTGTAGTCCGAGCAACGGGCAGCCTGCTGCATATTGTGGGTGACGATGGCGATGGTGTAATCACCTTTCAGTTCGCTGATCAGTTCTTCCACTTTCGAGGTCGAGATCGGGTCCAGTGCCGAGGTCGGTTCGTCCAGCAGCAGCACGTCCGGTTTTACGGCCACACCGCGGGCAATGCACAGACGCTGTTGCTGGCCGCCGGACAGCGACAGACCGCTCTTGCCCAGCTTGTCCTTTACTTCAGTCCACAGCGCAGCCTTTTTCAGCGCCCATTCCACCCGCTCGTCCATCTCGCCTTTCGACAGATCTTCATACAGACGCACACCGAAGGCGATATTGTCGTAGATCGACATCGGGAACGGGGTCGGCTTCTGGAACACCATGCCGACCTTGGCGCGCAGCATGTTGACGTCCTGCGTGCCTTCCAGAATGTTATGGCCGCGATACAGAATCTGGCCTTCGGCACGCTGTCCCGGATACAGGTCATACATGCGGTTCAGGGTGCGCAGCAGGGTCGATTTGCCGCAACCGGACGGGCCGATGAAGGCCGTCACCTGCTTCTCATGGATGTCGAGGTTGACGTTGTGCAGGCTCTGGCTCTTACCGTAGAAGAAATTCAGACCTTTGATTTCGATGATTTTCGGTTTGCCGTTCACGGCCACACTATTCTGGCTAGCTACCACGTTTTCTGCGCTCAATTGGGTATTCATGTAGGTTTCGCTCTATCAGATTAATTCGGTTGTTTCTGGCTAAACACAGTACGCGACAGGATGTTCAGCGCCAGCACGCTGAACGTCACCAGCAGGGCACCGCCCCACGCCAGGTCACGCCAGTTATCGTAAGGGCTCATGGCGAAGCCGTAGATCACTACCGGCAGGTTGGCCATCGGGCCGTTCATGTCGGCGCTGAAGAACTGGTTGTTCAGCGCGGTGAACAGCAGCGGTGCCGTCTCGCCCGAGATACGGGCAACCGCCAGCAGCACACCGGTGATGACACCGGCTTTCACGGCACGCAGACGCACCATCAGCGCTACTTTCCAGCGTGGCGCGCCCAGTGCGAAGGCGGCTTCCAGCAGGCTGTTCGGCACCAGTCGCAGCATATTGTCGGTAGTACGCACCACCACCGGCACGGCGATCAGCGCCAGTGCGATGGAACCAGCGTAGCCCGAGTAGTGCTTGGCCGTCGCCACGTACATGGCCCAGACGAACATACCGATCACGATGGACGGCGCCGACAGCATGATGTCGGTCACAAAGCGGGTCAGATTGGCCACCTTGTTTTCTTCGCCGTACTCGGCCAGATAGATGCCGGCCAGAATACCGATCGGCGTGCTGATCAGGGTCGACAGGCTGACGATCATCACCGTGCCGAAGATAGCATTCATGAGGCCGCCGCCTTCGCTACCGGGGGCCGGCGTGGTCTGGGTGAACATATTAATACTCAGTGCACCGAAACCTTTGATGGCCAGCGTGATCAATATCCACGCCAGCACCAGCAGGCCGATAGACATGGCGCCCACCGACAGCGCGATGCCGATGCGGTGCATGCGCAGACGCTTGCGGTACACCGGATTCATAACTTGCTTCATTTGACGCCTTCCTTGCGAGACATGCCAGCCAGCATCAGCTTGGCGGCGGACAGAACGATAAAGGTAATCACGAACAGGATCAGCGCCAGTGCGAACAACGAGGACGTGTGCAGTGGCGTATCCGATTCGGCGAACTCGTTGGCCAGCGTGGATGCGATCGAGTTACCGGCCGCGAACAGCGACCACGACAGCTTGTTGGCGTTACCGATCACGAAGGTCACGGCCATGGTTTCACCCAGCGCGCGGCCCAGACCCAGCATCACACCGCCCACCACACCGGTCTTGGTGTATGGCAGCACAATCTTGCGCACCACTTCCCAGCGCGTGCAACCCAGACCGTATGCCGACTCCTTCAGCACGGCGGGCACGATTTCGAACACATCGCGCATCACCGAAGAAATGAAAGGGATAATCATCACGGCCAGAATCAGCGCCGCCGTCAGGATACCGATGCCCATGGTAGGGCCGGTAAAGAACTGGCCGATGATGGGCAGCGGGCCCAGTACGCTTTTCATCAGTGGCTGCACATAGTCGCCGAACAGCGGGGCAAACACGAACAGCCCCCACATGCCGTAGATGATGGAAGGAATACCGGCCAGCAGTTCCACTGCCGTACCCAGCGGGCGGCGCAGCGGGGTCGGGCAGATTTCGGTCAGGAACAGGGCAATGCCGAAGCTGACAGGGAAAGCGATCAGCAGTGCGATGCCGGAAGTGGCCAGCGTGCCGACGATGGCGATTGCCGCGCCGTACTGGTCATTGACGGGGTCCCATTCCACCGTGGTGATGAAGCGGGGGCCAAATTCTTTGAAGGCCGGCCATGCGCCCACCATCAGCGAGGCGATAATCCCCAGCAGCACCGCCAGCACGGACAGCGCGAACAGCATGGTGGTTTTGTGGAAGAAGAAATCCTGAATGCGCTGGTTGCGCATGGTGCGGTGCATGGCACGCTGGGCGGCCTGTTCGGCATCGCTAGTGAGAGTAGTTTGGGCTGTGGCCATCTGTGCAGGCTCGTTGTTATTCAAGGGCGTGGAAGTGATATCAGCACTCATGTTGTGATCTCGTCGATGGAAGCTAGCCTGCGCCACCCGGTCGGGTAGCGCAGGCTAACCCCCTCGCCGCCAGAGCAGCGAAGGGGACCAAGGATTAGTAGATTGCTTTACCCGAAGCGTCTTTCAGGTTGGCTTTCCATGCGTCCTGTACTTGTTTCACAACAGCTGCTGGCAGTGGTACATAGTCCAGTTCGGTAGCTGCGGTGCCGCCATTTTTGAAGGCCCAGTCGAAGAACTTGATGACTTCCTTGCCTTTGGCTGCATCGGCCTGTGCTTTGTGCATCAGGATGAAGGACACGCCGGTGATAGGCCACGAGTTCTTGCCGGCCTGATCGGTCAGAACGACGCCGAAGCCCGGGGTCTTGGTCCATTCTGCATTGGCAGCAGCGGCTTTGAAGAAGTCATCATCCGGCTGCAGGAAGTTGCCATCCTTGTTTTTCAGCTGGGTGTGCGACATTTTGTTCTTCTTGGCGTAAGCCCACTCGACGTAGCCGATCGAACCCTTGATACGCTGAACGTTGGCAGCAACGCCTTCGTTACCTTTACCGCCTACACCTACCACCCACTTCACAGCGGTGCCAGCACCGATCTGGGTCTTGAAGGCTGGGCTGGTTTTCGACAGGTAGTCGGTGAACAGGAAGGAAGTACCGGAGCCGTCAGCGCGGTGTACCACGGTGATTTCGCCAGCAGGAATCTTCACGCCTGGATTCAGGGCAGCGATTTCCGGTGCGTTCCAGTTGGTGATCTTGCCCAGATATATGTCAGCCACCACAGGGCCGGTCAGTTTCAGCTGGCCAGGGGTTACGCCGTCCAGATTCACCACGGTCACCACGCCACCCATGATGGCAGGGAACTGCATCAGGCCTTCGGCATCCAGGTCTTCGACTTTCAGCGGCATGTCGGAAGCACCGAAGTCCACGGTTTTAGCTTTGATCTGTTTGATGCCGGCGCCCGAGCCGACCGACTGGTAGTTCAGACCGTTACCGGTGCTGGCCTTGTACGCTTCCGCCCATTTCGCATAGATAGGGTATGGGAAGGTTGCGCCGGCGCCGGTCATATCGGCGGCGTGTGCAGCGGACGAGAATGCCATTACAGCAGCCGCGCCAACTACCAGAGAGGAAAACAGATGTTTCAGTCGCATATCAAGTCCTTTGTTATGACGGGTTAGGATGCTGCGCAGTCTAACCAGCGTTTGTGACAGCTTTATGACATCAACAAAAAAACCTGATTTTTCCTCCGGCTCTAGCGAAATAGACGGTGCCCACTATGAAAAGTTCGCCGCAAGGGGACTAATATGACAGTCAGCGCTGTCATATTTCATGGTTTATGACAGACTTTTATGACAGGCTATGTCACGGACTTGTCATATTTGATGCTTACACTGACAACATTTACGTCACTCGGCGTAAAATGCAATAATTGCAAAGTGAACAAAAAGTCATGAAGCCAGACCTGTCCGCAGATGTAAGCAAGACCTCCGCCTTCCTCGACCGGGAAATTTCGCAACTGATGTTCAACCGGCGCGTGCTGGCGCAGGCGGAAGACCGCTCGATTCCCCTGCTGGAGCGGCTGCGCTATCTGTGCATCGCCAGCAGCAATCTGGATGAATTCTTCGAAGTACGGGTGGCCAGCCTGCTGGCCGCCGGCACCATCGACGGCACCCTGTCCAACCACCCTGCTCTGGTCGCCACACTGAACCGCATCAGCGACGAATGCCATGCACTGGTAGAACACCAGTATGAAATCCTCAATCAGGAAGTACTGCCCCAGCTGGCCGAAGCGGGCGTGCATCTGGTGCGCCACAACGAACGCAACGAAGCCCAGCGCGCCTGGGTCAAGGAATATTTCGATAATGAGGTGCGCCCCCTGCTGACGCCGATCGGGCTCGATCCGGCCCACCCGTTCCCGCAGGTGGTCAACAAGAGTCTGAATTTCATCGTCTCGCTGTCCGGCAAAGATGCTTTCGGCCGCGGCACGGCGATTGCCATCGTCAAAGCGCCACGCGTGCTGCCGCGGATTATCCGTCTGCCCGATCACCTGTCGGACAATGGCGGCATCTCGTTCTGCCTGCTGTCCTCGGTGATCCACGCTCACATCTCCGACCTGTTTGCCGGCCGCGAGGTACTGGCCTACTCGCAGTTCCGCGTCACCCGCGACAGTGATCTGTGGGTGGATGAAGATGAAGTCAAGAACCTGCGTCAGGCCTTGAAGGGCGAGCTGCAAGGCCGCCAGTTCGGCAAA
The DNA here is from genome assembly GCF_964031615.1 of Duganella fentianensis. Lineage (GTDB taxonomy): Bacteria > Pseudomonadota > Gammaproteobacteria > Burkholderiales > Burkholderiaceae_D > Rugamonas > Rugamonas fentianensis_A. Next base: position 74,036 of record NZ_CAXIQN010000006.1, read on the forward strand.
TCGGTACGGCTGGAAGTAGCCATGAACTGCCCGCCCGAACTGTCGCAGTTCCTGCTCAACCAGTTCGGTCTCGACCAGAGCCGCCTGTATGCGGTGAATGGCCCCGTGAATCTGGTGCGACTGACGGAAATTACCGAGCACGTCAACAAACCGGCGCTGCGTTTCCCGCCCTTCATCCCGGGCAATGCACGCAAAAATGCCAACCTCGATATTTTTGCCGAACTGCGCCAGCACGATATTCTGCTGCACCACCCTTACCAGACTTTCCAGACCGTTATCGATTTCATCCGCAGCGCGGCGACCGATCCCCATGTGGTGGCCATCAAGCAGACCATCTACCGCACCGGCATGAACTCGGACCTGATGGAATCGCTGATACTGGCGGCCCAGCAGGGTAAAGAAGTCACCGTCATCGTCGAACTCAAAGCCCGCTTCGACGAAGAAGCCAATATTAACTGGGCCGACAAGCTGGAACAGGCCGGCGCACAGGTGGTGTACGGTGTGGTGGGGCTGAAAACCCACGCCAAGGTCGCACTGGTGATCCGCCGCGAAGGCCACAAACTGCGCTACTACGCCCACCTCGGCACGGGCAACTACCACCCCAGCACCACCAAGTTCTATACCGACTTCGGCCTGCTCACCTGCCACGACGGCATTGCACGCGAAGTCAACGAAGTGTTCATCCACCTGACCAGCCTGACCAAACCGCACCGTTTATCGCATCTGTGGCTGGCACCATTCGCGCTGCAGAACGAAATCATCAAGGCGATCCGCAACGAAGCACGTATCGCGCGCGCGGGACGGCCGGCGCGGATTATAGTGAAGATTAATGCACTGGTCGACGAATCGGTGATCCGCGCGCTATATGCTGCGTCCAAGGATGGCGTAAAGATCGATCTGATCGTGCGTGGCGCCTGTACCCTCAAGCCCGGCGTGCCGGGGCTGTCGGAAAACATCCGCGTACGTTCCATCATAGGCCGCTTCCTCGAGCACAGCCGGATCTACTATTTCCGCAACGATCTGGCGCACGACATCCTGCTGGCCAGTGCCGACTGGATGAGCCGTAATCTGTTCCGCCGTATCGAAGTGGCTTTCCCCGTACTGGATAAGCAACTCAAACGGCGGGTGCTGGCGGAAGGGTTAAATCCTTACCTCAAGGACAACACTAACGCCTGGGAACTGGAACCTAACGGGCACTACCAGCGCCGCAAGCCGCGCGCCAAACAGGCCGCCCTGAGCGCGCAGCAGCACCTGATGGCAACGCTGGGCACACCTAGCCCGCAACTGGAGGACTGAGATGGATCTGATCCTGTGGCGCCACGCGGAAGCGGAAGACCCTGAGCCGGGCATGTCCGATCTGGAACGTGCGCTGACGGGCAAAGGCCAGAAACAGGCACGCCGCATGGGGCAGTGGCTGGGCTCGCAACTGCCCGATAGCTGCAAGGTACTGGTCAGCCCCGCCATCCGCACGCTGCAGACGGCCGAAGCGCTGGGGCGTAAATACCGCATCCACAACGATCTGGCCCCCGGCGCCGATGCCACCGACATCCTGAAAGCGGCCAACTGGCCGGCCAACAAGGATTCCGTGCTGGTAGTGGGCCATCAGCCCACGCTGGGACAGGTGGCGGCCCTGCTCATGACGGGCGAGGATATGGATTGGGAAATGCGCAAGGCCAGCGCATGGTGGTTCTGCCAGCACGATGCCGGCGATCCGGCCAGCCTGTACCTGAAAGCCGTGATGGCCGCCGACCTCGTGATGAAATGAAGACAGGCTGAGCTAACGCAAACAATTAACCTTGTAAAACGGCAATTGGCTGCTAGAGTGAAAGCGTATCAACCGGAGGGAGGATCGCATGTTCACCTTGCTCACCATGGGGATCTTCGGCGGAATGATCGCCCTAGTCGTGTATGAGATTATTGTCGAAATGCGCGGCAGCAAACACAAACTGACAGACCGCTATCACGAATAGCCACACCGGCCTAGAGCCTGACGGGCGCCCGCAGCTTACCACTGCCGGCGCCTTTGTTTTGCGCGGAACCGCAGAACGCGGCTCCGCTGGGGCTAATTACATGCCGGTCTTGAACTTGGTGTAGATGCGGGTAATGCTGCGGCGGATATCGGCCGGAACAGCTTCCGGCGCGGCCATGCGCTGCTTGTCGGCATCGGTCAGGAACACCGTATGGTTGCTGGCAATATCCTTGCGCACGAATTTCACGCTGGCCGAGTTCGGGTTGGCATAGAACACCTTGTTGGTCAGGCTGGCATGCACTTCCGGACGCATGATGTAGTTCATCCACAGGTGGGCATTGTTCGGATGGGGCGCATCAGCCGGTATCGCCATGGTGTCGAACACCAGCGCGGCCGAGGTCTTAGGCACCAGCACTTCGATCACATTGCCGTTCTTGGCGTCGATGGCGCGCTGACGGGCGATATTGATGTCACCGGACCAGCCCAGCGCCACGCAGACCGCGCCATTGGCCATGTCATTGATATAGCCGGAAGAACTGAACAGCGTCACGTAAGGACGGATGGACTGCAGCAACTTGCCCGCTTCCGTGTAGTCGGCCGCGTTCTTCGAGTAGGCCGGTTTGCCCAGATAGATCAGCGCGGCCGGCAGCACTTCGGACGGCGAATCGAGGAAGGACACCCCGCACGACTTCAGCTTGGCCGCATATTTCGGGTTGAAAATCAGATCCCAGGCATTATCCGGCATCGGCATGCCACCCAGCGCCGCCTTGACCTTGTTCACATTGATACCAACCGTGGTATAGCCCCACAGCCAGTCGATCAGGTATTCGTTGTTCGGATCAATGCTGGCCAGCTTGGCCTGAATCGCGGGATCCATGTTCTTCAGGTTAGGCAGCTTGCTCTTGTCCAGCTTGCGCAGCAGCTTGGCATCGATCTGCAGACGGGCCCATTGCGCGGTCGGCACCACGATATCGTAGCCCGACTTGCCCGCCGTCAGCTTGGAATTCAGAATCTCGTTGTTATCAAACAGGTCATAACGGACTTTGATACCGGTCTCTTTTTCAAAGTTTTTCACGGTATCGTCGGCAATATAGTCCGACCAGTTGTAGATATTGAGGACTTTTTCCTCTTGCGCCTGCGCTGCACCTGCCATCAGACCGGCTGCCAGCATCAGACCGCCAACGAACTTCCCTGCCATAACACCTCCAAAATAGGAATCGATCACTAGCCCGAATGATCGGGCATAGCTGGCGGGGATGCAAGGAGTTCTGTAGAAAAAAGCGCCTAAATAGGGAGGCAGCGGGCCAGCCAGGCGGCCCTCGCTGGCTCAGCCCAGCATGTCGAACAGCGTACCGGCGCTGCCGGCACTGCCGTTGACGGCCGAGCCGGAGCCCGTCTGCGCCTGCGCTGTGTAGAGCGCTGCCAGCGCCGTGGCCTGCGCCGTCAGCGCCTTGCTCAGGCTGGCCCGTTTGGCATTGATGCTGGTGATTTCCTTGCTGACCAGCGTGGTTTCCCGCTTCAGCGCGCTGCTATCGCCCGACAGACTACCGGCCTGACTGGCCAGCAGATCGGCCAGACCGCGGCCTTCGTTGGTAAATAGCTTGGTGACGGCCGCCGCATCGGTTTTCAGAGCCGCCTGCAGTTTCTTATCGTCGAGCACCAGATTACCGCTGGCATCCTGACCCAGCCCGGCCGCCGTCAGGGCCGACTGCGACACCCCGCCCCCCGATTTGAGCAGCGTGTTGAACTGGCTGATGGCCTGATTGAGCGCCGTATCGTTTTTCAGATCGCCTTTCTGCAAGGCCTGCAGCTTCTTGTTCAGTTCGTTATAGGCCGAGACAAAAGATTTCAGGTTATTGCCGATCTGGCTGGCGTCCTGCGTCACCGTCACATCGGTCTTGCCGGTGCCCGTCAGTTTCAATGTCAGGCCGGCAATTGCCTTGTCCAGCGTATTGCTGGCATTGGTAATCTGCTTGTCCCCTACCGTCAGCACGGCATCGCTGGCGGCAGCGCCCTGCTTGAGTTTCTGTGTACCATCCGGATCGAAGCTCAGCAGGCTTTTCAGCGCAGCATCGCCCGACACGCTGATACGCATGCTGTTGGCGGCACCACTGGCGCCTGTCAGCGCCAGCGCATATTTACCATCTTCATCCTTGACCACCTTGGCATCGACCCCGGCCGCCTTGAGTGCAGCGGCTATCCCGTCCAGCGTGTTGTTGCTGCTATCGATGGTAATGGCTTTGCTGGCCGTGCTGCCATTCACGGTAAAGCCTTTGGCTCCGGCCGTACCGAAATCGATTTTTACCGTCGTCACGGCGCCGCTGCCCAGCTTGCTATCCGAGGCCGAAAAAGCGTCGCTGGTGAGGAACTGGCCCTGTGCCAGTTGCTTGATATCGAGTGCATACGTTCCGGCCTTGGCGGCACCGCTGCTACTGGCCGTCAGCACCGACTTGGCCGAAACATTGGCACTGGTACTCAGACCGCCGCCACTGAGGCTGGCCGCCAGCGTCTGGAACGCGGATAGTGCACTTTTCAATTGCCCCAGTCCGGACAGCTTGGTCTGGTCAGCCTTGAGTGCCGTGTTCAGCTTGGTCGCCACCCCGTTCTGGGCCGACATGGTTTTCTGGACGCGATTATAGACGTCGGTAGACAGCGAAGTCCCGCTACTGGTAGTGGCGGTATTGATGGTGGAGGTGGCCATGGTGAGATCCGATCAGTATTACTTACATAGTATGCAACATGATGGATTTTTTAAAGCTGCAAGCAGAACGGCGTTCGCCGCTCTGCTCGGGTGACTGGCCACGCTCAGGCCAGTCACAGCGGCCTAGCGCATGTATTTGGCAATCGCCGCCGTGACAGCCGCATCCGGATTGATGAACTGGAAACCGATCTTGAACTGATCACCACTGAAGATGCAGTGATTGACTTTGCAGCGACAGGTCAGCACCTGCGCTTTACCGTCGAGAAAAATCTCGTACATCATCTGGCCCATCTGGCCGGGATTGAGTTTGTGGTCAAAATGCAGCGACAGCCCTTGCGGGCAGATATCGATGGTACGTCCCTGAAGTGGCGGCATACCGTCCATCGCCACCATCACTTTTGCTCTCAGTATCTTACGCGGCACAGCTCGTTGATCGGCTAACAATTTCCTATCCTTTGTACTAACTTTTTGCAGCGTTTTCTGCTGCAATTCACTCTTTTTCCCAGTATTGATAGCCCGTAGCGGGCAAACCATAACAATACAGGTTTACTGGATTTCGCGCAGCTTGGTGAAGGCATCATCGATGCGGTCGACTGCCAGGATAGTCATGCCCTCGATGGCCTGCTTGGGCGCGTTCGAGCTGGGGATCATGGCGATCGAGAAGCCCAGCTTGGCCGCTTCGCGCAAGCGTTCCTGCCCGCGCGGCGCCGGACGGATTTCACCGGCCAGCCCCACCTCGCCGAACACCACAAAACCACGCGGCAGCGGCTTGTTGCGCATGGAAGAATTAATCGCCAGCAGCACCGCCAGATCGGCCGCCGGTTCGGTAATCTTCACCCCGCCCACGGCATTGATGAACACATCCTGATCGAAGGCAGCAATGCCGGCGTGACGGTGCAGCACAGCCAGCAGCATGGCCAGCCGGTTCTGCTCCAGCCCCACCGACAGGCGGCGCGCATTAGGCTGATGGCTGGCATCGACCAGTGCCTGAATTTCCACCAGCAGTGGACGGGTGCCTTCCTGCGTCACCATCACGCACGAGCCGGGCACCTGATTATCATGCTGGGACAGGAATAGCGCGGACGGATTGGAAACACCTTTCAGGCCTTTTTCCGTCATCGCGAACACGCCCAGTTCATTGACGGCACCAAAACGATTCTTAATGGCACGCACCAGCCGGAAGCTGGAATGGCTATCACCTTCGAAATACAGCACGGTATCGACGATGTGCTCAAGCACGCGCGGGCCGGCCAACGCGCCCTCTTTCGTCACGTGACCGACCAGTATGATGGTGATGCCGGTCTGTTTAGCCACGCGGGTCAGCTGGGCCGCGCACTCGCGCACCTGCGCCACCGAACCGGGGGCGGAGCTCAGGGCATCCGAATACAGTGTCTGGATCGAATCGATCACGGCCACTTCAGGCTTCAGATCGGCCAGCGTGGCGAGGATCTTTTCCAGTTGGATCTCGGCCTGCAGCTTGAGTTCGCGCGCATCGATGGCCAGCCGCTTGGCGCGCAAGGCGATCTGCGCACCCGACTCCTCGCCACTCACATACAGCACTTTCTTCAGGTGCGACACATTGGCCAGCGCCTGCAGCAACAATGTGGATTTGCCGATACCGGGATCGCCGCCGATCAGCACCACTCCGCCCGCCACCAGCCCACCGCCCAGCACCCGGTCAAACTCTTCGATGCCCGTGCCGAAACGGGGCACGTCGATGGCTTCGATATCGGCCAGCGACAGCACGGGTGCCGTCTGCGCCAGTGACTGATGCTGGGGCTGGGAATAGCGGTTATTACCGCCCGTTTCCACCAGCGTTTCCACCATGCTGTTCCACTGCTGGCATGAACTGCACTGCCCCGTCCACTTGTTCGCAATGGCACCGCATTCACTGCAGGTGTACTGGGTCTTTGCCTTGGCCATGGTCAGCCCTCTACCACCGGCACGCGCGGCGCCAGTGCGCACATCAGCTCATAGCCGATAGTGCCGGCCGCCGTCGCCACCTCGTCAATAGGATTGCCACGGCCCCACAGCACTACTTTGCTGCCCACTTTGGCCTGCGGCAGATCCGTCAGGTCCACCGTCAGCATGTCCATCGACACGCGGCCAACCAGACGGGTGCGCACACCATCCACCAGCACGGGCGTGCCCAGCGGTGCGTGACGCGGGTAGCCGTCCGCGTAACCGCAAGCCACCACGCCGATGCGCATCTTGCCTTGCGCCTGAAAACGGCTGCCGTAGCCGACCAGCTCACCATCGGCAATTTCCTGCACGCCGATAATCTCGCTACTCAGCGTCATGCCCGGCTGCAGACCAAACTGCTCGGCCGTGGCGCCACCGGGGGTGCCGCCATACAGCATGATGCCGGGGCGTATCCAGTCATTGCGCAGGGTTTTCTGGTGCAGCAGCACGCCCGCCGAATTGGACAGGCTGCGCGCACCGGCCAGACCCGCCGTGCCCGCTTCGAAGCGGCGCACCTGTTCGGCGATAGGCAGCAGCGGGTGCTCGGTATCGTCGGCATTGGCAAAGTGGGTGATCATGGTGATGCTGGCCACGCAGGAAATGGCGCTCAGGCGGGCATGGGCGGCCGCATAGGCTTGCGGCATGAAACCCAGCCGGTTCATGCCGCTGTTCATTTTCAGATGCAGATCAAATCGCACGCCGCGCGCGCTCAGGCGCTCCTGCGCCGCTTCCAGCCATGCCAGCTGCTCGTTGCAGTGTACGGCGGCCTGCAGACCATGCTCGGCCATGGTGTCGATATCTTGCGGATCAAAGAAACCTTCCAGCAGCAGGATAGGCTTGGTCCAGCCCAGTTCGCGCAGCCGCACGGCATAATCGACTTCCACCAGCGCCAGCCCATCGGCCTCGGCAAAGCCGCGCATGGCCCGTTCCAGCCCGTGACCATAGCCATTGGCCTTGAGCACGCCCCAGGCGCGCGCGCCGGGCGATTGCGCCTTGGCCAGCGCAAGGTTATGTTTCAGGGAATCAACATGAATGGTAGCGAGTATCGGCCTAGGCATAATCAGAGAACGCAAAATCGGAGAAGTCCGTATTTTACCGTGTGCCGCCTCTAGCGCGCGGCGCAATTCTTGGGGATACGAACAAAGCATGGTATAAAGCAAGCCAGATAAGTTTTCAGGCATCCAGTATGAAGCGTGGTTTCTACACCATCATGGCAGCGCAGTTCTTCTCCTCTCTGGCGGATAATGCACTGCTGTTCGTTGCGATAGACTTGCTGGTTACCATGAAGTCGCCAGCATGGATCACTCCCCTGCTGAAACTCTCGTTCACGCTGTTTTATGTGCTGTTAGCCGCCTTTGTCGGCGCTTTCGCGGATTCCATGCCCAAGGGCAAGGTCATGTTCATCTCCAACCTGATCAAGGTTGCCGGCTGTCTATTGATCTTTGCCGACGTTCACCCGCTGCTGGCCTATGCGCTGGTCGGCTTCGGCGCCGCCGTCTACTCGCCCGCCAAATACGGCATCCTGACTGAATTACTTCCTGCAGAGAAACTTGTTGCCGCCAATGGCTGGGTGGAAGGCCTGACCGTGCTGTCGATTATTTTCGGCACCGTGCTGGGCGGCAAACTGGTGGGGGCACAAGTCTCCGGTTTCCTGCTGGGCTTCGATTTCCCCTTGATCGATACCGGCATCGACACGGCGCCCGAAGCGGCACTGTGCGTGGTGGTAGCCATCTATGCGCTGGCGGCCCTGTTCAACACCCGTATTCCCGACACGGGCTGCGTGTACGGCCATCAGGAACGCAACCCGATCAAGCTGATCGGCGAATTCTCCAACTGCGTGGCCCTGCTGTGGAAAGACAAGCTGGGCCAGATTTCGCTGGCCGTCACCACCCTGTTCTGGGGCGCCGCCCAGACTCTGCAATTCATCGTGCTGGAATGGGCCAACCGCACCCTGCACCTGAGCTATGAACAATCCACCAGTCTGGTAGGCGTGGTGGCCATCGGCGTGGCGCTGGGCGCCGTGCTGTCGGCGCGCTTTATTGCCCTGCGCAAATCGCTGGCGGTGATTCCTATGGGCATAGCCATGGGCGTGATCGTGATGAGCATGACGCTGGTCACCTCCGTCAAAGTAGCTTACCCGCTGCTGATACTGGTCGGCCTGCTGGGCGGCTTCTTCCTCGTGCCGATGAACGCCCTGCTGCAGCATCGCGGTCACGTGCTGATGAGCGCCGGCCACTCGATCGCCGTGCAGAACTTTAACGAAAACCTGTCCATCCTGACCATGCTGGCCGTGTACTCGCTGATGCTGCGCGCCCACCTGAATCTGGATGTGATCATTGTGCTGTTCGGTCTGTTCCTCGCTGGCACCATGCTGTTCATTCTGCGCAAACATCAGGCCAACCAGCGCGAGTTCGATTCGGTCGCCCTGATCGGCGAAGCCAAACACTAAGCCATTCCCGACGCGGCAGCCCGGCTGCCGCGCTTCAGCGGCATACCGCCCGCCGTATTAGACCGGCAAGGCCCCGCTCAGCCGACGCAGCGTCGCCTGCTCCGGCCACGCATCCGGCACCACAAAGCCGCGCCGCACTTCCACCAGACTATCGCCACGTTGCGCCAGATGGGCCACCATCACGGGCGTACGGGCCTGTTCCTGATGGTCGTCCAGCGCCAGCAGGAGTTCGGCCTTGCCCAGCACTTGCGCAGCGTCTGCACCGGTCAGCGGCACACTGACAGGCGCCAGCCATTGCAATCGGGGCAGTAGTACGAAGGCATCGCCTTGCAGCTGATCCGCTGCGCTGCGGATCATCCAGTAACCATGGCAGTGGGCAGCCGAGATCCCGCCCATGCGGGACGGCAATTGCGGCGGGTAGAAGAGCCAGCCTTTGACGAGTGCCTGGGCACGGGTCACGGCAGCGGGCAGCAGTGCCTGTGCGGCCGGATGGGCCGACAGCGCCAGTTGCTGCTGGAAGATCTTGCGCATTTTCGCACCCAGCGTATCGGCCAGATTCGGCCCGATCAGACCGCTGAAATCGTTGCTGACGGACGCATCGAGCAGATAGAACTTGGTGGCAAATTCGAGGTGGCACAGGCCGCCGTCGGCATTCAGCAGGAAATCGAATTCGCCCACGGTGTCGTTACGGCTGGCGCGCACCTGCAGGCCGTGGGCATGCAGCTGGCCCTGCGCGGCGAAGTAAAAAGCCATCAGCTGTTCGGCGTATTTACCGAGGCGGGTCTGCTGATGGATGCCCAGCGCCGCTTCCAGCGCCGCCGGCTGCTGATCGAGTGCCGCCAGCCAGTCGGCTACGCCCGCGCTGACAGGGCCTAGCGTGGCAACCTGCCCCTGCCACTGGGCTGCGGCAGGATCAAGCAGATCGGGCGCATCGAGCAACCATGCCAGTGCCCGCACATGAGGATGGTGCAGATGGCCCCAGCGCTGCGCAAAGCCAGCCTGATAGGCGTCGCCGCCATGGCCGGCCGCGGCTTCCGGCTCAGTCACGCACCGACCTTGCGAGGCACAGGTCGGCCCAAGCCTTGGCCTTGTCCTGCGGGCGTTGCAGCAAATCGTCGGGGTGATAGGTGGCGACCACGGGCAGGCCGCTAGCGCCGTACGACATCACGGCACCGCGCGCGGCAGCGCCCAGCATCAGCCCCCGTGCCGCGTGCTGGCCGAACGTGATGGCCAGCGTGGCGCCGATCAGCGCCAGTTCGCGCTCCAGATAGGGCCGGCAGGCTTGCAGCTCTTGCGCGTTCGGCGCGCGCTCCTGCCCCTGCTCATTCACGGGCAGGCATTTCACCAGCGCCGTCAGGTACACATCTTCCGCCATATCCAGTTCGATGGCGCCCAGCATATTGCCCAGTAACTGGCCAGCATCACCGGCGACCAGTTCGCCTTCCATCTCGTCCTGCGCCGAGGCTGCGGCCACCAGTGCAATGGTGCCCGCGCTCTGGTTGCCGCGCCCCGCTACTGGCCACTGGCGGCTTTGGCACAGCGTGCAACGGCTGCAGTGGCTGATGGCGCTCTGCAGTGCGGACCAGTCCAGCGTGGCAATGGCTTCGTCGGACAGTGGCACCCCAGCGGCGGCAACAGGAGCCGCTGCCGGTGCTGGCTGTGCACCCTTCAGAGTTGGCGCCACCATCGGTGCCGGCACATCATCAAACCACGACATATCTTCCCCGTCGGCCGCTTTGCCAGATGCGGCCACCGGAGCGGGCGCCGCAGGAGCAGGAGCAGGAGCAGGAGCAGGAGCAGGAGCGGCAGGGGCAACGTGTGCGGCGGCAGCGGGAGCCGCTTCGGCTACTACTGGCGCAGGGGCAGGCACTGGCGCCGCCACAACCACTTCCGGCTCAGACTCAGGCATCGCTTGCGCCATCACCTCAGGCACAAGCTCAGGCATCGCCTCGGGCGCGGCCGGACGCTGCCGCAACTGCCATTGCACGCCTATGCCCATTTCATCGAGGAAGATGGCCGAACGTTTGTCCATATCGCTCATAGCAGGAAACGCATCACCAGTGCGTCCTCGCGTTGTCCGTTAGCGGCCGGATAATAGCCCTTGCGCCGGCCTATGTGTTTGAAACCATAACGCTCGTAGATTTCCAGCGCCCGCGTATTCGAGGGCCGCACTTCCAGCAGCATGGATTCCATGCCCAGACCGCGCGCGCAGGCCACGGCCTGATTGAGCAGGAAGCGCCCCAGCCCCTTGCCCTGCTGGTCGGCCGCCACGGCGACATTCAGCAGATGGGCTTCATCGACCACCGCCATGACGAGAAAATACCCGAGCAGACTGCCGCTCTGGTCGCGCAGCACCCATGCCTGATACTGGCTACGCAAGGAGTCTTCAAAATTGGCCAGACTCCACGGATGGGGATAGACGCTCGCTTCGAGCGCGGCCACTTCCAGCAGGTCCGCTGGCTGCATCGGCTCGTACTGCAAGCGTGCCAGATCCCACACCGGCTTCACGCGCCGCCCTCCGCTGCCTTGGCGGCCGCCATGGCGGCCCGTTCGGCCTGCGTGTAGGCGATCTTGTTGCGCAGGTAGAGTGGCTGGGCATCGGCCGCCGCCACCGTCTGCCCTGCGGCAAAGGCCAGCGCCGCCAGACGGGCGATCTGCTCCGCATGCGGCATGATGTCGGCATGTCCTTGCGCCACCAGACCAGCCAGCGGCGACGCCGCATAGATCTCCGCATAAGCGGACAGGCCATTACCGCAGGCGAGAGGCGCTCCTTGCGGCTGCACTTCCGCCGGTGCCGACAGCACGGGAGCCAGCAGCGTCTGCGGGCCAGCATAGTCACCGAAGCGGTACTGTGCCCAGTACACTTCGCCCATGCGTGCGTCGAGCACAGTCAGCACTTCCTGTGCACCATGCTCCTGATGACAGGCCAGCGCCATGGCATCCAACGTCACCACCGGCACCACCGGCAGACCGACGCCGAACGCCAGCCCCTGTGCCACGCCGCAGGCGGTGCGCACACCCGTGAAGGAACCGGGACCGGAACCGAAGGCGATAGCATCGCAATCACGCAGCGCGATACCGGCTTCGGCCAGCAGCTCCTGTATCATCGGCAGAACCGACTGGGAATGGGTACGGACTCCGGACGAGACACGGCTCAGCACCGACTCGCCGCGCAGCAACGCGCAGGAAGCCAGTTCGGACGAAGTTTCAATGGCAAGAATAGTAGGCATCCCCTATTTTAACCTGCCGCGCTAACAGGCGCGACCCCGCCCGGCCATGTAAAATACGCCCCTTAGGCGGCTTGCCGCCCCAGCCTGACCCCGTATCTGACGAAACCCTGACTCTGGCCATGCCTGTATTAACCCTCACCGCCGATAACCGCAAGGAACTGGTCGCCGCCGTCGCAGGCGAAGGCTGGATCGTGGCCTGCCTGTGCGCCGCGTGGTGCGGCACCTGTGGCAGCTACCGCGCCACGTTCGAAGAACTGGCAAGCCGCCATCCGGACAAACAGTTTGTCTGGATAGACATCGAAGACCATGCCGACGTGGTGGGCGACCTTGATGTAGAAAACTTCCCTACCCTGCTGATCCAGCATGCCGACACCGTGGCATTCTTCGGCACCACCCTGCCCGATGCCGGCGTGGCGCACCGCCTGATCACGGCACAGGCCGCGCTGGGCGCTGCGGAACTGGCCATGCAGGCAGCCAGCAGCAGCGAGCGGCGCGACTGGCAGAACGACTGCAATCTGCGTACGCTGCTGGCCGACTAAAACGCAGCAGATTACAGCGTCAGCGGCAGACTGCGCAGGCGCTTGCCGGTCAGTTTAAACACGGCATTCGCCACCGCCGGCGCAATCGGCGGCGTCGCCGGCTCACCCATTCCTTCCGGATGCTCGGCACTCGGCATGATCACGGTTTCCACCTCGGGCGCCTGCGGCATGCGCAGCACCGGATAATCATGGAAATTGCTCTGTTCGACCTTGCCATCCTTGATGGTAATCGCGCCATACAACGCAGCGGATAGGCCAAACAACACGGCCGATTCAGCCTGCTGGGCGATGATGTTGGGATTGACGGCAATGCCGCAATCGATCGCACACACCACTTTGTGCACCCGGATCTGGCCATCTTCGATCGCCACTTCGGCCACCTGCGCCACGATGGTGCCGAACGACTGGTGCAGCGCTACGCCATGAGCACGCCCTGCAGGCGCCACGCCGGCGCGTGCCACCGCCGCATCGAGCACCGCCAGATGGCGCGGATGGCGCTTGAGCAGGGCACGGCGGAAAGCCACGCCATCCTGCCCGGCTGCGTGGGCCAGTTCGTCAATAAAGCTCTCCTTGAAGAAGGCATTATGCGAATGTCCGACCGAGCGCCAGTAACCCAGCGGTACCGCGCTATCGACGATCACATGGCTGATGCGCTGATGGGGGAATTCATACTGCATGTCGAACTCGCCTTCGGCCGTGGTCTTGTCTGGCCCACCGGCTGGCAAACCCAGATTACGCTGGAAGAACTGGTGCGACACCGAACCGCTGGCCGATTTGCAGACATAGCCGAGCACCTGCCCCTGCCCGTCCAGCGCCGCATGGAAGCGCGACAGCGCAGCCGGACGGTAGACATCGTGGCTGGTATCGTCTTCACGGCTCCAGATCATCTGCACCGGCACACCGCCGGCCCGCCTGGCCACGGCCACCGCCTGCGACACCATATCCACTTCCAGCCGGCGACCGAAGCCGCCACCGAGCATGGTCACCACCAGTTCCACCTGATCCTCCGCCACACCGGCCGCTTTGGCTGCCGCCTGCACGGCAAAGCCGGGCGACTGGGTGGGCACCCACAGTCTGACCTTGCCATCCTTTACCTGCGCAGTACAGTTGATCGGCTCCATCGCCGCATGGGCGAGGAAGGGCGCACGGTACTCCGCCTTTAGCGTCTTCACGCCGCCAGCCGTGCCAGCCTGCTGCAGGGCTGCATCGGCATCACCTAGTACGTAATAATCATGACCAGCCTCGATGTCGAGCCGCGCGGCCATATCGGCATAGATGGCCGCAGTATTCAGATTAGCTCCGCTGCCTTCGTTCCACTGTATGTTCAGCGCCAGCGCGGCCTGTTTCGCCTGCCAGTAGCTGCGCGCCAGCACCGCCACACCGGCGCCCGCGCCAGTACGTTCCGGCAGCGCCGCAGAAAAATCCACCACCTGCAGCACACCCGCCATCTTCAGCGCAGCGGCGCTATCCACCTTGGCCACACTGGCGCCGATCACGGGCGCCATGCGCACGGCCGCATACACCATACCCTCTGGCCGCACATCGATACCGAAAGTGGCGCTGCCGTTCACCTTGGCCGCCGTATCGCGGCGTGGCTGGGCGCGTCCTATCAGCTTGAATTCCTGCGGGGTTTTCAGTATCACGGCATCTGGCTTGGCCGTTACGGCGGCCTGCGCCAGCGCGCCATAGGCCAGCCGCCGTCCATCGGCATGGATGACGAAGCCCTGCTCGGTGCGGCAATCGGCCACCCGCGCCTGCCATTGCTTGGCTGCTGCGGCCAGCAGCATGGCGCGTGCCGTGGCACCGGCCTCGCGCATCGGCTGCCAGCCATCCTTGATGCTGGACGAACCGCCCGTGATGATCAGCCCCAGCTCGCGCGCCACCTTGCCCACCATCCAGCTCACGCTGGCTTTCAAGCGGCCATTGTCGTCAGGGTGGAACGGCAGGCCATCCTTGAGCATGGCAATATTGCCGTAGATTTTATCGATCGGTGCCTGCACCAGCCGGATCGCATCCAGTGGGACATCAAGTTCTTCCGCCACCAGCATGGGTAGTGCCGTATGGATGCCCTGCCCCATTTCGCTGCGCGGCATGGCCAGCGTGACCGCGCCATCGCTCGCCAGCGCGATCCAGCCATTCAGCGCCACCGCGTCACCAGTGAGCGGCAAAGGATGGCTACCGTTCAGGCGCTGGCGAGGCGGCATTACGCCCCAGCCCACCACCAGTGCGCCCAGTGCTGCCACACCGCCAAATATGAAGCGCCGACGCGCAGGCTTGGCGGCCTGCGGCGGCTGTTGATCGTGCTGCATGAGGGAGTCTCCCGATTTTTCTTATTTATGCCAGTTCGTCAGCATAACATCAGCGGCCAGCGGTTTGCTGTACAGGTAGCCCTGCGCCAGATGGCAGCCGTGGCGTACCAGGAACTCGGCCTGCTGCGTCGTTTCCACACCTTCCGCAATCACGGACAGATTCATGCTCTTACCCAGCTGGATAATCGCGATGGCAATCGCTTCATCATTGGCATCGGTGGAGATGTCCTTGATGAAGGAACGGTCGATCTTCAGGGTCTGCACCGGCAGCTGCTTGAGGTAGGCCAGCGAGGAATAGCCGGTGCCGAAATCGTCGATCGCCAGCCCCACGCCGATGGCATGCAGATCGTTGATGAAGACCATGGCATCGTCGGTATTCATGATCACCGATTCCGTCACTTCCAGTTGCAGACGGGCCGCTTCCAGCCCGGTTTCCTGCAGCGTGTCGGCCACCATGTTGACGATGCTACCCCGTTCGAACTGCTTGACCGACAGGTTGACGGCGATTTTCGGCACCACCAGTCCGGCCTCCTGCCAGCGCACCATCTGGCGGCAGGCTTCGCGCAGCACCCACTGGCCCAACTGGTTGATGAAGCCCGTGTCTTCGGCCAGCGGGATGAAACGGATAGGCGGCACCAGCCCCAGTTCCGGATGGTTCCAGCGCACCAGCGCTTCCACCCCCACCAGGTCGCCCGTGACGATATCCACCTGCGGCTGATAGTTGAGGAAGATTTCTTCCTTCTCGATCGAGCGGCGCAGGAATGTCTCCAGCCGCAGGCGCTCGACCCCTTCGCCCGTCATCGACGGCGTGTAGAAGCTGTAGCCGTTGCGGCCGCGCGCCTTGGCCTGATACATGGCCACATCGGCATTGCGGATCAGCATATTCAGGTCGGTGGCATCATCCGGGAACAGGCTGATGCCCACGCTGCAGGTGACGAACAGCTCATGCCCGGCCACCACGAATGGCTGCTCGAACATCTGCACCAGCTTTTCCGCCACCTGACTGGCGCCGTACTGGCTATCGATATCTTCCAGCAGCACGATGAATTCATCGCCGCCCAGACGGGCCAGCGTATCGCCTTCACGCAGGCGCGCCTGCAGCGCCTTGGAAACCTGCTTGAGCAGCTCGTCGCCGATGTGGTGGCCCAGCGTATCGTTGACGTATTTGAAGCGGTCCAGATCGATGAACAGCAGCGCTAGCTGTTCCTTGTCACGGGTAGCACGCTGCAGCGCGTGCTGCAGACGGTCGTGGAATAGCAGGCGGTTAGGCAGCGCCGTGAGCGGATCGTGGTGGGCCAGATGGTCGAGTTTTTCCTGCGACTCCTTGGCCTTGGTGATGTCGCTGAACACACCCACATAATGGGTGGTTACGCCGTCACTGTCGCGCACCGCATTCACCGTCAGCTGTTCCAGATACAGTTCGCCACTCTTGCGCCGGTTCCAGATTTCGCCGCGCCAGTAGCCCTGCGTTACCTGCTCCTGCCACATGCTTTCGTAGAAGGCCGCTTCATGCCGCCCCGAGCGGGTCAGTGTATGGTCTTTGCCCAGCGCCTCGGCCTCGCTGTAGCCGGTAATCTGGGTGAAGGCAGGGTTCACTGCCACGATCAGTCCCTTGGCGTCGAGCACCACCACGCCGTCGGCAATGTGTTCGATCACGGTGGCTGACAGGCGCAGCTTTTCTTCCGATTCCTTGCGTTCGCTGATATCGGCAAACACCCAGATGCTGCCCTGATCGGCGTTCTGCTTATCCAGTGCGCAACCGCTCACCAGACACCACAGCAGGCTGCCATCCTTGCGCCGGTAGTGGCGTTCTTCGCTGAAGTACTCGCCCTGCGACAGCGCGCGATACTGGCGTATGCCGCTGGCTTCGTAATCGAAGCTGTCGGCAAACAGTACGGCTGTCGAGGCGCCCGTCAGCACACCGGGCTCGTAGCCGAACAGCTGTTCGCAGCGGCGGTTGACGGAAACGATCTGGCGCTGGCGCACGAACATCACGCCGAACATCACGTTATCCAGAATTGCACTCTGTTCGGCCAGCAGGGCGGCAATCCGCATCTCGTTGGATTTACGCTGACTGACATCGGAAATGATGCCGTCTACCCAAGGCATAGGATCATCTTCATGTGCCTGCGGCTGGCCATTTTCCAGCACCCAGCGCTCCACACCACGCGCATCGGTAATCCGGTATTCCACTTCGTAGGGCTGGCGCGATTCGATCGCATCGGTGACAGCACGGCGCTGGCGCCGGCGGTCTTCCGGCACGATCAGATTGGTCCACTCATGAGTGGTGGCGCGCATGAACTGGGCTGCCGGATAACCGGAGATTTCTTCGATGGCTTCCGAGACAAAATCAATGGCGCCATCGGGCCGGCAGCGGAACACGGCACCGGGCACCTGGGTGACGATGGTACGGAAGCGCTCCTCGCGCTGGCCGATGTCATCGAACAGACGGCGAATCGCCACCCGCATCTGATCCAGCTGGCTAGCCAGCAGGCCCAGTTCGTCGCTGCCGCTCAGGTCCAGACGGGTATTGAAATCGCCATGCGACAGGCGGTTAGAGAAGCGCATCAGCTTGCGCAGCGGCTTCATCAGGCGGGCATTCAGGAACAGTACGATCAGCAGGGCGGAAATCAGCACCTGCCCCGCCAGCACCAGAATATACGAGGTGCGTTTTTCGGCCAGCTCCTGCTGGCTGCGCGCATCATCCATTTCCAGCGTGATATGGCCTATCCGCTCGCCGCGCATGACCACTTCGCGCTCGGCACGCAGCACATGGCCGGTCTGCTTGCGCTGCGACTGCACTTTCATGAACTGGATGTCGGCCTGCCCCACTACCTGCACCTGCAGCACGGCCGGATCGCGCATGACGGAATCGACCAGCGAATGGGCCGATTCGGTATTCATATTCCACAGCGATTCCTGCATGCCCAGCGCCAGGATGTCGGCATTGCGCTGCAGCGCTTCCTGCAGCGCCACGCGGGCAGCTTCCTGCTCGCGCACGCCCACCAGCACATAACTGCCTATCATGGCGGGAACGCCCAGACCGCCCAGCACCACGAGCAGCAGCGCGCCATAGATGGAGCGCCCATATAGCATTCCCGCCCGCGCGCGCAGGCTCACAAACAGGCGGCTAAGCATGCGGGGACAGATAACAGAGTTGACACAGCATCATCGACGGCGGCTCAAGATAGCGGAAAAATAACATTACTGAACAGAATTATGCACGGATTCCGGAATAAAAGTTCCCTGGCAAGCAAAAAACTCCATGGCGCGCTATGATCGCCACTCACATTTCTATGAGGGCCCACCATGTCTACGTTCTCGATGTACACCGCATCCATCCCTGTCTTCAAACAGATACTGGGCGCCCAGCTGGCGTTGCTGGAAAAGGCGGAAGCCCATGTTGCAGAAAAGAAAATTGATCCGCAAGCATTGCTGCAATACCGTCTCTATCCCGACATGCTGAATTTCACCCGCCAGATCCAGATCGCCTGCGACTTCGCCAAAGGCGCGGCAGCCCGTCTCGGTGGTCAGGACGTGCCTTCCTACGAAGACAACGAAACCAGCTTCGCCGAACTCAAGGCGCGCATCGAAAAAACCCTGCACTTCATCGAAAGCGTGCCGCGCAGCGCGATCGAAGGCAGCGAAGGCCGTGCCATCACCACCGGCAGCGGCGAAAAGACCAAGCACTTCATGGGTGCCGTGTACCTGTTCCACTACGCCCTGCCGCACTTCTACTTCCACGCCACCACCGCCTACGACATCCTGCGTCACAACGGCATCGAAATCGGTAAGAAAGACTTTATCGGTAATTACTAAGCTGCAAACACTAAGCAGCAAACACTGCGCCGGTGGCCTGCCACCGGCCGGTATTCAGGTGTTGCGGCGCGGATAGCCCTGCGCGAGGATGCGCTGCCACACCAGTTCCTTGGCTTCGGCGCTCATCGACACCCAGTGCGCCACCTCCGTCACGCTGCGGCCGCAGCCCCGACAGATTTCATCGAAAGTGGTCGAGCACACGGCCACACAAGGCGTATCGGGCCGGATCGGCAGATCACTCATCTTTACCCTGCATCAGTTTGTCCCAGCCATCGTGACCCAGTGCGCGCATGGTGGCAATGTTTTTCTCGAAAATCTGTTCCGCTTCGGGGAAGGCTTCCACCGCGCGATCGATGCTGTCCTCGCGGATCAGGTGCAGAGTCGGGTAAGGCGAACGGTTGGTGTAGTTGTCGATATCGTTCTTGTCGGTATCGGCAAACTGGTAATCGGGATGGAAGCTGGCGATCTGCAGTTCGCCATCGAGTTGCAGTTCTTCCAGCGCAGCGTCGGCCACATCAAGGAACTCGTTGTAATCTTCGAAATCCGTCAGCACTTGCGGGTGGATCAGCAAGGTGGTGTCGATTTTTTCCGGATTGGCTTCGGCCAGCACTTCCAGTTCCGCTACCAGTTGCTCGAGCAGCTGTTCCGGCGTCGTCGCATCCGATACCACGTAGCGGATCTGCTTTTTCACCTGTACCGCCTTGGCGAACGGGCACAGATTCAGACCGATCACGGCCTTGTCCACCCAGTGGGCGGTAGCGGCTATAACGGTATCGTGATCAGGGACGGGACGGCTCATGGTTTCTTCCTTTTCGGACTGCGCAAAAGCAGGATTGTACGCACTCTGGCGCCGACTGCCTACTTCCCCCATTTTGCCGCCATCTGCCAGCTATCTGAATGGAAAGTTTCCTCAAAAAGCCCTGTCATACGCCTGACATAGTTCTTGACGTGCTGGCAGGGTCTCCGTACACTCGAAGTTTATTCATAGTCCGATCGATGTTTCCAGTCGACAATATTAGGATACTATGCAAGCACGAATTTCCCACACCGCACTACTAGCCACCCTGCTAGTGCTGCTAGCGCCGGCCCGAGCGCATGATGAGAACACTGGTCTTGCGCCGGTCGGCTCCGCCACCGCCACCAGTGCCCTCAATAGCACCAACAATAGCAACAACGGTATCAACAGCAGCGCCCCCCGCTTCCCCATCTCCGATCTGAGCTCCCCGAAAACCGCCAAACCGGCCGCCAAAGGTGCCGAGGATGATGCTTTCCGTGAAAGAGACGTGTGGGGCCGCATTCGCAGTGGCTATGCCATTCCCGATATCAGCAATGAACTGGTGGGCAAGCATGTTAACTGGTATGCCACCCGCCCCGATTACATCGCCCGCACCACCACGCGCGCTTCGCGCTATCTATTCCACGTGGTGACGGAACTGGAAAAACGCGGCATGCCGACCGAACTGGCCCTGCTGCCGTTCATCGAATCGGCCTTCAACCCGCAAGCCCTGTCCAGCGCCAATGCGGCCGGCATGTGGCAGTTCGTGCCGGGCACGGGACGCGACTTCAACCTCAAGCAGGATGCTTTCAAGGATGAACGGCGCGGCATTCTGGCTTCCACCGATGCCGCTCTGACCTATCTGCAGCGCCTGTACGATATGTTCGGCGACTGGCAACTGGCACTGGCCGCCTACAACTGGGGCGAAGGCTCGGTACAGAAAGCCATCAAGCGCAATCAGGCGGCCGGCAAGCCGACCGACTTTGAAAGTCTGGCCGAACTGATGCCGGCCGAGACGCGCAACTATGTGCCGAAACTGCAGGCCGTGAAGAATATCGTGGCCAATCCGGCCCAGTACGGCCTGAACTTGCCTGCCATCGACAACACGCCGTACTTCACGGCCGTGGACAAGACCAGCGATATCGACCTGACCATTGCGGCCCATCTGGCCGAACTGTCGGTAGACGAATTCAAGGCGCTGAATCCCCAGTTCAAACGTCCCGTGATCACGGGCGACGAACAGACCAAGATTCTGTTGCCTAAGGAAAACGCCGACAAATTCCACCTGAATCTGGCACAGTGGGGTAAGAACCTGTCCACCTGGACTACCCACAAGATTACCAGCGCCCGCGAAAGCATCGGTTCGCTGGCCTCGCGCTTCCACACCACGCCCGATGTGATCCGTCAGGCCAACAATATTCCGCAGAAGACGGCACTCAAGGCCGGCTCCACCATTCTGGTACCGAAACTGTCCACCAGCGCCAGCATCGATATTCCAGCCGAAGTGGAACGCAACGCCGCAGTCGTCTTCGAAGCTGAACGCGAACGTAGCAGCAAATCCGCCAAGAGCAGCAAAAGCAGCTACAAACAGGCGGCCAGCAGCGAAAAAAGCAGCAAACACAAGAAACGCCACAAAAACGACGACTGATGCTGTCTCAAGGGCAAAACTGTCGTTTTTGCCCCGCTTTCATCCCGTTTATCTGCGCGTTTTAAGTGCTTCCGGGCCGGTTTTCACGCAAACCGGCCTGCTGACCGGGTTGCAGTAGCGTCTCACTCGCCCTACAATCTCGGTCTTGTCCGGCCTCCGGCCAACTCAACAACCAAACTGACGTTGCCAGCCCGCCTACTCGGCCAGCTGGGCACGCAGTCGCAATCGGAGTCAATATGGCGTTCCTGCAAGGCAAAAAAATCCTCATCACTGGTTTGCTGTCGAACCGTTCCATCGCTTACGGTATCGCTAAAGCTTGCCACCGCGAAGGCGCCGAACTGGCGTTTACCTATGTAGGCGAACGTTTCAAAGACCGCATCACCGAGTTCGCTGCCGAATTCGACAGCAAGCTGGTATTCGACTGCGACGTCACCAGCGACGAGCAGATCGCTGCCCTGTTTAGCGATCTGGGCCAGAGCTGGACTCAGCTCGACGGTCTGGTGCATGCCATCGGTTTCGCCCCGCGCGAAGCGATTGCCGGCGAGTTCCTCGACGGCCTGACCCGCGAGAACTTCCGCATTGCCCATGACATTTCCGCCTACAGCTTCCCGGCACTGGCCAAAGCCGCCCTGCCGCTGCTGAAAGAAGGTTCCTCGCTGCTGACCCTGTCGTATCTGGGCGCCATCCGCGCCATCCCTTACTACAACACCATGGGTCTGGCCAAGGCATCGCTGGAAGCGTCGGTACGCTATCTGGCCGAGAATCTGGGCAAGCATGGCATCCGTTCCAACGGTATTTCCGCTGGTCCGATCAAGACCCTGGCCGCTTCCGGCATCAAGGACTTCGGCAAACTGCTGGGCTTCGCTTCGTCGCACGCACCGCTGCGCCGCAACGTGACCATCGAAGAAGTGGGTAACACCGCCGCCTTCCTGCTGTCCGATCTGGCCTCCGGCATCACCGGCGAAATCACCTATGTCGACGGCGGCTTCTCGCACGTCATGGGTCTGAATGCCGAAGACTACGCATAAATCCCCCTCACGCTGGCCGTTACGGCGGCCAGCGCCGCACTGCAGGATTTCCTATACAGCGGAGCCAATCTGCTGTATAGTACCGCCCGTACGCTGCAATGCGTGCGCTGCAACATAAAACAGCGCCGCTTGTTAAGCTAGATAATGTTGTTAGTAATAGCATCATTAGCATTGAGCAGCATCGCTAGCCTTTTAGCCTTTAACGCATCCTCCTGATGACGTTTATAAAGCCCTCCCGCCTCTGGTGTCGCACCTGACACCGTCCCGGCGCAAAGCTTTTGTGCCGAAATTTCATTCGATTTTGATTGAGTCATTTCGTTTTGGCAGGCGTTGCTATTTCGCGTTCGGGTTTTGATTCCGAACGCCGGTTTTTTACGAAAGAACAGCATGACATTTGAAGCACTTGGTCTCAACACGTCCATTATCAAAGCCCTCACCGACGCTGGCTACACCAAGCCTACGCCGGTGCAAGAGCAAGCGGTACCTGCCGCGATTGCTGGCAAGGACTTGTTGGTTTCCTCGCAAACCGGTTCCGGCAAAACGGCAGCATTCATGCTGCCATCGCTGCACCGTCTGTCCGCCATCGACCCTGCCGTCGGCGGCAAAACGCACAATCAGGAAATGCAAGCTGCCCGCGCACGCGGCGAGCGCCCACGTTTCAAGCCAGCCCAGCCAAAAATGCTGGTACTGACCCCGACCCGCGAACTGGCCCTGCAGGTCACCACCAATACCGATAAATACAGCGTCAACCTGCGCCGCCTGAAGGCCGTGTCTATCCTGGGCGGCATGCCTTACCCGAAACAGATGCAACTGCTGGCCAAGAATCCCGAGATTCTGGTAGCGACCCCTGGCCGTCTGATCGACCACATGGAATCGGGCAAGATCGACTTCTCGCAACTGGAAATTCTGGTGCTGGACGAAGCTGACCGCATGCTGGACATGGGCTTCATCGACGACATCGAAAAAATCGTCGAAGCGACGCCGGCCAGCCGCCAGACCATGCTGTTCTCGGCCACGCTGGACGGCGTGGTGGGCAATATGGCACGCCGCATCACCAAAGATCCGCAGATCATCCAGATCATGACGGCTGCCAACAAGCACGAAAACATCACCCAGCGCGTGCACTTCGTCGACGACCTGTCGCACAAGAACCGCCTGCTGGACCACCTGCTGCGCGACGAAGCGCTGGATCAGGCCGTGGTGTTCACCGCCACCAAGCGTGACGCCGACACCATCGCCGACCGTCTGAACATCGCCGGTTTCTCGGCTGCCGCACTGCATGGCGACATGCATCAGGGCGCCCGTAACCGCACGCTGGAAAGCCTGCGCCGCGGCCACGTGAAGATCCTGATCGCCACCGACGTTGCCGCCCGCGGTATCGACGTGCCGAGCATCACCCACGTGTTCAACTACGACCTGCCGAAGTTCCCGGAAGACTACGTCCACCGTATCGGTCGTACCGGCCGTGCTGGTCGTAACGGTCTGGCCATCTCTCTGGTCAACCACGCCGAAGGCATGAACGTGAAGCGTATCGAGCGCTTCACCAAGCAGCTGATTCCCGTCAACGTGATCGAAGGCTACGAGCCGAAGAAAACCAGCTTCCCGCCGCGTTCGAGCTCCCGTCCGGGCGGCTGGAAGCCGGGCGACAACCGCAACGGTGCCAAGCCGGGCCAGCGCAGCTTCAGCAAGCCGGGCGCACCGCGCAAGGAAGGCGGCTACAAAGGTAGTAACCCGCGCAGCAGCGAAGGCAGCGCCCGCCGCAGCTACGGCGACCGTTAATCGCCCGTAACACCTGAACGCCACCGCCAGTGCCACTGCCGGTGGCGTTTTTTCTATCCGGGTCTACAATATCCCATCTGCTGGCCCGTCTTCAGGGCATGACTTCCGCGCAAACCATGACAGAACAGGCAATTACTGCCACCGTGCTCAAGGAGCGTTCACGCCTCGGCAACTTCATCCGCCGGCGCGTGGCCGATCCGACCGATGCCGACGACATCCTGCAGGATGTGTTCCATGAGTTCGTGCAGGCCTATCGGCTACCGGAGCCGATAGAACAGGTCACTGCGTGGCTGTACCGTGTGGCACGCAACCGCATCATCGACCGTTTCCGCAAGAAGCGCGAAGTGGCGCTGGCCGATCTGGCAGGCCACACCGATGACGATGACGACTACCACCTCGACCTGCTGCTGCCCTCGCCCGATGGCGGGCCGGAAGAAGCCTATGCGCGCGCCATGCTGCTGGAGGAATTACAGGCCGCGCTGGAAGATCTGCCCGCCGCCCAGCGTGATGTGTTCGTTGCACACGAACTCGATGGCGTGAGCTTCAAGGAAATGGCCGAAGCCAGCGGCACCCCGATCAATACCCTGCTGGCGCGCAAGCGCTATGCCGTGCAATACCTGCGCGCACGCCTGCAGTACCTGTACGAACCTGAATAAGGAGCACTATCATGAAATGGAAACTACTGTTCATCCCCCTAATTTTGGCTGCCATCGCTGCCATGTCCGGCGTCGTCATGTGGCTATGGAATGCCGTTATGCCCGGCATCTTGAGTGGCGCCCAGAGCATAGACTACTGGCACGCCATGGGCCTGCTGATCCTGTGCCGCATCCTGTTCGGCGGCTTCCGCGGACGCCACGGCCACCATCACGACGGCCATAGCCACCGCGAACGCTGGGCCCGCTGGCAAGCCATGACGCCGGAAGAACGCGCCCAGTTCCATAAAGACCGCGGCATATTCTGCCGCCCAAGGACTGAAGAAAAACCCGAATGAAGAAAAGTTCTACCGCACCGTTCAGCGGCTATCAGAAAATCGTCGTCGGCCTGCTGGCCTTCCTGCAGTTTGCCGTCATCCTCGATTTCATGCTGATGTCGCCGCTGGGCGCGCTGATCATGCCTGCGCTGCAGATCAGCCCCAGCCAGTTCGGTGTGGTCGTATCGGCCTATGCCTTCAGCGCCGGCATTTCCGGCCTGCTCACGGCCGGCTTTGCCGACCGCTACGACCGCAAGCGCCTGCTGCTGTTCTTCTACACGGGATTCATCCTCGGCACCCTGTGGTGCGGCATGGCGCAGAGCTTCGAATCGCTGCTGCTGGCACGCATCGTCACGGGCCTGTTCGGCGGCGTGATCGGCTCAGTGGTGCTGGCGATCGCCACCGACCTGTTCGCACCGGAACAGCGTGGCCGCGTCATGGGCCTGATCCAGACGGCGTTTGCCGCCAGTCAGGTGCTGGGTCTGCCGGCCGGCATCTATCTATCCAACCAGTGGAACTGGCATGTGCCCTTCATTGCCATGGCCGCCTTCGGACTGGCGGGTGGCCTGCTGGTGGCGTGGCAGATGCAGCCAGTGAATGCCCATCTGAAGCAGCCGCAGGAGCACAGCGCATGGCTGCACCTATACCACACGCTGACCGCGCGCGAGCACCTGCTGGCATTCGCCATCACGGCGCTACTGAGCACGGGCGGCTTCATGCTGATGCCGTTCGGCAGCGCCTACGTGGTCAACAATCTGGGCATCTCGCTAGACCACCGGCCCACCATCTATCTGGTGACGGGACTGTGCACCATTTTCATCGGCCCGCTGGTGGGTAAAGCGGCCGACAGCGTGGGCAAGTTCGCCGTCTACCTGTTCGGCACCGTGCTTTCCATCGTGATGGTGCTGATCTACACCAATCTGGGCCAGACCTCGCTGCCGCTGCTGATTATCGTGAATACCCTGCTGTTTATCGGTATTTTCTCGCGCATGATTCCCGTGCAGGCCATGATGGCCAGTGTACCGGCCCAGACCAAACGGGGCGCTTTCAATGCCATCAGCGCTTCCATCCAGCAGCTATCCGGCGGACTGGCATCGGTGCTGGCCGGGCATATCGTGGCCACCGGTGCCAGTGGGCAGTTGCTGCACTTCGACCGCATCGGTTACGTGGTTGTAGCTTCCGCTTTGCTAGCAATGGCGCTGGTCTGGCGTCTGCACGGGCAACTGGCAGCACGTCCCAGGCAATCTTGAGATTCTGTCCAAGACAATGAAATAATTGAATACATTGTTGCCGCACGGCATCTTTTTTGTACTATAATGGGTCATGTCGACTACCGCTCACCCAGTTTTTATTACAGAAAGGGACTAGCACATGAACCCAAGAACCATGGATGCAGCTTGCCTGCGCGCACTGCGCCGCCGCGGCCATTCCGATGCCAGCATTAGCGCCATGACGCCAGAAGAAGCCTTTTGCGAATACTGCGCCTACCACGGCATCATGAACATGATGCCAGCGACGCTGGAAATGCTGGACAAACTGCGCGCTGAAACGCCAGCCGCCGTCACGGCGCCGGCCATCTAGCCAGCCACCCTGCCCTGCGCAGGGGCGTAAAAAGCCACCGGCAGCTCTGAGCACGCTCAGGCTGGCGGTGGCTTTTTTGCATTGCGGGCTGCTCGCCCGCAAGACGCTTAACGGTAATAAGCCTCGACTTTGCCTTTCAGCTTGATCAGCATCGGGCGGCCGTGACGGTCCAGACTACGGCCGGCAGCGACCTTGATCCAGCCTTCGCTGATGCAGTATTCATCCACATCGAGACGCTCTTTATCGTTGAAACGGATGCCGATATCGTGTTCGAAGATAGCGGCAACATGGAATTTGCTGCGCGGGTCGATCGACAGGCGATCTGGCAGCGGAGGGAGTTGAGTAGTATCGTTCATGGCGAGATTATAGCATCAGCTCCCTGCCCGCCTGCAGCCCCGTCAGCTGGTTTTGAAGATCAGCTGGGCCACCCGCTGCAGTTTCGGATACACCACCGGCACCGTCAGCATGGTGCTGCCGATCGCCATCAGCAGCAGCGCGGTAAAGGTTTCGCTGGTGATGATCTGCTTGTCCAGCAGGATGTTGACGAAGATGATCATGATCAGCGCCTTGGTCTGCAACAGCCAGCCGATAATCGACGCTTCGCCGGGGCCCCATTTGAGGATCTTGCCGGCAATATGGATGCCGGTCAGCTTGCCCGACACAGAAGCGAACAGCATGATGGCCGCCACCAGAAATACCGCCGAGCCGCCCATGGCCCAGTTAGTCCGCAAGCCCGTACTGAGGAAGAACACCGGCATGATGGCCATCAGTACATTGGCACGCAGAAAGTCCATGCGTTCCTGATTGAACCATTCCGCATCCATCACAGCGCCGGCCAGGAAGGCGCCCACCATGTAGTGCAGACCCGCCCAGTCGGCCGCAAACGCGCATACGGCCAGCCAGATAAACGCCACGTACCAGCGGTCACGCTCCTGCAGCCACTGCATCAGGCGGCGGAACAGCACGGTAGCGACGGCAAACAGCACGAGGAAGCCCAACTGGCGCCCCATGCGCTCCCAGTCCAGCAGAATCACGGCCAGCACGCCCCAGATGGCGATGTCATCCAGACTGGCGTAGCGCAAGATGCGCTGGCCGATAGGCTGGCGCAGAATTTCCAGCTTTTCCATCAGCAGAATCAGGATGGGCAGCGCCGTCACCGCGCAGGCCATGCCGACGCCCAGCACGAACTGCCAGTGCTGGGCTTTGGGGCCCATCCAGCCCGCGTAGCCCAGCAGGCCCAGCGCGGCAATGCTACCGAACAGCAGCGGCACGCCCAGTGCCAGACCGGCCGTAATGCTGCTTTCGCGCCGGTGTTCCCAGGCTTTTTTCAGATCCAGTTCGATACCGGCAATCATCACAAAGATCATCACGGCCCACCATGCAATGCCGTTCAGCGA
This sequence comes from Duganella fentianensis, assembly GCF_964031615.1. Taxonomy (GTDB): domain Bacteria; phylum Pseudomonadota; class Gammaproteobacteria; order Burkholderiales; family Burkholderiaceae_D; genus Rugamonas; species Rugamonas fentianensis_A. The sequence goes on from NZ_CAXIQN010000006.1 coordinate 102,192, forward strand.
CTGCACGACCTGCGGGTTGAAGACGAACTGGTAGTACTCGGGATAGGCCCGTCCCAGTATGCCGGGGCCCAGCAGAATGCCGGTAATAATCTGCACCACCACCAGCGGTGCGTAGTAGTCGGTCTGGCCGACACGCCAGATCAGATAAGGCAGGCTGAATATGATCAGCATCGCGATCAGGAAAATTTCTGTGGTCGCCATGTGAAAAAGTCTCCGAAATAGTTTGTAGTTTAAGTAAAGCCTGCAAGTGCCGGCCGCGCCAATTCTAGCGCTTTGGCTCAGAAAATGACGTAAATCAGTAAATATTCTGTGTGTTTAGCCAGAGTGTAGTTTTACGTCACACCTTGTCCAAAACAAAACAATGCTTGCGCTGGCTGGAAATCCCTATATACTTGCATACTCAAGTATTAATTGAATACTTATTTAATACTCATCCAGCATTATTCAAATCGATATAGGAACTGACGCCATGAGCGAACTCCGCACTTCCCTGCCCGACACGGGCCCTGCGCTGGCACTGGCGCTTAGCCTTGCGCGCGCACAGGCCACCATGGTACGCCGGCTCGATCAGGTACTGGGCGCCTACCACGGTATCAGCTTTGGCGACTTTATGCTGCTGAACTCGCTGGCGCGTGCACCGGGCGGACGCATGCGCCGCGTCGATCTGGCCGAACGTCAGGGTCTGACGGCGTCGGGCGTCACCCGCACCCTGCTACCGCTGGAAAAAATCGGCCTGATCGAACGCCAGCAGGACCCGCGCGATGCGCGCGTCGCCTATGCAGCGATTACTGCCAGCGGACGCGAACTGCTACAGCATGCCACGCCGGCAGCGGAACTATGCAGTCAGGACTTGCTGCGCAACTGCCCCAGCGAGCAATACGCCAGCCTGACGGAAGCCATGACCATCATCAGCGGACTGCCCAGCATCAGCCTGGGCAGCGCAAGCTGAAGCGGAGCCTGACTACCATGTCCGAGACCACGACCACCCCGCGCGCACAACTGATGCGCAACACTAACTTCAAATGGCTGTTGCGCGGCGGCGTGATTTCCATGCTGGGCGATCAGCTCACCATGGTGGCCTTGCCATGGCTGGTGCTCAAGCTGACGGGTGACACCATGGCGCTGGGACTGGCCATCGCGCTGATGAGCATCCCGCGTGCCGCCTTCATGCTGATCGGCGGCGCCGTGGTGGATCAGTATTCGCCCAAGCGCGTGCTCATGCTGAGCAAATACGCCAATGCCGTCCTGCTCGGCCTGCTATCGCTGCTGGTGCTGCACCAGCAGAGCGTCGTCACACTGGCACTGGGCAGCCTGCAACTGAGTCTGGATCTGACGCCGCACATCACCCTGATGCTGATCTACGCACTGGCACTGGGTATCGGGCTCGCACAGGCGTTCGGCGTACCGTCCGGCACCAGCATCATGCCGCAATCGATACCGGCCGAATATCTGCAGGCCGCCAATGGCGTGCTGATGGGGCTGCGCCAGCTCTCCATGCTGCTCGGCCCCGTGCTGGCCGCAGGCCTGCTGGCCATCTTCGGCGGCGCAGGCAGCAGCGCCCCGGATAGCACCAGCGCCAGTGCTATCGCGAGCAGCAGCACTGGCCTCGCTGCAGCGGGCATGAGCAGCGCCGCCATGCACGATGCGCACGGACTGGCGGCCGCCTTCGCACTGGACTGCCTGAGCTTCATCGTCTCGGCGTGGACGCTGAGCCGCGTCACCACGCAAACCGGTGCAGGCCACGGCGCCAGCACGGGCAAGCTTTCCCTCTCCGTCTGGGGTTCCATCGGCGCAGGTTTGCTGATGGTGTGGCGCGATGTGCCGCTGCGCCTGTGCTTCATCTACTGGGGCACGGTCGCACTGTTCATCGGCGGCTCCATGCAGGTGGCGCTACCCGTGCTGGCCAGCGATCTGCTGCACGGTGCCTCTGCACTGGGCCTGCTGCTGGCCGCGAATGGCGCCGGCACCCTGCTGGGCATGGGCGCGGCGGCCACCATCGGCGCACGCCTGCGCTTCATCAGCTTCGGCGCCATGATATTGCTGATGGATGCACTGGCCGGCGTGCTGGTCGCGGGTCTGGGCGTGGCGCGCAGCGGCTGGCAGGCCGGCGCCCTGCTGCTGTTGCTGGGCACCTTGGGCGGCTATGTGCAGATCAACGTCTTCACGTGGATACAGCGCCGCGTGCCGCCGCAGATGATGGGCCGCGCCATGAGCATCTTCATGTTCATCTTCATGGGGCTGGCGCCGATCTCTGCTGCCGCTACCGGCTGGCTGCTGAAACTAATCTCGCTGTCGCAATTGTTCGTCGGCGGTGGCATCATACTGGTCACGTTTGCTGCACTGGCCTACCTGTTCACGCCGATCGGCAGCATCACCGCTAACACGCCCGACGCAGCGCCGGCGCAGTAAAGGACATCGCATGGAAACCAAATGGCTGGAAGACTTCATCTCGCTGGTCGAGACTAATAACTTCAGTCGTTCGGCCGCACTGCGCCACGTCACCCAGCCGGCTTTTTCGCGCCGCATCCAGTCGCTGGAAAACTGGCTGGGCACCGACCTGATCGACCGCACTTCCTACCCCACCAGCCTGACCCCAGCCGGGGTGGTGTTCTACGAGCAGGCGCTGGAAATGCTGGCGCAGATTAACGGCGCACGTGACATGCTGCGCTCCAAACGCGCGGCCGCGCAGACCAGCATCGATCTGGCCGTGCCGCACACGCTGTCGCTCACTTTCATCCCCAAATGGCTGACGGCACTGGAGCAGGATTTCGCGCCCATCAGCAGCCGCCTGATGGCGCTCAACGTGCACGACGCCGTGATGCAACTGGTGGAAGGCGGTTGCGATCTGCTGCTGTGCTACCACCATCCGCGCCAGCCCGTGCAGCTTGATCCGGGCCGCTACGACATGCTGGTACTGGGGCGCGAATCGCTACGCGCCTATGCCCGCTGCGATAAAAACCGCGTGCCGGAATTCAGCCTGCCGGGCACCAAAAAAGAGCCGCTGCCCTTCCTGTCCTACACCAACAATGCCTATCTGGGACGGATGGTGGAACTGATACTGACCGATGCGCGCACGCCGCTGCATCTGGATCGCCAGTACGAAACCGATATGGCCGAAGGCCTCAAGATGATGGCACTGGAAGGTCGCGGTGTGGCCTTCCTGCCCGAATCGGCCGTCACCCGCGAGCTCAAGACCAAGCAGCTCGCGCGCGCCGACGATGGCAGCGCGCAGTGGGAAATCGAAATGGAAATCCGCCTGTATCGCGAACGCCCGTCGGCTAGCCGGCGCGGCAAAGCCATCGTCGAACGGCTGTGGGACTACCTCGAACAGCAGCAGAAAAGCAGCAGCCGCAAACGCCGCGTAGCCGTTTCCGAACGCTAGTGCGGAACGCTGTAATTGCCACCATAGCTGCGCCAGATCAAACGCGCAGATTTCATAACTATGCAAATTTTGCATAATCGAATGCGCATACAGCATTGGCCGCCCCGCAGCCTCCGGTTCTATGATTCGCCCCACTTGAAGCGCGCCACAAGTGCGCTTCAGCCTCGAATCTATCGGAGACCTGAGCATGACTACCGCACCAGCACACGCATTGCCTTCCTACCTGAATCCAGAAGATTTGGGCCCATGGGGCGTCTACCTGCAACAGATCGATCGCGTCACGCCGCACCTCGGCAGCCTGTCGCGCTGGGTCGAAACCCTGAAACGCCCGAAGCGTATTCTGACCGTTGACGTTCCGATCGAACGCGATGACGGCAGCATCGCCCACTACGAAGGCTACCGCGTACAGCACAACATGTCGCGTGGCCCGGGCAAAGGCGGCGTGCGCTTCCACCAGGACGTAACTCTCTCCGAAGTCATGGCGTTGTCGGCATGGATGACGGTCAAGAACGCCGCTGTGAACGTGCCATACGGCGGCGCTAAAGGCGGTATCCGTGTCGATCCTAAGACTCTCTCGCGCGGCGAACTGCAGCGCCTGACCCGCCGCTACACCAGCGAAATCTCGCTGATCATCGGCCCTAACAAAGACATTCCTGCACCGGACGTCAACACCAACGAACAGGTGATGGCATGGATGATGGACTCCTATGCCATGATCGAAGGTAATCTGTCGACCGGCGTAGTGACCGGCAAACCGATCTCGCTGGGTGGCTCGCTGGGTCGCCGCGAAGCGACCGGCCGTGGCGTGTTCGTGGTGGGCCGCGAAGCTGCTGCCAAGCGCGGCGTAGCGATCGAAGGCGCCCGCGTTGCAGTGCAGGGCTTCGGTAACGTGGGCGGTGTTGCTGCCACCATGTTCGCAGAAGCTGGCTCGAAAATCATCGCGGTACAGGATCACACCGGCACCGTGGTGCATCAGGGCGGTCTGGATATTCCGCGTCTGCACAAGCACGTGGCCGAATGCGGCAGCGTCTCCGGCTTCCCCGGCGCCGAAGCCTTCCTCGACCGCGACGCCTTCTGGGGCATCGAGTCCGACATCCTGATTCCGGCCGCGCTGGAACAGCAGATCACGGCTGCGAATGCGCCGAAGATCCGCACCAAAATCATTCTGGAAGGCGCCAACGGCCCGACCACGCCGGAAGCCGACGACATCCTGACCGACAAGGATGTGCTGATCGTGCCGGACGTGCTGGCCAATGCCGGCGGCGTCACGGTTTCCTACTTCGAGTGGGTACAGGACTTCTCCAGCTTCTTCTGGACCGAAGACGAAATCAACGCACGCCTGACCCGCATCATGCAGGACGCATTCAACTCGGTGTGGACTGTCGCACAGGAGAAGAAAGTCACGCTGCGTACCGCCACCTTCATCCTCGCCTGCACCCGCGTGCTGCAGGCGCGCGAAGTCCGCGGTCTGTATCCATAATGTACTGATCCCCAGCAGTTCGCGCCTGCACCGGCTTCGGCCCGTGCAGGCGTTTTTTACATCGCTTGCAGAACCAATTCAAGGGACCACATGAGCACCATCGAACAGAAAGCGCTGGCCTATCACCGTCAGGGCAGCGCCGGCAAAATCGCCATTGAAGTGACCAAGAGCGTCGGCACGCAGGAAGATCTGGCACTGGCCTATTCGCCCGGCGTGGCCGCCCCCTGCGTGGAAATCCAGCGCGAGCCGGCACGCGCCTACGAATACACGGCCAAAGGCAATCTGGTCGGCGTGATTACCAACGGCAGCGCCGTGCTAGGTCTGGGCAATATCGGCGCACTGGCCGGCAAGCCTGTGATGGAAGGCAAAGTCGTACTGTTCAAGAAGTTCGCCGGTATCGATGCCTTCGATATCGAAATCGATGAAACCGATCCGGACAAACTGGTGGATATCATCGCGGCCCTGCACCCTACTTTCGGCGGCATCAATCTGGAAGATATCAAGGCGCCAGAATGCTTCTACATCGAACGCAAGCTGCGCGAGCGGCTGGCCATTCCCGTGTTCCATGACGACCAGCACGGCACTGCCATCGTGGTGGGCGCCGGCATGATCAATGCACTGCAGCTGAGCGGGCGCGAGATCGGCAACGTGAAAATCGTCTGCTCCGGCGCCGGCGCTGCCGCCATGGCCTGTCTCGATCTGCTGCTCGATCTGGGCGCCAAGCGCGAGAACATTTTCGTCTGCGACAGCAAAGGCGTGCTGACCACGCGCCGTCAGCTCGATGGCGAGAAAGCCGCATGGGCACAGGACACCGATGCCACGACGCTGTCACAGGTGATGGTGGGTGCCGATGTATTCCTCGGCGTATCCGGACCGGGTGTGCTGTCGCCGCGCGATATCGAGCAGATGAGCAAACAGCCTATCGTGTTCACGCTGGCCAATCCGGAACCTGAACTGCGGCCGGAACTGGTACGCGAAGCGGCACCGGATGCCATCATCGCCACCGGCCGTTCCGACTACCCTAACCAGATCAATAACGCGCTGTGCTTCCCTTACCTGTTCCGTGCAGCGCTCGATAGCGGCGCTTCCACCATCAATCAGGAAATGAAGCGCGCTTGCGTGATGGCGCTGGCCGAGATGGCCCGCAGCGACAGCCGTTTCGGCAAGGACTACGTGGTACCGGGTCTGCTCGATCCGCGCCTGCTGTCCGGCGTTACGCCGAAAATCGCCGCTGCTGCATTCCGCAGCGGCGTGGCACGCAAGCAGCTCGATGAGCTGGTGTATGCAGAAGACCTCAAGGATCTGGCCGAGAATCTGCTGTAACGCCTGCCGCTGCGCCGGACGGCACCAGCGCCAGCGCCAGCGCCAGCTTACGGACGGGTGATGCGGAACACTTCCAGATGGTACTCATCACCCACCAGCAGCAGGCTATGATCGCTGAACATCAGCTGGCGCAGCACCGCATAATTCCCCATCACCAGCGCGCCGCCATACAGGCGCAGACGCTTGATGGTGGCCTTCTGTTCCGATAGTGCGGCCGTGCCGATGCCGTAATCGGCCAGCACCAGCACGTCACCCTGCGCATCGCCGCTGGCATAATTGCCTATGCCCACATCGGCCAGCAGCAGATTATTCTTGTACAGACGCGTATCGATATAAGGCGCCCGTCCTGCTGCGGCCCACTGGCTGGACAGCACTTCCTGCCCCAGCTCCGTGCGCCCCGTCGGCAGTACTGCCACGCCATTCTTATCGAGTGCCACACCCATCACCCCGCCCGGACTAGTGAAGGTGGCTTTGCCATTCCAGATCGCGCCCATTCTGCCGTTGCCATCGAGCGCCAGCGGCAGCGGTTCCGCACCGCCCGTGCCCAGCGAATGAATCACCGGAGCCCCGAGACCTTTCGGCCACATGGCCAGCATGGCGGTCGAGCCATCTAGCCACGTGGTCAGCACCGTGCCATTCGAGGTGGCCACGTGCGGCTTCACGGCCGACAGTGCGATCTCGAACGGTGGCGTTAGCTGACGCCCCGCAAAATCGTATTTGCATAGCTTGAGCAGATACTGGGTCTTGTCATTAACGGGCAGCAGCGAGAAGGTGGTGGCCAGCCAGAAGCCGTTGCCATCCACCGCAGCGGCATTTTCAGCGGCCGCCAGTTCGGTCGTCGAGGTTGCTGCCACGGCCGGATACAGGTCGATGGCACTGCCCTGCAATCTGGCCTGCGTATCGAACTTCAGCATGCGCGTGCCGGGTCCAGCCTGCAGCATGACAAAACCGTCGGGCGCCGGTAGCAGCAGCCATTCGCCCACATAGCCATCGGCCAGCGTGAACGCATAATCGGTGCTGGAGAGCAGCGTACCATCCTTATCCAGCACGCTCAGGCGGGTGCGCGGGTGCACCTGTTTTTTGTTCAGCGTGATTTCCGCATCCGAAGCAGAGAGTACAACAATGCGCTCGCCCACTACCAGCGCTTCGCCCAGCCCCTTGAGCGCCACATTGCCGGCCAGCGTTACCAGTTTCGGGCTATCCACCGTAATGCTGGCGGTCGAATCCGGCGTAGCGGTGCTACTGCCGCTGACGGCACCATTCTGCGCACTGGAAGAGGAAGAAGAGGAAGACGACGCACCGCCACCGCAGGCGCCCAGTGAGGTCGCCAGCAGCAGGCAGGCTAGCTGGCGGGGAAAAGCTTGAAAACGCATACGGGCTCGCAGGGCACAAACTGAAAGCAAAAAGTATATAGAAAAGCTAACACTGCCCTATACCATCTGCGCCACAACAGCATGACCTTGCGAGCCAGCAGGATGACCGCGCAGGCCGCAGTAGCGGCGCGCACAGCCACCCGTGCGGGTGTTAGCGACGGATCACCGCGCCGCCCTTCATGACGAAACTCATTTTGGTCAGTTCGTCAACATTGGCAAGCGGATCACCTTTTACTGCAACGATATCGGCAAACTTGCCGACGCTAAGCGAACCCACGCTGTCTTTCCAGCCCATCAGATCAGCCGCATTCACGGTGGCCGACTGGATTGCCTGCATAGGCGTCATGCCGTACTTGACCATGTAGGCGAACTGCTTGCCGTTGTCGCCGTGCGGGTAGACGCCGGAATCGGAACCGAAGGCCATTTTGGCGCCGCCTTGGAAGGCTTTACGGAAGTTGTCGCGCTGGGTCTGGCCGATGACTTTTTCCTTGGCGATGGACTCGGGCAGCATGCCGGCCTTCTCGCCCTCCTGCAGGATGTAGTCGTCGTTATAGATGTCCATCACCAGATACACACCTTTTTCGCGCGCCAGACGGATGCCTTCTTCGTCAATCAGGCTGGCGTGTTCGATCGAATCCACCCCGGCGATGATGGCATCGCGGATGCTGCTGGTGCCGTGTGCGTGCGCTGCCACTTTGCGACCCAGTTTATGGGCTTCCGCCACGATGGCCTGCATTTCTTCCAGCGTGTACTGCTGCGCACCCGGCTCGTCGCCTTTCGACAGCACGCCGCCGGAAGCACAGATCTTGATCACATCGGCGCCGTATTTGACCATTTCGCGCACGCGGGCACGGGCTTCCCACGGGCCGTCGGCCACACCGCGTCCCGTCACTTTCATATCCGGCGGCAGCATGTTTTCATCGCAGTGGCCGCCCTGTATGCCGATCGCATAGGCGGCAGTGCGCATGCGCGGGCCGATGAAATCGCCGTCATTGATCGCATCGCGCAGCGCCACATCGCCAAAACCGCCTGCGCCCACATTACGCACCGAGGTAAAACCGGCTTCCAGCGTCAGGCGCGCTGCGCGCACGCCATACAGCGCAGCGCGGGTATCGGAGACACCCAGCGCATTGTAGCCACCCAGTTTGGCGTCGTTGGTCAGATGGGTGTGCATGTCGATAAAGCCCGGCATCACAGTCTGGCCGGACAGGTCGATTACCTGTGCGCCGCTCGGCACCTTGGTGCTGGCCGTAGGGCCGACTGCGCTGATACGCTCGCCCTCGACCACGATGGTCTGGTCTTTGAGTACCGTGCCAGCCACCACGTCCACCAGTTTGCCGGCGCGGATGACTACCACTTTGCCATGGTCGGCTGCAGCAATAGTGGGCACGGCAGTGCTGGCGGCGCCGATCATGGCGGCGGAAATCAGGAGATGCTTGAAATTCATGGAGAACGCCCTTTCACTGGAAAAGAAAAGCATAGCAGAGCCCTTCCCGATTGGCGTACGTCTGGTTTAAAAAACCACGGCAATATCAGCGCGGCCAGGCACAGGTGCGCAGGCCGGTGAACAGATCATCGCGTTCCGGCAGTTCGAAATGGCGCATGCGGGTCGACAGCATGCGTTGTGGCGTAGCGAACGAAGCACCGCGCAGCACCTGATGGCTGGTAAAGCAGTCTGCCGAATACTGCCGCTCGGGGCCCGGCTGAAAATCCGGATAGGGTTCGAACGGCGACGCGGTCCACTCGCACAACTGGCCCCAGCGGAACGCCGGATGGCCGGAACGGGCGGCATATTCCCATTCGATTTCCGTCGGCAGGCGGCGCCCCGCCCACGCACAGTAAGCCTGTGCTTCATACAGATTGAGGTGACGTACCGGTTCGGCACCGGCCAGCGTGGCTAGCCGGCCGAAACGCATGCAGCGCCACTGCGCCCCATCGCGCTGCCAGTAGCGCGGCGCCGAACGCTCCTGCCGCATCATCCAGTCGGCACCGGCAGTGCTCCAGAACTGGCGCTGATCGTACCCGCCATCGTCGACAAAGTCGGCAAACTGGGCGTTGCTGACCAGCGCGCTGTCGATGCTGAACGGCGCCACGCGGCAGCTATGTGCCGGCTGCTCGTTATCGAACGCGTAGCCGCTACCGCGCGCGCTGCCGATCTCGATGCTGCCGCCAGGGAAGCCGATTTCGCTGGGTGCATAGGCCAGCTGGCGCACCTGCGTGGCTGGTTTCGGCGCTGCCAGCCCCAGTACCTGCAAGGCAGCTAGCATGGCCTCGCCATGCAGATCTTCATGCGCCAGCACCAGCTGGTAAGGGAATAGCGCGGCCGCGTCGTCGGGCTCGCGCATCAGCTTATCGAGCACGCGGTCCAGCACTTCGTGGCAGTAGGTTTTCAGCGCACCGGCTGCAGGCAAATCAAGCTGCCAGCGCTGCGCATGCGGCACACGGTTGGCATCGAACCAGCTATCGCCGCAACGCAATAGGCAGTTGCCGTGGGCATCCTGCGCTTCGCTGGAACTGGCCCTGCGCAGCACATACCACTCGGCCACCCAGGCGATATGCCCCACCTCCCACACGGGCGGATTCAGGTAACGCAGCTGCGGCACCTGTCTGGCCTGATCCAGACCGGCCGCCACAAAGCACTCGAACAGCGCCAGCGTGTTGCTGCGCGCCTGACGCAGGGCTTGCGCCAGCTGCTGCGGCGTGGCGGTGCGAAACGAAGGGGCGAGTATCGTCATGGCCTGATTGTAGCGCTGTTGGGCGATTTTGTACTGCATGCCAGAGGTGCGCAGATGTCACACTTGGGCGATAATCTGCCATCATCGATCCGACATCAGGAAACCCACCATGAGCAATGAACCTATCCGCCTGACTTCGTTCTCGCACGGCGGCGGCTGCGGCTGCAAGATCGCGCCCGGCGTACTGTCCCAGATACTCAAGAATTCCGCCGGCTTCCCCGTCCCGAAAGAACTGCTGGTGGGGATAGAAACTTCGGACGATGCAGCGGTCTACCAGCTCAATGAAGAACAGGCGCTGATCGCCACCACCGATTTCTTCATGCCCATCGTCGACGACCCGTATGATTTCGGCCGCATCGCAGCCACCAACGCCATCTCCGACGTGTACGCCATGGGCGGCACGCCCATCATGGCGCTGGCACTGGTAGGCATGCCGATCAACAAACTGCCGATCGAGACCATCGGCCAGATCATCAAAGGCGGCGAATCGATCTGCGCCGAAGCGGGCATCCCTATCGCTGGCGGCCACACCATCGATTCGGTCGAACCTATCTACGGACTGGTGGTGATGGGTCTGGTGCACCCCAAGCGAGTGAAGCGCAATGCCGATGCCAAGGCGGGCGACGTACTCATTCTGGGCAAACCGCTGGGCGTGGGCGTGCTATCGGCCGCACTGAAGAAAGGCCAGCTCGATGCGGCCGGCTATCAGGCCATGATCGCCAATACCACCAAGCTGAATAAGCCGGGCAAGGCGCTGTCGGAACTGGCCGGCGTACACGCCATGACGGACGTGACGGGCTTCGGCCTGCTGGGCCACCTGCTGGAACTGGCGCGCGGCGCAGGGCTGGAAGCACAGCTGAAGATGGCCGATATCCCGCTGCTGCCGGGCGTGGAACAGCTGGCGCACGACGGCTACTTCACGGGCGCATCGGGGCGCAACTGGGAAGGCTATGGCAAGGATGTGCAGCTGGCGGCCAGCATCACGCAGGCGCAGCATATGCTGCTGACGGATCCGCAGACTTCGGGCGGCCTGCTGGTATCGTGCGATCCGGCCAGAGTAGACGATGTGCTGGCCCTGTTCCAGCGCGAAGGCTTCGTACACGCCAGCGTGATCGGCCAGATGCAGGCCGGTGCAGCACGCGTCGTCGTCGCCTGACGGGACTATTCTGAGGCGCTCTCCACCGGCAGCGCTTCGCCGCGCCAGCGCAGCATGCCGCCCGCCAGATTGGCCACCTGCGTGAAGCCGGCCTTGGTCAGCAGCACGCTGGCCTGCGCCGAGCGCACGCCGGAGCGGCACACCACCACCAGCGGACGCTCGCGCTCGAATTCATCCACCCGCTCCGTCAGTTGCGACAGCGGCACCAGCTTGGCGCCCTGCAAATGGCCTAGCTGATCGATGAACTCGGCCTGCTCGCGCACATCGACGATCTGTACGCGATCACCCAGTTCCAGCAAGGCCATAGGCTCGATTTCCCACACCCCGCTAAAGCGCAGTGTCAGCGGCGCCCAGTCCGGATTATCCATGGGTGGCGCCGCGCCTTCCGGCTGGCCGCAGCGCAGATTGGCCGGCACCGCCACCGCCATCTGCTTGGGATGAGGCAGGTGCAGGTTGTCCATATAGCCGGTGAAATCGCCCACATCCACATCGCCGCCCAGACGCGGATTGTAGCGACGCTCCTCCGCCACGGTGGTCACGGTAATGCCGCGGTAATCGTGGCCCGGATACAGCAGACAGTCATCGGGCAGGGTCAGAATCTGTCCACGCACGGAAGCAAACAGATGGCGCGGACTGCCCTGCTGGAAGTCGGTGCGGCCGCAGCCACGGATCAGCAGACAATCTCCCGTAAAGGCCATGGTCTGGTCATCCAGCACAAACGTCAGGCAGCCATTGGTGTGGCCCGGCGTGGCGCGCACGGCCACGTGACGGCTGCCGAAGCTCACCGTATCCATGTGCTTGAGCGCGCGCTGCACACCCTGCGCACCGGCCACCGCTGCCACCGCAATGCGGCTACCGCAGCGCTGGCTCAAACGCCATGCACCCGTCACATGGTCGGCATGGACGTGGGTATCGAGTGTGGCCACCAGCCGCAAGCCCAGTTCTTCCAGCAAGGCCAGATCGCGCGGCACCTGCTCGTAGACGGGATCGATCAGTAGCGCCTCGCCACTGGCGCGGTCGCCCAGAAGATAGGTGTAGGTGGAGGACGCGGCATCGTACAGCTGGCGGAAGATCAACATGGCAGTATCCGGCAAAAAAACCTCACGATACCAGACTCCCGTGATCCTTCAAGCAATTTTGCTTGACACTTGCGCCGGCTTTCTCGTACATTTAAGGCCATGACCTCGCATCTGCAACTATCCGCTTTCCTGCTATCGCCTGCCAGCGCCCTATCGCTAGCAGCGCGTCTACTAGCACGCGCCTAAATCGCGTTCCAGCTGTACCCCCGGCGGCGGCCACAAGCCCCTCCAGTCTTCAAAAACCCAGGAAAGTTTGCACCGATGTTCCACCCGGCTACCCATGCTCAAGTTAGCACCAGCGTTTGCACCAGCGCCTGCACCGCGGCTTATCGCGCGCTGCCTGTGCACGCATGCGCTCTGCCGCTACTGCTAATGCTACCGATCGGTTGCCTGGCCTAGTGTCCCGTGGCCGCCCGGCAGCCAGTTGCCACAGCAGAGCGCCAGCCTAGGCCGGCATCCAGCACTTTTCTTTTTCAAGACTCAGGAGCACCCCATGATGTTGCAAAATCCGGCAGCGAAATACCGCGCCTTCCCCGCCGTTCAACTGACCGATCGCCAGTGGCCTAACCAGATCATCAGCCGTCCACCGATCTGGATGAGCACCGATCTGCGTGATGGCAATCAGGCGCTGATCGAGCCTATGAGCACCGAGAAAAAGCTGCGTTTCTTCGAACTGCTGGTAAAAATCGGCCTGAAGGAAATCGAAGTGGGCTTCCCGTCCGCGTCGCAAACCGATTTCGACTTCGTGCGCATGCTGATCGAGGAAAACCGCATTCCCGACGACGTGACCATCATCGTGCTGACCCAGTCGCGCGAAGAACTGATCCGCCGCACAGTGGAATCGGCGGCGGGCGCCAAGCGCGCCATCGTCCACCTGTATAACTCGGTGGCGCCAGTATTCCGCAAAGTGGTGTTCGGCATGTCGCGCGAACAGATCACCAATATCGCCACCACCGGCACCAAACTGGTCAAGGAACTGGTCAAGCAGCACCCGCAGACCGACTGGGGCTTCGAATATACGCCGGAGTCGTTCTCCACTACGGAACTGGACTTCTCCAAGCACATCTGCGACGCCGTCACGGCCATCTGGGAACCGACGCCGTCGAAAAAAATGATCATCAACCTGCCATCAACGGTGGAATGCAGCACGCCGAATGTGTACGCCGACCAGATCGAATGGATGTCGCGCAAGCTGGCGCGACGTGATTCGCTGATCATCAGCGTGCACCCGCACAATGACCGCGGCACTGCCGTGGCCTCGGCAGAACTGGCTGTGATGGCTGGCGCCGACCGCGTGGAAGGCTGCTTGTTCGGTAACGGCGAGCGCACCGGCAACGTCGATCTGGTCACGCTGGCGCTCAATCTGTACACCCAGGGCGTGCATCCGGGGCTGGACTTCTCCGACATCGACGAAGTGCGCAAGGTGGTGGAAGAGTGCAACCAGCTGCCTGTGCATCCGCGCCATCCGTATGTGGGCGATCTGGTATTCACCGCCTTCTCCGGCTCGCATCAGGACGCCATCAAGAAAGGCTTCGCCCAGCAGCAGGAAGGCGCGCTGTGGGAAATCCCCTATCTGCCGATCGACCCGCAGGATCTGGGCCGCAGCTATGACGCCGTAATTCGCGTCAACAGCCAGTCCGGCAAAGGCGGCATGGCCTATCTGCTCGAACAGGATTACGGCTTGGTGCTGCCACGCCGTCTGCAGATCGAATTTAGCCGCGCCGTGCAGGCTGTGGCCGATGCCACCGGTCTGGAGATCACCGCGCAAGGCATATACGACATCTTCAGCAAAGAATACTTCGAGCCTGTCACGCCGTATGCCTACAGCGCCCACAAACTGACCGAAGACACCACCAGCGACGAGCCAGTGCAGATCGATATCGCCCTGCTGCATCAGCATGCGCCACTGGCGCTGCAAGGCGGCGGCAACGGCCCGATCGATGCCTTCGTCAATGCACTGGGACTGGACATCAAACTGATGGACTACCACGAGCATTCGATCGGTTCGGGTGCCAATGCCAAAGCGGCCTGCTACGTGGAACTGCGTCTGGCCAACGGGCCTACCCTGTTCGGCGCAGCGATCGACAGCAATATCGTCACGGCGTCATTCAAAGCGGTGCTGAGCGCCGTCAACCGCCAGCTGAAACGCAGCGAAACGATGCCGGAAAGCAAGACAACCGCACCTGTTTGATAGCATTTATTTAATAGTAAATAAATAATGAAAGGCCGCGTAGAAATACGGGGCCTTTTCGTTGTTGTGTTGCAACATCCTAAATTCTCCATTCTAACAATGTGGATATACTCGATCTAAATCCACCCGCCTAGGAAATGCGATCATGTTCATCTCCAACCTGAAAATCGGCGCGCGTCTGGGCGCTGCCTTTGGTGCCGTACTACTACTCATGGCCATCGTGATCGGCGTCAGCCTGCAACGGCTTAACGGCATCGGCACACTGAGCAGCGCCATCATCGATCAGGACTGGGTCAAGGCCGATGCGGCAGCACTGGTCAGCAGCACCACGCGGGCCAATTCCGCGCTCACACTGGAACTGTTCACTACCGACGATGCGGGCAGAGTCGCCGCCATCTACAAGGAAATCGATAGCAACAAGAAAGCTATTACGGCCGCACTGGAAACGCTGGACAAACTGGTCTACCGCGAAGAAGGCAAGGCGCTGCTGCGCGATATCCGCGAACAGCGCAAAGCCTATGTGGTGTCGTTCACGCAGGTAGGCAAACTGCTGGGTGCCGGCCAGCGCGACGAAGCGCAGGCCGCCCTGCGTAACGACATGATGCCCAAACTGTCTACCCTGCAGGAATCCGTCCGCAAACTGAATGACCTGCAGCGCGCGCTGGTAACCGAACACGGCGCCAACATCGAGCACAACATCAAAGTAGCCACCCAGCTGATGATCTGGGTGGGGCTGGCCGCGCTGGCTTTCGGCGCCTTTGCCGCATGGCGCGTGACCCAGTCAATCACGGCGCCGATCGCTGTGGCCGTGGCCGCCGCAGAAGCCGTCGCCAAAGGCGATCTGACCTGCCGCATCAGCCATGAGCATACCGATGAAATGGGTCAGCTGCTGACGGCGCTGCGCCAGATGACAGACAATCTGTCCGACATCGTGGGAAGGGTACGCGGCGGCACGATGGCGATCCGCACCGCCTCGAGCGAAATCGCCAGCGGCAATATGGATCTGTCCTCGCGCACGGAAGAACAGGCCAGTTCGCTGGAAGAAACCGCCGCCTCGATGGAAGAGCTGACCAGCACCGTCAAGAACAACGCCGGCCATGCCATCGAAGCCAATGAACTGGCGCGCGCCGCCAATGAAGTGGCACGCCGTGGCGGCGAAGTGGTGGGTCAGGTCGTGGGCACGATGAACTCCATCAATGACTCCTCGCGCAAAATCGTCGACATCATCGCGGTGATCGACGGCATCGCCTTCCAGACCAATATTCTGGCGCTGAACGCCGCCGTCGAAGCGGCACGCGCGGGCGAACAGGGGCGCGGCTTTGCCGTGGTGGCGACGGAAGTGCGCAATCTGGCCCAGCGCTCGGCGGCAGCGGCCAAAGAGATCAAAGAGCTCATCGACGACTCGGTGGACAAAGTCTCGGCCGGCGCCAAGCAGGTGGAACTGGCTGGCAGTACCATGGACGAGGTGCAGGAAAGCATACGCCGCGTCACCTCCATCGTGGGCGATATCACCCGTGCCGATACCGAGCAACTAGGCGGCATCGAGCAGATCAACATTGCCATCAGCCAGATGGATGAAGTGACCCAGCAGAACGCGGCACTGGTCGAACAGGCTGCTGCTGCAGCAGCGGCCATGCAGGATCAGGCCGATGAACTGAGCCAGATGGTCAGCCAGTTCCGTATTGCCGGCTAAACCCGCCGTGCCAGCAGCCTAGGCTGGCGCGCCTGCGGGCTTACACAATTAGCGCGCAGCGTCGCGCGCCAGTCGCAGCGCGGTGAATTGCCAGCGGGCGCCAGCGGGGAAAAAGTTGCGATAGCTGCTGCGCGCGTGTCCGGCCGGCGTGGCGCTGGAAGAACCGCGCAGCACATACTGGTTCAGCATGAATTTGCCATTGTATTCACCCAGTGCACCAGCCGCCGCGCGGAATCCGGGATAGGCAGCATAGCTGCTGCTGGTCCACTGCCAGCCATGTTCGAACATCTGCTGTAATCCAGCGCCGCTCTGCTGCGCAGCACTCGGCGCAACATTTTGCGCAGCATTCTGCGCGGCACATTCCCATTCGGCCTCCGTGGGCAGACGTGCATCGGCCCAGCGCGCATAGGCATCGGCTTCAAACAGCGACAGGTGGCAGGCTGGCCGCGCCAGATCGAGCGGCTGTTCGCCAGACAGCGTGAATTCGTGCCACTGCCCTGCACTATCCTGCCGCCAGTAGATCGGTGCCGCCAGTTGCTGGCTACGTACCCAGTCCCAGCCCTCGGCCAGCCACAGGCTGGCGTTGCGGTAGCCGCCCGCATCGATGAAGGCCAGATATTCGCCATTCGTCACCAGCCGTGCAGCCAGTTCAAACGGTGCCAGATACTGGCGGTGGCGTGGCAGTTCGTTATCGAAGCAGAAGCCAGTCCCTGCATAGCCGATCTCGCAGAGTCCGCCGTCAAACGGCAGCCATTGTTGCGCCGTGGCGGCCTGCGCGGGCGACACAGGCTGCGCCAGATAGGCAGGCAGCAGCGGGTTCTGTGCCAGCAGATGCTTCACATCTGTCAGCAGCAACTCCTGATGCTGCTGTTCATGCTGCAGTCCCAGCGTTACCAGGCTAGCCAGCGTGGCCAGTTGTTCCCGCTGTGCCGCGCCATCAGCATCGCTGCTCTCAGCCAGCAGGCGCAACATACGCTCATCCACGTTGCTGCGGTAGGCACGTACTTCGGCCATGGAGGGCCGTGTCAGCAGGCCGCGCTGGGCACGCGGGTGCTTCTCGCCTATGCCGTTGTAGTAGGAATTGAACAGTACGCGGAAGGCCGCATGGAAAGGCGTGAAATTGCGCTCCATGCGTTCCAGAATAAAGGTCTCGAAAAACCACGTGGTGTGCGCCAGATGCCATTTCACGGGGCTGGCATCCGTCATCGACTGGGCGCTGCAATCCTCGTCGGACAAAGGTTCGGCCAGCGCCAGCGTATGGCGCCGCACCTGCCGGTATTGCTGCTGCAGGGCGCTCACCGGTTCACCGCCCGCGCATACAGCACGGCAAACCAGCAGGACGTATCAGTCCAGCACTGCACTTCTTCGAAGCCTGCACTGCCGAGTAACTGGCGGAAGCCGCTGCGGGTGTACTTGTAGCTGTCTTCCGTGTGAATGCGTTCACCACGGGCGAACTGCCGCTCACCGCCCTGCCAGCGTACGCTGACGTCGCACTGCGCCTGCAGGTGCATTTCGATGCGGCTGGCCGCCTCGTCGAAGTAGGCGCAATGCTGCCACTGGCGCAGTTCGAAGTTGGCACCGGCCAGCCGGTTCACATGGCGCAGCAGGTTAAGATTGAAGGCGGCCGTCACGCCCAGCGCATCGTTATAGGCAGCATCGAGCACGCTGCTCTGCTTGACCAGATCGATACCGATCAGCAAACCGCCATCGGCCCCGAGGTTGTCGCGCAGATTACGCAGCAGTGCCACCGCCTGCGGCGGCGAGAAGTTACCAATCGAGGAGCCGGGATAGAAGAACACCCGCCGCTGCGGATGCACGTGTTCGGGAAGCTGAAAACCGGCGGAAAAATCCACCCCCAGCGGCGTCATGGCGATGGCAGGAAAGCGCTGCTGCAATCCGGCCACGGCCGCGCTCAGAAAATCGACCGAGATATCCAGCGGCACATACTGCTGCGGTTGCAATAGCGGGAACAGACTGGCCGCCTTGGCGCAATTGCCGGCGCCCAGATCAATCAGACTGACGCCCTGCCCCACGCAGGCAGCAATCGCTTCGCCGTGCTGTGCAAAAATCGCCGCCTCGGTACGGGTGGGATAGTATTCATCGAGCTCGCAGATGGCTTCGAACAGGCGCGAACCGAGCGTGTCATACAGGTATTTGGGCGAGATATGGGGCCGGCGTGCCAGCAGACCGGCGCCAATTTCGGCCAGTACGGCAGGGTTGCCATGTGCTAGTGGCGCTTCGCCGCAAGGCTCCGCTTCCATGCCGCTGCTGGCGATGGGAGCCAGTGGCCGGGTGCTGCAACTTTCCGTCATCTGCATCATTACTAACCCTTTCAAGGTGATGATCCCGGCTGCGGATGTTTGCTATGATAGCTGAAGTCGTATTTTCCCGTGTGACGCCAGTATGACAGTGCGGCGTCTCACCCAGACCATCAATCAACCACCACAAGGATAAGGTCACCGCCATGAAGTTTTCCCCTATGAACACGCTCAAATCCCTGTTCGCCGCCTCGCTGCTGGCCGCTACCGCCTTTGCTCAGGCCCAGTCGGCCGATCACGTCTTCCGTGTGTCGGCCATCCCTGACGAAGCACCGACCGAATTGCAGCGCAAGTTCAAGCCACTGGGCGAATATCTGGAGAAGAAAATCGGCATGAAGGTGGAATTCACCCCCGTGACCGACTACGCCGCTTCGGTGGAAGCCCTGATCAACAAGAAAGTGGACATGGTCTGGTTCGGCGGCTTCACCTTCGTACAGGCCAAAGACCGCAGCAAGAACCAGATTACCCCGCTGGTGCAGCGTGCCGAAGATGAAAAATTCCGCTCCGTGTTCATCACCACCAACAAGGACATCAGCAAGCTGGAAGACCTGAAAGGCCGCACCCTGAGCTTCGGTTCCGAGTCGTCGACTTCGGGCCACCTGATGCCGCGCTCCTTCCTGCTGGCCGCCAAAATCAATCCGGACACCGATCTGAAACGCATCGCCTTCTCCGGCGCGCATGACGCCACCGTGGCCGCCGTTGCGGGCGGCAAGGTCGACGCTGGTGCACTGAATATCTCCGTGTGGGAAAAGCTGGTGGGCGAGAAGAAGGTTGATCCGGCCGTGGTGCGGGTGTTCTACACCACCCCCGGCTACTACGATTACAACTGGAGCGTACGTAGCGACATGAACGCCGATCTGAAGAAAAAGCTGACCGACGCCTTCCTCGCACTGGATCCGAAAAACCCACAGGACAAGGTCATCATGGATCTGCAGCGTGCTTCCAAGTTCATTCCTACCAAGGCAGAAAACTACGGCGCCATCGAAGCCGCTGCCCAGAATGCCGGTCTGCTGAAGAAGTAATTGCTGAAGAAGTAGATGATGCTGACTTATCAACTGCAGGAACTGACGGTGCGCCATCCCGGCGCAGCGCAGCAGGCCGCGCTGCATAGCCTGAACCTGAGTGTTGCGCAGGGCGAGCAGATCGCCCTGATCGGCCCTTCGGGCGCCGGCAAGACTACCCTGCTGGCCACGCTGGCACTGGCCCAGCAACCGGCCAGCGGCAGCATGCAGGCCTTCGGCGTATCACCATGGCAGCTATCGCATGGCGAACGCCACCGCCTGCGCGCCAAGCTGTTTCTGGCACCGCAAACACCGCCGCTACCACCGCGCCAGCGCGTGGTGACGGCGGTGCTGGCCGCCAACCTGCCGCAGTGGAGCTTGTGGCGTGCACTGGCCTCGCTATTCAAACCGGCCGATCCCGAGGCGGCATGGCAGGCGCTGTCGCGCTTCAATCTGGGCGACAAGCTGTACTCGCGGGTAGACCGTCTGTCCGGCGGCGAACGCCAGCGCTGCGCACTGGCGCGGCTGCTGCTGTCGCCGGCACAGGCGCTGCTGGTGGACGAACCGCTATCGGCACTCGATCCGGCGCTGTCCAGCCTCACGCTGAACACCCTGCGCGAGGAAGCACACCAGCGCAACGCCACCCTGATCTGCAGCCTGCATCAGGTGGAACTGGCACTGGCCCACTTCCCCCGCATCATCGCGCTACGCAATGGCCGTATAGCGTTCGATCTGCCGCGCGAACAGGTTACACCAGCCATGATCGCCACGCTGTACCAGGGCGAAGTGCCCGATGCAGTGGTGCCGCCAGTGCCTGTGATCGACCCGCTGGCCGTCATTCCCGGCGCCGGCGCCTGCCTGTAATCCGGCGGGCGCTTCAGCGCTCCGCCTCGTAGCGGTAGCCCACACCGTAAACAGATTGCAGGCATTCGGCATGTTCGCCCAGTTTGCGACGCAGATTACGGATATGTGAATCTACCGTGCGGTCACTGGTGTCGCGCTGGTCTTCGTGTGATAGGTCAAGCAGCTGCTGGCGCGAATACACCCGCTGGGGGTGGGCGATCAGTTCCGCCAGCAGGCGGAACTCCACCGGCGTGAGCACCAGCGCCTGACCGTCCAGCATAATGCGCATCTGCTCGCGCTGCACCACCAGTCGCGCCGCCGCACTGGCC
Organism: Duganella fentianensis; assembly: GCF_964031615.1. Classification (GTDB taxonomy): domain Bacteria; phylum Pseudomonadota; class Gammaproteobacteria; order Burkholderiales; family Burkholderiaceae_D; genus Rugamonas; species Rugamonas fentianensis_A. The sequence goes on from NZ_CAXIQN010000006.1 coordinate 123,095, forward strand.
GCTTGCAGGCTGGCCACGTGCCCATTAGCACCGACAACTGTGCTGGCAACGCTGGACGGTGCCGCTGCGGATACTGTCACTGCCCCGCTGCGGCGCAGATGCACGCGCGCCCGCGCCACCACCTCACGCGGGCTGAAGGGCTTGCACACATAATCGTCGGCGCCTGTCTCCAGCCCGAGCAGCCGATCGATTTCCGTTACCCTGGCGGTCAGCATGATGATGGGCAGATCGGAAAATTCGCGCACCGCGCGGCATACGCTGATGCCATCCATTTGCGGCAGCATCAGATCGAGCAGCATCAGATCCACCCCACCGTTACGCACCTGCGCCAGCGCACTCAGACCATCGGCCACATGGCTGCAGCGGTAGCCCGCTGCCACGAAATAGTCGTTGAGCAGGGCTGCAATCTTGCTGTCATCTTCCACAATCAGTATGTGACGCTGCGGTTCCATCGTCGCTTTCATTTTCTAGTGAATGCCCGCGGTATGCAGCGGCAGGCGTAACTGCATGCGCACACCCCCCAGTACCGACGCACTTGCACTGATCGTGCCGCCATGCGCCTGTACCAGCGCGCGGCAGATGGCCAGTCCCAGCCCGCTGCCGCCGCGCTCGCGCGTACGCGCCGCATCGACCCGATATAGCCGCTCGAACAACTGGCCATGCGCGCCGGCCGGCACACCGGGCGCCGTATCTTCCAGCGTAATTTCCGCCTGTCCCGCCAGAGCATGCAGGGTCAGCACGATCTGCCCGCCGCTATCGGTATAGCGCAGACTGTTTTCCAGCAGATTGATCAGCACCTGCGTCAGACGGCCCGCATCGGCGCGCACGCACAAGGGCTGCGGCTGGGACGTCAGCTGCCAGCTCAGGTCCAGCCCGTGCTCGCGCGCCCGCACCTGATAGCGCATCAGCAAGGGCAGCAGCAAAGGCGCCAGCTCCAGCACCTGCCAGTCGTACTGCAGATCGCCCGCATCGGCCATGGTGAGCTGGTGCAGATCGTCTACCAGCTGGTTCAGGCGCAGCACTTCCGCGTGCAGCGAGGCCAGCGCCTGCGCATCGGCCTGACGGATACCATCCTGCAGCGCCTCGATTTCGCCCCGTATCACCGACAGCGGCGTGCGCAGTTCGTGCGACACATCGGCCAGCTGCTGGCGGCGCTGCTGTTCGCTCGCCTGCAAAGCTTCTGCCATGGCGTTCACATGCAGCGCCAGTTCAGCCAGTTCGTCGCGCGACAGCAGCGGTGCACGGGCCGAGAATTCACCGCGCGCCAGCTGCGCCGTCACATCGCGCAGCGCCGCCACGGGGCGCAGCAAGTGGCGCGCCAGCCAGATCGCGGCCAGTACGGCCAGCCCGAGTAAAGCACAGGCCAGCAGCACGATGTTGCGCAACTGGTCGCTCAGGAACAGTGCCGCACTGGCATCGGAGCCGCTGGCCTGACGCAGCGGCAGCAGCCGCATGCGACCAACCACCTGCCCGTCCACCTTGATCTCGCGTTCTATCCCGGGCGGGAAATCGGCCGGACCGATCAGCGTACGGCCAGCTGCATCGACAATGGATATGCGCGACAGGAAGCCCACCGGATCGTGCCGGTTGGGCGGCGGATCGGCACGCGGCCGCGGTGGCGGCGCCGGACGGCCATCGCCGGACGGTTCCTCTTCGCGCGGCGGACGGTGGCGCCCTTCATGGCGGCGACGGTGAGGCCGGTCGCCAGCGCCATCGGCCTGCAGTTGCGGCTGCATTTCCGCCAGCAGATCGCCCAGCACGCGGGGCCGGCCGCGCAGCCATTCGAAATCCCCTTCACGCCGGTAGTGCTGCTCCAGCAATACCCGCAGCTGGTCCATATCCTGTGTCTGCAACTGGTTCAGGTAGGAAACAAAGCCCCGCTGCAGGCTCAGATTGGTGACCCATGCCATGGTGCCCAGACACAGCAGCACAATGGCCGTAATGGCCAGCGCCAGTTTGCGAGCGATCGTCAAACGCCAACGGTTGAGCATGAGCTTCCTGTGATTGCTATTGCACCGGTTCTCATCATACCTGCCGAATGTGCACCAAATGTGAACGACATGTGGACGGCCGGCGGGCGCCAGCGAATTGCTGTTTTTGAGCAACAGAAATTGCATTCTGCATTTTTCCTGCACATTTGCCCGCCAAGCTGGCGTCATCAACAGCACACTCAGGGAGACTACCATGCGCCAACTTCGTTACCTCGCTCCGGCACCTCTGGCCATGACCATGTTCGCCACCACCCTGCTGGGCGGCTGTGGTGGCGGCGGCACTGACACGGCCAGCAGCAGCGCCGAGACACGGGTAGTGCAAGGCGCCAGCGCGCGCGTGGTGCAAGGCGCCACCTCGCCCGTCAGCGTGCTGGCCGTGGCGCCCGATCCCCTGCAGCCGGTCAGCAACGCTGCCGGCAGTGCACTCACGCTGAGCAGCACGGGCAGCATCGATACGGCCAATCCCTTCTTTCTGGCCATGGGCAACGGGCGCAGCTGCGCCAGCTGCCACCAGCCCGATAATGGCTGGAGCATAGGACCGGACAAGCTGGCCGCCCGCTTCAATAGCAGCGCCGGCCTAGATCCCGTCTTCCGCAGCGTCGATGGTGCCGTTTCGCCACTGGCGCCCACCGGCACACTGGAACAGAAGCGGCTGGCCTACGCTCTGCTGCTGGGCAAGGGGCTGATACGGGTGGGCCTGCCCCTGCCCGCCGCAGCCGAATTCACCCTGAGCAGCGTGGATGACCCCTACCATTACGCCAGCGCGCGTGAACTGTCGCTGTTCCGCCGCCCGCTGCCCACCACCAATCTGAAATTCCTCAGCAGCGTAATGTGGGATAGCCGCGAAACTGCCAGCGCCAGCAGCGGCGCAAACTGCCTGCGCAATGTGCGGCCGGCGCTATGCTTCGACAGCATCGATAACAGTCTGCTGCATCAGGCCAATGACGCCGTACGGGGCCACGCCGAAGCCGCCAGCGATCTGAGTGCCGCCCAGCAGCGCGCCATCGTCGATTTCGAACGCACCCTGTTCACCGCCCAGATCAGTTCCAGCACTGCGGGCAGCCTGAATAGCGCCGGCGCCTTCGGCGGCCCGCTGCCACTGTCGCAGACGGCCTACTATTTCGGCATCAACGATCTCGACGCGGGCGACTACCAGACCGGCACGCCCTTCAACCGCGATGTCATCAGCCTGTTCGGCGCATGGCGCAATCTGGACCGGCCGCAGGCACCGGCCCAGCGCGGCCGCCCGCCCGTGCCCGCCACGCCTACCGATGTGGCGCGCGCCGCCATCGCCCGCGGCGAACAGATTTTCAACAACAAGGGCTTTGCCATTACCGGCGTGGCCGGCTTCAACGACGAGCTGCGCCGTCCGCTGACCCGGGGCAGTTGCACCAGCTGCCACGATGCACCGGGCATAGGTTCGCAATCCGTGCCACGCATGTTCAATACGGGCGTAGCGGCGGCCAGCCGGCGTAGCGCCGATCTGCCCCTGTACACCCTGCGCAATAACGCCAGCGGCGAAACTATCAGCGTGAGCGATCCGGGCGCCGCCATGCTCAGTGGTAAATGGAAGGACATCGGCCGTTTCAAAGTGCCCAGCCTGCGCGGACTGGAATCGCGCTCGCCGTATTTCCACGACGGCTCGGCCGCGACCATCGAACAACTGGTGCAGTTCTACGACACCCGCTTCAATATCGGCTACACGGCGCAGGAAGCGGCCGATCTGGCAGCCTTCCTGAAAGCCCTGTAGCGGGCGGGGGGGCGGGGCATAGCCGGGCGACAGCATGAGCTGCTGTGGTACTGCTATCTTTGCTATCATAGCGGCTGCTCCACAGACCGACTGCCCGCTCCGCCCGATGACCTCCACGCTGACCAGCACCCACCCCGATCCTGCATGGCGCGGCCGCCTCGCCGCCAGCGCCGTGGCGCTGATCCTGCTGTGGCCCATGCTGGTGGTAACGGAGTTCAAACCATGGCTGCTGCTGGACTGGCAGAGCCTGAGCGCCACCGGCCGTTTCCTGGCCGATTTTCTGGTGCCGGCACACGGTAGCGAATTCCTCCTGATGCTGGCCGAGCAGACCTGGCAGACCGTGGCCATCGCCACCGCCGGCCTGACCCTCGCGCTGATCGGCGCCATCCCTGCCACCCTGATCATCAACGAACAGCTGTCGATTTCGCGGCTGGGCACGGGACGCATGCAACCGCTGGCGCGCGCCATACGCCAGCTGGTGCGCTGGAAAATGGTGGTGCTGCGCAGCGTGCCGGAACTGGTATGGGCGCTGCTATTCGTGCGCATCATCGGCCTCGGCCCCACAGCCGGCGTGCTGGCGATTGCCCTCACCTACTGCGGCATGCTGGGCAAGGTGTATGCAGAGATACTCGAATCGTCCGACGCGCGCGCCAGCAATGCCCTGCTGGCCAATGGCAGCGGGCGGCTGGCTGCGCTGCTGTATGGCGCCCTGCCGGAAGCGGCGGCCGAACTGATGTCCTACACTGTGTACCGCTGGGAGTGCGCAATTCGCGGCTCGGTCGTCATGGGTTTCGTCGGCGCCGGTGGGCTGGGCCAGCGCATGGATGAATCGATGAAAATGCTGGCCGGTGCCGAAGTCAGTTCCATGCTACTGGTGTTCGTGGCACTGGTAGCACTGGCCGACCTGTTCTCCAAAACCTTACGCCGCCGACTAGGATGAAGCCCCGCCTGCCCTCGCCGCCAGCACGCGACTGGACCGTGATCAGCCTGATGCTGCTGGTACTGCTGCTCATCGTCGCCAGTTTTGCAACGCTGCCGCTCAAGTGGCGCGAATTCTTTACCCTCGATGCTGTGCGCAGCGTGCTGGAACTACTGGCCGGCTTCGCCCCGCCGGAACTGGCCACGCCGTTCCTGATCAAGACCGGCTGGGCTGCCATCGAAACCATGGCCATGTCGGCACTGGGCACTTTGCTAGCCGTGGCGGCCGCGCTGCTATTTTCGCTGCCCGCCTCCGGCCGCATGGGCGGCACGGCGCGGGTGGCCATGCGCAGCCTGCTCAACGTGCTGCGCTCGATACCGGAACTGGTATGGGCGGCCATTTTGCTGATCGCCGCTGGTCTGGGCCCATTCGGCGGCACGCTGGCACTGGCCGCCCACACGGCCGGTGTGCTGGGCCGGCTGTTTGCCGACGCGCTGGAAAATGCTGCGCCCCTGCCGGAGCAGACCCTGCGCACCAACGGCGCCAGCGCCACGGCAGCCTTCTTCTACGCTACCCTGCCACAGACCCTGCCGCAGATGCTGTCCTACACGCTGTACCGCTGGGAGAACAATATCCGCGCTGCCGCCATCCTCGGCGTCGTGGGTGCCGGCGGTCTGGGCCAGATGCTGAAATACCACCTGTCGCTATTCCAGATGCAGTCGGCAGCCACGGTGATACTCGCCATGCTGCTGCTGGTAGCCATGGTCGATGGCATCAGCTTTGCTCTGCGCCGCGCCCTCACCCGCTGATGGAACACCCCATGCTAGAACTGCGTCACCTAAGTAAAACCTACGGCAATGGCCGCACGGTGCTGAACGATGTGAACTGGCATTTCAAGGCCGGCGAATTCGTCGCCATCATGGGTGATTCGGGAGTCGGTAAATCCACCCTGCTGAACCTGATCGCCGGCCTCGATACGCCCGATGCCAGCTGCCCTGCCGATGCCATCATGGTCGATGGTGTGGCGCTGGCCAGCCTCGATGACGATGCGGCCACCCGTCTGCGGCGCCAGCGCATGGGCTTCATTTTTCAGGCCTTCCATGTACTGCCCCACCTGACGCTGGCGCAGAATGTGGCCCTGCCACTGCTGCTTAACGGCCTGCCCACGGCACGCGCCAGCGAAATGCTGGCCGCGGTGGGACTGGGCGGACGCGATCACGATTTCCCGCACCAGTTATCGGGTGGCGAAATGCAGCGCGTTGCCATCGCCCGCGCGCTGGTACACCGTCCCGCGCTGGTGCTGGCCGATGAACCTACCGGCAATCTCGATCCCGACACGGCACACAGCATCCTCGAACTGCTGGTGCGCGAGATCAAAGCCAGCGGTGCCTGCGCCATCATGGTGACGCACGCCACTTCTGCTGCAGCAATGAGCGACAAAGTCCTTCATTTATCAAAGATTGGCATACAAGAAACAACAAACGTCAAGCTGTTTGACCAAAAAACAAGCTAATTCATTTGTCAAAACGTAGCGTCGTAGTATGATTTACCTAACTTGCATGGTTATCAAGAATGTTGAGTAGCGCTCCGCATTCCGATAAGAGTGTGGGCGCTAGCCCTGCCAGGAAACGTCATCTTTGATTTACGTTTTGAGCAAAGGAGGAGCAATCATGAACGTACGGCAAAAAAAGCTGGAACTGATCGAAGCCATGAATCGTGCTCGGGCTCTGGAACCATCCAGTTTCGTCCCGAACAAGCTGCTTGACACTTTGATCGAAAAGATGAACCTGAAAAACGACGCAGAACTCTGCCGAGTTTTGGAGGTACAACCTCCGATTATCAGCAAAATTCGTCATCGCAAACTCACCGTAGGCGCGACCATTTTGCTGCGTATGCATGAAAAGTCGGACATCAGCATACGGGAACTGAAAGAACTATCGACTGCCTCGATGCATTGAGCAGCCCGACCGCTAGTGCCATGCCAGGCGCCGGCATGCGCCAACCGGCGCCCTCAGAAATAACCGCGTACAGCCCAAACCCTGCTGAACGACACCGCTCCCCGCACTAGCAACGCTGCGCCAGCTTCCTCGCTTATTTTTCGTATTTCCAGTTACGTGCTTTGCCTTCGGCTATCCACGCCACGGCCTGTTCGCGCCTGCGCGTACGGGTAGTCTCCGTCTTGGCCTCCTCCAGCCACTCGATGTAATCGCGCTGCTTGCTGGGACTGAAGGCGGCAAAATGCTGCTGTGCGGCTGCCTGCTGCGCTAGCGCCTCGCGCAGATCATCCGGCAGTGTCACGCTAGTGCTGCGCGGCGTGCGGGCGCGCGGCTGTGCCACGCCGTCATCGTTAAGCTGCATCGCCTGCTGCAGATAGGACTGCAATTGCGCCACAGGCGGCAGATCCTCCAGCGCCGTGATGCGGCCGAACTGGCCCATGGCGTCGCGCTGGGCCGCGTCGCCCATCAGCAGCTCGGCCTTCCAGAAATTCAGCGCGCAGTGCGCCTTGAATGCGGCCATGCTGCACAACATGCCCTTGTACATAAAGTGCGGGAAACTCCACTTCATGGTTTCTTCCACTGCGGGACAGGTCTGGTGCACCACTGCACGCAGGTGGGTCAAAATGGCCTGGGCGAACGGCGCCGCCTGGGCGATATAGGCATCTACGCGAGGATCGAGCGTGGGCATAAAAGCGACTGTCTAAGTGGCGGGAAGCGCCAATATACCAAATCCCGCAACGGCAACGGTAGAATGTGTATATCACTACGCGGAGTAGCCTATGTATCGTTCCCGCCTGCTTGCAACGCTTCTGGCCCTGACGCTAGGCTGCACCATGCTGCTGCCGGCACATGCCATTACGCTCCGACTGTGCACCTCGGACAGCGCAATCCTGCCCTACATTACCCCCGATGGTCAGGGCACTGCCGATCTGCTGGTACGCATGGCCGCGCAGGAACTCGATATCACGCTGGTCTATCTGCCGGCACCGCTGGCGCGCTGCCGCGAAATGCTGCGCACGGGCGCCGCTGATGCCTTCCCCGCCTCACCATACATACCCACGCTGGCGGTAGAATTCCGCTATCCGCTCCAGCATGGCGAGATCGACACCAGCCACACCATCATCAACGGCCGCAGCATGGTGTTCCGCCGCGTGGGCAGCAATGTGGAGTGGGACGGCGTGCGCTTCAGCCATCTGAGCACGCCAGTACTGGTGCCGTTCGGTATGGTGATGCCACGGGAAAGACTGCAGGCGCTGAACGTAGCGATAGACCCCAATGGCCGCTCCATGCAGGCCAATTTCCAGAAAATGCTGGCCGGCCGCTCCGATCTCAGCGTCGCGCTGGAAACCCACGGCGCACAGTTACTCACGCTGCCCCAGTTTGCCGGCAAGATCGAAATGCTGCCCATACCATTCATCGACGAACACTACTATCTGGTGTTCTCGCCGGCCTTTTACGACGCCCATGCCCAGCTGGTAGAAAAGCTGTGGGACACCATCAGCCGCGTGCGCCGCAGCCCGGCCTACCTGGCGCAGCAGCGCAAGGCCATGGACGATCTGCTCAAACCCTAGCGACCGGCCGGTAGCGCGCCGCAAGCACGGCATTCTGCTCTATACTCCGCACAACGGAAACTATGGAACTCGCCGATGCCCAAGCACAAAGCGCCCGGACACATACAGCCTTACCCGCACGCTGCGGCAGGATGGGGGGCAGTAAAACAGGTAGCCGTCAATCTGGTGCGCGAAAAAGTCAGCGCCGGCCACAGCCGCGCGCTACTCAGCCAGAACCAGCCCGGTGGCTTCGACTGCCCCGGCTGCGCCTGGCCAGACCGGGCTAACGGTGCCAGCTTTGCCTTCTGCGAGAACGGCGTCAAAGCCGTAGCGGCGGAAGCCACCAGCAAGCGTGTACGGGCCGAATTCTTCGCCCAGCATAGCGTCAGCGCGCTACTGCAGCAGACCGACTTCCAGCTGGAACAGCATGGCCGTCTGACCGCGCCGATGGAATACGATAGCGCCAGCGATCATTACCGCCCCGTTAGCTGGGAACGCGCCTTTGCCATCGTAGCGCAACATTTGCGCGCCCTGCCCGATCCCGATCAGGCCACTTTCTATACCTCGGGCCGCACCGCCAACGAAGCCGCTTTTCTCTTCCAGCTGTTCGTGCGCATGTATGGCACCAACAACTTCCCCGACTGCTCCAATCTATGCCACGAACCCACCAGCCGCGGCCTGCCCGGCACCGTGGGCGTGGGTAAAGGCACGGTGACGCTGGACGACTTCGAGCACGCCGATGCGCTCTTCATCTTCGGTCAGAATCCCGCCACCAACCACCCGCGCATGCTGGGCGAACTGCGCGCCTGCGCCAGACGGGGCGCCACCATCGTCTCCATCAATCCCCTGCGCGAACGGGGGCTGGAACGCTTCACCAGCCCCACCCACCCCAGCGAAATGCTGGGCAATGGCAGCACTGTCATCAGCTCGCTGTTCATCCAGCCCCGCCTCGGTGGCGATTTCGCCCTGATCAAAGGCGTGGCCAAGCGCCTGCTGGAACTCGATGATGCCGCGCAGGCTTGCGGCGCAGCCAGCCTGCTTGACCACGCCTTCATCGCCGAACATACCAGCGGTTTCGCCGCGTTTGCACAGGATCTGCGCGACCAGTCATGGGCAGCGCTGCTGGAGGAATCAGGCGTGCCGCGCGCGCAGATCGACCAGCTGACCGATATCTACTGCCGCAGCGCGAATGTGATCAGCACCTGGGGCATGGGTCTGACCCAGCACAAAGGTGCCGTGGCCACCATCCAGTTGCTGTCCAACCTGATGATGATGCGCGGGAATATCGGCCGGCGTGGCGCCGGCCTGTGCCCCGTGCGCGGCCACTCGAATGTGCAGGGCGACCGCACCATGGGCATCGAAGACAAGCCCGCGGCCGCCTTCCTCGACCGCCTGCAGCAGGTATTCGATTTTGCCCCGCCGCGGCGCCACGGCTACGACACGGTGGACAGCATACAGGCCATGCTGGACGGTAAAGTCAAAGTCTTCATCGCACTGGGCGGCAACTTCGCCATGGCCACGCCCGATACGCCGCTGACCTTGGCCGCCCTGCGCGCCTGTGACCTCACCGTGCACATTGCCACCAAACTCAATCGCAGCCATCTGGTACATGGCAAGGCTGCCCTGCTGCTGCCTACGCTGGGGCGCACGGAAGTCGATCTGCAGAACGGCGTGCCGCAAGGCGTGACGGTGGAAGATTCGATGAGCATGGTGCACCTGTCGTATGGCCAGAACACACCCGCGTCGAGCGAACTGCTGTCGGAGACCATGATCGTGGCGCAGCTGGCCCATGCCACGCTGGGCAGTAGCAAAGTGGACTGGCTAGGCTATGCCAGCGACTACGCCCGTATCCGCGACGCTATCGCACAAGTGTTCGACGATTTCCATGACTTCAATGCACGGGTGGCCCAGCCGGGCGGCTTCCACCTGAAAGTCGCTTCGCGCCAGCGCGAATGGTGCACGGCCAGCGGCAAAGCCCAGTTTGTGGTGCACCCGCTTGATCTGGATACCCCCATCCACCGCGCCCGCGCCATCCATGGCGAGCGCCTGATGGTACTGATGACGGCCCGTTCGCACGATCAGTACAACACCACCATCTACGGCCTCGATGACCGCTATCGCGGTGTGTTCGGCCTGCGCCGCGTGCTATTCATCCACCGTGACGATCTGGCCATGCTGGGCTTCCAGCGTGGCGAGTGGGTCGATCTGCAAAGTGTGTGGGAAGATGGCGTGGAACGTCGTGCCGAACGCTTCCTGCTGGTGGAATACGCTATTCCGCGCGGCTGTCTGGGCGCCTACTTCCCCGAAACCAATGCCCTGCTGCCGCTGCATAGCACGGCCGACGGCGCCGGCACGCCCACTGCCAAATCCATCCCCGTGCTGCTACAACGCTCGCTGCGACAGGAGTCGGCCGAATAAGCCGCACAGACCAAGTAACGCGCCGCACTCAGGTGTATTCGACGCAGGCGTCCTGACGGCAGAAGCTGACCAGTTTGACGCCCGCGCGGCTGGCCACATCGATGGCTAGCGTACTCGGTGCCGAAATGGTGGCCAGTAACGGGATCTGCATGCGCGCCACTTTACGCACCAGTTCATAGCTGGCGCGGCTGGACATGAACACGAAACCGCGCCGCAGATCCACGCCGTTTGCAGCCAGCACGCCGATCAGCTTATCCAGCGCATTGTGGCGCCCCACATCCTCGCACACTTGCAGTACATTGCCGGCCACGTCGCACCAGCCGGCAGCATGCACGCCGCCAGAGGCACGCATCAGCTGCTGGTGCTGGCCGAACTGCGCCACGGCATTGGCCACGGCGGCCACCAGCGCCGCGTCGTCATGCAGCGGCGGCGTGGTGATCGGATCAGGATGCAGATCGATCTGTTCCAGACTCTCCAGACCGCACACGCCACAACCGCTACGCCCCGCCATCGAACGGCGCTGCAGCTTCAGCTCATGGAAGGCTTGCTGGGCCACGGTGAGCGCGACCTCGTGGCTGCCAGCGTGGGAAGTGAGTTCGATATCGTAGACATCGGCGGCCTGACCGATCAGGCCTTCGGTGAGCGCGAAGCCCAGTGCGAAAGCTTCCAGCTGGCGCGGCGTCGCCATCATCACGGCATGGGAAACACCATTGAAGACCAGTGCCACGGGCGCCTCTTCGGCCACGCTGTCATCCAGCGCCTGCGGCGCCTGCGCCAGTCTATGACGACGCACGGCGCGCAGCTGCGCGCCAGTCTGGTCTACCTCTGTTTCAAACTTCATTGCCGCTCCGCTCGATAAGCCCTGTGGCTTATTCTACACGGGGCGGCATACTACGTCAGTCTGGCGCGGCTCAGGCTACGTCATTCACGCCATAGTGGCGCGCATAGCGGTTGTCCAGATTGGCCAGCGGCAGCAGCAGGAACAGGTCGGCGCTTTCGAAATCAGGGTCCCATGCCGGCTCGCCGCAGATCCATGCGCCCGAACGCATATAGCCTTTCAGCAGCGCAGGCACTTGCGGCTTCTGGGCGGCTTCCAGCTTGGAGAACGGGAATGGCAGGTGCGGCGTCACGCGGTATTCCGACGGCGCCATATAGCTGGCGGCCAGCTGCTGGTAGACGGCGACGGCATTGTGACCGCCATCGGCCAGACTGATGCTGGCGCAACCGATCAGATAGTCGCAATTCTCGCGCCGCATGTATTCGGCCAGACCGGACCACAGCAGCATGATCACGCTGCCGCCGCGGTAGTCGGGATGGATGCAGGCGCGGCCAGCTTCCACCATGCGGCCACGCAGGTGATTCAGGCGGCCCAGATCGAATTCGCCTTCCGAGTACACGCGGCCCAGTTTGCGTGCGCGGGCAGCGCTGAGCAGGCGGTAGGTACCGACCACTTTCAGGCTGGCGCTATCGCGCACGATGAGATGATCGCAATGCTCGTCGAACTCGTCGGAATCAAGGCCATCCTCACGCATCAGCGAAGTCAGACCCAGCGTTTCGATGAATACCTTGTAGCGCAGGCGCTGCACCTCGCGCAGCTCCTCCGGCGTGCTTGCCATACTGAGTACCAGCTTGCCGGACGCTGCTCGGACGTCGGCTTGTATGATCGAAGTTTGCATGCTTCATCCTTTCTGTGGAAGACGAAGCAAGCGTAACGGGGGAATACTTCAGGAACATGACAGCGCCATGTCAGTTGCATGACATGCATCAAACTGTGGCTAGTTCAGCATTCCCCGCTGGCGCATCAGACCTTCTTCGGACGGCCGGTTTTCAGTTGCGGCAGGCTGGCCAATACATTTTGCAGTGTAGCAAGATCGATCTGGCTGATCAGTGCCACGCCGATGCGCAGCAGTTCGCTTTTCTTGATCTCGAAGCCGGCCTTCAGGCAGGCTTTCTTGACCTGACCAAGTACCGCATATTCCTGTTCCGGCATGGTGAAACTGTCACGCACCAGCTTTTCCTTGCGGGCTTTTTCGGCCGCCGGTGCCACCACTGGCGCTGCTGCGGCGACGGGCTTTGCTACCGGCTTCTTCACCACCGCCTTGGCCGGCGCCTTCGTTACTGGTTTCGGCGTAGCCTTCGGTGCTACCTTGGTTGCGACTTTGCTCACCGGCTTGGCGGACTTGACGACCGCCTTGACTGGCGCCTTTGCTACCACTTTAGGTGCTGCCTTGCTGACTGGCTTGGCCACAGCTTTGGCGCTTGCAGGCTTAGCGGCCGGCTTGACTACGGGCTTGGCGACCGGCTTGACTGCGGCTTTGGCAGCGGGTTTGACTACTGCCTTGGCAACTACTTTTGCAGCAGTTTTTTTGGCTGCAACAGGGGCTTTGCCACTCACGGACTTGTTCATTGAAGCTCCAGATGATGTGAATACTATAAACAATATATACTATTTATGTCATTGTTGCTTGAATTAACGCAAATGTTCCGCCACATGGGCAAACAGCACGGGCGGACTGACCGGCTTGCGCAGGAATTCCACCGCACCCACGCTCAAGCCCATGGCCTCGTCCTCGGGCTGGCTCTTGGCAGTCAGGAAGATCACCGGTATCGCACTGGAGGCCGGGTTAGCCTTGAGGCGGCGACAGGTTTCATAGCCGTCCATTTCAGGCATCATGATATCGAGCAGGATCAGATCCACCTGCGAACTGGCGACAATCTGCAGCGCCGTCGCGCCACCAGTGGCCACCTTGGTGTTGTACTTATCCTTGAGCAGGCCCGCCAGCAGCGTAATATTGTCCGGTGTGTCGTCGACGATTAGTACCGTTTTGCGCTGCGGGACTGTGCTCATGATCACTCCTGTTCTATTGCTGCCAGCAGTTTTGCCGCAGCTTCAAATTGATAATGCTCCATGTAGTCGGCCAGCCGGCTCATTTGCACGGGCGTTAGCAAAGTCGCCAGCGCGGGCCGCACCCGCTCGAAATAGTCACCACTTTCACCACTGAATTCGGCCAGCAGCTTGCGCAGCCCCGCCACTGCCTGACGGGCATCGCCAGCCTCGGCCGCGTGTTCGCTACGGGGCGGCACTGGCGGTATCACGCGGATCGACATACCCAGCCAGCGCGACAGCACGCTATACAGCCGCTGCGGATCGATCGGCTTGGTGATGTAGTCCTGCATGCCCTCTTCGATGCAGCGCGCCTGCATGCCGGCCAGCGCCCGCGAAGTGACGGCGATCAGCGGCAGATCGTCAAACCGCTTATCCTGCCGCAGCAAACGGGTCGCCTCATGGCCATCCATCACCGGCATGGCCAGATCCATCAGCACCAGATCGTAGCCCTGTGGCCCCACCGCCTTGAGACGGTCGAGCGCTTCCTGCCCGTTACCCACCGTATCGACCTGCAGCCCCTGCAGCTCCAGCAATTCGCGCGTGACATACTGGTTGACGGGACTATCCTCGGCCAGCAGTACCCGCGCACTGCGCCGTTCACTGGCCTGCAGCGGCAGATCGGCCACCGTGCCCTGATGCAGCACCGCCTGCACCGACAGCGCTGCCGCATCGGAGCGCGCCAGTTGCAAATCAAAATAGAAGGTAGAACCAAAGCCGGGCCGGCTCTCCACTTCGATATTCCCGCCCATCAGGCGCACCAGTTGCTGCGAGATGGATAGCCCCAGCCCCGTGCCGCCATAGTTGCGCGTGGTCGAACCATTGGCCTGACTGAAAGCACGGAATAGACGGCCTTTCTGCTGCGCCGTCATGCCTATGCCCGTATCCCGCACCGAGAAGCGCAGCCGCACCATACCGTCCGGCGTAGCGCCGGGCGCTAGCTGGCAGCGCAGTTCCAGTTCGCCCTGTTCGGTAAATTTGACGGCATTATTGGCCAGATTGATCAGCACCTGCCCCAGTCGCAGCGGATCGCCTACCAGATAGCGCGGCACATCTTCGGCACTGGTGACCAGATAGCGCAGCCCCTTATCACTGGCACGCTGGGTGGTCACGCTGGAGACATTGCTCAGCACATCATCGAGCAGGAAGGGAATCTGCTCCACTTCCAGCCGCCCTGCTTCGATCTTGGAGAAGTCCAGTATGTCATTGATGATGCCCAGCAGCGACAGCGCGGCACGGTGAATCTTGGTGATGTAGTCGTGCTGCTTGGGCGTCATTTCCGTACGCAGCGCCAGATAGGCCATGCCGATCACGGCACTCATGGGCGTGCGGATTTCGTGACTCATATTGGCGAGGAATTCGGATTTGGCGATATTTGCCGCTTCTGCCATCACATTCGCATTCAACAGCTTCTGTTCGCGCTCGCGCCGGTCGCTGATATCGCGAATAAAGGCGCAGAACTCGTAGCTGTGCTGCCCTTCCGACTTCACTTTGGTAATCGCCAGTTCGATAGGGAATTCGTCGCCATTGCGGCGCAGGGCCACCACCTCGATACGCGAATCAAGGACCCGCGTGACCTCGTTACCGGCGGCCAGGCGCTGCATGCCGCGCCGGTGCTCGTAACGGAAGCGCTGGGGAATGATGGTCTGGTCGAGCGACATCCCCATCACTTCTTCGCGGCTCCAGCCGAAAGTGCGTTCGGCCTGGGTATTCCAGCCGACGATATTCCCGCTCAGGTCCATCCGCACTACGGCATCGAGCGCCGTATCGACGATGGTCTGCAACTTGGCCTGACTGTCACCCAGCCGCTGCATGGACTCGGTCAGCTCATGGGTGCGGGTGGCGATGCGCTGTTCCAGCGCGCTATTCAGATCGCGCAGTTCGCGTTCGGCGTCACGCACGCGCGTCAGCGCATCGCGGAAACGCAGCACGGCACCGGACAGCCGCCCCACCTGATCTTCCCGGTCGATGCCGGACAGCTTGATGTCGGTCTCGCCCCGCGTCAGCTTTTCCAGACTGGTCTGGATATCGGCAAAGGGCCGTGCGGCACGCCGCCCCACCACGAAAATCGACACCACGATGGCCAGCGCCAGCAGCAGATTGGCCGCCACCGTATTGAAGATCTGGCGGCGCAGATCGCGGTCTATCTGTTCGCGCGAAAACGCCAGATCGATCGAACCGACCGCATAGCTGCGGCGCGCGTCGCTGAAGCTGATATCGCGGTGCACCTTGATGGCGGCCACCGGCACGGCGGTAGGCGAAACATAGCTGGCCACTTCCGTACCGTTGGGCGCCAGCACGCGCAGCACCAGTACTTCCGGCGTGGCACCGGAAGCATCGACCACGCTGTTGATGGCCGCGCTATTGATATCGAACAGGGGCCGCGCCAGCGCCTGCGACAGCACGGCGGCGAGCCGCTCGGCCCGTTCCTGCAGATTCTGCTCGGCCTCGGCGCTGAGCGAGCGCATGATGTAGGTGGTATAGACTGCCGTGGACAGGGCCACCGCCAGAAAAATCCCGCAGCCTAGACGCAACAGGATATCGCGCCGCCACAGGCGCTGCACACGTGCCAGCAGACCGCTGTCCGCCTGGTTCAGAGCATCAATGACGGGCTCCTTCTGCCGCCTCCAGCTTGCGATAAGCGGGGCTGTTACGCATCTCCTCGATCGCACGCCAGATGCGTTCGGCCAGTTGCGGGTCGGCCGCCACCAGTCCGTGCGAGAGTATCAGAAAATACGGTTTCTCGATGATGGGTATCGGCAGCTGCTCCAGTTGCGCCGCCAGTGGCCCGTGCATCAGGCTATACGCATCGCTGCCGCCCACGGCCGCAGCGGCCACGCGGCCGGCAATCAGCTTGCGCGCCAGTTCGTCGGCGCGCTGGCTGCCTTCATCCACTTCCACGTTCAGTCCGCGCAGCACATCGCCCACCGAATAGCCCAGCTGGAAACCTACCGTGCCTTCCAGATTGCGGAAGCTCTTGCCATCCCACTCCACTTTGCTGCCTTTACGGCGTAGCACCATGTAGCTATCGATATGCATGCGCTTGCTGGCATCCACCACCTGCCCGCCCGGGTATTCACCCAGTTCGCGCCGGTCCGGCTTGTAGCTGACAGCGAAGGCACCATCGACCGCATTGGCCTTGAGCGATGCCAGACAGCGCTTCCACGGAATGCTCTGGTATTCGAAGCGCAGATTGAGCCGCTGCTCGACCATTTTGAGCAGCGCAAAATTCAGCCCGGCGCCCGATTCGGTCCGCCATGGCACGACGTTGGTCTGCTCGAAGCACAGGCGCAATGGCTCGCGCCGCTCCGCCGCTGTGGCAGGAGCCAGCAACTGGGCCATCAGCAAGCCGATGACAAAACGATACAGGCCGGTGCGATTCATCTGCGTCCCCGCGTCAAGTAGTACTGCGCAAGCTGAAGTCTACTCCAACTTCGTCCCACTGCTCCTGTTCCTTCTCCAGCCAGTAGGACAGCGTGGGATGCTCGCTGATCCAGCTACGCCGCAATTCCAGTTCGATGCGGTTTTTGACGCGCAGCTTGATCTGGCTAAAGTCGATGTCCATGCGCGAGTGCATGAACAGCACGGCCAGCCGCAAGGCCACCACCGCCTTGACGAAATCCGGCTCGCCCAGCGCCTCGGCCACCTTGCGCAGATTGCCCTTGTGCGCCACGATCAGGCGCGCCATGGTCTTCTGCTCGCGCGCGGTAAATCCGGGCAGGTCGGCATTTTCTATCATGTAGGCGGCATGCTTGTGATACCCCGTATGCGATACCACCATGCCCATTTCATGCAGCAGCGCGCTCCAGTACAGGTGGCGGGTGTACTGCTCGCTGGCCGGTTTGGTCTGGGCGTACAGTGCCAGCGCATCATCGGCCACACGGTTGGCGCGCCGCTCGTCGCAGTGGAAGCGCTGCACGCAATCGAGCACCGACTGCTCGCGCCGGTCACGCTTGGTGGAACGCAGGTGCAAATCCCACATCACCCCCATGCGCAGGCCCGCTTCGATAGGCTGCACCACAGGGATCTCCAGCTCGCGCACCAGCCCGATCAGAATCGCCAGCCCGCCGATAATGGTGCCGGCGCGGTCGGGCCGCAGGCCCGGCATATCGATCTTGCTGACATGGCCGAATTCGATAAAGCGTTGTTTCAGCGCACTCAGCGTAGTGCCGTTGACTTCCTTGCCGATGCCGTTCTTGATAATGATGTCGGCAATCGTGCGCGCCGTACCGGAAGAACCGTAACACTGCTTCCAGAATTGCGGGTGATACGGTGGCGCGGCATCCTCGAAGTGGCTGCGCGCCGACAGGATGGCGGCTTCAAAGGAAGCGGCATCGACCCGCCCGCCAATGAAGAACGACAGGCTCTGTTTCACCGTACCGACGCTGAATGATTCGACTTTCTCGATTTCCTGCCCGCGTCCCAGTATCAGTTCGGTGGAACCGCCGCCGATATCGATCACCAGCCGGCGCTCGCCCGGCGTGGCCAGCGCGTTGGACACGCCCATATAGATCAGGCGCCCTTCTTCTTCGCCCGAAATGATCTCGATGGGATAGCCTATGGCCTGCTCGGCCTGCGGCAGAAAGGCCGCACTATTGCGCGCCACCCGCATGGCAGAAGTGGCCACCACGCGCACAGCATCGAGCTTGTAGGCGGCCAGCACGATACGGAAGTTTTTCAGGCAATTCAGCGCAGTCTGCATGGCGGCCGGCGTCAGGTTGCCCTGCTCGTCCAGACCGGCAGCCAGCCGGATAGGCTCGCGCACACTTTTCAGCACCCGTATGGCTTCACCATCGTGTTTACCGATGTGAAGACGGAAGCTATTCGAACCCAGATCTACTGCTGCATACATATTCGGAAGTCTCTCCTGCGACTGGGTATCAGATTTATGCCGGATCTGGCGAAATTCAAACTAAACGATTTACATGATTATAGATCACGATAAGCCCAGTTTGTGACGCCGTAATGACAAATTGATAAGAGTGCTTCAGACTTCCTGCGGGCTGTCCGCCGCCACCACACGGTTACGCCCTTCCCGCTTGGCCTGCTGTAGCGCTTCATCGGCACGTTTGAACAGGCTCACGGCCACGTCGTCGGGCCGGATCGTGGTCACGCCCAGGCTGGCCGTCATATTGATCACCGCCTTGCCGGCCTTGACGGGCAGCGCGGCGATCGCCAGCCGGATCCGTTCGGCCACCATGCAGGCATCGTCCTGCCCCGTGCGCGGCAGCTGGATGGCGAATTCGGCACCGCCCATGCGGCCCATCAGATCGCTGTCGCGCAGCTGTTTCTGGCACTCGGCCACCAGTGCCTTGAGCACCAGATCGCCCACCGGATGACCGTAGTGTTCATTGATGCGCTTGAAATCGTCGAACTTCAGCAGAATCAGCGAGGTGGGCTGACCGGGCCGGCGTGCCAGCGCGATCCACGGCGCCAGCGCCTGATAGAAACCGCGCCGGTTCGGTACGTCCGTCAGCGCATCGGCCACTTCCAGCCGCGCCAGTTCGCTCTCCTGCTGTTCGCGGCTGAGCAGCAGATAGCCGAACACGTTGCCGAAGGTGAGCAGATACAGCGCCACGATGCCGGCCGTCTGTATCACCGCAGGGCTGAGCCATTCGGCGCCATCGGGCAGTAGCACGCTGAGCACGCCGCGCAGCAGCACCACCAGCGTCAGTGCCAGCGTCGACAGCACCAGATAGCGGCGCAGCAGCGTGCCACGGCGCCAGCCCCGTCCCAGCGCGCCGGCACTGGCCAGCGCGAAGAAGCCCGCTACCAGAGCGGCGATGCCGATGCGGTCGCCGGCCGGCATATCCAGCAGCCAGGCCCCCGTGAACAGACCGATGGAAACGCCTAGCGCCGGCAGCAGATAGCGGCGCCACACGCGCCGTCCCGCCAGCTCCCACCACGCCGAGGCGTCGAAGGCAAAGCCGCTGAACAGCACTGCATAGGCAAACGGAATGGTGAGGAAATCAGGCAGTGCGCCGCGCAGATACAGCAGCCCCCAGGCTACTGCCTGCAACTGGCGCGCGATGCGCCAGCTACGCAGGCTGGCCGGCGGTGCGCCGCGACCTTCCTGCTGCTGATAAAAGAACAGCGCTGCGCACAGGCTGAAATTGCCCAGCGCTAGCGCCAGCACCAGAGTTTTAATATCCATGAACTACCGGTTAAGACCCGGATCAGACTTCGTGTTCCACGCTCTGGGTGCCATCACCCACTTTGCTGGCCCAGGCCTGACCGAAGAAGGCTTTTTCATCTTCCGTCGGCGAGTCGTGCCAGAACACGATCAGCGTCCCTTTGTGGTCATGCAACTGGCTGACCTTTTCGATAAAAGCCTGTTTGCCGGCCATGTCGGCCAGCGCTACCACATAACCATAGACACGGGTCAGGCGCTCCAGACGATCCGGTTCGGTAAAGCTGTTGGTGGCGGTCAGTGTAGGGTGATCGAGAAACATCGTCATACTCTCCAGTAGTGCCGCCCTGAGGGCTGGCTTAATCTAACGTCAATGTACATACAATTTTTCCATCTGTAAATGCAATGTCGTCTACACTAGACGCCAAGCGACACTCTTTGTTCCGCGATGACTGCCCTGTCGTGGCAGAATTTTCTCCCCGGATGCGCGCCTGACGACCTTGAATCTGCCTCCTGATCCGCCGCTGGTACGCACCTGCGGCAACACCCGCACGCTGGAATTCGTGCCCGGCATGATACAGAGCGAAATGCGGCTATCCGATCCAGACCAGCTGGTGCTGGCCTATCCCCGGGCCATGATGTGCTTTGTACTGTTCCAGCCACAGCCCGCGCACATTCTGATGGTAGGGCTGGGCGGGGGCTCGCTGGTCAAATTCTGCCACCGCTATCTACCGCACAGCCGCATCACCGTGCTGGAACTGCGCGCCGACGTGATCGCCCTGCGCGAGCAGTTTGCCGTGCCGCCCGACGATGCGCGCCTGCGCATCATTCAGGCCGATGCGGCCGAATATCTGAAGCGCTGCGATGAGATGGCCGATGTACTGCTGATCGACGGCTTCGACGAACTGGGGCTGCCACCTGCGCTGGGCAGCAGCAGCTTCTACCGCCACTGCCGGCGCCTGCTGCGCCCCGGCGGCGTGCTGGTGGCGAATATCTTCAGCTACGATCCCGCCTATCCCGATATGCGCATGCGTCTGAACGCCGCCTTCGACGGCCAGCTATGCCGTTTCCATGGCATCGCCGGTAACAACCATCTGCTGTTTGCCGTGGCCGGCAAGCAAGCCACGCCGGCACTGGACATGCTGCGCCGCGTCCAGCGCAGCGCACTGTTTGCCTTCAGCTGGGCCAACCGCCTGCTGGCGCACTGGGTAGTGCAGCGGCTGCGGCGTGGCCGCCCCGTGCGGCTGTAGCGGGCTTTATTTTTTGCGCGCGCCGTGCACCATCTGGCGCGCCTGCTTGCGCAGCAGGGCCTGATCCCAGCGGGCTTTCTGCACTTCCGTTTCCGGCACCAGCACCGGCACCTCTACCGGCTTGCGCTGTTCATCCACCGCCACCATGGTGAAGTAACAGCTGTTTGCATGCCGCACCAGCCGCTGCTGGATATTCTCCGTCACTACCCGTATCCCCACTTCCATCGAGGTGCGGCCCGTATAGTTGATCGAGGCAAGGAAGGTCACCAGTTCGCCCACATGAATGGGCTGCAAGAACATCACCTGATCCACCGACAGCGTCACCACGTAACTGCCCGAATAACGGCTGGCGCAGGCATAGGCCACGCTATCGAGGAATTTAAGGATGGTACCGCCGTGGACATTGCCGGAAAAATTGGCCATATCGGGTGTCATCAGCACCGTCATGGTGAGTTCATGGGCACTCCAGCTCATCGGTTTTTCCATTCCCAGCTCCGTAGTTGTTTGCGCCATGCTAACGGCTAAACGCCGGCGCGGCAATTAGTTATCAAGATTCGTTATCAAAATTCGTTATCAAATACTTTAAGTTTTATCGTATGCTTTGCGCTTCACGCTTTCAGGAGTCCTGTATGAAATGGAAAGTTCTGGCCGCCAGCGTCACGCTGGGCCTATCCACGCTGGCGCACGCCGTTAGCCCCGCTGAAGTGCAGACCTTCACGCTGGCCAACGGCATGAAGTTCATCGTGCTGGAATCGCACACCATCCCCAATGCGAATATGTACACCTTCTGGAAAGTCGGCTCGCGCAACGAAGCGCCCGGCATCACCGGACTGTCGCACTTCTTCGAACACATGATGTTCAACGGCTCGAAGAACTTCGGCCCGAAAGCCTTCGACCGCACCATGGAGGCCAAGGGCGGCTCCAACAACGCCTATACCAGCAATGACCTGACGGTGTACCAGGACTGGTTCCCGGCCAGTTCGCTGGAAACCATCTTCACGCTGGAGAGCGACCGCATTGCCCACCTCAACATCGATCCGAAAATGGTGGCCAGCGAGCGCGGTGTGGTGCTATCCGAACGCAGCACGGGGCTGGAAAACTCGAATATGCGCATGCTGCAGGAAGAGATCAACGGCGTGGCTTTCCGCGCCCACCCGTATTCGTGGTCGGTAATCGGCAACGAATCGGACATCAAGGCGTGGACACAGGAAGATCTGCAGCGCTACTTCACTACCTACTATGCGCCAAATAATGCCGTGGCCGTCATCGTCGGCGACGTCAAGGCCGACGCCGTGAAAAAGCTGGCCACGCGCTATTTCGGCGCCATCCCTAACCGTCCGCTGCCACCCGCTGTGCGCACGGTAGAGCCGGAGCAGAAAGGCGAGCGGCGCGTCTTCGTTGCCAAGGAATCGGCCACGTCTGCCAATCTGACAGTGGCCTACAAGATCCCGCAGGCTAACCATGCCGATTACTACGCACTGGAAGTGCTGCAAAGCCTGCTGGGCGAAGGCAAGACTTCGCGCCTCTACCGCGCGCTGGTGGAGCAGCAGCTGGCCACGCAGGTGGGCGCCAGCAGCATGGAAGGTTTCGATCCCGGCCTGCTGTACGTGTCGGCCGTGGCGGCAGCCAATGTCACGCCGGCCCAGCTGGAACAGGCGCTGCTGGCCGCCATCAGCGATCTGGTACAGAACGGCGTGACAGAAGAAGAACTGCAGAAGGTGAAGAACCAGAAGCTGCTCAACTACTACCGCGCACTGGAAACCATCAACGGCAAGGCCCAGCAACTAGGCAATTACGAAGTGCTGTTCGGCGATTACAAAAAACTGTTCGATGTCCCCGCTGCCTATGCGCGCCTGACGCCGGCCGAGATCCAGGCCGTGGCCGCACGCTATCTGAAAAAATCACAACGTACGGTCGGAGTACTGGCCGCCCGGGAGGACTAAATGCAACACACCACCAAGCAAACGCTGCGCCCGGCACTGGCCGCACTGGCAGGCGCACTGGCACTCGGCATGGCCGGCGCCAGTTTCAACGCCAGCGCAACCGGCGCAGAATTCCGCCTGCCCCAGTTCGAAACCGTCAAGCTGCCCAGCGGCCTGACGCTGTATCTGATGGAGCGCCACGAAGTACCGCTGATTTCCGTGCGCGCCGTGATCAAGGCCGGCGCCGTGCAGGATGGCGCCCAGGCCGGCCTGTCCAACCTGACGGGCGACGCGCTGCTACTGGGCAGCCGCAGCCATAGCAAGGCCGAAATCGATCAGGCTTTCGACTTCCGCGGCGCCCGTCTGGCTGGCGGAGCCGGCAGCGAAGCCAGTACCGTGCAGGCCAACTTCGCCAAACAGGATAGCGCCACTCTGCTGCCCCTGTTTGCCGAGATTCTCCAGCAGCCGGGCTTCGATGCCGCCGAGCTGGCCAAGCTGCGTACGCGCAAAGTCAACGGTCTGAAACAGGCCAAGGAATCGCCGCGCAATGTGGTCAACCACTACTACCGTGCCATGCTGTTCGGCGCCACCCCTTACGGCCAGCCAGCCAGCGGCACGGTGCAGAGCGTGGCCGCGCTGACGCCGCAGGACGTGCAGCAGTATTACCAGCGCTACTACCGCCCTGACAACGCCGCCATCATCGTGGTGGGCGATTTCGATACGGCGGCTATGCGCAGCCAGCTGGAAAGCCTGTTCGGCAACTGGCAGGCCAGCGGCCCGGCCCTGCCGACGCCCGACTACGGCAAAGTGCAGGCCGACCGTGCCCGCGTCTGGCTGGTGAACAAGCCCGATGCGATCGAGACCACCTTCATGATAGGCGGCGTAGGCATCGCCCGTAACGATCCCGATTACGTGCCGCTGCAGGTGCTCAACACCATCATCGGCGGCCGCTTCACCTCGTGGCTGAACGATGAACTGCGCGTCAACTCCGGCCTGACCTATGGCGCGCGCAGCGAATTTGCTACCCTGTCGCAGACGGGCACCTTCGCCATCTCCAGCTTCACCGCGCTGCCCAAGACTGCTGCAGCACTGGAACTGGCGCATAAAACCTATCAGCGGCTGTGGACCAAGGGCATCGATGCGGCTACGCTGGAATCGGCCAAGGCCTACGTCAAAGGCCAGTTCCCGCCCCGTTACGAAACCAGCGAACAGCTGGCCAACCTGCTGGGCGATATGTATGCCTCGAATGTGGGACGCGAACAGATCGACAACTTTACCCGCGATGTCGACAGCCTGACGCCGCAGCGCGCCAAGCAGCTGGTGGATGCCCATTTCCCGCGCCTGAAGCTGCAAACGCTCTTAATCGGCAAAGCCGATGCGATCCGCGCCACGGCAGCCAGCTATGGTGAAGTCACGGAACTGCAGATCAGCGCCGACGGCTTCCAGCCCTGAGCTGCGCCAGCGGCGACAGACTAAAACGGCGCCTGCGTGGCGCCGTTTTTTCTAGGCTTGTGTAGCGCTGTTCTCCAGCCTAGCCAGCAGTTCTTCCACTTCCCCCAGCACTGGCGCAGTCGCTTCCAGCACCCGCTCCAGCTGGGCCCAGAACGGTGTGCTGGCCTCTTCATGCAACAGCAGTTCGGCCGTCTGCGCCAGCGCCTGCAGGCGCTCCGCCCCCACCGTACCGGCCAGCCCCTTGAGCGTATGCAGCGCCGGCGTAGCAGCCGCCATATCGGCCGCCGCCGAAGCTGTGCGCAGCAGCGCGGCCAGGCGCGGCCCTTCCGTGATAAAGCCGCGCAGCGTGGCCACGTAGACCGCCTGCATGCCACCCAGCCGCTTGATGGCCGATTCGTAGCGTATGCCCGGCGCCGGTACCACCGCATGTTCGCCCTGTGCGAGCGCAGCACCATAGGCGCCCGCTGGCGCCAGCACGGCCATGCCGCCCTCGGCGGATACTGCCCCTGCATTCGTCGCCGCAAGCACGCCCGGTTCACTGGCCAGCAAGCCTGCCAGCGCGGCACTCTGCGGGCGGGTGTGGCTGAGTATCACGGAAATCAGCTGCGCCAGATCGAACGGTTTCCCCACGTGGTCGACCATGCCGGCCGCCAGCGCAGCCTGGCGGTCAGCCGCCATGGCATTCGCCGTCATCGCCACGATAGGCGGCGCTGCCGCGCCCAGCCACGCCTGTATCGCCCGCGTAGCCTGATAGCCATCCATCTCGGGCATCTGTATATCCATCAGTATCAGATCGGGCAGCGGACTGCCATCGGTAACCGCCGCGATGGCCATCGGCCCCGAACTGGCGACTACCACATGCGCGCCATCGTTGCTCAGTAGTTCGCTGGCCACCTGCTGGTTGGCCGGATTATCGTCCACCAGCAGCAGGCGCAGGCCCTGCAGCCGGTGCATGGCCGGCACGGCCACGGCGGCCAGCGGCGTGCGCCGCCCTAAGCGCGCATCGGCCACGGCATCGAACAGCATCGAAGCCGTCACCGGCTTGACCACAAAGCCATCGAGTACCGGCGCCAGACTCTGGTGGCGCTGCGCCAGCAGTTCGCGGTCATGCGCTGTCACCATCACGATCAGCGGCATCTTGCCCGGTGCGGCCAGCTGGCGGATGGCGCAACTGGTTTCCCAGCCATCCAGCCCCGGCATGCGCCAGTCGATGAATACCACATCATAGCGACGCTGCTGCGCCAGCCGCGCTTCGATCGCCGCCAGTGCCTGCTGGCCACTGGCCGCCACCTCGACTTGCCAGCCGAACGAGCGCGCCATTTCGCTCAGCACCATGCGCGCCACTTCGTTATCATCGACCACCAGACAGTGCATATCCTGCAGCGGCAGGCTGGCCGGCGGCGCCTCGGCCAGCGACACCGCTTCCTGCTGCAGCACCTGCACTGGCAAGTCGAATTCAAACAGACTACCCTGCCCCAGCGTACTCTCGACACGCAGGCTGCCCCCCATCAGCTGCACCAGCCGCTGACTGATGGCCAGTCCCAGCCCTGTACCGCCGTAGCGCCGTGCAGTGGACGCTTCGGCCTGGGCGAAGCCTTCAAAAATATACTGGCACTGTTCCGCCGAAATGCCGATGCCGCTATCGCGGATGGAGAAGGCAATGGTCAGCCCCTGCCCACTACGCTCCTTCAGCGTGGCAGCCAGCACCACTTCGCCATGGGCAGTGAACTTGATGGCATTCCCGGCCAGATTCAGCAGAATCTGCTGCAGACGCAGCGCATCGGCCACCACCACCTGCGGCAGTGCCGGATCGATACGGAACAGTACTTCGATATCCTTGTTACCCACATTGGCCGACAGGATTACGGCCAGATCGCGCCACAGCTTATCGAGACGGAACGGGTGCGGATCGAGTTCCAGCTTGCCCGCTTCCACCTTGGAAAAGTCCAGCACATCGTTCAGCAGACCCAGTAAGGCACTGGCCGCCGCATGGGCTTTGGCCACATAGTCGCACTGGCGCTCGCTCATTTCCGTCTGCTGCAGCAGCTGCAGCATGCCCAGCACCGCATTCATGGGCGAACGGATTTCGTGGCTCATATTGGCCACGAAGTCGGATTTGGCGCGCCCCGCCTGCACGGCTTCTTCTTTGGCCTGCAGCAGCGCCACGTGCGCCGCCCGTGCTTCCGTACAGTCGGTGCTACTCCCCACCCAGCCCAGTATCACCCCTTGCGCATTCTTGCGCGGCAGCGCATGGTTATCAAAGATGCGCCACTCGCCATCATGGCGGCGCAAGCGGCAATCGCAACGGAACTCGTCGCCGGCCGCAGCGGCGCGCTGCCACTCGGTCAGCAGTGCAGCGCGGTCATCCGGATGCAGCACGGGCGCCCAGCTGCCAGCCGCGATCAGCTGGGCCGATGGCACGGCGCTGAAGCGTTCCCAGTGCTGGCTCATGAAATCGACGCGCAGTTCCGGCGTCACGGTCCAGACCATTTGCGGCAAGCCTTCGGCCAGCGAACGCCAGCGCGCTTCCGAGGCCTGCAACTGGGTCAGCGAACCCTGCAGGGCCAGATCGGTATCCACCAGTTTCGACAGCGACTGGTAGTGGCGCTGCATCGAGTACCACACACTGGCCAGCAGCAGCACCACAATGCCTGCCACCACGCCGAGGAATAGCACGGCATTGCGCACTTCCCTATGCCACGGCTGCAAGAAATCTTCGCTGGCCAGCCCCACCAGGATGGCGATGGGATAGCTGCCCACCCGCTCGATGCTGAGGGCCCGTTCCCGTCCGTCATGGGGGCTGACCACGTTGTAGGTGGTGCCGCGCTGCTTGCCTTCGAGGATGGCGCGGGTCTGCGGCGCCACGGGTATGGTGGCGCCGAACTGCATATCGTCGACAAACGGGTAACGGTGCAGCACGCGGCGGCGGTCGTCCAGCAGCAGGATGGAGCCATTCGGCCCCACGTTCAGCGAGGAGAACAGCTCGGTCAGACGGTCGCTATTCATCAGCGCATACACGGTCCCGCCGAAACTGCCATCGGCCGCCGTCAGCGGATAGGCCATGGGCAGCACCCACTCGCCGCTGATACGCGATTTGACGGGCACCGAAATGATCAGCTCATGCTCGGCCTTGGCGCGCTGGAAAAATTCGCGGATAGTCAGATCCTGCGGGTGCGCCAGATCGATCTGCTCGCCAAAGATTACTTTGCCTTCGGCATTGGAACCACGCACGGCCTGCGCGTTGGGGATGCGCTCGCGCAGCGTACGCAGATAGGCGCTAAATTTCTCGTCGCTGTAGCGATGTTCGAGCTGCATGGTGCGGAACTCGACATCGGCCCGGCGCATGGCCAGATCGACTTCTTCAAAATGAGAGTGGAGAAAATTTTCCAGCGAAATAGCCAGATTGTGCGCGGTGGCCCCCGCATTGGCGTAATACCGCTCGCGGCTTTCCTGCAACACATGCGCTACGAATACAGCCACTACCACCAGCACCAGCGCCACGGCGGCGGCGAGGATGCCAAACAGTTTGCGGAACTTCTGCAGCGTATGTAATTTCATAGTCAGCAGCGATTTTTATCGGTATAGCGCTACATTACCGCGAAAAAAAGCTGCTGTGACAGCTTTTTGCGCCTCAGATACCCAGCTGTTCGATATCGGCCAGTGCTTCGCGACCTTTATCGCTGAGCGCAAAGCCGCCTTCCGGCAGGGCAGTAATATGGGATTTTTTGCCGAGGAACAGGGCGACATCGGCTTCCGGCGCAGCCGCAGGATCGGCCGCCAAAGCACGCATGGCCAGCACGCAGCGGCGCAGGAACAGCACTTCCTCCCCTTTGGGGCTGAGGGAAATGCGGCCATTTTTGGCGATAGTAAATAGTTTTAGACCCGCCAGACGTTTGGTGTTGCGTCCGACACAAGCGCTGACGCGCTCCCCCTTGATACCGCGCTTGACTTCACTCAGGGCGTCGTATTCGTCTTGCGTTAATTTCTCGTTCTTCATTGCCATTCGTTCCATAAAAGACCACTGCGGCCCTCATGGTACGCGTAGCGCGCTGCCACGGCAAGGCAAGTCCTGCCCTGTCAGCGCGTCAGTGCCGCATCAGAATGCGCGGATGGCCAGCCAGATCAGGCCCACAGAGGCAAACGCTGCGATACACAACAGCGCCTGAATACGCTTACTGCTCAGGGCAATACTGCGACGGCCGAGATAGATTTTATTGTGTAATGAATTGCCCATGGTCTCCTCCTTGAACGAAAACGGCTGCTATGACTTCATTATAGAAACTGTTTCATGTCCACTGTGTGACGGTGAACACAAAGTTTAAAATATGTAGCCGCTCGGCAACAATTCTCACGGATTCTCACTGTCCCGCGCCTGTACCGGATGGGGCTTGGGTTGCGGCTCTTCGATGGGCGCATGCTGGGGCAAAGGCTGCTCGTTGGGCTGGGGATCATCGTCCGGCTGCGGTGGCGGCTGTTCAGGATCGGGCGTACTGTGCGCATGGTGCACGGAATGCAGTTTCGGCTGGAGATCGGACATGGCACTACTCCCTTGCGGACATGGATAGACCTCCAAGATCGGCCCACGCTGGGCGGACGGCAAGCAGCACGTAGGCCACATGGTGCGCCAGCCCACACAGGTAACTATTTATCGGCCCGGCGCTAGCCATCGGACTGCCATCAAGCTGCATGGGCTCATCGTCGCTAGCCCTCCGGCTGACATACAATACCGGCTTTCCAGTACAACAAGGCCTGCCATGTCCACCACCCCGCTCAATGATGACGAATACGCCGCTCTCGACGCCCTGCAGGATGTCGCATGGCTGGAAGGCTTTCTGACGGCCATCGTGATTACCCCGACGGCACCAGCGCAGAACCTGTGGCTGCCCGCAGCCCTGAAAGATCCTGCCGCCGAAGCGCTGACGCTGCGCCACCACCACTACATGCAGACGTGGATGGCCAAGGACCCTGGCAGTTTCGAACCCATCTACGAATGCGGCGGCAACTGGACGGCCACGCAATGGGCGGCCGGCTTCCGGGCCGCCATGGCGCTGGATGCGCCCGCATGGGACAGTCTGCGCACCAGCCATCCGGAATGGCTGGCCGCGCTGGCCGAAGATGTGGCGGAAGACGTGGCCTACGATACGATCCCCGCAGCCATCATCGGCATCCATGCACACTGGCATCCGCCCAAAGGCGCCAAGGTGGGCCGCAACGATCCCTGCACCTGCGGCAGCGGTAAGAAATACAAGAAGTGCTGCGGCGCCTGAAGCAAGGGCAAGGCTAGGCCGGCGTAGGGGAGCGTGGACGCCGGGGTTGACCGCGGCGGCGACGCCCCAGCGCATTCAGATGGAGATAGGTCATGCCGCAAGCCATCAGGAAAGTCGCCACACAAATCACGCTCACCACCACCGGTCGGGCCCAGAACCCCAGCAGCTCATTACGTACGAAGCGCGCCGGATTGTGGGGATGTACTAGCAGTGGCACCTGCTTGCCGATCGCCTCCCTGATCTGGTCTTTCACGGGATCCTGCAGACGATACTTGCGCCCATCGCTATCCTGATACTCGATCACGGCGGCATAAATGTTAAAACCGGAACGCATGGTGTATTTAACGTGGTCCACTACCACACCGGTGCCGTCAACAAACTGTTCGACTTCGCTGGCGCGCATCGTGTATTCCCACACGGGTAAAAATAATAGGGGCAGCGCCATGAGCACCACCCGATAGCGACGCAGGAAAGTACTTTTCATTGTAGTCTCGCGTTCACGCGAAGTTAGATTGACTTTTCAGCATCCCGCAGAGCAGCGAGCTGCCGGTCATGCCAGCGCGAGAACAAGGCTAGCGCGACCATACTGCCTATCAGTGCGAAGAACATGTCGGACTGGGTATCCCATGGATCACCCTGAGTACCGAGGAACTCGTCGGCACCCTGCCCCAGCGCCAGCGCCGCACCCCACTCGATGAATTCATAGCAGGCACTAATCGCCAGCACGATGCAGACCACAATGAAGGCCAGCATCTTTTTGCCGCGCACATAACTACCGCGTAGCAGGATTTCACGGGCAACGAGGGCAGGCACAAAACCTTGAAAGAAGTGGCCTATCTTGTCATAGGGGTTGCGCTGCAATCCCAGCATTTCGGCAATCTGGAAACCTAGTGGCACGCGGGCATAGGTGTACAGCCCACCCAGCATCAGCACCAGCGCGTGCGCGAATATACAGATATATAGCAGCGTCGTCAGCGGGTAGCGGCGATAGCTGGCCAGCAGTAGAGGCAGCGCGATGAAGATAGGGCAGACTTCCATGGCCCAAGTGGCGCGGTCGTAGGGATGGATAGCACTTGCGGCGAGCAGCGCCAGCAGCATCAGCATGGCAACCACCAGTGGCTGGGTACGTGAGCGATGCAGTTTCAGTGGGCTAGTGTGCACGGCAAAGGGCGTAGTTGTCACTCAATCTTGCCAATTTAGCATAGCGTGCAGCGTCGATGCAAACCTGCAGGAAATAAAAAAAACCGCCTGCCTCTTGCGAGACGGCGGTTTTTTTAAGCCTGACTAGGCCATGTTCTGGCGGAGAGGGTGGGATTCGAACCCACGGTCGGGTTGCCCCGACGCTTGATTTCGAGTCAAGTACAATCGACCACTCTGCCACCTCTCCTGGTACTACGTTTCCCTCTGCAGCGTTTGGCGGAGAGGGTGGGATTCGAACCCACGGTCGGGTTGCCCCGACGCTTGATTTCGAGTCAAGTACAATCGACCACTCTGCCACCTCTCCGTTTTCCCACCTGCTGCTGCGAGAAGGCAAGATTATAGCAGGCTTGCAGGAAAATAAAAGGACTATTTACGCCTGCAATACTTTCAGGCCGCCCATGTAGGGCTGCAGCACTTCCGGAATCACGATGGAGCCATCGGCTTGCTGGTAGTTTTCCAGCACGGCCACCAGCGTACGGCCCACGGCCAGGCCGGAGCCATTCAGCGTGTGCAGCAGCTCCGGTTTGCCTTGGGCATTGCGGAAGCGGGCCTGCATGCGACGGGCCTGGAAAGCTTCGCAGTTCGACAGCGAAGAAATCTCACGGTAGGTGTTCTGGGCTGGCAGCCAGACTTCCAGATCGAAGGTCTTGGTAGCGCCAAAGCCCATGTCGCCCGTGCACAGCGCCATCACGCGGTATGGCAGGCCCAGACGCTGCAGGATGGTTTCGGCGTGGCCGACCATTTCGTCCAGCACGGCATACGACTGGTCCGGATGCACCACCTGTACCATTTCGACTTTATCGAACTGGTGCTGACGGATCATGCCGCGCGTATCGCGGCCATAGCTGCCTGCTTCCGAACGGAAGCAAGGGGTATGGGCCGTCATCTTCAGCGGCAGGCTGTCGGCAGCGATGATTTCGTCGCGCACGATATTGGTCAGCGATACTTCCGAAGTCGGGATCAGATAGAAGTTCTCGCCCTCGCCTTCCGCGCCGCCTTTTTTGACGGAGAACAGGTCCGCTTCGAATTTCGGCAACTGGCCCGTGCCGCGCAGCGAATCAGCGTTCACCATATACGGGGTGTAGCACTCGGTGTAGCCGTGTTCGTCGGTGTGGGTGTTCAGCATGAACTGCGCCAGCGCGCGGTGCAGACGGGCGATGCCGCCTTTCATCACGGAGAAGCGCGAACCGGTCAGCTTGGTGGCGGTGTCGAAATCCAGCCCCAGCGCTGCGCCCAGATCGACGTGATCTTTGACCTCGAAATCGAAGCTGCGTGGCGTGCCCACTTTGCGCACTTCCACATTGCCCGACTCATCGGTGCCCACAGGTACGGATTCGTGCGGCAGATTCGGGATCGCCTGCATGAAGTCGCTCAGTTTAGCCTGCACCTCACCCAGCGCCACTTCGTTGGCTTTCAGCTCGTCGCCCAGACCGGCCACTTCTGCCATCACAGCGGTGGTATCTTCGCCCTTGCCCTTCATCATGCCGATCAGCTTGGACTGCGAATTACGCTTGCTCTGCAATTCTTCAGTGCGCATCTGGATGGCTTTGCGTTCAGCTTCCAGTGCATTGAAAGTGTCGACGTCGAGCTGGAATTTGCGGGTTGCCAGACGCGCGGCAACGGTGGCTATATCTTTGCGGAGAAGTTGGATATCAATCATGAGAACAAGAGCCGTTGTATCGAAAACAGCCATTGTACCAAGAGGTAGCCACTTGTTCGCTAGTTTTGACCGGACTCGACTGTAGGATTTCTCCTACGCAACCTATCGTGCGCCACGCCATCGCCATGCTGACTAACATGGCAACACCATCGATTGCTTGAGGAGACCGACATGATGACCCGAACTCTGGCGCTGGCCAGCGTCACCCTGCTGCTGTTTAGCGGTTGTGCCAGCCTGCATCCCACGGCCAGCGACGAAGCACCGCCACCGAGCAATCCCGACTTCGCCAGCGCCATGGCCCGCTTCAATGCCCAGTTCCCGAATGAGCAGGCGAGCCGCTACGAAGAAGTGTCTATCAACTACAACAACAACCTGAAACTCGATGAACGGGGCAATTGCCACCAGCGTTCCAGATATCCCGTCGTAATCGTGCTGACACTCGATGCCAGCGGCAAAGTGATTGGCAGCACCACCGATGTGATCAACGCCAAGGCGGAATGCTTCCGTCAGGCCTATGCGGCCGTGCAACTACCGCCGCCACCGTTTGCGCCCTACCAGAAGCCTATCCGGCTGCGCTAGCTGCAGCCACAAGGGCAGCGCCCGCGGATCAGCCGTCCGCCACCTCGTCTTCGGCCGCAGCGCCACCCTCGCCTTCATGTTCGGGCTGGGCCGAAGGCGTCGGCAGCCAGTCCTGCACTACCTTGTTGAAGCGTTCGGGCTGGCGCACCATAGGCCAGTGGTCCGTATTGAACGGCACGATCTTGTTGCTCTTGCGGCCTTCGATCTTTTCCAGCCACGAGTTGGAATGGAACATGAACGGTTTGCGCACGCCGTAGATGTACAGCATGGGGACTTTCGGCACGAAGGGCTGCAGATTGCGGTAGGAGCCTGCTTCGCCGGCCGACAGGATGTAGTACGGGTAGTTCATCTGCGAGCCGATGTACTCGCGTACGGATGGCGCACCCAGCTTGTTAGCCATGCTGCGTGTAATCATATTACCGATGGGCCCGCCGATCGCCCAGGCCAGCGACAGCATATTCTGGTAGGAACTCACTCCCAGCTTCTGGCTAAAACTGCGCGAACGCTTGGTTTCGATGGAATTGGCATCGCCGATATCCACCCCGATAATGGCCGACACTTGCTGCTTGTTGCGCATGTAGTATTCGTAGCCGAACACACAGCCCCAGTCGTGCAGCATCAGAATGACTTTCTTCTTGTTCTGGCTGACGGCATTGATCACGTAGGAAATGCTGCGCACCACGGCATCGAGCGAATACACCCGGCGTGGCGAGTCCGGATCAAACCCGGGCAAGGTAAACCGCACACAGCGGTAGCGATGCTTGAAGTCAGCCACCTGCGCATCCCACATGCGGTAAGTATCAGGCCAGCCATGGATCATCACGATGGTTTCTTCACCCTCGCCATCGATATGGATATCGATTCCATCCACCTTCTTCACCTGCGACATGCCACCCCTCGCCTTGTTATCAAATAAAACAATATCTTACCGTAACTACAGAGCTTTCGTACCGGCTATCGACAGTGTATTCAAGAGCGCAACAGTGTTACTAAGCACTTTGCGGGGCCTCAGAGAATCCGCTTTACAAGCCCAACTCAACTACCTAAAATAAAATGCAATCGATTGCAAAACTCAACCAGGCGCAGACATAAACATGACTTTCATACGGAATCTGCTGGCAGCAGGGCTGGCCGGGCCACTGCTGATAACAGCAGCTGCCACGCCAGATAATCAGTCTGATGCAGCGCGGCCGGCCCCGCACGAACCGTATCGCCCGGCCTACCATTTCACCCCTGCACGGGCGTGGATGAACGATCCTAACGGCATGGTGTATTACCAGGGCGTGTATCACCTGTTCTACCAGTACCACCCGCACAGCACCGTATGGGGGCCGATGCACTGGGGCCATGCCACCAGTCCCGACATGATCCACTGGACCCACCAGCCTATCGCACTGGCGCCAGACGAGCACGGCGCCATCTTCAGCGGCAGCGCCGTGATCGACTGGCACAACACCAGCGGTTTTGGCACACCGGACAACCCGCCGCTGGTCGCCATTTTCACCTACCACAACGAAGCAGACTGGCGTTCCGGCCAGCGCCCGCCGCAAAGTCAGGCACTGGCCTACAGCACCGATCAGGGCGCCAGCTGGACCAAGTACGCCGGCAATCCCGTACTGCGGCCCGCTGCGGATCAGGGTGATTTCCGCGACCCGAAAGTGCGCTGGTACGAAGCGAGCAAATCATGGATCATGAGTCTGGCTGTGGGCGACCATGTGGCTTTCTATGGCTCGCCCGATCTGAAGCAATGGCGACTGCTCAGCGAATTCGGCAAGGATATCGGTGCACACGGCGGCGTGTGGGAGTGTCCGGATCTGGTGCCGATGGAAGTCGCCGAAACGGGCGAGAAGAAATGGCTGCTACTGCTCAGCATTAATCCGGGTGGCCCCAATGGCGGTTCTGCCACCCAGTACTTCATCGGTGATTTCGACGGCAGCCGTTTTACGCTCGATGCCAAATTTGCAGCCCAGCTCCAGCAGCACGGGCCGCAGTGGCTGGACTGGGGACGCGACAACTACGCGGGTGTCACGTGGTCCGATGTACCGGCAACGGATGGGCGCGTGCTGCTGCTGGGCTGGATGAGTAACTGGGACTATGGCGCCAAACTACCCACCGCCACGTGGCGTAGCAGCATGACGCTGCCGCGCGAATTGAAACTGCACCAGCAAGCGCAAGGCTACGTACTGCGCGGCCAGCCCGTGCGCGAACTGGATGCGCTGAAGGGCCGTACCACCGAGTTCCCCGCGCAGGCCGCTACCCGCCATGCCGAACTGACGCCAGCCGGCGCCACACTGCAACTATCGGAAACCTATGTGGAATTCGCCCGTCCTGATGACAGCAGCAAAGCCTATCTGGAGTTTTCTAATGCACAGGGCGAGCTGTATCGGGTCGGCATAGACGGTCATACGCAGCAGTTCTTCAGCGACCGCAGGCGCGCAGGGCAAAAGGAATTTTCCGACCAGTTTGCGCAGCAGCTGCACACGGCGCCGCGCCAGTCACAAGCACCCCGGATCAGCATGCGGGTCTATCTGGACCGGCATTCGGCCGAACTGTTTGCCGATGACGGCGCCACCCAGATGACGGAATTGCTGTTCCCGAAAGCGCCCTATACCAGCGTACACTTCCGCGTAGAAGGGCAGCCGTTGCAGCTAATCACCTTCAAAGTAACGGAAATCGGCGCTAGCCCCACGGTCAGCGCGGCACCGCAATAACACCGCCGAAAGCCAGCAGTAAGGCCACCGCAGCTAGGGCTTACTGCCCGCGTGCATCGTCATCGAGCTTGCGCAGGAAAGCCATCTTGTCGGCGATCTTGCTTTCCAGTCCACGCGGCACGGGCTGGTACCAGTGCGGCTCGGCGATACCGTCCGGCAGATAGGTTTCGCCAGCCGCGTAGGCATGTGGTTCGTCATGGGCATAGCGGTATTCGTGGCCGTAGCCCAGTTCCTTCATCAGCTTGGTCGGCGCG
Source organism: Duganella fentianensis (assembly GCF_964031615.1). GTDB lineage: Bacteria > Pseudomonadota > Gammaproteobacteria > Burkholderiales > Burkholderiaceae_D > Rugamonas > Rugamonas fentianensis_A. The sequence goes on from NZ_CAXIQN010000006.1 coordinate 159,029, forward strand.
TTGCGCAGATGCACCGGCACTTCGCGCGACTTATCTTTCTTCACGAAGGCCATGGCCTGATTGAAAGCGTTGTAACCGGCATTGCTCTTGGCCGCGATGGCCAGATAGATCACGGCCTGCCCCAGCGCCAGCTCGCCTTCGGGCGAACCGAGCCGCTCGAACGTACTGGCGGCATCATTGGCCAGCTGGATGGCACGGGGATCGGCCAGCCCGATATCTTCCCACGCCATGCGCACGATGCGGCGCGACAGGTATTTGGCATCGGCACCGCCATCGAGCATGCGGCACAACCAGTACAGCGCCGCATCGGGATTCGAACCGCGCACCGACTTGTGCAGGGCCGAAATCTGGTCATAGAAATTATCACCGCCCTTATCGAAGCGGCGCGCGTTCAGCGTCAGTGCATTCTGGATGAATTCCGCCGTAATCTGCGTGGTCCGCGCCGCCTGTGCCGCCAGACTGGTCTGCTCCAGCAGATTCAGCAGACGTCGGCCATCGCCATCGGCATAGCCGATCAGTGTGTCGATGGCCGCTTCGTCGAACTGCAGATGGGCCAGCAGGCTGGCACGGGCCTTATCGACTAACTGGCGCAGTTCTTCCGGCGTGAACGATTGCAGCACATATACCTGCGAGCGCGACAGCAGCGCCGAATTGACTTCGAACGAGGGGTTTTCCGTGGTCGCACCAATCAGCGTGACCAGCCCCGATTCCGCGTACGGCAGCAAGGCATCCTGCTGCGACTTATTGAAGCGGTGAATCTCGTCGACAAACAGGATGGTGTGCTTGCCCCGCTCCAGATTGTGCTGGGCCTGCTCCATGGCGGCGCGGATATCCTTCACGCCCGAGAACACGGCAGACAGGGCGATGAACTCGCAATCGTAGGCCGTGGCGGTGAGCCGCGCCAGCGTGGTCTTGCCCACCCCGGGCGGGCCCCACAAGATCATCGAATGGGGCTGGCCCGATTCGAATGCCAGGCGCAAAGGCTTGCCCGCTCCCAGCAGGTGCGACTGGCCGATCACTTCGTCCAGCGTTTTCGGACGCAGTGCTTCGGCCAAAGGCGGGCGCGGTTCGGTGGAAAAAAGATCAGCCATGCGCAATCAGAATACGGGAACGGGTAGCTGGTGCAGCCAGCTTAATTATTGAACACATCCGCGCCTTTCGGCATGACGAATTTAAAGGTGGTGGCAGTCAACGGCGGATTCTTTTCGATCTTGCGGAACGCCAGCACGGAAGTCTGGCCGAAACTGTCTTTCAGCTCCATGGCTTCCGGCAAGCCGTTACGCAAGCCGATGGTAATCAGTTCGAAACTGGTGTCCTTGGCTTTAGGCACGGCTTTCAGCCACTCCAGCCCATCCTTGCTGCCCGCTTCCGACAGGGTGAAATTCTTTTCCAGATCATTGCTGCCGAACAGGATGGCAGCCGGCGAGGAACCCAGCGCATCGCCGAGCTTCTTCACCGTGACCTGATTCAGATCTTTGTCAAAGATGAACAGCTGTTCGCCATCAGCCTGCAGCACCTGCTCGTAAGGCTTGCTGTAAGTCCAGATGAATTTGCCGGGACGGGCAAACAGGAAAGTACCACTGGCCGCCGACGACACCTTGGCCGCTTCGCCCGTGCTGCTCTTCACTTGCCGCTGGCTGAACTCGCCACGGGCGGCCTTGGTCGAACTGACGAAGGACTTGAACTGTTCCAGTGCGCTGGCTTGCGCCTGTGCTACGGCCAGCCAGCCGGCCAGTGCCAGCGCCACATATTTAAAACGATGCATACGATTTATCCTGTAAATGTTTATTCGGCACTGGCAGCAGGCACCAGAATATCGCGGTTGCCGTTCGACTGCATAGCCGACACCACCCCGCTCTGCTCCATCTGCTCCAGCAGACGGGCAGCGCGGTTGTAGCCGATGCGCAGATGGCGCTGCACCAGCGAAATGGAAGCGCGGCGGTTCTTCAGCACCACCTGTACGGCCTGATCGTACATGGGATCAGCTTCGCCGCCGCCCTCGCCCGCAGCAGCGCCCTCGCCACCTTCGCCGCCTTCCAGCGTACCGCCTTCGAGGATGCCATCGATATAGTTAGGCTCGCCCGTGCTTTTCAGATGTTTCACCACGCGGTGTACTTCATCATCGGAAACGAAGGCGCCGTGCACGCGCACGGGCAGACCGGTGCCGGGCGGCATGTACAGCATGTCGCCCATACCGAGCAGCGTTTCCGCGCCCATCTGGTCGAGAATCGTGCGCGAATCGATCTTGGACGATACCTGGAACGCGATACGGGTAGGAATATTCGCCTTGATCAGGCCCGTAATCACATCCACCGACGGACGCTGGGTCGCCAGAATCAGGTGCAGGCCGGCGGCACGGGCTTTCTGCGCAATCCGCGCAATCAGCTCTTCCACTTTCTTACCGACCACCATCATCAGGTCGGCCAGCTCGTCGATGATGATGACGATGGTGGGCAGTTTTTCCAGCGGCTCGGGCGAATCCGGCGTCAGACTGAACGGATTCGGAATATGTTCTTCGCGCTTCTTGGCTTCCGCAATCTTGGCGTTATAACCAGCCAGATTCCGCACCCCAAGCTTGGACATCAGCTTGTAGCGGCGCTCCATCTCGTTCACCGCCCAGTTCAGCGCGTGACCAGCCTGACGCATATCCGTCACGACGGGTGCCAGCAGGTGCGGAATACCTTCGTACACCGACATCTCTAGCATCTTCGGATCGATCAGTATCATGCGCACATCGGCCGGATCGGCCTTGTACAGCAGCGACAGAATGGTGGCGTTAATCCCCACCGATTTACCGGAGCCGGTGGTACCGGCCACCAGCAAGTGCGGCATCTTGGCCAGATCGGCCACCACGGGTTTGCCCGCAATATCCTTACCCAGCGCCACCGTCAGCGGCGACGCATTATCGTGATACACCTTGGAGCCGAGAATCTCGCTCAGACGCACGATCTGGCGTTTCGGATTCGGCAATTCCAGCGCCATGTAGTTCTTGCCTGGGATGGTTTCCACCACGCGGATCGACGTCAGCGACAGCGAACGGGCCAGATCACGCGCCAGACCGACAATCTGACTGCCTTTCACGCCTGTGGCGGGTTCGATCTCGTAGCGCGTTACCACCGGGCCCGGATAGGCCGCCACCACCTTGGCTTCCACGCCGAAGTCGGACAGCTTTTTCTCGATCAGACGGCTGGTGAATTCCAGCGTCTCGATCGACACGGTTTCCTGCACTTCCGCCGCTTCATCGAGCAGCGACAGCGCAGGCAAGGTACTGTCGGTCGGCATATCCGAGAACAAGCTGGCCTGACGTTCTTTTTCCACCCGCTCGGATTTGACTACGGTGACCACCTGCGGCTCGATCTTCACGGGCGCCGCCACCACATGCTTCTCCACATGCTTGGCGCGTTCCGTCACCACCACTTCTTCCCGCTTCACGGCCGCCACTTCACCCTGACGGCGGTCTTCGCGGTACTGGTAGCGCAGCACTACCCATTCGATGCCCAGTTCGATGCCAGTGCCGACTTTCTCGGCCAGCGTCAGCCACGAAACATGGAAGAACAGACTCAGACCCAGCCCGAACATCAGCAACAGCAGCAAGGTAGCACCGGTAAAGCCCAGCGCCACGTGGGCCGAATGCCCGACCAGTTCACCCAGCACGCCGCCGGGCGCACGCGGCAGTTGCACCCGCAGCGTGTACATGCGCAGGTATTCGATCCCGATCGAGCCGACAAACAGCAGCACAAAGCCGATCGCGCGGATCACGGGTTCCTGCGCATGTTCCGGTTCCGGCGTCTTGGCCAGCACATATTTATGGGTCAGCCCCCGATAACCGAGCCAGACCTGACGCAGCAGATAAAAGGCCCACCACCAGGCGGAAAAGCCGAAGATATACAGCAGCAGATCGGACAGCCACGCGCCTGCGCGACCACCGAGGTTGTGCACCTTGGGCACCAGTGTACCGTGCGACCAGCCCGGGTCCATCTTGTCGTAGCTGGCCAGGATCAGCACGAAATACAGCCCCAGCACGGCCAGTGCCAGCCAGCGCGCTTCGGACAGCAAGCGCACCAGCCGGTTCGGCAGCGGCTGGCGTTCGGTAGGCGTGCGGGTATAGCCGGAACCGACGGCCTTAGGCGTACGTTCCTGCACTTTTTTACTGCTCATAAATAGAAAGAAGAGAATGCAAAGAGAATAATCCGGCAATCTTATATGCCGAGAAATGTTCGGATACGCTTATTCTAAGCCATACAGCGGCGAACGGGACTGACGATTCATGCTGGAGCCCCGCTTGGACTATAATCTAGCCTTGCCCGGACGAAAGCAGGCTGCGCAACAACACTGGCGCGCTTGTGTATCGTCTTGCCGGCCCCACATCCGGTTTAATCCAACACACAGAAGAAGCCTGCCATGACCACTCCTAAACACGCACGCGTACTGATCCTCGGTTCCGGCCCAGCCGGTTACAGCGCCGCCATTTATGCGGCCCGCGCCAACCTGAAGCCTATGCTGGTGACGGGCGTCGAGCAAGGCGGCCAGCTGATGACCACCACCGACGTGGAAAACTGGCCTGCCGACCCGATGGGCGTGCAGGGTCCGGACCTGATGCAGCGCTTCCTGCAGCATGCCGAACGTTTCAATACTGACATCGTGTTTGACCACATCCATACCGTCAAACTGCAGGAAAAACCGATCCGTCTGATCGGCGACAGCCACGAATACACTTGCGACACCCTGATTATCGCTACGGGTGCATCGGCCCAGTACCTGGGTCTGCCATCGGAGCAGGAATTCATGGGCCGCGGCGTGTCGGCCTGCGCCACCTGCGACGGTTTCTTCTACCGCAATCAGGAAGTGGCCGTAATCGGCGGCGGCAATACCGCCGTGGAAGAAGCGCTGTACCTGTCGAATATCGCCAATAAAGTGACGATCATCCACCGCCGCGACAAGTTCCGCGCCGAGGCCATCCTGATCGACCGCCTGAACGCCAAAGTGGCCGAAGGTAAAGTCGTCATCAAGTACAACCACACGCTGCAGGAAGTGGTGGGTAACGAAGGCGGCGTCACCGGTCTGAAGATCCAGTCGACCGAAGACAACAGCGTGACCGAGCTGAACGTGCACGGCCTGTTCGTGGCGATCGGCCACAAGCCGAACACCAGCATCTTCGAAGGCCAGCTGGACATGAACAACGGCTACATCAAGACCCGCGCCGGCAACGAAGGCATGGCCACGGCCACCAGCGTGCCCGGCGTGTTTGCCGCTGGCGACGTGCAGGATCACGTCTACCGTCAGGCCATCACCAGCGCCGGCACGGGCTGCATGGCCGCACTGGACGCCCAGCGCTATCTGGAAGCACAGGAGTAAGCGTGGCCCTGAAAGACTTCGCTGACCTGAAATCCCTGAGCAAACAGCTCAAGGAACAGGCCGAGACGCGCGCGGCGGCCGAAGCCGAACGCGTCAAACGGGAAGCGCAGCAAGCGCGCGAGGCCAATCTGTTCCAATCCAGTCTGGGCGGCGTGCAGCGCATGCCGGAACAGAACCGCTACGTGCCGCAGGCACCGAAGACCGTCGCGCCCGCCCCTGCGCCCAAGCGCAAGCTGACCCAGGCCGAGGACGATGCGGCCGTGCTGCGCGAATCGCTGTCCGACCTGTTCGAAGTCGATCACTATCTGGAAGACGACCCGGCGCTCAACTACAGCGCGCCGGGCGTCGGTCCCGATGTCATGAAGAAAATGCGCAAAGGTCACTGGCCGGTACAGGACGAACTCGACCTGCACGGCATGAACCGCGATCAGGCGCGTGATGCGCTGGGTGCATTCCTGACCCGCGCCGGCCAGCGCAACTACCGCTGCGTGTGTGTGATCCATGGCCGCGGCTTCGGTTCGCGCGGGCAGGAGCCCGTGCTCAAATCCATGGTGCATAGCTGGCTGGTACAGAAAGGCGTCGTCGCCTTCTGTCAGGCGCGCAACCACGAAGGTGGCGAAGGCGCCCTGATTGTCCTGTTGCGCGCCGCGCTGCAGCCGACCCGCTACTAATTCCCAGTAAGAAACAATCCTACACGCTAAGTGTAGGACATGTTAACCTATGGACATTACCACTTTGTCCATTGCGCAGATGAAGCACGTTGTCGTTCCCCACGTCTCCCTGATCACCGTCATCGAAATCGTCGCGATTCTGGTAGGCGCGTTTTCCGGCTTCGTGGAAGCGCGGCGCAAGCGCATGGACATCGTCGGCATCTTCACGGTGGCCTTCATCACGGCATTCGGCGGTGGCACCTTGCGCGACATCCTGCTCGATAAGCGCCCGCTGTTCTGGGTGATGCATCAGGAATATGCGATTCTGATCTTCATCCTCGCGCTGGTGGCCTCGCCGCTGATGCGCACACTGCGCCAGATTCTCTCCGAGCGATTAATTGTGATTGCAGACGCGATCGGACTGGGCTTATTTGCCGTGGCCGGCGTATCACAAGCGCAGGCCGCGCACATGCCGCTATTCATTGCCGCCATGATGGGCGTGATCACCGGCATCTTTGGCGGTGTACTGCGCGACATCGTCTGCAACGAAGTGCCGATGGTCTTCCGCGATGGCAAACCCTACGCCATCTGCGCGTTCTTCGGCTGCTGGATGTACATCGGCCTGCAGTACACCGACGTCTCCGACGACTTCGCCCTATGGTCCAGCGCGGCTGCCATCACCATCATCCGCCTGCTGACCTGGTCTTTCGACCTGCGCATCGGCAAACATTAACTTCGGGGTCAGATCTGTCATTCGGACATTGACCTCGCACCTTTGATTTAAATCACCACACATCTGCGATCCAGCACCTTATCCGATGCCAGCCCGAGCTCGCGCAAGGGCGCACTGCCTTGCACGCTTTAAGGCTACAGCCTGATCACTACCTATCTGTTTTGGGCGACTTCATCTTGAGCTAGCGCAAAGTTACTGCCTCAATGTCCGAATGACAGATCTGACCCCGAATAAAAAAACGGCACACCCGAGGGTGTGCCGTTTTGCTTGGTCTAGCTTGCTAGATTAGAACGTGTAGTTCGCGCCCAGCGAGAAGAAGCGACCAACTGCGCCAGCCTGATGCAGCGTAGCATTGTACGAGGTCAGGTTGTTGGCGTTGCCGTAGGTGGCGACGTCGATTGGTGGTTTGCGGTCGAACAGGTTCAGGATCGAACCTTTGATCATCCAGTTTTTACCAATCTTGTAGGTCACGTTCAGGTCGGTCGACATGAACGATGGCACGTGGCAGTAGCCAGCTGGCGTGTCTTTGCCGTAGAAGTAAGCACGGCCCGAAACCGACGCTACGTCTTTGCACTCGGTCACGTCAACCGATGGATCCAGTGCCGAGAACGAACCAACCCAGTTGAATGTGGTAGTTACAGCCAGCGGACCTTTGTCCCAGCCCAGGGTCAGCTGAGCACGGTTTTTCGGATTGCCGGTGTCGCCCGAGATCACGGATGGACCGTGGGTGCCTGCCAGTTCGTAATCAATGCCGTTCGAGCTCAGCACATAGGAAATCATGTGGTTGAAGGTCAGATCAGCTTTGATATTGCCCAGATCGCCCAGCTTCTGTTTGTACAGGAAGTCCAGTTCGATACCGCTGGTGGTGGTACCACCCGAGTTCACATAACCCGAGGTACCGTAAGCAATGGTACCCACCGATGGGGTGCCCTGATAAGTACCGCCTTTGCCGTCAGCGATATCCACTGGGAAGATCGCGTTACGCACGTAGGAAGGTACGAAGCCTGGCAGACCGGCTGCGGTGTTGATCTGGTTGTTAACTTCGATACGGTAGTAGTCGAAGGTGGTGCTGAAGTTGCGGGTAGGCTCGAAGATCGCACCGAAGGTGTACGATTTCGATTTCTCTGGCGACAGATCCTTGGTGGTCTGCTGTACGAATGCTGGGGTGAAGTTACATGCAGCAGGTACGTTGCCGGCAGTCTTAGGATTGCCGTCTTTGCACAGGATCGGGTCGTTGATCGAGTGGAACGAGAAGAACGAACCGGCGATGCCGTTTTCAGCAGCGTTCGGTGCACGGAAACCACGCGAGTAGGTACCACGCAGGCTCAGCATATCGACTGGCTTGTATTTGAAGCCAGCTTTAGGCGTGAACGAATGGCCGTAGGTGTCGTAGTGGTCGTAACGTGCCGAAGCTTCCAGCTCCAGGTTTTTCAGCACAGGTGCCGACAACTGGGCGTAAGCAGCGGTATTGGTTTCTTTACCGAACACATAAGCACCACCGTTACCTACCGTACCTTGGGCCAGCAGATCGGCCGACGGGGCGTTCAGGTTTTTGTGGGTATAGCTCAGACCAGCTGCGAAGTTCATGGTACCGCCTGGCAGTTCCATTACTTCATGCACGCCGTGCACGTCAGCGAAGCTCAGGGTATCGGTCGCTTCGTTGTTGAAGTGCGGCGAGATCGCAGCCATGTCAGCGGCGCTGTTACCACCCAGCGGGCTGAACGGGCTAGTCGAGCGGGTCAGCGCCTGATACAGAGCGATACGGTTGACGTAGCCGCTGTAGTCAATGCTGGTTTTCACGCGGGTGTAACCCAGTGCAGCGCCGATATCCCAGCCATTCCAGCTACCGTTCAGGTCAGCTACCAGACGGCTAGAAGTGGCTTTGTTACGCTGGGTATTCGATGGGTCCAGACCAGGGATGTAGCCGTACAGACGGGCTGGTGCACCCAGCTGGTTCAGCGGGTAGGTAGCTGGGAATACGGTCGAACCATAGACGTTGACGATCTTAGGATTCTGGCCTGGTACCAGCGAAGTGTTACCGGTGAAGCTGGTTGGCGAGAAGGTCGCAGGCACGCCGCGGTTGTTTTCGCTTTCACGCTGGAACACGGAAGCTTTCACCGCCAGTTTCCAGTCGTCGCCCAGGTTCTTGGTGAAGCCTACCAGTGCGTTGACGTTCTTGGTTTCTGGTTGCAGGAACGAAACGGTGTCACGCACGGCGCAGCCGCCAGCCATGTATTTGTTGTAGTTGCAGCTAGGATCCAGGAACTGGAAGTTGGCTGGATTGTTCACGCCGCCGGTACCGGCCGGGTTGTAGAAGAACGGGCTGCTGGTCGCTACCAGACGGCTGTTCTGTGCATTGGGCACACCGCGGGTCAGGTTCATACCGCCACGATCGGACCAGTTACCGTTGGCCCAGATCTGGTTGTCGCGCTGCGACAGTTTGATCGCTTCGGCGTGACGCAGTTCCAGCGAGCCGAACACGTTGTAGCCGTCGGTCGCCAGGTCACCGAAACCGTGGGTGATCGCGGTTTTGTAGGTGGTGCCGCCGCCGTGCTGCGAGGTACCTGCATCGGTCTTGATGCTGGTGCCGTTGAACGATTTTTTCAGAATGATGTTGATTACGCCGGCAATAGCGTCGGAACCGTACACCGAGGAAGCGCCGTCTTTCAGCACTTCGATGTGGTCGATCGCGTCGAATGGAATCGCCGATACGTCGACGAACTGACGCTGGGCGTCGTCCGACAGTGGATATGGAGCCATGCGGTGGCCGTCGATCAGCACCAGGGTCAGACCCACGGTCAGACCGCGCAGCGATACGCCGGCGCCGCCGTTAGCGAATGCCCCCGAGAAGCCACTACCCAGCGCGCCCTGGCCGTTGGCCGACAGGTTGCTCAGCACTTCAGCGACGGAGGTGTAGCCGGATTTGGCGATGTCTTCAGCGGTCAGTACCTGCACCGGGCTTGCGGTTTCCTTATCAGCGCGGCTAATCAGCGAACCGGTAATGACCACGCGTTGTGGCACGACTTCTTCTTTTTGCTGCGCGAACGCTGGCTGGCTTACAGCCATCGTCAGAGCACCACTTGCCACGACTTGCAGGATTGCAAGCGGCATGGATTTCATACGTAACTTCATTGCACTTCTCCCAGACCCAAAATTCTTCTTTAAACAATAACCGCTAGTTGCGCTGTTAGGCGCTAGCGGGGCCGCATGGTAAGCAACTTGATACGCGCATCACGGAAGGGTATTCCGCTGCCCGCCAATTTACTAACTGCGCATGGAACCATGGCACTGAACGGATCGTCAATAAGGCAGAATCAATTTCACAAATAAACAACAGTTACAAAATTGCTTACCTAAAAAATAAGTTTCCTGACCTATTACAGTGCATACATTTGTTACAAACAGTAACTAATCGTCAATCTTTCCATTAACCGCTTTGATCCCATATCGATCTGCCTGTATTTGACCTGAAACACCATGGGTGCGTACATCCGCCGTAATCGGCAGCATCTGCTGGTTCCACTGTTCCCACTGGCTCTTCAGCTGTCTAAAGACATCAGGGTGACGTCTGGCCAGATTGGCGCGCTCGCGTTGGTCTTTTACAACATCGAACAGAAACTCGTTGCCGGCGATGCGCAGATATTTCCAGTCACCGGAGCGAATCGCGCGCTGGGCATTGGCCTTGTAGCGCCACAGCAGCGTACGCGTCTGCACAGACGCCTGTCCCAGCAGTTGCGGCAGCAGATTCTGGCCATCGCTCGGATAGGCCGGATCGGGCGCACCGCCGGCCGCGGCCAGCAGCGTCGGCAGCCAGTCCATGCTGATGGCCACCTGTTCGCTCACCTGCCCTGCGCCGATACGGCCCGGCCAGCGCACAATCGCCGGTACGCGGATGCCGCCTTCAAGCAGCTCGGTTTTCTGCCCCGTCAACGGCCACGTCTTGGAAAAGCGTTCGCCACCGTTATCACTGGTGAAAATCACGATGGTGTTCTCGGCCAGCCCTTTTTCATCGAGCGCTTTCAGCACGCGGCCGATGGATGCATCGAGCGCCTCCACCATGCGGCCATAGGTGGCCAGATCGCCCCCATCGTAGTGGAAGATGTTATAGATCTGGCGCGATACGGCTTCGTCACCCGGTCCTTCCCACGGCCAGTGCGGCGCCGTGTAGTGCAGCGACAGCAGAAACGGTTTATCGGCCGACTGGGCGCGGATGTGTTCGACTGCACGTGCCCCCAGCAGATCGGTGTAATAGCCTATCTGCTGCACCGGCACTTCGCCTTCGTACAGGTCTTCCTTCACATGCGGCCCCACGCCGGGCTTGTGGGTGAAGTAATCAATCGCGCCGCCATAGTTACCGAAGAAGCTGTCGTAGCCGCTTTTCAGCGGACCGAAAGTGGGCAGATAACCGAGATGCCATTTGCCGATCAAGGCCGTGCCATAGCCCTGCTGCTTGAGCAGCGACGGCAGGGTCGGGTGACTAGGCGGCAGGCCGATGGTATCGGACGCACCGGCAATCGGTTCTTCCAGTCCGCCACGCAGGCGGTACTGGTAGCGCCCTGTGATCAAGGCAAAGCGGGTAGCCGAACAGACCGCCGAATTGGCATAGGCCTGCGTAAAGCGCAGGCCCTGCGCGGCCAGCCGGTCCAGATGGGGCGTACGGATCTCCGTCTGGCCATACACGCCCAGATCGGCGTGGCCAAGGTCGTCGGCCAGAATGAAGACAATGTTGGGCTGCTTCTGCCGGGCTGCCAGCGCGTGCGGTAGCGCGCCGGCCAGCGCCAGTGCAGGCAGGGATTTAAGTAAATTGCGACGACGGGTATTAGTCATGCTGGTGCTCCTTAGAAGTCAGCGCGCGCAGTCAGGCCGATCTGGCGCGGCGTGCCGATCACCGTGTTATAGGCGGCCGGGCTGGTATTCCACATACTGGTGTAGTACTGCTTGTCGAACAGGTTCTTGGCCCACAGCGACACATCCCAGCGCGTGCTGCCTTGGCGCAGTTTCACGCCGGCCGACAGATTGGTCAGGCTATAGGCGGGAATCCGCGCATATTCCGATGCATCGAGCGTGCCGTAGGTACTGCTACGGTAGGCGTAGTTGATGTTGCCATAGGCTTCCACGTTGGCCGCCACGGCGGTGGCATATTGCGCCGCCAGATTGCCTATCCAGCGCGGCGCATTGACCAGTGCGGCACGGCCGGACAGATCGCAGAACGTACCGGCGCGCTCGGGCGGGCATGGCGCGTTCTTGTACTCCTTGTACTTGACGTCATTGAACGAGCCATTGGCACTGACGGTAAAGCCGCGCGCCAGCACCACGCTGCTATCGAGTTCCAGCCCGCGGCTGCGCACCGTGCCCGCATTGGTCAGATACGAAGTTGCACTGACGGGATCATAGGCATTGCTCTGGTATCCCGAGACATCGTTCCAGAACAGGCTGGCGTTAAGCTGTACGCGCCGGCCCAGCAGATTACTCTTTACACCCAGTTCCAGATTATTGGCCTTCTCGTTATTCACCTTGAGCGAGGATTCCCCCGCCGCACCGGGCACGGACAGATTGATCCCGCCCGATTTCTCGCCATGCGAGGCGCTGGCGAACGCCAGCACATCAGTATCGACTTTGTAAGCCAGCGTCAGCAAGGCCGAAGGACTGAGTTTGTTCAAGTGCACGTCGCCCGAGTTATACGCACCGAAGCGGGCATTGCGCGAGGCCAGCGCGGCACCGCTGACGGCGACACCGCCATAGGGTGCATCGCGTGTCACCTGCGCCAGTTTGTCTTCATACGTGGCGCGCACGCCGCCCGTCAGATCCCACTGTGGATCGATGTGCCAGATACTCTGGCCGAACAGTGCATAGCTGTTCACGCGCAGATGGCCATTGCCGATGCTGGTGACATTGCTCCACGCTCCGGCTGGGGTGCCGTTGAACTTGTCGGCCAGCGGGCCGTTGTAGGTGAAGTTGATGTTATCCAGATTCTGGTAGTAGTAATACGCGCCGAACACGGACTCCACCGGCTGGCCCAGCGGCGTGGCCAGCCGCAACTCCTGCGTGAACTGGCGATGGCGCGCGGCCGAACCCACGTTCAGCGTGACCGGCACCTCCAGCCCGTCATCGTTATGCGGCGTGAAATTCCAGAAGCGCGCCGCACTGATGGAAGTGAGCTTGTAATCATTGGCCAGCTTCCAGTTCAGCTCACCCGACACGCCGCCCTGATGCACATCCACATGCGAGCCATTATCGAGATTGACTTGCCGCAGCGATGGGTCGGTCACGGGATGGCCACCCACAGCAGCAGCCTGCGTGAGGAACTTGCCGCTAGGGCCAGCGTTGTAGAACACCAGCGTGCCGTTATTGGAATCTTCGCGGTTGTAATCAGCGATCAGGCGTGCGCTGAAATTCGCATCGGGCTCCAGCAGCAGCTGTGCGCGCACGCCATCACGGTCGCCGCCCTGCACTTTTTTGCCGGTATGGATATTCGTGATGTAGCCGTCTTCATGGGTTTTGTAGACGGCAATGCGGCCTGCCGCCGTATCGGAGAAGGCGCCCGACAGCACGGCCTTGCCCTGCACATAGCCCTGCTGGCCGAATGCTAGCTGGGCACTGTTCTCGCTGCGATAGGTCGGCTGCTTGCTGGTGATGTTCAGCACACCAGCCGTGGTGTTCTTGCCGAACAGCGTGCCTTGCGGGCCGCGCAGCAGTTCCAGTTGCTGGATGTCGAGCGCATCGAAGGCTGCCATGCCGGGGCGGGCCAGATACACATTATCCAGATACACGCCCACGCTGCCTTCCAGCCCGTCGCTGGCGGGGTTGTTGCCCAGTCCGCGCACGGCAAAACTCATCTGGCGCGCATGGACATAATTGACCGTGGTACTAGGCAGCAGCTGCTGCAGATCCTGCACGCGGTAGACCCGATTACCTTCCAGCGCGCTGCTATCGAGCACACTCAGCGTCGTCGGTACACTCTGCGACGATTCCACGCGGCGCCGTGCCGACACGGTGACGCGGGCAATCACATCGAGCGACGCATCGGCTGCGGCCGTGGCAGCACTGGCTGCAGCGACAGTGTCCGCAGCGTCTGCCGCTACATCCGCACCTGTCGCTGCATCCGCGCCAGCCGAGGCTTCCGCGCCGCTTGCCAGCGCAGCGCTACTCAGTGCTGCCGTGGCCACTGCCAGTTCCGCAGGGCTGGCGTTGGCCAGCACCGTCCAGCCTAAACCATATACCGTGGCCAGCGCCACGACGAGTTTCTTCTGTTGCATATCTAATCCTATTCAAAATTGCGGGCGACAGAGGCCCTGCCCGCCCGCATGACAGCGGGCAGGAACGGTTTTTACGAAAGAGGTGGCGTGCTAGCGTCGCGCGCTTGCGTCGCGCGCTAGCGCCGTCAGGAATGATCTAGTGCGTGGCGACGCGGTACTGGGCCGGATCGGGCGGGATCACCGCCCGCTCGGAACGGGGCGTCCCCTCAGGTACCCAGTGGTAAGGCACAGGCTGGGCGCGATACACCCAGTTGCTGCGCACCGGCTTGCCGGCACCGGCCACAGGCGTCTGGGCGAAATACGGGCTGATATATTCCCACACGATCTCGCCCTTGGCCGTCACCTGAAAAATGCGGCCATTCATACCCTCGTCGATCAGGGTATTGCCATTTGGCAGACGGCGCGCGCTGCTGATGAAGGAGCTGTAGAAGCCCCAGTCCGGCAGGTTGGAATCGCGTCCCGTGTACTCCCACACGATCTGTTTGCTAACAGGATCGATTTCCAGCACGCGCGAACGGGGCTGCACGCCTACGCTGACACGGGGATAACCGGCTTCGCCCTGATTATCGAACACCAGCAGATTGCCAGCACCGGGCAAGCCCGGTTCAATGAGATGGGCGTCATGCTGGCCGATGATCTGATCGACCGGACGGGGCAGCGCCGCCGGCGCACGCAACTGCGCCGGATAATCAGGACCCAAGCGCCACACCACTTTGCCGCTGCGCTTGTCGATGATGGCGATGAAATTGGCTTCGCGCGCATCGATCATCAAGTTATCGGGATGGAAGCGCTGGTCGCCTGCGTCGTACCAGCGGTTAGGCCCCAGCACGGATAGATTGTTGATATGCAGGAAGTCGAACGGCGTTGCCTTACCGCGCGGCGAATAACTGCCCTGCACCAGTTTCAGCGCATCGGCACTAAAGCCGAATTCCTTCAGATGTTCGGACGCCACCCACTGCCACACGATCTGGCCTTGCGGCGTCACTTCGTAGACTACATCGTCGAGCACCTGCGGCGCAGCGAAACCGGCCACCGGATGCACCAGATTGGCCAGCACCAGCGTATTGCCATTGGCCAGACGACGCCAGTCATGGTGCTGCTTGGCGCTACCACCGGGCACTTGAGTAGGTTTGCCTTCCACGGGCAGCGCATAGGCATCCTGCGCAGCGCCGGCCGAGCCCCACTGCCAGACAACCTTGCCGTGCCAGTCCAGTTCACCGATGGACTGGTTGCGCAAGCCATTGCCTTCGTTGGTGGTCCCAGCCGTGCTAGCCAGTTGCACCAGCACATGGCCGCGCTGGCCGCCCGTCACAGCCGGATCAAGCAACACGGGCGGGAAGCCTTCCGCATCCCAGCGCTGTACTTCGTTGCCGTTCATATCGATCAGATGGGTTTTCTGATCCTGACCGCTAAAGATCACGTACTGGTTGTGGGCGAGTGCCGGATCGTAACGGGTAACACCGGTAGGATAGACGCTAGGCGAGGCACCGGCAGGGGCGGTTGCGGCCAGCAGAGACAGGGCAAGCAGACTGGAACGTAGGGACATGACACACTTTCCTCTTGGAATAATAGTGTGTCTATATTACTAATCGACCCAGTAAATCCGAACTAATATAACCAAACATCGATATACAAAAAATGCCGCATACGCGGCATTTTTGTAGGACCGGAACTGTGCGACGCCTTACACCGCGTCGGCACCCGTTTCGCCGGTACGGATACGGATTACCTGTTCGACGTTCTGCACGAAGATCTTGCCGTCGCCGATCTTGCCAGTGCGGGCTGCCTTGATGATGGCATCCACTACCTGCTCGGCCACGCTATCGTCCACCACCACTTCCACTTTGACTTTCGGCAGGAAATCCACCACGTACTCGGCACCGCGATACAGCTCGGTGTGGCCTTTCTGACGGCCGAAACCTTTTACTTCCGTCACGGTCAGGCCGGTGACATTGACTTCAGCCAGTGCTTCACGCACCTCGTCCAGTTTGAACGGCTTTATCACAGCGGTAATCTGTTTCATCACTACTCCTTCGTTATATCTATCGAGAATCTGGTGCCGGGCATGCCTCTAGCGCTGGCACATATTGTACCGCGCACGCAGCGTATGCACGTGAACTTCGTTTAAATGCTGGCGTCCTGCACTGGAATGGCGTGCAATTCTTCCATCCACACCACACTCTGGCCATCGCTAGGCGCACGCCAGTCGCCGCGCGGCGAAAGCGAACCGCCGCTGCCCACCTTCGGTGCATTCGGCACGCAGCTACGCTTGAACTGGCTGGTACGGAAGAAGCGGTCGAGGAAAATGCCCAGATACTTCTTGATGGCCGGCAGATCGTACTGGTTGCGCGTAACGTGGTCGCCATCGGGCCATCGGCCACGGGTCTTGTCCTGCCATGCCGTGAGCGCAAGGAAGGCCACCTTGGATGGGCGGAAGCCGAAGCGCAGCACGTAATACAGGTGGAAGTCCTGCAGTTCGTATGGGCCGATGGTGCTTTCCGTACGCTGTTCGGGCTGGCCATCCGCCGTGCCGGGCACCAGTTCGGGACTGATTTCCGTCGCCAGAATATCCAGCAGCACTTGCGCATCGCTGCGCCCGATCACGCCCGATTCGGCCACCCAGCGTACCAGATGGGAGATCAGGGTTTTCGGCACGCTGGCGTTAACGTTGTAGTGCGACATGTGGTCGCCCACGCCGTACGTGCACCAGCCCAGTGCCAGTTCGCTCAGATCGCCCGTACCGCAGACAATGGCATTGTGATGGTTCGCCAGCCGGAACAGGTGGTTGGTACGTTCGCCCGCCTGCACATTTTCAAACGTAATGTCGTACTGCGGCTGGCCGTTGATAAACGGGTGTTCGAGGTCCTGCAGCATCTGCTGGCAGCTAGGACGGATATCGATTTCCTTGGCGCTGCAGCCGACCAGTTTCATCAGCGCGTGGGCCTGCTTGAGCGTACGTTCACTGGTGGCGAAACCGGGCATGGTATAAGCTAGAATATTGGTGCGCGGCAGACCCAGTTTATCCATCACGCGCGCACATACCAGCAGCGCATGGGTGGAATCGAGCCCGCCCGACACGCCGATCACGATTTTTTTCAGCCCGCTGGATTTGAGCCGCTGCGCCAGCGCCTGCACCTGTATGTTGTAGACCTCGTTGCAGCGCTCGTCGCGACGGCGGCTGTCCGATGGCACATACGGGAAGCGTTCGATATGGCGCTTGAGCGGCAGCGTGGCGCTCTGGTCTATCTCGAGCTGGAAGAACACGGTGCGGAATTTATTCACTTCGCCCGCATGGCGCTGCACCGACTGCGCATAGGTATTCATGCGCATACGCTCACGCGACAGACGCTCCAGATCGATATCGGCAAAGGTCAGCGTGGCGGTATCGCTATAGCGCTGGGCTTCTGCCAGCACTTCGCCGTTTTCGCAGATCACGCCCTGCCCGTCCCATGCCAGATCGGTGGTGGATTCGCCTTCGCCGGCCGAAGTGTACAGATAGGCCGCGATGCAGCGTGCCGACTGCTGCGACACCAGCTGGTTACGGTAATTGGCCTTGCCCACCAAGGCGTTCGAGGCCGACAGATTGACCAGCACGGTAGCACCGGCCAGCGCGGCAAAGGAGGACGGCGGAATCGGCACCCACACGTCTTCGCAGATCTCGACGTGGAATTTGAACAGCGGCAGATCGGCCACTTCGAACAGCAGGCCGGAGCCGAACTGCACGCGCTCGCCCAGCAGATCGATTTCCGTCGCCACCGCATAATCGCCGCTACTGAACTGGCGCGCTTCGTAGAACTCGCCGTAGTTGGGCAGATAGCTCTTAGGCACCACACCCTGTATCTGGCCGCCCGCGATCACCACCGCGCAGTTGTATAGCTGATGCTCGACACGCAGCGGCACGCCCACCACCAGCGCCATGCGCCATTCCTGCGACGCCACCACGATCTGTTCGAGCGCATCAAGGCAGCCATCAAGCAGCGCACGCTGATGAAACAGATCGTCGCAGGTGTAACCGGCCAGCCCCAGTTCGGGGAAAGCCACCAGCGCGGCACCCTGCTCGGCCGCCTGCGTGGCCAAGGCGATGGTCTGGGCCGCATTATGGGCCGGATCGGCGATGCGGCTGACCGGCGCAGCAATCGCGACGCGGGCAAAATCGTGGGCATACAGATTGAGGAAATTGGTACTCATGGAAGTCTTTCGCGCACAGCGCCAACAGGCAAAAAGTCATTATCGCATGGGCTAGGAAGGCCGACAAAATCAGTGCGGCGCCGACGCCGCCTGGCCAGATAGGCTAGACTAAGGGCTGAGTTTTTGCACGGAGTAGCGCGTGAGCGAAGCAAGCACCAAGGCAGACAGCCAGACCGCAGAATTTAGCCTGATCGATGACCTGAGCGCCATCGCGCCCGAAGCGTGGCAGGCGCTGGCCGGCGAGCAGCCCATGCTGAGCCACGCTTTTCTGCATGCCCTGCACGACAGCGGCTGCGCCAGCGAAGCCACCGGCTGGGCACCGCGTTATCTGATCATGCAGCGCGCCGGCCAGCTGGTGGGCGCCATGCCGCTCTATCTGAAAAGCCATAGCCGCGGCGAGTATGTATTCGACCACGGCTGGGCGCAGGCTTTCGAACGCAACGGCATGCCCTACTATCCCAAGCTGCTGGGCGCAATTCCATTCACCCCCGTCACGGGCCCGCGCCTGCTGGTGCGCGATCCGGCCGACCGGCCATTGCTGGCGCAGGCCGCGATTGCACTGGCGCGCCAGCTCGATACCTCCTCGCTGCACATCCTGTTTCCCTGCGAGGAAGACCGTGCTGCGCTGAGCGCGGCCGGCTTCATGCTGCGCGAAGGTGTGCAGTTCCACTGGGAGAATGCCGGCTATGCCGACTTCGACGCCTTCCTCGCCAGCCTGAAAATGGACAAGCGCAAGAAGCTGCGACAAGACCAGCGCCGCGTGGCGCAGGCGGGCATCCACTACCAGCACCTGCGCGGCAGCGCCATCGACGCGGACATGCTGGCTTTCTTCTACCGCTGTTACGTCGGCACCTACCGTGCCCACTACTCGCGCCCCTACCTCACGCTAGAGTTCTTCCAGCGCCTGCTGCGTGAGCAGCCCGATAGCCTGCTGCTAATTATCGCCCTGCGCGGCGAACAGCCGGTGGCCGCCGCACTGAATCTGATCGGCGGCGACACCATGTACGGGCGCTACTGGGGCACCGAGGAATACCTGTCCGGCCTGCACTTCGAAACCTGCTACATGCAAAGCATCGCCTATTGCATCACGCACGGACTGGCGCGCTTCGAAGGCGGGGCACAGGGCGAACACAAGATCTCGCGCGGCCTCGTGCCCACGCCGACATGGTCGGCCCACTGGATTGCCGATGCCCGCTTCGCCGATGCGATCGCCGATTTCCTCGCCCGCGAAACCGACGCCATCAACCACTATCTGGACGAACTGGGCGAACACAGTCCTTACCGTTCCTGAACCTGAAATAAAAAAAGCCCCGATGACCTCGGGGCTTTCTATTGGAAGCGACAGCTTACGCTTCTGGGTTTTCTGCCTTGTAGGCGGCCACACCGCTGAGAATTTCAGCTTTGGCTTCATCGGCGCCGTACCAGCCGTCGATTTTCACCCATTTGCCTTTTTCCAGATCTTTGTAGTGCTCGAAGAAGTGCTGGATCTGACGCAGACGCAGTTCGTTCAGATCTTCCGGCTTCTGCCAGTGGCTGTAGATAGGCAGCACTTTGTCGACTGGCACAGCCAGTACTTTGGCATCTTCGCCCGACTCGTCGGTCATCTTCAGCACGCCGATAGGACGGCAGCGCACAACCACGCCAGGGATCAGCGGGAACGGGGTGATCACCAGTACGTCGACTGGATCGCCGTCTTTCGACAGGGTGTTAGGCACGTAACCGTAGTTGCATGGGTAGTGCATTGCGGTGCCCATGAAACGGTCAACGAAGATCGCGCCCGATTCTTTATCCACTTCGTATTTGATCGGATCGGCATTCATCGGGATTTCGATGATGACGTTGAAATCGTTCGGCAGATCGCGGCCGGATGGGACTTTATTCAAGCTCATGGGGGTTTCCTCGTGTGTGCTGACAAATAGGGGATCGCGTCATTATAGCGAAACAGAGGCCGTTTGTGCGGCGCAGCACCGCATTTCCAGCCTCTGATGACGGTAAAAACTACAGGATGGTGGCCAGTGCGCACTGGCGATAATGGTTAGCCGCCTCTTCGGCCTGCCCCAGCGCCTCATGCAACTGCGCCAGTTTCAGGTGCGATTCGCGCACCATGCGCGCTTCCGTAGCATCCGACAGGGCCTGCTCCAGATAGCGCTGGGCCTTGCCCCACAGCTTCTGCTTGAGGCACAGCGCGCCCAGTGTGAGCGCCAGTTCGGCATCGGCCGGATGCTGGTTGACCCAGCTTTCGCAGTGTTCGATCTGGGCCAGCAGGGCCGCCGAACCGGCCGGCGCGGCCGCATCGCGGTAGGCGCGAATCACGCGGTCGTCCCAGTCGGCCGCCAGCGATTCTTCCGCCACCACACGGGCTTCGTCGTGCAAGCCGCGCGCGTTCAGCGCGGTGGCAGCACGGCAGGCCACATAAGGCTTGATCCGGTCAGCATTCGGCACGGTCGACCAGACCCGCTGCAGCGATTCGGCATCATGCCCCGCATCAGCCAGCATATCGTCGTACGCCAGTTCGCGCAGCCGTGCCGACAGCGCCGGATGCAGCGCATGGTGCTTGTCCAGCGAGCGCACGAGGCGCAGCACTTCCGGCCAGTTCTTGGCCTGCTGCTGGGCTTTCAGCGACATCTGCAGCGCATGGATGTGGCGCGTGCCGCTGGCATTCAGTTCATGCACGGCTTCCAGCGCTTTTTCCGGCTGATGGTCGTCCACCAGCAGTTCCGTCATCGTCATCAGACGGGCGGTTTTCATGCTGTTGTCGTCGGCGATCTTGGCCAGCCACTGGTCGCGCCGCGCTGCCTGACGCATGCGGTGTGCGGCCCGCGCGCCGATCAGCGCCGCCACGCCTGCGTTCTCTGCCAGTTCGCCAGCACGCAGCGCAGCTTTTTCGGCGTGACCGAAACGCCCTTCAAACAGTGCTTTAAGGGCTTCGCGCAGACCTTTGTTGCCGTCACGCTCGCGCTTCTGCTGGCGATAGGCGGCCACTTTGGACGGCATCTTGACGGTGGCGCGGAAGGCGCGAATCAGCACATACAGCAGCGCGAACAGCGCCACTTCCAGCACCACGAAGAAGTTCAGCGACAGGTCGATGCGGTGCGGCGGGTAGAACAGCACCACATTGCCCGGGTTGAAGCGGGCTGTCACGGCGATACCGATGGCCGCAGCCATCAGCAACACTATCCAGATAAATAAACGCATGACTAGGGTTTCGCTTTGTAGTTACGCACGGCGTTCAGGCTGTCCGACAGCGTCGGCAGCTCGATGGCCAGATTGCTGCCCTGTACCTGACGCAGCATGGCTTGCACGGTCTGGGTCGATTTGGCGCGCACGTCGAAGTATTTGACCAGCGCTTCCTGCGCCGCAATCAGGTCGGCACGGAAGGCCGCTTCGTTCCGCGACAGCAGCGCCATACGGGCATTCAGCAGACGCAGTTTCAGATTCTCGCGCAGGAAGTAAGCCTGGGTCGGCGACAGCATCAGCGCATCCGGGGTTTCCACGCTACGCACGCGGATCAGCTGGCGTACATCGGTCCACATTTCGCTGCTCCAGCCCTGCCAGATGGACTGGGCCGATTGCAGCCACGGGCTGGTTTCGCTGGCATCGGCTTTGCCGCCCTTGCCTGCTGCTTTGGCCACCACTTTCTTTTCCGGCGGCGCCGGCAGGGTCGGCTTTTCGTCGGCCAGCATCGGCAGCGTATCGACTTGCGCGATCACGTTATCGAGGCGCAGCGCCAGACCCACCGAATCCACGTTCGGCAGCGCCTTCAGGCGCTCGGTATCTTTGGCGATGGCGCGACGGATGCTGATGAACTGGGGTTTATCGGAGCGCGACAGGCTACGGTCGGCATTCTGCAGCGCGATCAGTGCGCCCGGCACGTTACCGGCCAGTTGCAGCTGCTGGCTGGCGGTGGACAGTACCTGTTCGATTTCCGTCAGCGCCCATTCATCGCGATTCTTGGACAGATCCTGATACAGCTGTTCCAGTGCCAGCTGCTGGCTCTGGGCTTCCTGCTGCTTGCTTTCCAGCAGACTGACCTTG
This sequence comes from Duganella fentianensis, assembly GCF_964031615.1. Lineage (GTDB taxonomy): Bacteria > Pseudomonadota > Gammaproteobacteria > Burkholderiales > Burkholderiaceae_D > Rugamonas > Rugamonas fentianensis_A. The sequence goes on from NZ_CAXIQN010000006.1 coordinate 181,246, forward strand.
GCTTGCAGCTCCTTGCCGCTTTCCTGCACGGCGCGCACCAGCGCACCCGTTTCGGCATTGCTGGCATCGCCCTTCTGCAGACGGCGCGCCATCTCTTCGCGCAGGCTGCGCACCTGATTATGCGACGACCAAGTCTGGCCAGCCAGCAGGATGGCCAGCACCACGATACCGACTAGCAGCGTCTGCGGCTGCTGGACGGTATCGAGCAGGCTAGGCTCGGGCTGCGGCGCGGCCGCGTTCGGGGTCTCGGCCGCCGGAGCGGCGACGACGACGGGATCGGGGGTGTTAGACGTTTCGTTCATAGGCGTGATTGTAACGCGGCCAGCAGGCGTTCGTCGCCTGAACCTGTCAGCGTCAGTCGGGTAAAGCCCAAATTTTTTGCCGTCTCGGCAATTCGGGCATGCGGAATGATCAGATGTTGATGTTGCATTGATACAACAGCATTCTGCTGCATCGCATCAGGGTAGCGCAAGTCCAGTTCGGCCAGCAGCGTCATCAGGCCGCGCAGCGCTTCCGAGCTGGTAATAATCCAGTCGCACGGGCGCGCCAGCAACTGGCGCAGCAGCACTGCCAGTGCCGACGTGAGCTGCGGTAGCTGGCGGCGGTAGGCCGGCACTACGTCCACTACGGCGCCGGCCGCGCGCAGACCGTCGGCCATCAGTTCGCGTCCGCTTTCGCCACGGATGATCAGCACGGGCTGGCCTTTCAGCGCAGGCAGATCGAGTGCCTGCAGCAGATGCTCGGTATCGCTGGGCAGGTCCGGCGCGGGGCTAACGATTTCCACCTGATCGGGCCGGATACCATGTCTGGCCAGCGCTGCGCGGCTGCCCTCGCCCAGCACGGCCAGCTTGACGCCGGCCGGCCAGCGATCGAGGTGGGCAAACGCGGCATCGATGGCATTCGGCGACACGAAAGCCACCAGCGCATAGCCGGGCACGGGCGCGCACAGACGCGCCAGCGCAGCCAGCAAGGCAGCCGGTTCAGGCAAAGGACTGATTTCCAGCAGTGGCAGTTCCACCACGGGGCGCCCCAGCGCCGCAATCTGCGACGCCAGTGGCTGCGCCTGCGCGGCGGGACGGGTGATGACCACGGTAGCCCCGGCCGCACTGGCGGCTGTGCTGGCGACTGTACCATGCAGCGCGCCATCGGCTACGCCGGACGCCGGCAGACTGATGTCGCCCGGCTTGGCGACGCTCGCGCTCATGGACGGATCAGGCGTCGGCGGCCGGTGCCGCCAGCGAGGCGGAACGGGCGTCAGCTTCGGCCTGTGCAGCTTCGCTCAGGCAGGACGACAGAATATCCACCGCATCCTGCGCCTTCAGCAACTCGGCCACCTGCAGACCCAGCGCTTCCGCGTCGGCGGCAGCGCCGCGCACTTCGGCGCTGGCCATGCGCAGGCCATCGGGCGTGGCCACCATGGCGCGCAAGTGCATCTGATCCGCGTCGACCGTGGCAAATGCGGCCAGCGGCACCTGACAGCTACCGCCGAACACTTTCGACACCTTACGCTCGGCCGCCACCGCTTGCGCGGTGGGCAGGTCGTTCAGCGGCGCCAGCAGCGCCTGCAGATCGAGGCCATCCTGACGTTCGGCGATTTCGATCGCCATCGCGCCCTGCCCTGCTGCCGGCAGGCTGGCTTCCGGCGGCAGTACGGCGCGGATGCGCTCGGCCAGCCCCAGACGTTTCAGACCGGCAGCAGCCAGAATAATCGCCGCATATTCACCGCGATCGAGCTTGCCCAGACGGGTATCGAGGTTACCGCGCAACGGTTTGATCACCAGATGGGGGTAACGCGCGGCGATCAGGGCCTGACGGCGCAAACTGCTGGTGCCCAGCACCGCGCCGGCCGGCAGCGCATCGAGCGATTCATAGTCATTCGAGACAAACGCATCGCGCGGATCTTCGCGCTGCAACACGGCGGCCAGCGCAAATCCTTCCGGCAGTTCCATCGGCACATCTTTAAGCGAATGCACGGCCAGATCGGCTCGGCCTTCGGCCATCGCCACTTCAAGTTCTTTCACAAACAGACCCTTGCCGCCCACTTTGGACAGAGTGCGATCCAAAATTTGATCACCTCGGGTCGTCATTCCTAGAATTTTGACATCGCACTGAGGATATAATTGCTGCAAGCGCACGCGAACGTGTTCGGCTTGCCACATGGCAAGACGGCTCTCGCGCGAAGCGATTACCAATTGGGACGGGGGAGTTGGGACCAATTCGGATGTTTTCAAAACCAGTTCTTTCGCTGTAGCTGACGCTAACCGGCGCAGGCCAGTTAATTCGTGCATGTTAAGGACCACAAATTCTAGCATGCTCACCTTCTTGCAGAACCGGGCCACAAGCCTTTGCACCGACATTTCATATCTTTGCGGCTTATCACATGGCAAAACAATTTAGTGCAAACGACGAAACACCACGCGTAGAAGTAAATCCAGACAAGGATGCTCCACTTAAAGAAGACATACGTTTGTTAGGTCGCCTGCTGGGCGATGTACTGCGTGACCAGGAAGGCGAAGAAGTCTACGCCGTGGTCGAAACCATCCGTCAGACCGCAGTGCGCTTCCGCCGCGAGGCCGATGCCGGCGCCGCCAAGGAACTGGACGGCATGCTCAAGATCCTGACCCGCGAACAGACGATTTCCGTGGTACGGGCGTTTTCCTATTTCTCCCATCTGGCCAATATTGCCGAAGATCAACATCACATCCGGCGCCGCCGCGCACACCTGCTGGCCGGTTCTGCGGCCCAGCAAGGTAGCGTTATCTTTGCGCTGGATAAGCTGAAAAAAGCCGGTGTCCCCGCTGAAACCGTGGGCGAATTCTTCCAGCAAGCGCTAATTTCGCCCGTGCTGACGGCTCACCCGACGGAAGTCCAGCGCAAGTCGATTCTTGATGCGGAACACGACATCGCCCGCCTGCTGGCCGAGCGCGATCTGCCGCTGACGCCGAAGGAACAGGCGGCCAATCTGCACCTGCTGCGGGCCCGCATTGCCACCCTGTGGCAGACCCGCATGCTGCGCTACTCCAAGCTGACCGTGGCCGACGAAATCGAAAACGCCCTGTCCTACTACCGCATTACCTTCCTGCGCGAACTGCCGGGCCTGTACGACGACATCGAAGCCGATATCGCCAGCCATTACGGCGAGCGTCAGGCCGTGGATGCACCATATGTGCAGATGGGCAGCTGGATCGGCGGCGACCGTGACGGCAACCCGAATGTCAACGGCAGCACCATGGAACACGCGCTGACGCGTCAGGCCACCACCATTCTCGACTTCTATCTGGAAGAAGCCCACGCGCTGGGTTCGGAACTGTCCGTCTCGACCCTGATGATCGCCTGCAGCCCCGAACTGCAAGCACTGGCCGACCGTTCGCCCGACACGTCCGACCACCGCGCCGACGAACCGTATCGCCGCGCCCTGATCGGCATCTACGCCCGTCTGGCCAGCACCGCACGTGCGCTGGGCGCCACCAACATCCTGCGCAAGGAAGTCGGTCACGCCGAGCCATATGCCAACGCGGCCGAATTCGGCGCCGACCTGCAGCTGCTGATCGACTCGCTCAACGCCAACCATGGCGCCGTGCTGGTACAGCCACGCCTGTCCACCTTGAAGCGCGCCGCAGACATCTTCGGCTTCCACCTCGCATCGCTGGATATGCGCCAGTCGTCCGACATTCACGAACGCGTGCTGGCCGAAATGATGGCCAAAGCGGGGGCACAGGCCGACTACTCGGCACTCGACGAAGACGCCAAAGTGGCTTTCCTGCTGAGCGAACTGGCCCAGCCGCGCCTGCTGTACTCGCCGTACATCAGCTACTCGGCCGAAACCGATTCGGAGCTGGGCGTGCTGCGCGCCGCGCGTGAAATCCGTGCCCGCTACGGCGCGCGCGCCATCCGCAACTACATCATCTCGCACACGGAAACCGTGTCCGACCTGCTGGAAGTGCTGCTGCTGCAAAAGGAAATGGGCTTGCTGCGCATCGCCGAACAGGAACTCGACCTGATGGTGATTCCGCTGTTCGAAACCATCCCCGACCTGCAACGCGCGGCCGGCATCATGGAAGCCGTGATGGCGATCCCGCTGGTGAAAGCACTGATCGCCAAGCAGGGCCAGATTCAGGAAGTCATGCTGGGCTACTCGGACTCCAACAAGGATGGCGGTTTCCTCACCTCCAACTGGGAGCTGTACAAAGCGGAGACCCATCTGGTCAAAGTGTTCGAAAAAGCTGGCGTCAAGCTGCGCCTGTTCCACGGCCGTGGCGGCACGGTAGGCCGCGGTGGTGGTCCGAGCTACGAAGCTATTCTGGCCCAGCCGCATGGCACCGTGAATGGCCAGATCCGTCTGACCGAACAGGGCGAGATCATTGCGTCGAAGTTCTCCAACAAGGACATCGGCCGGCGTAATCTGGAACTGCTGGTAGCGGCGACGCTGGAAGCGAGCCTGATGCCTGCCACCGAGGACGCTGCACAGGTACAGCAGCTACGCCAGTTCGAAGCCATCATGGCCGAGATTTCCGACCGCGCCTACAAGGCCTATCGCAATCTCGTATATGAAACCCCGGGCTTCACCGACTACTTCTTCTCGGCCACGCCGATCGCTGAAATCGCCGAACTGAATCTGGGCTCGCGTCCTGCTTCGCGCAAATCGACCAAGCGCATCGAAGACTTGCGCGCGATTCCATGGGGCTTCTCGTGGGGCCAGTGCCGCTTGCTGCTGCCGGGCTGGTACGGTTTCGGTAGCGCTATCGGCGCGTGGGTGGCGGAAGGCGATCAGGCCGAGCGTCTGGCGCAGCTGCAAGCCATGTTCCGCCAGTGGCCGTTCTTCGCCACCCTGCTGTCCAACATGGACATGGTGCTGGCCAAGACCGACCTCGCCATCGCCTCGCGCTATGCCGAACTGGTGCAGGACAAGGAACTGCGCGAGCGCATCTTCAACCGCATCACGGAAGAACATGCCAACACGCTGACCATCCTGCAGAGCATCACGGGGGCGACCGAACGACTGGCAGGCAATCCGCTGCTGGCGCGTTCGATCCAGAACCGCTTCGCCTACCTCGATCCGCTCAACCACTTGCAGGTTGAACTGATCAAGCGTCACCGTGCGCTGTCAAGCGAACCGGGCAAGGCTGATGCACGCGTCCACCGCGGCATCCACCTGTCCATCAACGGCGTCGCCGCCGGTCTGCGCAACACCGGCTAAGCTAAGCCAACCCCTGGGTCAGGTCGGGCAAAGTGCAGGGGTCAGGTCGGGCAAGGTGTCGTTTCTTGAGAATTCTCAAGGATTGCACCAGTGCCCGACCTGACACCGACACATTGCCCGACCTGACCCCAAAGTAAAAAAGGACAGCCTGCTGGGCTGTCCTTTTTTTTCGCTGCAATCTGACTGACGCTTAGTTCTGGGTCAGGAAGGTTTTCAGCTTGTCCGAGCGCGAAGGTTGACGCAGCTTGCTCATGGCCTTGGCTTCGATCTGACGGATGCGCTCACGCGTGACGTCGAATTGCTTGCCCACTTCTTCCAGCGTGTGGTCGTTCGACATCTCGACACCGTAGCGCATACGCAGCACTTTGGCTTCGCGCGGGGTCAGCGAATCCAGCACTTCTTTGATGACGTTACGCATCGAGGCGTGCAGCGCGGCGTCCAGCGGGGCCAGCGTGGTGTTGTCTTCGATGAAGTCGCCAAGCTGCGAATCACCGTCTTCACCCATCGGCGTTTCCATCGAGATCGGCTCTTTGGCGATCTTCATGATTTCACGCACTTTGTTTTCCGGCATTTCCATCTTCACGGCCAAGGTGGCCAGATCCGGCTCGCTACCCGTTTCCTGCATGATCTGGCGCGAGATACGGTTCATCTTGTTGATGGTTTCGATCATGTGCACCGGCACGCGGATGGTCCGCGCCATGTCGGCGATGGAACGGGTAATCGCCTGACGGATCCACCACGTGGCATAGGTCGAGAACTTGTAGCCGCGACGGTATTCGAACTTGTCCACGGCTTTGAGCAGACCGATGTTGCCTTCCTGGATCAGATCAAGGAATTGCAGACCACGGTTGATGTATTTCTTGGCGATGGAGATCACCAGACGCAAGTTGGCCACCGTCATTTCGCGCTTGGCCTGACGGGCACGCTTCTCGCCAGCAGCCATCTGCTTGTTGATCTTGCGCAGATCCGCCAGCGGCAGCGCCACGCGGGCTTGCAGGTCGATCATCTTTTTCTGCAGTTCTTTTACGGCTGGCACGTTACGGCCCAGAATCGCGCTGTACGGATAGCCGCTGTCGACTTCGCCATCCACCCAGTCCAGATCGCACTCATTGCCGGGGAAGACCTTGATGAAGTGGGCGCGTGGCATGCCGCACTTATTTACGCACAGCTCCAGCACGGCGCGCTCGATGTGGCGCACTTCTTCCATCTGGCCACGCAGGGTGTCGCACAGCTTCTCTACCACTTTGGCGGTAAAGCGGATGCCCAGCAGTTCCGCCGAAATGGCTTCCTGTGCTGCCATATAGCCTTTCGAGCCATAGCCACCGGAAGCTTTGCGCATCTTGTCGTACTGGGCCGAGATCAGCTCGAACTTTTCCAGCGCCGATTTTTTCAGCTGCGCCAGCTGTTCGGTCGAGAAGCCTGCTGCGCCGCCACCGGCGTCGCCTTCTTCCTCCTCGACTTCTTCTTCCTCTTCTTCGTCCTCGTCACCTGCAACAGTGGTCGCAGCAGCGCTGGCCGGTGCGGCATTGGCTTCGTTGAGATCAACAAAACCATCGACCACTTCGTCCACTTTCAGTTCGTCCGCTTCGATCTTGCGGGCCAGCGCGATGATTTCCGCGATGGTGGTCGGGCAAGCCGAAATCGCCTGTATCATGTCTTTCAGGCCGCCTTCGATACGCTTGGCGATCTCGATCTCGCCTTCGCGGGTCAGCAGCGCCACGGCGCCCATTTCACGCATATACATACGCACCGGATCGGTGGTACGGCCGAAGTCCGAATCCACGGTGGACAGCGCAGTAGCAGCCGCCGCTTCCACTTCGTCGTCCGACGTGACGGTGGCCACACTGTCGCTCAGCAGCAACGATTCCGCATCGGGCGCGCGCTCATAGATGGCGATGCCCATGTCGTTGAAGGTCGCGATGATGCCTTCGATGGCTTCCGGATCGATAATATTTTCCGGCAGTTGGTCATTGATCTCGGCATAGGTCAGGAAGCCGCGCTCCTTACCCATGTTGATCAGGTTCTTGATCTGGTTGCGCCGACGTTCCAGATCTTCGGCCGAGCTCTTAGGGTCCATGCCCATCAGATCGGCAGCGCCCTTGGCCTTGCGCTCGCGTGCCTTGGAAACGGCTTTCAGTTCGGCGCGTTCCACGGCATTCAGTGCAGCGACTTCATCGTTTTCCGGCGTGAATTCGGATGGCTTGCGGCCACGGCGACCCGGCACTTTTACGCTAGGCAGCAGATAGCCCGAGGTATCGATCGAGGCCAGCGTGGCCGCATCGGTTACCTGACTCACAGCAGGACCAGCCGTGGTGATGATCACGGGTGCCGGTTCGGCTTTGGCAGCTTTCACCAGTTTGGATTTGGCTTTAACGGTCACTGCCGGTGCGGCAGCCGGTGCCGCCGCTTCACCTTCGGCCGCAGCAGCGGCCGTCACTACTGCCGCCTTGCGGCTAACGCGCACGGCTTTGACGGGCGCATCGCTGCTAGCCGCCACTGGGGCGCTTGCTACGGCATCGAGGTTAGCCGCTTCAGCCGCAGCGCTCAGACGAGTTTTCTTCTTGACCACCGTTACTTTACTCGCTGCCTCTTGCGCATTATCGATCACATAAGATAAAGTCGTTTTCGGCACTACCAGCGTCGCGGAGCTGGAGCGGGCGGCTTTACCGGCCAGCGTCAAAGTTTTCGGCGTTTTCGTCATTAAAAATCTCTCTTGCGCTTACGCCAGAAATTACATTGCCATGGCTGGCGCTACCGGTACACCGGAGCGCTGACAGCGGGTGTTGTAGTTTGCTGACGAGGTTCTAACGGAATAACTAACGGAATAAAAAAAGCCCGCGTCCTGCTACGGGCTGATTTCTCTTTTCAGTGAAGATTAGGGAGAGGGCAAAATAATCGTTCAAATCGCATCCTGTACCAAACTGAATCGCACTGTGCTGCATTTAGTGCGTCGGCTATTATACACGGTTTAGGGTCTGCGCGCACCTGTGCGCCCATACTTGTCATGCCTCTGCCGTGCGCCGCGATCGTGGTCAATTTACTATCATGAACCAAAATGCACTGCATTCCCCTAGTGCCCATGATATGCTCCCGCTTCTTGCTTTAAATTACGAAGTCGATGAACACTAGCACTACCCCAACGCCACAAGCTGACATGTCGGCCGAGACGCCAGCCACCACGCCGGCCAAAGCGGCCTATACCCCGCGCAGCCTGCTCAAGCACTTGCAGACCCAATACCCCGCTTTCCGTGATTTCCTGCCCCTGTCCATCGGTATCGATAAACAGGTGCTGGCAGCCATGCCTGAACTGGACCGCAAAACCATGCGCGCTGCGCTGGGCATCCACACGGGTTCGCTGCGCTATCTGAAAGTGATGGAAAAGGCCAAGCAACGTCACGACCTCGATGGCAAAGCGGGCGCTGCAGTGACCGACGAGCACCGCGCCCATGCGACGCAAGTGCTGAAAGAACGCCACAAGAAAGAAGCCGAACGCAAGAAAGCCGAACGTGACGCTGCTGCGGCAGCCGAAGCGGCGCGCGTACACGCAGAAAAACTGAGCCAGCTGGCCGCGAAATTCTCGCGCAAAGGCTAAGTTGGAGCAGGCACTGCCAGCGGCCGCCGAGGCCGCAGAATTACCGCCCTACCCCGGCATACACATCAGCGCCGTTACCATGATCAGCTCGCTTGAGCAGGCCATGGCGGCGCGCGATGCCTTGCTGGCCTGCGCGGCCATAGGCTTCGATACGGAATCCAAGCCCACCTTCACCAAGGGCGAAGTGTCGACCGGCCCCCATCTGATCCAGTTCGCCACCAGCGAGCATGCCTATCTGTTCCAGATCGGCAGCCACACGGCCGACGCCATGCTGGCGATTCTGAAAGCCATACTGGAACCGGCGGCACCACTGAAGATCGGATTTGGCCTGTCCGACGATGTGAAGCGCCTGTTTGCCAAACTGGAGATCCGCTGCGGCGGCATCATCGACCTGTCGGTAGCATTGCGCGAACCGGGCCAGAAGAATGATCTGGGTGCCAAGACGGCCGTGGCCAAGTTCTTCGGCCAGACCCTGCAGAAATCCAAAAAGATTTCCGTCACCAACTGGGCTTTGCCGCACCTGAACGAAAAGCAGATTCTGTACGCGGCCGATGATGCGCAAGTAGCGCTACGCGTGTATCTGCACGTCAAAGCCATCGGCATGAAACTGCCGCCCGTCAAGCCGATCAAATTCCCCAAGCCCGTTCTGCCTGCTGCATAAATCCCGGCTGCGCACTGGCTGCCATGCTTCTGGTATCCTTGAAGCATGGTTTCATTACCGCTACTCCCTACCCTGCGCCTTGCTGCACTGCTGGTCTTACTGATCGGCGGCCACCTGCCTGTCCGCGCTGCCAGCGTGCCCGATACGCTGGCGCAGCGCCTCGCCGCCTGCATCAGCTGCCACGCCAGAGAAGAAAAGCGCGACGCCTATTTCCCCCGCATCGCTGGCAAGCCGGCCGGCTATCTGTATAACCAGCTACTGAATTTCCGCGAAGGCCGGCGCAACTACCCGCTGATGACCTATATGGTGGCGCACCAGAGCGATGCCTATCTGGCCGAGATGGCCGAGTATTTTGCGCGCCTGACACCGAACTACCCGCCACTGAGCGGCCAGAACGCCAGCCCCACGCAAGCCCAGCTGGCACGCGGGCAGATGCTGGTAGAGCATGGCGATGTGGAACGCAAAATCCCAGCCTGCACGGCCTGTCATGGCGCCAGCCTGGGCGGGGTGCAGCCGGCCATTCCCGGCCTGCTGGGCCTGCCGGCTGACTACATCAATGCCCAGTTCGGCGCATGGCGCAACCACACGCGCCGCGCCGCCGCACCCGATTGCATGGCCGAGATTGCCCAGCGCCTGTCAGGCAGCGACGTGGCCGCCATTTCCCAGTGGCTGAGCCGCCAGCCCGTGGCCGCTGATGCTCATCCGGCCGACCGCCCTGCCCGCCCATTGCCGCTAGCCTGTGGCAGCATGCCGGCCAGCGTCACCCAGCCCTAGGTATTGCGTATGCGCCACCGCCTGCTTCTCGCCCTGCTTGCTTTACTGACACTACTTCTGCTGCTAGCCGGCTGGCTGGCACTGGCCAGTCGCGACGATGCCGGCCCGCCTGCGCGCACGGGGGCATTCAGTGCCGAGCAGCAGCGCAGCCGTGGCGCCTATCTAGCACTGGCGGCAGACTGCATGGCCTGCCATACGGCACGGGGCGGTGCGCCCTATGCGGGCGGGCGTCTACTGGCCACACCGTTCGGCGCCATGCATACACCTAACATCACACCCGACCGCGAGCACGGCATCGGCAACTGGAGCGCCGACGATTTCTGGCGCGCCTTGCACCACGGCGTCAGCAAGGACGGCCGTTTGTTGTATCCGGCCTTCCCCTATACCAACTACACGCGTATGCCGCGCGAGGACAGCGATGCACTGTATGCCTATCTGCAATCGCTGGCGCCGGCCAGCGCCAGCAACCTGCCGCACCAGCTACGCTTCCCCTACAACCAGCAATTACTGCTAGCCGGCTGGCGTGCGCTGTATTTCCGCCCTGGCGTGTACCGAGCCGATGCCAGCAAATCCGTGGAATGGAACCGGGGCGCTTATCTGGTACAGGGGCCGGCGCATTGCAGTGCCTGCCATAGCCCGCGCAACTGGCTGGGCGCCAGCGAAGGCGAGACACTGGCCGGCGCACTGCTGCCCATGCAGGGCTGGTATGCGCCCTCGCTGACCGCCGCGCATGAAGCGGGCTTGCAGCACTGGCCGCAGCAACAGATCGTGCAGTTGCTGAAAACCGGCGTCAACGCCCCAGCCCATGCCAGCGTGAGCGGGCCGATGGCAGAAGTGGTCAGCCGTAGCCTGCAACATCTGGACGAGACGGATCTGCACGCTATGGCGCAGTATCTGCAGTCACTGCCCGTCAGTAGCAAGGCCGCACCGCCAACTGGCGATACCAGTGTGGTGTTGCCAGCGTTTCTGGCGGCGGGAGAAAAACTGTATCGCCAGCATTGCGCTGACTGTCATGGCAGCACAGGACAGGGGCAGGCGCCCGCCTACCCTGCACTGGCCGGCAACCGCGCGCTGACGATGGAGCAGACCGTCAACCCTATCCGCATGGTGCTCAATGGCGGCTTTGCGCCAGCCACGGGCGGCAACCCGCGCCCGTACAGCATGCCGCCATTCGGGCCTGTGCTCAGCGATGTAGAAGTGGCGCAGGTGCTGACCTATGTGCGGACCAGCTGGGGCAATCAGGCCAGCCCTGTCAGCGCCAGCGACGTCAATCAGTACCGTAGCATTCCACTGGACTAGGCTGGACTAGGCTGGCTAGCCTAGTCCGGCCGCTCAGGTCTGCGCAGCGAAACCCAACCGATCGGTGGTGGCATTGCGCGCATCTTCGATCCGCACCCTGCCTGCCGCCAGCAGTTTGCGCAGCGAGTCGTTCATGGTGTGGCAGCCTTCCTGCGGCTTGCTCTCCATCCAGCCACGCAAGGCCGCGATCTGGCCGCCGGCAATCATGTTCACCACGTCCGGATTCGAGGTCAGGCATTCCGTGGCCAGATAGTAGCGCTCACCTTCGACGGAGGGCAGCAGCGCCTGACACAGCACGCCGCGCAGCGCATGGGCCAGCGCCTGTGCCTGCGGTTCGCTATTACCGAGCAGACGCAACATCTTCTGCAAGCCCAGTTCGGTAGAACGCGCGTGCAGCGAAGCCAGCACCAGCGGGCCCGATTCGGCCAGCGCCAGCGCTTCCTGCGCCGTCTGGGCGTCGCGGATTTCACCGATCACGATCACATCGGGACGTTCGCGCAGCGCGTCCAGCGCGCCCAGATAGAAGCTTTCCACGTCGCCGTCATAGCCCACTTCGCGCTGGGTAATCACGCACTGGCGCTGCGGAATCAGGGTTTCCACCGGATCTTCGATGGTGATGATGTGGCCCGAACGGTGCTTGTTGATCTCGTCCAGCATGGCCGCGATGGTGGTCGACTTGCCCTGACAGGTATCGCCGATAATCAGCACCAGCCCGCTGGTCAGCTTGGCGAAGTTCTGCTCGGCCTGACGCAAGCCCAGTTGCGCCAGCGGCATAGGCTCGCGCGGGAAGCGACGAATCACGCAGCCGAGCCGCTTCTTGCCCTGAAAACTGAAACAGTTGGCGCGGATACGCGCCGTATGCAGATCCACCGCGCGATCGAACGCCCGGTCCTGTATGCGTTCGGCCCAGTTAGGCTCGACCACTTCGAAAAACTCCTGCAACTCTTCGCGCGTGATGGGCGAATCCGTCACGGCCACCAGCCCGCTAGGCTGGCGCAGCAGCAGCGGGCTGTTCTGGTGGATCAGGATGTCGCTGAAAATCAGCTTGGTGTTGAGCAGGTGGAGGATCTGTTCGACCAGGGTACCGAACACGGGATGATCTTCGTTTTCGATATAGGTCAGGGTACGAATTTGCGACGATTGGTATTGGTCCATCAGCTCAAGGTTCTCCGTGATTAGCTACGCAGTTTCGGGAATTTGAATCCCGTGCACAGATCCATACTGTAACGCTGATTGCCCTCAATCACCAATACATGATCTGGCGGTTCTTCACCGGCCAGCACGCGCGAGATCACCGGCAAGCCTTCGCCCTTGCGTATCAGCTCGTCCGAACGCTGGTACACATTCGGGCAACCCGTCTCGGCCAGCAGCGCCTGCACGATGGCCACTTTCCACGCTTCCACGCCGCCGGAATTAAACTGGCAGATCAGATACCCTTCCTTACCGCCCCAGCTATGCACGAGCAGGCCGGACAGGCCATCATCATCGCCCAGCACCAGCGGCAGCAACGCGTTCGGGCCGGCCGCAATCAGCGCCGGCAGACGCTTGGTCACGGCGGCCTTGACGCGCCGCTTGATCATGGCATGGTCGATCGGCTCGTCTTCCTTGTAGCTCCACATGCGGGCGCGGATCTGCGAATGGGCGTTATAAGCCGCACGGCCGATGAACTGGCGCGAGGACGATTGCACGATGGCCGTCGAGCCCGGCTTGGATTTTTCCTGCGGCTTGCCATCCACCCGTTCGATGGCGGTGGGATATATCCACGGGTCGCCGGCCAGCAAGCTCTTTTCCTTGCCCTGTTTAATGGTGATGATCAGCATGTGAGTCCAGTTTCTGCTGCGGTGCAGCGTCGGTAGTTTGTTTCAAGCGCGCATCATACCGCATCGCCCGCCCCCGCCTGCTGTTGTAGATCGGCACGGCTGGCACAAACATCAACAATTTGATGGCGCAGTACAGGCCGGACAGTTACCCTAGCCGCATGCCGCAGTACGGGCAAAACCATCACCACCTCAGGGGAGAATGACTTGAAACTCGACTACCCACGCTGGGCCAAGCTCAGCACCCTCAGTCTGGCCCTGCTGGGCCTCGGTCTCGGTCTTGGCAGCCACGCCAGCGCTGCTGTTACCGCCGTCAAGGCGGCGCACATGCTCGATGTACGCAGCGGCACGATGATCGATGGCGCCGTGATCCTCATCGATGGCGAGCGCATCACGGCGGCTGGCAGCAAGCTGGCAATTCCAGCCGGTGCGCAAATCATCGATCTGGGCAACAAGACTGTGCTGCCCGGTCTGATCGACATGCATACCCACCTAACGGGCGATCCGCAGGATGCCGGTTATGCCGTAGTGGCCAAATCCGTGCCGCGCATGACCATGACGGGTGCCAAGAATGCCCGCCTGACCTTGCAGGCCGGCTTTACCACCGTGCGCAATCTGGGCGCTGAAGGCTATTCCGACATCGGCCTGCGCGATGCCATCAACGATGGCGAAATGCCCGGTCCCCGTATCGCCGCTTCCGGCCCTGCCATGGGCATTACGGGCGGCCATTGCGACGACACCATGCATGCGCCCGAATACAAGAGCACCTCGCTAGGCGTGGCCGATGGCACGGAAGAAGCGCTCAAGGTCACGCGCCGCATCATCAAATACGGTGCCGACGTGATCAAGATCTGCGCCACCGGCGGCGTGCTGTCGTTCGGCGACGATCCGCGCACTTCCCAGTACACGCAGGAAGAACTGAAAGCCATCATCAGCGACGCGCACCGGCTAGGCCGCAAGGTGGCTGCCCACGCGCACGGCGGCGACGGCATCAAACTGGCCGTGCTGGCCGGCGTGGATTCGATCGAACACGGTTCCTACATCGACGATGAAGGCATCAAGCTGATGAAGGAACACAAGACCTGGCTGGTGCCCACCCTGTATCTGGGCGACTGGCTGATTGCCAACGCGGAAGCCATCAAGCTACCCGCACCGCTGCTGGCCAAAGCCAAGGTGGTGCTGCCAACGGCACGGCAGAACATCGCGCGCGCCATCAAGGCCGGGGTGCCGATTGCATTTGGTACCGATGCGGCCGTGTATCCGCACGGTCTGAACGGGCGTGAATTTGCCGTACTGGTAAAACTGGGCATGACGCCGCTGCAGGCGATCCGCACGGCCACCGTGAACGCCAGCGAACTACTGGGCTGGACTGACCGCGTAGGCAGTATCGAAGCGGGTAAATTTGCCGACATGATCGCCGTCGAGGGCGATCCGCTGAAAGACGTCACCACGCTGGAGCGCGTGCAGTGGGTGATGAAAGGTGGTGCCGTGGTCAAATAACACGGCGCTAACGCAACACCGCAGCGGCCACGCTGCGGGCA
>NZ_CAXIQN010000007.1:0-93509 GCF_964031615.1 Duganella fentianensis
TCAGGTCGGCTGGCTTGGATTCGGCCTTCACTTCCGGCACGGACAGGTTCGCGCCTTTCATCACTTTCAGCAGCGCAGGCAATAGCTTGCCGGAAACGCTGACAGTGTCGGCCAGAATCGGCAATGCATCTTTTACCGGCATCACTTTACCCATGCTCATGGGGTTGCTGGAAACGCTCTTGACGATGTCGCCACCGGTCTTGCCCAGATTGCCGGCGCCCAGCGCTGCAATGGTGAAGTTGCTGACTCCCGCCATCAGCAGTTTCTGCTTGTCCTTGCTCAGGTTCTTGGTGTCTTCCTGCGCCGTTTTACTCTGGGCCAGCTCGGCTACCAGCGCGCCATCCGTCTTCAGCGCTTCGGCTGCCTTGGCCTGCTGCTCTTTCGGATCGGTGCTCTTGTTGAAGGCTGCCACTTCTTCCTGAATCTTGGCGGCCTTCTCGGCCGTCGCATACGCTGCCTCCACCGCTTTCAGCGAGTTGTACACCAGTTTATAGGTAGTGCCACTCTGCTCCATAAAGGATTTCACCTGGCCGTCGATGTCGCCCTTGGCTTCCGATTTGCCGCCGCCCAGTGCACTACCGAGGCCGCCGAACTGGGCCGAAGCTGGGGCAGAAACCGCCAGTACGCCAGTGATCGACAGGGCCATTACCAGAGTTTTGATCTTCATGCTGTGCTTTCCTTTGTGGTTATTTGGCGTTGAGCCGTTTCAGTAATTCGGATGCTACGTTGCTACTGCTTTGCAGCGCCTGATAGCCAGCCAGGTTCTCCACCTGGCTTTCATGGGCACCGGAAATCTGGATGTTTTCGCCCGCCATGGCGTCTTTCAGCACGCCGGCCTTGCCCTGTATGGTGGCGCGCAGGCCCAGCACCAGCTTGGCGCCGCAGCCTTCGGCATTGCACTGGCGCTCGCCCGCCTTGAGCACATAGCCCGCCTTGTAGCAGGCTGCAGGCGCTGCCGGTGGCGTCAGACGCAGTTGGTAGAAGCCGTCATGCAGCAGCGTGTTGGCGGCACTGAAGAAGGCGGTATCGCTGATCTGCAGGTTATAGTTGGCGGCATGGCCTACGGCGTGCTCGATCACGGCACCGAGAAAGTCGCCATTCAGGCTGCCGGTAGCGCCGCTGACCGGTCCGCAGCTGGCCAGATCGGGCACACCGGCACGCGACGCGGCCACCACGCGGAAGATGTCGCCATTGCTGACGGCCGGGTAATTGCGCGGATCGAGATTGCGGTAGGAGAACAGCGTACCGCTACCCTTGCTCTGCGGCGGCGCATCGGCCGCCTCTGCTGCGAGCTTCACCAGCACTGCGGCGCCACCCTGCTTCACGCCCAGCGGATGCAGCACGTCGAAGGTGATGTCCTGCCCTTCGTTCAGCTGCAAGCCCTGTACCATGAACTGGCCCGGCCGGGCCTCGCTGATGACATAGTCGCGCACGTCGAAGCGCACGTTCTTGAGGAAGCGCTGGCTCAGATCCACCACCGCGTTCTTGCTGGAGATCTCTTTGGCACTAGCCAGCGCCAGCCCGGCGCCGCTAGTGCGCTTGATCACATACTGGTCGCTGCCCAGCTCCGAAAAGATGGCATTGCCGGCTTTATCCACCAGCGTACCGGCTACCAGCGTGCCGAACTTTTCTTCGCTATTCACACCGCCCGCCCCCGTCTGCACAAACACGGGCGTGTTCCAGACGCCGAAGCGGACAAAGAAGTCGGGCGCGTCGCTGCGGCTGTCATACACCTGCTTGGAGGATGGATATTTATCCCACGGCGCGCAATTGGCCTGCTGGCGCACCGAAGCCATGGTGTCGGCAAAGTTGATATCCACCGGCGCCAGCGTGAAGGGTGCGCTGAAGCCGATATTTTTCGAGAACAGATCCGCCGCGATATAGCCGGCCTGACCTTCCGGCGTAGCCGAGTAGACCGGCATCACGCGCGGCTTGCTGCCATCGCTGCCCAGACTGGAAAACACGAACTGATAGCTGGCGTTCAGCTGGGGCGCGCCGCTCAGTGCCTTGAGCACGGTGTAATGCTGGTCGGTGCTGATCACCTTGAATACCAGCGCATCCTGCTCGGGACGGGCCGGATCGCTCGCTTCCAGATCTTCGCCCGTTACGAAGCCCACGCCGTAGCCCTGATCCGTCACCCAGTAATCCCCCACCTTGTGGGTCAGCTTCACGGGCTTCTGCTGCGGGCTGAAATGCTCGCGCACGTCGGTCACCAGCGCCCGGATCTGCTTTTCCGTATTCGCCACCACGGCCTGCGCCAGCAGAGCATCGGTGCTCTTCTGTCCCAGTTCGGCCTTGTTCACCACCAGCGTGGTGTACTGGGTGCTGCTGGCCACATAGGCCAGCTTGGAACGCTCGGCTTTGAGTGCCTGCACATTCAGCGTGACGGGCATCAGCAGCTCGACGTTGGCACCTTTCTCCACCACATACAGCGAAGCGCGCGTCACGCCCAGCACCATGGCATAGGCGGCATTCACCGGTACGGCAAAGCTACCCTGTCCACAGGCCACGCCCTCGCTCAGATAGGCATAGCTGCCCTTCTTCACATCGCGCACCTGCGAGGCGTGCACGATGGAAGCAGGATAGGCTGACGCCAGCGCTGTGCCGAACTCGCCCAGCAGCTTCTTCTGCACCTCGCGCGTGAACACGCTGTACATGCGGCTATCGATCAGCGGTCGCGCCGTACGTGCCTTGCCTTCCAGATTCAATCCTTCGATTTCACGGATAGGATAGACATAGTAATCAAGCGCGCTGGCCGAACTGGCCATGAAGGCCGTGCAGAGCAGCAGGCCGGCACTGCGCAAGCTAGGGCGCCCCATATCAGAAACCTTTCGGTGCCGAGCCGTCAATACTGACCGCGATCTGCCCACCTTTGACGATGATGCGGGCATTCTTGGCATCGGGATTTTCTTCCGCGATCTGAGCCACCAGCGCGCGCAGCTTGTTGATAAAGCCTTCCTTGGCCTTGACCGACCAGCTCAGATCCTTGCTAGGATCTTCCTGCATCTCCTTGCTGATCGACTTCAGCAGATCAGGGAAGGCCAGCATGATGGAGGCTTTGATTTTCTTGGCACTATGCAGGAATACATAGAACGATTCGCCCTGCACGGCTTTCAGCTGCAGCTCCTTGGTGGCGGCCAGACTGATGGCCTGCGCCGCATCTTCCGACAGTGCGGCAGCCAGGCGCTGACGGCATTCCTGATCGACCTTGCCTTGTGCTTCGCGCGTCAGCTTTTTCGACACCAGACCGGAATTGGTGCCCACGTTATACGAAGTCAGGCCCAGTGCACCGGAACAGGTCACATCGCCACTGGCCGTCTTGCCGGTGGTGTTCATCACGGCCGTACCGTACACGATGTAGTTAGCCATATACGGCTGACGTGCTGCCTTCTGGGTAATCGTATCGAACTTGCCCTGACGCTCCATATCGGAGATCAGCAGGCGCACACCTTTCTCGCTGCGGATATCTTTTTCCGGCACATATTCGAGGCCGAATTTCTTGGCCACTTCTTCCAGCCCCTTGCCGATCAGTGCCGCCGAGGTGTCGGAAGGTTTGGCATTATCGATACCGGCAAAGGTCTGCTTGAAGCTGAAGTCCGTCACATCCTTCTTGCTCGAGGCCGAAGCGGAGCTGGAGGAACTGGCATCGGCCCGTTCCGAGCTGGCTGCACCGGCAAAGCTCGATTGCTGCGAACCGGCATACGACGATTTGCGGCTGGCATCCAGACTGGCATCACGCGAACCGGCTACCCGGCTATCGCTGGCGGCTGCACCGGAATTGCCGTAACGGTCGGCCACGGCCACCCCGCGCTGCTCGCTGGCGCTGAACGAGCCTTTGTCGCGCGCCGAAATCGAAGCGCTATCGCTGGAGGCCACTGCGCTCTTGGAACTGGCTGCCACGGCAATGCTGTCCTTGGAGGAGGAAGCCGATGCGGCGGCCTTGCTGGACGAAGAGGCACTGCTCTTATCCTGATGGAATTTGATTTCCGTGCTCAGTGGCTGGCCCGCTTCCAGCATGGTGCCTACGCCGAAATATTCGTCGATGATGAACACGATCTTGGCCAGTGCCTTGCTGGAAATCAGCCCGTCGATCGAACGTGCCAGTTCATACACTTCGCTGGCTTCAGCCTTCAACACCGACTTGGCCGTCACCAGATCGCCATCCGTGCTGTAGCTGGTCTGCAGATTGTCGGACAGCTGCTTGACCAGATCATCCACCGCTTCCTGCACGGCCGGATTGTTCTTGCTGATATTCATGCGGTTTTTCAGCGCCGCCATCACGGCATCACGATCTGCAGCTTTCTTGGCCAGCTTGCGCGCCTTGAGCAGGCTACCGCTTTCCTGAATGCTGATTTCTTCCGAGCTACCTTTGGCTTCCACAGTTTCTGCGTATGCCGGCAAGCCCGCGCACAGGGCAGTGATCAGGCAAGGCAGGACGAGTTTCTTCATGAACATTTCTTTATTCTCCGGATAGAACAACTAGGTTTATTTGCCAAGCGTGACTGCCGCATCGCCGGCCTGTACGCTCATTCCTTGCGAGCTCTGTTGTATGCTGGCCGGCGGCAACGGCGCTGCGGCAGCGGGAAGGGTGGCGCTAGCTTCAGGAGCGGCCTTGGGCGCCGCCGTTGCGCCTGCCGCCACGGCCAGCTCCATATGCCGTGCGGCCTGCATGGCATTGCCGCTAGCCAGATAGGCGCCAACCAGCGCACGATGTACCAGCCCCTCGGGATCAGCATGCTTCTGCAAAAAAACGGTGCCGATTTCCACCGCAGCAGCGCTCTGCTCGCGTTCTGTGGCAAGTTCGATACGCTGGGCGATGACGGCCGCATCGGGCGGCGCCAGCACATCCGCCAGCGCCTGGCGCTGGCCCTCGCAGCCGGTCAGCGTGGTGGCGGCCGCCAGCACGAGCATGCAGGCTGCCAAGCGCAGGGCGGAACTATATAGACGGGACAAAATACTCTCAAAAATCAACAAAATTACGTTTTTTAATAAAAACGCTACAATGAAAGTGTATTTTAAAAACTTCCTTGTGGCAATAATTGTTTATTTTGGGAATTTTATTGAATGTGGCAAAAGGAAACATTTAGGCGGCCGCGAACCTATCAGGGTCAGCGCAATCCACCCGGCCGGACAAAAACCGCTACACTGGATTAACCCCGTGATCGTGCAGGAGTCGCCATGACCAGTCCCGTACCGAGCAGCCCTACTTCCGTGCACCACGGCCGCCTGCAGGCCCGTACCTCGCTGTATGACAACGGCGCCGGTGCTGCGCTGGCGCTACCTGCCGGCATACACAAGCTGGCTTTCCCCGCCCAGCGTCAGGCCGTGCTCTACATTCCGCCCGCCACCGGTCAGGCCTTGTCGCTGCTGGTGCTACTGCATGGCGCCCGTGGCCAGCATGGCGGCGCCGATGCGGCCGCCCTGCGCTATGCGGTACGCGAGCAGGCACTGCTGCTGATACCGGAGGCCCTAGGTACGAGCTGGGATATGTTTCGTGGCGGCTACGGCCCCGATATGGACTTCCTCGACCAGTCCTTGATGTGGGTCATGCGGCGCCATGAAATCGCCGCCAATGCCATTACGCTGGCCGGTTTTTCCGACGGCGCTTCGTATGCCCTCTCGGTGGGGCTGATGAATGGCGAACTATTCAGCGACATTCTGGCCTTCTCGCCCGGCTGCATGCTGCCCAATACGCGCAGCGCCAGCCCGCGCATCTTCATCGGCCATGGCACGGGCGATGCCGTGCTACCCGTCGAACGGGGCCAGTCACTGGCCCATCAGCTGGCCAACGAAGGCTATCAGGTGCATTACGCGGAATTCGATGGCGGCCATCTGGTGCCGCCAGCCGTGGCCGAAGCAGCATTTGCGCTGCTCGGGGTGGACGATGCTAGCGCGCCGCCAGCATAGGCTGCAGACGCTGCCACACCAGTTCCGGTGCCAGCTTGACCATGCAGTCCTGATGGCCGAGCGGGCATTCGCGCTGCTTGCATGGCGCGCATTCGAGGCGTAGCGAAATCGAAGCGGCCAGATCGGAGAACGGTGGCGCATGATCGGGATCGGTCGGGCCATACACGGCCACCACGGGACGGTTCAGCGCCGAAGCGATATGCAGCAGGCCGGAATCATTGGCCACGACCGCACTGCTGGCGGCGATCAGGGCAATTGCCTCGGCCAGCGAGGTGGCGCCAGCCAGATTGAATACCTGTGCCTGCGCAGCCACTAGTTCAGCCGCCACTTCGTTGCAGGCTTCCTTATCCTTCGGTGAACCGAGCAGAATGACTTGCGTCGCCGGCTGCTGCGCCAGCACGGCACGCGCCAGACCGGCAAAATGGCTGGCCGGCCAGCGCTTGGCACCGCCGAATTCTGCCCCCGGCGCCAGCGCCAGCACGGGCTGCGCCGCAGCGATGCCCAGCCGCGTGCACACGGCTTGCTGCTGTTCGCTGCTGACCTGCATGCGCGGCTTGGGCAGCGCAGCGCGCAGCGCTGGCGACTGCTGCGCGATCACCGGCGCGCCCAGCGCGGCATAGAACGCCACCATAGGCCGTGGCGGCGTTTCATCATGATGCATCAGATTGACCAGGCCATAGCGGCTCTCGCCCTTGTAGCCAACCCGCTGCGGGATGCCGGCCAGCCAAGGGATCAGCGCGTACTTGATGGTATTCGGTAGTACGTAAGCGTCGGCATAACCGCGCTGGCGCAGCAGGCGGGCATACTTCCAGCGCTCCTTCAATTGCAAGGCGCCATGCCGGAACGGCGTCTCCAGCACTTCGGCCACTTCCACCATCTGGCGCCAGACGGGTGATACGGCGGGCGGTGCCAGCACGTCGATGGGGCGCTCCGGATGGGCCGCCTTGAGTAATTGCAGCAGCGGCTGGGCCATCACGGCGTCGCCTATCCAGTTCGGCGAAATCACCAGGGTACGCAGTTGGCTCATGCCTTCTCTCCACTCGCGGGCGGCGTCTGCGTATTCAGACACAGACCTATCAACAGAAACAGCATCAGCGCGTAGAACATACAGCTACGCACTGACCAGAAAATCACTTCGGTCAGGCCGAAAGCAAAGTAACTCAATACCAGCAACAGCCCGGCCAGTGCCGGCGCGTACGCGCCATTGCGGCTGGCCTCGGGACAATTCAGCATGCGCACGAAAAACAGCATGGGCACCACCAGCGTGGCGCCCCACACCAGCAGCCCGAGCATGCCACCGAATACCAGCGACTGCAGAATATCGTTGTGATAATGGGGGAAGTCCAGCACATACGGATGCACGCGGCCCTGCGCCACCAGAGCCTGCAGTTCGCTACGTTCGCTGACGGGATTCAAACCCAGCACAGGGTGGGCCTGGATCAGCTGGACAGCGCTGCGCCATAGCTCGAAGCGGATGCCCACATTGGTATAGGTTTCGCCGCCATTCAGATATTGTTCGACATCGTTGATGCCCTGATCGACCCGCACCCGCGCGCCCGTCTGGGGAATGAAGAAGGCGCTCACCATCAGCGCCAGCGCCAGCAGCGCCAGTCCCTTGCGCAGGCGGCCGCGCAGTACATGGCTGTAGCGCAGCAGTACGATCAGTGCGAATACGATGGCGATCCAGCCGCCGCGCGTGCCGGAGGCGATGGAACCGAACAGGCCAGCCAGTGCGCCTAGTCCGGGCCAGACGGCTGCGCGCGCGGGGAAGTCCTGCATGCCGGCCAGACAGAGCAGGCCCATACACAGCACGATGTCGCCAAAAGTAATCGAGTTAATCAGCCCGCCCGGCCGGTCCACGCCCAGCCCCCAGCGCTGGTAGGCAATAAAGCAGGCGCCGGCGATGGAACCGGCGATCAGCCCCCACCACAGGGCGCGCCGCTGCGGCCGCAACGCCAGCACCGTCAGCATCACGCTGGCGGCGGCCAGCATACGGGTGGGCTTTTCCATATCGCGCAGCAGCACACCGGTGCTGAAGCACAGATTCAGCACGGCCAGCAGCAAGGCCAGCGCAAACGCGATCAGCACGGGACGCACGGCCGGCAGTTGGGGGCGCAAGGCCGCCAGCGCCGGACGGCGCCAGAAGATGGCCGCCAGCAGAAAGGCGAAACTGCACAGGCCCACGCCAAAACTGCTGATCAGCGCCAGAAATGGCAGCATGAAAATCAGGCTGTGGATAAAGACAGTGCTGGCGCGATTCGGAGGTGAGCTATTATTCATGCATTTTTATGTTTACGCGGTGCGACGGGACTGCCCTTCGTGCGCGCAGTTTCCAATATGCCATCGCCCACTATTTCCGTCGTCGTCACCACCTATAACCGTCCTGATGCCTTAACTTGCGTCATCGAGGCCTGCTTCGCCCAGGACGATCAGGACTTCGAAATCATTATCGCTGATGACGGCTCCGGCCACAACACGCAGCAGGCCATCGCTGCGCTGCAGGCGCGCGCGCCCATGCCGCTGCGCCATGTGTGGCAGGAAGATCAGGGCTTCCGTGCCGCCCGGGCGCGCAATCTGGGTACGCTGGACGCCCGTGGCGACTACATCGTGTTCCTCGACGGCGATTGCGTACCGCAGCGCGATTTTATCAGCCAGCACCGCAAACTGGCGCAGCGCGGCTATCTGGTATCGGGCAGCCGGATACTACTCAGCCCCGCCGCCACCGAACGCACGCTACAGCAGCGGCTCGATCTGCAAAGCCTGACGCTGGGCGAAAAACTCGGCTGGCGGGCGCGCGGCGATACCAACAAGGTGCTGCAACTGCTGTTCAGCTGGCCCGATCTGTGGCGCACCAGCAAACGCTTTACGTGGCGCCGCATCAAGAGCTGCAATCTGGGAGTCTGGCGCAGCGATCTGGAGATGGTCAACGGCTTCGACGAGAGCTTCCTCGGCTGGGGCCATGAAGATTCCGATCTGGTGGTCCGGCTGTTTAATGCGGGGGTGATGCGCAAGGATGGCGCCTTCAGCACGGAGGTATTCCATCTGTGGCACCGCGAAAACCAGCGCGATCAGGAGACCAGCAACCGCAAGGTAGTGCTGCAGCGCGCCGAGGACCACACCATCGTGGCCGTACACGGCCTGCGCGAACACGCCAGCGCTGCCGCCGCCGACTAGGCTAGGCTAGCAGTAGAGCGCTGCCTTGGCTGCGCTTTCAGCCATCCTGATCCAGCAAGCTGATACGCACCAGATCGGCCACGTTATCCACGCCCAGCTTGGCCATCAGGCGTGCTTTGTGCACTTCCACCGTGCGCACGCTGATGCCCAGTTCCGGGCCGATATCGCGATTATGCCGTCCCGTCACCACCAGTTTCATCACCTCGCGCTCGCGCGGAGTCAGTTCGCCCAGCAAATGCACGCTGCGGTCGCGCTGCTCCTGCGCCGTATGGTGGCTGCGCGCCAGTTCCAGCGCTTCATCGATAGCGGCAATCAGCTTGCCATCATCAAACGGCTTTTCCAGAAAATCCACGGCGTTGGCACGGAACGCCGCGCGCGCCATACTGACATCGCCATGGCCGCTCATGATAATCATGGGCAGCGGGCAGGCGCGCTTCAGCAGCTCCTGCTGCAGTGCCAGCCCGTCCATGCCGGACATGCGGATATCGATCAGCAGACAGCCACGCCAGTCCGCCTGCCAGGCCTGCAGAAAAGCTTCGCCACTGGCGAACATGGCCGTGCGATAGCCGCGTACACCGAGCAGCAAGCCCAGTGCATCGCGTACCGCCGGATCGTCATCGACGATAAAAATTGTCAGATCATGTTGCATTCTTCACCTGCCTATTGTCCTGCTCGTCCGCCCGAACCAGCGGCAGGGCCAGACGGAAAATCCCGTGCTGCGCCACTTCCGCCCACAGCGTACCGCCATGCGCTTCCATCATGGCACGGCTTAGCACCAGCCCCAGTCCCAGCCCGCTCGCCTTGGATGAAACGAAAGGCTCGAACAGGCGCAGCGCCTGCGCCGCCGAAATTCCCTTACCACTATCCTCCACCGATAACTGCATGCAGCCATGGCGGGTCCGTCCCGTGCGGCGCTGGCTGGCCACCCGACTGACTGACACCGTCACATGGCGCTGGCCAGCGGGCTGTTCCTGCGCCGCTTCCATGGCATTGGCCAGCAGATTGCGTAGCACCAGCTCCAGTTGCAGCCGGTCAGCCTGTACTGCCAGCGGCGGCGCTGGCAGGATAGTCAGCACCACTCCCTGCTCGCGCATAGGCCCGATAAACTGCTGGCTCACGGAAGCCACCACCTGATCCATTTCCAGCAACTCCAGCTTGATCGCGCCGGTACGGAAAAAATCGCGCAGGCGGCGCACCACATCGGCCGCCCTACCTGATTCGGCGATCATACGCTGGACCGCACCCTTCATCACCTCGCCCGCCTCGCCCCGTTCCAGAAGCAATTCGCATGCCTTGCCGTAGGCGGCCAGCGCCGTCAGCGGCTGGTTCAGTTCGTGCGCCAGTGCCGCCGCCATTTCACCAGCTGCCGCCAGCCGCAGCGTACGTTTCAGTTCGTCCGACGCTTTGCGCAATTCATCGACCGCGATGCCGATGGAAAAACCCACCAGCGCCAGCACCGCATCGAGCATCTGCAACTCGTGCACGGCAATATCGACCGCATGGTTCCATTTCACCAGCGCACCGATCGCCGCCTGTAGCGTGAACACCATCAGCGCCGTGCCATACAGCCCCTGCCGGAACGCTGCCCAGATCACCGGCAGGAACAGGAAATAGAAGTGCTTGAATTCCGAGGTGGCAATCGAGCCGAACACCAGAAACAGCACCCCTATCATCAGCCCCAGATAGGCCAGCGTCTCGGCCCGCCACACCGTCGCAAACAGGCGCTGCCGGCCGGATGAACTCGATAGCATCCAGAACAGCGGCATCGACACCAGTATTCCCACCACGTCGCCGATGCCGAAACGCAGCACCGCTTCGCCCCACTGCCCCAGCGGAATCAGTCCGCCGGCCGACAGAATGGCGATATAGCCTAGATCATTCAGCAACACGCCCACCAGCACGATCAGCACCCAGCGGAACAGCCGGTCGCGGCTATCGAACACGCCGCCGTCGCCGAACTGGCGCCGCAGCATCAGTCCTAGCAGGCCATAGCCCACGGTTAGCCACAGCGAACTGAGCGCCGTCATGCACCAGCCTGCCGGCAAGCCGCGCACCAGCAGTTCGCCGCTGATCAGCGCCACGCACCATGGCAGGGCGGCCAGCCAGCCATGGCGCAGCCAGAACACCAGCCCCAGCGCGGGGTCGGGGTTCCACGGCGTGATATTCAGGCCGTATAGCGGATCGACATAGGTTGCCCAGTCGAACAGCAGATACAGCGCGATAAACGCCGGAAATTCCAGATAGCGGGGCCTGACCTTATGCATACGGAGCTTTTGTATCGTTTTGTAGCATTATGCATTTTCTGAAAGCAATAATCACGGCCTTTCTAAGCTAAGTGTTTCCCTTATAAATCAAAGGTCTTGCATGGTAAGGCGGTGATTTTTGCCGACCGCCATTATTAAGGGAAAAGCGTAGGTCTTTACACCAATTTACATTGCGTTACACGCCCCGTATGATGCCGGCTTGAATAAAGTGCAATGAAAGTTTCCAAGTGCCCAACTCCATCTCCCTCCGTTCCGGCGTGCTCGGTTTCCGCGGCCTGAAGCGGCTGCGCGAGTCGGTGAAACTTTCCGCTCGGGGGCTATGGCACCGCGAGGCCACCGCCGCCTGGCTGGACTTCCTTAACTCCCACCCCATGTTTCTCGATCTGGTCAGAGCGCGCCCCCGCCTGCTCTACAAGATCTACCGTCCCTATCTGAGCAATACAGCCTGCTGCCTGGGCCGGGTCCAGCGGATGCAGCAGCATTATGGCTTCATTTTCCGTCAGGGGCTGGGAGCGCTGACGGTACGCGCAGCGCGCGCCCCCGTAATGCTGGGCCAGATACAGGGCAAGACGGGGCTGCCCTACCGCATCCAGTTACGTGCCATTGAACCGCTGGAACGGGAGGGCGAACTGGTCTTACAACTGCTGCAGGGCGAAACACTGGTGTATAGCTGCGCCTTCTCCTTCCTGCAGGGCACGCGCGGCATGCAGCTAGGCATAGGCTGCATGCAGGGACCGCAAGGTGAGCAGGGCCTGCAACTGATCAAGGACGCTACGCGCGAACTGCATGGTCTGCGGCCGAAAAACCTGATGGTCAAGCTGCTGGGCCAGATCGGCTACGACTACGGCTGTGTGGAACTGCGGCTGGTCAGCAATGCCAACCGGGTGGTGTGCAGCGCCACCCGTCAGGGCAAGGTGCACGCCGACTACGATGCGCTATGGCAGGAACTGGAAGCAGCGCGGCGCACGGATGGTGATTACCGCCTGCCCTGCAGCGCCATCGCGCCGCCCGATCTGGCCGCTATCGCCTCGAAAAAACGTTCGGAAGCACGCAAGCGCTACGAGACCCTGCTGGAACTGGCTAGCCACATCCGCCACGGTCTGCATGCGCCCCGCTTCGACACGGTCACGGGCACACTGGGGCAACTCATGCCGCCTGCCCAGCCTGGACGAAAAGTTTCCATCGAGAAACTTGCGCTAGCCTGACGCCATATTCCATTACAATCTAGGCCGCAACTTTCGCCTGGCGAAGTTGCACGCCTTTTCTGATTGTAAAAAGAATATGAATTTGCCCCTGATTATCAATCTGGCTCCCACCGGATTAGTTCCCTCCCGTAGTGATTCTGCCCTGCTGCCCCTGAGCATAGAAGAAATCAGCAACGATGTTGCCCGCTGTGCCGCGCTGGGTGCCAGCATGGTCCATCTGCACGCACGCGATGCCGCCGGCAATGCCAGCAACGATCCCCAGCTTGTGGGCGAACTGATCAGCGCGGTGCGCCAGCGCGTGCCTGAGATCGTCATCACGGCTACCACCAGCGGCCGCCGCGCCGCCGACATCGAGCAGCGTGCCAGCGCCCTGCGGCTACAAGGTGTCGCCAAACCCGACATGGCCAGCCTGACTCTGGCTTCAATGAATTTTGCCCGCGATGCCAGTGTCAATGCGCCCGCCAGCGTGATGCGGCTGGCCGAAATCATGCTGGAAAACGACATCAAGCCGGAACTCGAAGTGTTCGATCTGGGCATGGTGAACTTTGCCCACATCCTGATCGACAAAGGCCTGCTCAAGCCGCCCTACTACTTCAATCTACTGCTGGGCAATCCGGCCACGGCGCAGGCTACCCTGCTGCATCTGGGCATGCTGGTCAACGACTTGCCTGCCGGTTCGATATGGTCGGTGGCCGGGATAGGCCGCTACCAGACTCGCGCGACAGCACTCGGTGTCGCCATGGGCCATGGCGTACGTACCGGTCTGGAAGATAATCTGTGGTTCGATGATGAGCGCACTACCCTGGCCAGCAATGCGCAGCTGGTGCAGCGCGCCGTAGCACTGGCACAAGCACAGGGACGCACGCTGGCCAGCGCCGGCCAGGTGCGTACTATGCTGGGACTGCGGGTGCCGGCATGAGCGGGCTGGTCATCTTTGGCGCCAGCAATATCATTTCCGATATTTTCGACTGCGCACTGGCCCGGGGACTGGAGATCGCCCAGATCGTCACCCATCTGGACGAACCGGAAGATGCGCGCAGCATACCGCTGACCGAGCGGGTGGCAGCGCTAGCCAGTTACACCACCCCGCCCGCCATCGTCACGCTGGATCAGTTTGTCCCGCAAGCGGGCCAGCAATATCTGCTCGGCCCCACTACGCCGACACGGGCGACACTGGCAGCATTGCTTGAGCAGCGTTTCGGTCTGCAATTCTGTACCTTGATCCACCCCAGCGCCTATGTTTCCCCCATGGCGAAGCTGGGCGCCGGTGTGTTTGTCGGCGCTAACAGCGCCATCGGCCCGGGCGCGCAGCTGGCCGAACAGGTGTTCGTCAATCGCGGCGTCACCATCGGCCACGACACCCGTATCGACGCCTACTCGCGCGTCCAGCCGGGCGCCAACGTGGGCGGACTATGCAGTATTGCGCGCGGCGTTACCATCGGCATCGGCGCTACCGTGATCGAACGCGTCTGCATCGGCGAGGGGGCGTTTATTGGTGCCGGTGCCGTAGTCACGGCCGATGTCGCCCCCAGCGTACTGATGGTGGGCGTACCGGCCAAATTCAAGAAACATCTGGCGAACTGAGCCTGCACGCCGTCAGCGCTATCTGCAGCGCTGCAGATAGCGCTGACGCGCCAGCTCGCAGGCGGCCAGCAGGCTGGGACCGGAAGCTGCCAGATCAAGCGCCTGCGCAAAGTGCTGGCGCAAGCGGCTGCCTGCCGCTACGCGGGCAGCGGGATCGGTGATCCAGCATTCCAGCCGGGCGAAATAGGCTGCTTCATCAGGCGCAGCAGCGCTGCCCAGCTTATCGCCGCCATCCGAATGCGCCAGACTCGCCACCGGCAAGCCCAGTGACATGGCCTCGCTGACCGACAGTCCGCCGCCCATCATGGGCGGATTCAGATAGATGTCGCAACTGGCCATGATTTCCATCGCCTGCGCAGTATGCGGCAAGACATGTAACTGCTCGGGCGCCACGCCGCGCAAAGCGGGCGGTAACTCGCCGCGCCCGCCCAGCAAGAGCCAGTGCAGGCGGGGGTAGCGCTTAAGCAATGCAGCCACCTGCTCGGCCCAGTGGCCCTGCACCAGTTGCGGCAGGCGATTGCCGATACTAAGCATCAGCACCGCCTGCTCGGGTAGCCCCAGCGTATGGCGCGCCAGCGCTGCTGCGCAGTGTCGACGCCGCGCCCGGAACGGGTGATAGAACGCCATGCTGGCCGGCTGGCCCGCCTGCCAGTAATCGCTTACACTGGCGTGCAGCGCCGGCTGCGCCGTCAGCCACACATCGCTGGCCACCATTGGTGCCACCGAATTAGTGGCCAGTCCCAGTACAGGATAGCGCTGATACAGATACTCGATCAGGCCGGAATGCAGGCCTACCAGCATCACCAGATCCGGCTGCGCGGCATCGATCAGCTGCAGCATGTCCCGCCAGCGGCGCATCAGGCTGAAACGTGAATCCGATACACTCAGCGCTGCATAGGGCTGGAAGGCAGTGCGGCAGGCTTGCAGATCCGCTGTCAGCGCCGGCAGTTCCGCGCTCTGGCCCAGCAGATGCAGCGCATCCGGCAGCATGGCTTCCTGACAGCTGTAGACCGCTACTTCGATTCCGCTGCTTGCCAGAACTTCAGCCTGATCGAGCACCATGCGACTTGGCGGATGCTGCGGCGACAGCAGCGTGGGTGCCACCAGCGCAACCTTGCGCACTGCTGCGGGCCGCTCCACAGGCCCGGCCTGAGGTGTGGCCGGATAGGCGATCTGGCGCGCCAGCGCAGGCATGCCCATGCGCTGTAAATTATCGACAAAGGCGGGCCGGTCCACCGCCCCCAGCAAGGCACGCTGCCACGACAGGTCGAAGAATGCGGCCATGCGGTCCTGATCGCGCGGCTGCAGGTGCGCCAGTATGGTAGCTGCCTGGCCGGCATAGGCAAAGTCGCCCGTCACGATATCCAGCAAGGCGGCGCGATAAAAACCCGCCAGTCCGTCCCTTGGCATCTGCGCCTGAATGTATCCGATGACCTGTTCGATAGAGCGAGGCGCGCTGTGTGCGCACTCCTGCATCTGCGCCATCAGATTGATCCAGCAATGGCTGGACTGGGGATTTGCCAGAGTGCGATCAAGCGCATCGGACAGCAATAACGCAGCAGCATCCGCTGCAGGCAAGCTCACCGTAGCACCTTAGCAGGCAGCGCGGTGCGCGCGCCCTGCATCAGTATTCAATCGCCACCTCGCTGGCACCCAGCACCTGCTGCAAGGCCAGCTGCAGTTCGTCCGACGGTGCTACCCGCCAGCCTTCGCCCAGCTGCAGCACGCAGCTCACGCCTTGCGGCATCACCCGCAGCGATACGGGCAGGCCATCGGCCTGACGGTGCGGCGCCAGCAGCTCCGACATCTTGCGCACATCCACCGTGGCCGGCAGCGCCATGCCCAGCTGCTTGCCGTAGTTGACGCGCGCAGTGATGATGTCGAACACCCGTTCGGCCGAAATCCGCAAGCCGCCGTTGAAACGGTCTTCCGACACCTTGCCGACAACGGCAAGGAATTCGTCTTCGCGGAACATGTGCTTGTTCTCTTCGAACACTTCGCTGTACACGGTGACTTCCACCACCGAGGTCTTGTCATCCAGCGTGACGATCAGGATCTTGCCGCGCTGGGTCATCTGCGGGCGCACGCCCG
This sequence comes from Duganella fentianensis, assembly GCF_964031615.1. GTDB lineage: Bacteria > Pseudomonadota > Gammaproteobacteria > Burkholderiales > Burkholderiaceae_D > Rugamonas > Rugamonas fentianensis_A. Next base: position 16,226 of record NZ_CAXIQN010000007.1, read on the forward strand.
TGATCACGCCGCACAGCATGCGCGGCTCGCGCGACGGTTCCAGCTCGGACAGCTTGGTGCGGCAGAAGCGCCGTGCTTCCGGCGCAAACGAATCGAACATGTGGCCGGACAGGTAGAAGCCCAGCGCGATCTTTTCTTCGGCCAGCTTCTGGCGATCCGTGAACGGTGCCGTCTTCACATATTCGGGCGGTGCTACCAGATCGCTATCGTCACCACCGAACAGGCTGACCTGATTGGCGGCGCGGGCTTCCTGTTCGGCGCATTCCATGGCGAAGCCGACCGATGCCAGCAGCACGGCGCGATCCACCTGCAGGCAGTCGAACGCGCCCGAGCGGATCAGCGATTCGATGGTGCGGCGATTGATCTGCTTCTTGTCCACGCGCTTGCAGAAATCGAACAGGCTGGTGAACGGGCCACCCGATTTGCGCGCCGCGATGATCGCTTCGATGGCGTTCTGGCCCGAGCCTTTGACGGCGCCCAGACCATAGCGGATGTGAGTCACTTTCTTGCCCGTGACGGAAGGCGCTTCGCCTTCCGGCGTGAAGCGGTAATCCGAGTGGTTGATATCGGGCGGCAAAATGGTCAGGCCGCAGATATCGATGGCGTCTTCCACCAGAATCTTGACCTTCTCCGTATCGTCCATGGCCAGCGACATATTGGCTGCCATGAAGGCGGCCGGATGGTGCGCTTTCAGATAGGCCGTGTGATACGACAGCAGCGCATAGGCGGCCGCGTGCGACTTGTTGAAGCCGTAGCCGGCGAACTTTTCCATCAAGTCGAAAATCTCGTCGGCCTTTTCTTCCGACAGGCCATCCTTGGCGGCACCTGCGCGGAAAATGGCGCGGTGCTCGGCCATCTCCTCGGCTTTTTTCTTACCCATGGCACGACGCAGCATGTCCGCACCGCCCAGCGAGTAGCCGCCGACGATCTGCGCCATCTGCATCACCTGCTCCTGATACACCATGATGCCGTAGGTTTCGGACAGAATCGATTCGGTACGGGGATCGGGATAGTCGAACTTCTCGCCGTGCTTACGTTTGCAGAAGTCGGGAATCAGATCCATCGGGCCCGGACGGTACAGCGCCACCAGCGCAATAATGTCCTCGAAACGGTCGGGCCGCGCATCTTTCAGCATGCCCTGCATACCGCGCGATTCAAGCTGGAACACGGCCACGGTCTTGGCCTTGGTCAGCAGTTCGTAGGATGGGCGGTCATTCAGCGGCAGCCTGGCCAGATCGAAGTCCGCCTCGGCCGGATCGAGATCTTTAATGTAGCGCACTGCGCGGTCGAGAATCGTCAGCGTGGTCAGACCCAAGAAGTCGAACTTCACCAGACCGACCGCTTCCACGTCGTCCTTATCGTATTGCGACACCACACCCGTATCGCCGGACTGGGTGTACAGCGGGCAGAAGTCGGTCAGCTTGCCCGGTGCGATCAGCACACCACCGGCGTGCATACCGATGTTACGCGTGATGCCTTCTACCTGCTGCGCCAGATCCAGCAACTGCGCCACTTCTTCCTCGTTCTGCTGGCGCTCCTTGAGCATCGGTTCTTCTTCGATCGCATCGGCAATCGAAACGGGCTTGCCCGGCTTGAACGGAATCAGCTTGGAGACGCCATCGCAGAAGTTATAGCCGAAGTCCATGACGCGGCCCACATCGCGGATCGCGCCTTTGGCCGCCATGGTACCGAAGGTGGCGATCTGCGACACCGCATCGCGGCCATACAGATCCTTCACGTGCTGGATCACCAGTTCGCGCTTTTCCTGACAGAAGTCGATATCGAAGTCGGGCATGGATACCCGTTCCGGATTGAGGAAACGTTCGAACAGCAGGTTGTATTTGAGCGGATCCAGATCGGTAATCTTGAGCGCGTACGCCACCAGCGAACCGGCACCCGAACCCCGGCCCGGCCCGATCGGCACACCGTTATTCTTACCCCACTGGATAAACTCGGCCACGATCAGGAAGTAGCCGGGGAACTTCATCTTGATGATGGTGTTGTTCTCGAACTCCAGTCGCGCTTCGTAGCGGGGACGTTCCTGCTCGCGCTTGACGGGATCGGGGAACAGATGCAGCAGACGCTCCTCCAGTCCCTTCTTGGTTTCGGCCACCAGAAACTCGTCGATGGTCATGCCCGGCGTGGGAAAATTCGGCAGCTGCGGTTTGCCCAGTGTCAGCGTCAGATTGCAGCGCTTGGCGATTTCCACCGAGTTCTGCAAAGCCGCCGGCAGGTCGGCGAACAGCTCGCGCATTTCTGCCTGCGACAGGAAACGCATCTGCTCATTGAACTTGCGCACCCGCTTGGCATTGGCCAGCAGCTCGCCTTCAGCGATACAGGTACGGGCTTCGTGCGCGATGAATTCTTCCTGCTTGAGGAACTGCACGGGATGGGTGGCGACCACCGGCAGGCCCAGTTTGGCAGCCAGCGCCACCGAATGGCGCACCTGCGATTCCTGATTGGGCTGGCCGGCACGCTGAATTTCGATATAGAAATGGCCGGGGAAGATCGCGCCCCATTTCTGCGCCAGCTGTTCGGCCAGTGGCAGATTACCGTTTTCAATCGCCATGCCGATGTCGCCAAAATGCGCGCCCGACAAGGCAATCAGGCCATTGGCGGGATTATCATCTGGCAGCAGCGGATAACTCTGCTGGGTCAGTTCCTGCAACCACTCTGTGCGGATCTCGGCGCGGCCACGGTGCTGGTTAGTCAGCCAGGCTTTCGACAGCAGTTCGCACAGCTGCAGATAGCCCATGCGGTTCTTGGCAAACAGCATCAGGCGGGACGGTTTGTCGCGGTTTTCGTCGTTGCTGATCCAGCAATCCACCCCGACCACGGGCTTGATGCCCTTGCCGCGCGCCGCCTTGTAGAACTTCACCATGCCGAACATATTGGCCAGATCCGTCACGGCCAGCGCCGCCTGCTTATCCTTGGCCGCCGTGCTCACCAGATCGTCAATACGCACCAGACCATCAACGATGGAATACTCCGAGTGCACCCGCAGGTGGACAAAATCCGGCCCCGTGGGCAAGGCAGCCGGAGCGGTTGCGGCGGGGGTGGCTGCTGGGTCTACTACCATGGTCATATGCTGCTCGTTGCGGGTTCAATATCCCCTATTTTACCGTGTCGACGCCCGCTACTGCGAATCGCATAAAGACACCCGCCCCCCTCATAGAAAGGTGGTGACGGGAAGATGGAAGCGCGCAGCAAGCACCTTAATCTGCCGAACATTCAAACTACGTTTGCCGCGCAAAATTTCAGAGATCACCCCTTGACTCCCCACCTCCGGCAGATCAGCCTGGGTTAGCTGATGTTGTTTCATCAGGAAGCGCAAAATGTCAGCAGGTTTCATTGTCGGAAAAATATGGACTCTACTTTCATATTCAGAAATTAATGTCCCTAGTGTGTTGACCAAATCTGCCAGCGGCGAGTTCTGATCTGCACCGCCGGCATCGAGCAGTCCATTTATTGCGGCAATAGCCTCTTTATATTCAAGCTCGGTAGAGACAGGTCGCAAAGGAACGTAAGCGATCAAATCTTGATAACGCTGCAGCAGTGCATCAATGTTTGATCGAGCGATCACGGCTTCCACTGGCTGTACTCCTTATGCGTAAAGATGTGCCGTACAAATATTCTTTGCTGGTTAAAGTGAACCGCGGCTGCAACGGCACTGCCGCAAGCGGGTGTATCGCCGAAAAATCTAGCAAAGCTTTGTTCGCGATAACGCGCATGGACAGATTATCTCACATTGAGATTTAGGGAGACTGCTCTTTTATATTCAACATCCGAGCACAGACTCCCACCTTGCGTATAATGTCGGCTCCGAAAAATTTTTGATCTGGATCATCATGCACGCTAATACTGCTTTACAAGCTGAAGCGCATGCTGCCGCAACTGCCGCCGCTGCCGCTCACGTCAACATCGCTGCCTACAAGTTCGTCACTTTTGACGACACGGAAGCTAAACGCCCTGAATATCAGGCGATCTGCCAGCGTCTGGGCCTGAAAGGCACGATTCTGCTGACCCCGGAAGGCATCAATATGTTCCTGTCCGGCCCGCGCGCCAACATCGACGAATTCCTCGCCTGGGTGCGCAGCGATGCCCGTTTTGCTGATCTGGAAGTCAAGGAAAGTTTCTCGAACGAGCAATCACACAAACGCATGCTGGTCAAGCTCAAGAAAGAAATCATCACCATGCGCATGCCGCTGATTAAGCCGGAAGAAGGCCGCGCACCGTTCGTTGAAGCGGCCACGCTCAAACGCTGGCTCGACAACGGCGTGGACGACAAAGGCCAGCCCGTGGTGATGGTCGATACCCGTAATGATTTTGAAGTGGATGTGGGCACCTTCAACAATACGGTGGATTACCGTATCAAGAAATTTACCGAATTCCCTGAAGTGATCGCCGCGCACAAGGAAGATTTCACCGGCAAGACCGTGGTGACTTTCTGCACGGGCGGCATTCGCTGCGAAAAAGCCGCCATCCACATGCAGAACATCGGCTATCAGGATGTGTACCAGCTGGAAGGTGGCATTCTGAAATATTTCGAAGAAGTGGGCGGCGACCACTACACGGGCGACTGCTTCGTGTTCGACTACCGTACCGCGCTCAATCCGAAGCTGGAACCGACTGAAACCACCCAGTGCTTCAACTGCCGCGCCGTGGTCACGCCGCGCCAGCAGATTGCGCCGGAATTTGTCGAGGGCAAGTCCTGCCCCCATTGCTACGGCAAATAGGCTTAGCCGGGCAGGATTCCTGATGGGTCGTCCGCGTTCGCAGCTTCATACGCAAGGAACGCGTCCGCCTAGCGGCAATCGATTTTGACATCAAACTGCCCCGCCTTTTCTCCCCGCCTATAGAAAAAAGTACACGCTTTGATCGCATCCGGCAAACGCCGGGAAAGCGTTAGCTGGTTGTGGGTTCCGTAACCGCATTCGAGCCATTTACCATCGGGAAAATCACGCTCCAGATTGTAAGTGTACGACCAAACATTTTTGCCTCGCCGGGAAGTGTATTCAGCCAGATCTCCACGCTGTTCAGGTGGCCCGTCAATAGGTGTGACAGAGTTCAGATAGAGCACCCTGCTTCCTTCGACCAGCCAATCTTGCAGCGCAGGAACGCCTGCCGGCGATAGCGTAATCGGTACCGACGATGGACAATTCAGACGGTAGACCTCTGCCGCGTGGCCTTGTGCCGTGAGTGCCACTGCAAGCATTAAGTTGGCACGCATATGGCTATTCGATAACAAAAAAAGCGTCAGCATTGTCACTCGGAAATTTAAAATTGCCCTTTTTATCTTTCCCCTGACATTTCAGGAAACGAGAGCTAATTTTCCCGCTCTTCTTGGTCTTCCACTGATCCATGACATAAATGCCTTCAGCTCCCTGCCGAAGAAACAGGGCGGCATGATTACCATGGGGATGATTAGCGTATCGCCCACGCACAAACGTGGCAATCGCAGTGCCTTTCTTCAACAACAAATTCCCAACTACCGCATCACCTTGGCGCCACAACGAAGTGACCGGTGCACCAGCGTAGCGTTGAACCAAGGCAACGCATTGATGCGTACCGACCATTTCGCGTTCTTCCAGTGTATCCACATTCCCATATTTGTATGGCATCGCGCACTCCTTAGGATTTGAGCCATGAATAGCCGTGTTCCAATTTAAGGTAAGACACAGGGGAACTATTTGCGTTGGAGCAAATCTGAAGACAGCAAGCACCTCGACGACGAAGCTGGCATAAGCGCCCGCTGATTGATTAAGGGCAAAGCTAGGTCCATGCACGCTTGCCCAGCCCCCTTCATGGTAGTAACATCACTACATCAATTTAATTTGTCGGGGTGTCGCCATGGCCATTACTACGATATCTAGCCGCGAATTCAATCAGCAAGCGAGCGAAGCAAAACGGGCCGCCAACAACGGCCCCGTATTCATTACTGATCGCGGACGTCCGGCGCATGTGCTGATGAGTTTCGAGGAGTATCAGCGACTTACCAAGCAAAGACGCAACATTGCCGATGCACTAGCAATGCCGGATAGTGCCGACATCGAATTTGATCCGCCACCTATGCGCATTGAGATCCAACCGGCAGATCTCGCATGATGTTTATCCTCGATACCAACGTGGTATCCGAGTTGCGCAAAATACGACTCGGCAAAGCAGATAAAAACGTGACCGCATGGGCAGCGAGCGTTGACGCTACAGACCTTTTTGTCTCAGTTGTTACTATCATGGAGCTGGAGCTTGGCGTTTTATCGGTTGAACGCAAAGATGCCACACAGGGAGTCATTTTGCGGAATTGGTTGACGCAGCAAGTCCTACCTGAATTTGCAGGGCGTACTCTACCAATCGATAGCGCCGTGGCATTACGCTGCGCCCGGTTGCATGTGCCCGACAAACGTAGCGAGCGCGACGCACTGATTGCTGCGACCGCCCTGGTGCATCGCATGACACTGGTCACTCGCAACGTCGCCGATTTTAAGGCTACGGGCGTAACTCTGATCAACCCATGGGAAAAAGCTTAACAATAGTCAGCTGACATCGGAGTCTTTCGAGGACATATCCAGTAAGCCGCGCTACGGCAAACCCGCACCCGCAGCGCGCGCCTCTAGCTGGCGCGCATACTGCTCGGCCATGTAGGCATCGCCACTGGCGCTCAGGTGGTGCGTGTCACGGTACATCAGCGTCTGCCCCAGCATGGCATAGCAGCGCTCCCTGTCACACAGAGGTGCGGCGCTATCGAACAGCTGTACAGCAGGGAATTCGCTCAACACCGCACGCAGTGCAGCAGCATGCTCGGCCACATTGCGCTCGAACTGGCTGCGCGGGATGGAGCAATCCGTACGCGTCTGTGAGCTAGCCACACCGGCGCGGCGCAGGCAGGCACGCGGGTCGAAGTCCAGCGCCGGCACATCATTGACGAATACCACCTGCTTGCCTTGCGCCAGAAACAGCCTTAGCGTATTGCGTAATGCATCATATGCCACCCGCCCCACGTCCGTACTGGGCACCAGCTTGTATGCGGTGGACAAGATCACGGTCTTGATGCCGGGCGTGTTGAGTGCCAGCTCCATCATGCGTATCGTTTCTTTTTGCAGGATATCGTCGCCGGGCGGAACCCCGACAAAAGGAAGACGGGTCTGCAGATACCACAGGTTTTCGCCTCGGCTACGGTAATAGCTGCGCAAGCCATCGACCAGATGGCCGGCATGGCTATCCCCCAGCAACAGCACGGTCGGCGCCTGTTGCGGCTGATCCAGCTGGCAGTACTGCAGAGCGCCAACAAAACCATAGCGCGCCATGCATACCTCGGCATTACGATAGTCCGGCGTGAAAATCAGGTCCTGCTGCTGGCGTGCGCTGTCGACCACGCTGGCACGGGTAGGCAGGCCATCGTAGCGGTACAGCAGAGCAGCCCCCAGTGCCAGCAACAACATGACCGAGCACAGCGCGATTACCTTGCGCCGGCCATGCCGCGGGCGACGCATAGGCCGCTCCACCATAAACCAGGTTAGCCAGGCCAGCACCACAGCGGCCAGCACGGCCAGTACGCGAATCTTTAGCGATGGCAGACCCGCTTCGACGATACGGGCAAAGGCAAGCAGGGGCCAGTGCCACAGGTAGAGCGGATAGCTGATCAAGCCCACCGCGACCATCAGCCGGTTGGACAGCAGTACACGGTTACACCACGCCTGTGGACCAGCGGCAATCACCAGCACTGCCCCCAGTGTAGGCAGCAGGGCCCACCAGCCGGGGAAATGACGTTCGGCACGCAGAACCAGCATGGCGCCTGCCAGCAGCACGAGTCCGAGTATCGACTGCAGCGCACGCAGACGAGAGGCCTGTAGTGCGCCGGGCAAGTCTGCGCCGACTGGATCATTGCGCTGCCGAAGCTGATACGCCAGCGCTGTCCCTAACAGTAATTCCCACAGCCGGCTGGCCGGCGAGTAAAACGTGGCACTGGCATGGTGGCTCACGCCGCCCACATTGAGGACAAACGAAACCAGTGCCAGACCTGCCACCAGCACCCATGGCCGACGTCTGGCCAGCAACAGCAAGGCAGGGAACACGATATAGAACTGCTCCTCGATCGCCAGCGACCAGAGGTGGAGCAGAGGTTTGGTCTCGGCCGCTGTGTCGAAATAGCCTACTTCATTCCACAGCACGTAATTCGAGACGAAGCCAGCGCCGCCCAGCACATGCTTGGCGAGCATCTTGTATTCATCGGGGAACAGTGCAAACCAGCCGAAAGCCAGGCAGGCGGCCATCACGATCAGCAATGCAGGGAAGATCCGGCGCACGCGGCGCGCATAGAAATCTGCGTAGCTGAAGCGGCCACTTCCGATGTCGTCCAGCAGTATGCCGCCGATCAGGAAACCGGAAATGACGAAGAAAATATCAACCCCGGCAAAGCCGCCGGGCAGCAGCGCAGGAAAGGCGTGATACAGCACGACCGCCAGCACGGCCAGCGCCCGCAAGCCATCGATATCGGAACGGTATGGCAGTTTAAGATCCGATGCGTCCGCGGGCACCAAAGGCTGTTTTCCCAGTTCCATTAGCAATTTCGAAATAAAGCGGCGATTATAGCCGCTTGGCATCACTGCTGGGTACGCGGCACCAGTTGCTGCAATGCCGTCTGGTAGGCATTGCGGGCCGTCTGGAATACGGCCAGCTTGGCTTTCAGTTCGGCGATCTGGGCATCGACAAACTGCAGGCTGTTCGCCTGCGCCTGCGCCTCTTCGCACAGCTGGCTATAGCGGTAGGTCACCCCGTCTACCGTGATCTCGATTTCTTCCTGCATACCGGGCCTGCTCATCGGAAGTAAGGCGCCAGCGCGCGCACATCGTCGCTGTTCAGCGAACCGACGGCTGCACGCATGCGCAGCGTCGTCAGCAGATAGTTATAGCGTGCCTGGGCCTGATCGCGTTTCGACACGTACATCTGCTGGCGGGCATTGAGCACATCCAGATTGATGCGTACACCGGCCGCCACGCTGCGCGTCGTCGCGTCGATCAGCACATGGGCCGAAGCGACCGATTTATCCAGCGCGGCCAGCCGCGCAATGCTGCTCGACAGGGCGGTGAAGTCCTTGCGCAGTTCCAGCAGTACCTTATCCTTCTGTAGCTGCAGATCGGCTTCCGCCTTGCCCAGATTGGCGGCCGATTGGCGCGTCTGGGCACTGATCGAACCACCCGCATACAGCGGAATCGAAGCCTGCACACCGATGCTGCGTATGGTCTGGTCCTGATTGATGGTGGTGATCGAATCCGACGAGGTCTTGCCATAAGTGCCGACAAAGTCGATGCGCGGTGCATGGCCGGACTTCTGGCGTTTCAGATCCAGTTGCGCCATTTCCAGCCCCAGCCTGGCGCTCTGGATATCGGGATTCTTTTCCAGCGCGATGGTCTTCCACTGTTCGAAGCTGACACTATCGACTTCGCGCGGATGGAAATCCTGCACCAGCAAGTCCAGCTCGCCGATATCGCCACCGACGATCTGCATCAGGGTATCGCGCGAGGCGGTCAGTGCATCGCGGGTTTCCAGCAACTGCGCTTCCGAGGCATCCAGTCGCGCCTGGGTTTCCAGCATATCGGTGCGGGTACCCTCGCCTTTGGCAAACAGCTGATCGTTGACTTTGCGCTGCTCGAGGTAGGTATCGCGCTCGGCAGTTGCAAGTTGCAGCAGATCCTGCTTGTACAGCACGTCGAGATAGGCCCCCACCACGCGTACGATGACTTCCTGCTGCTGGCTGCTCAGTTGCGATTCGGCATAGCGAGCCTGCGTGCTACCCTGCTTGTAACGGAACCAGCCATCCAGATTGAACAGGCTCTGGCGCAACTGTACGGTGGCCGAACGGCTGATGTAATCCTGCGGCTTGTCACCCAGACCGTAATTGACGGTGGATCGGTTCTGGCTGGCGCTGTAGGAACCCTGCAACGTCGGCAGCAGGTTCGACAGCCCCAGCGCGCGGTTCTCTTTGCCCGCCTCGCTCGTATAGTAGGCCGAGCGGTAGGCAGGATCATTCTTCAGAGCCGCTTCATACGCCTGCTGCAGGCTGATCGCCTGACTAGCGGGCGCCATGCCTGCCAGCAGGCTGGCTATGGCCAGTGGCAACGCGCGTTTCTTCCAGTTGGCCATCTTATTCCTCCGTCAGCGAAGAATGGGCGCGATCCAGCACTGGCTTCAGCAGATAGCTCATCAGGCTGCGTTCACCCGTCTTGATGAACATATCGACCGGCATACCGGAGACGATATCGAGCTTTCTGGAAGCAATGACCTTGGCGCCTTCCGGCGACACGCGGGCACGTACCTTGTAGTACGCGGCGCCGGTGCGCTCATCTACCGTACGGTCAGCCGCGACCTGGATCACGGTACCGGCAATGTGCGGCGTGCGGTTGGAGTTAAATGCCGAGAAACTCATTTCCACCGGCAGGCCGACACGTACTCGATCGATCAGATTCACCGCCAGCTGGCCTTCTACCACCAGCGCATCATCATCCGGCACGATTTCCATCAGTTTCGCGCCCGAACCTACCACGCCCCCCTGGGTGAACACGCTGGAACCCACCACTACGCCATCGGTCGGTGCCTTGATTTCCACGCTGGCCAGATCAAAGCGCTGGCCCGACAGGCGGCCTACCATGGCGTCTGCATCACGGCGGATCTCGCCCAGCTGGGTACGCACTTCGCGCTGGTAATCGCTATTACGCTGCACTTTGCGCAACTGGGCTTCGCTGATCTGGCGCTGGGCACGGCCTATCGTACCGGTGTCATCGGCAATTGCCCCCACCAGCTGTTCGTAGGAACGCTGTACGTCAAGGTAGCGGTTGCGGGCAATATAGCCATCGCGCGCCAGATCACGGGTATTGTCGAGCTGCTCCTTGATCAGTGCCAGCTGAGCCTTCTTGCTCGCCATGGAATCCTTGGTCGCCTGGATCTGCAGATTCAAACCAGCAATGGTTTCATCGATGGCACCCAGATCACTTTGCAGACTTAACTGGCGCGAAGCAATCAGCTGGTTCTGCAGCGCCAGGGCCTCAGCCGTTTGCGGCGCATCGCGATATTCGCGCAGGCTATCCGGCAGACTCACACTGTGCTTGCCCTGCAATTCAGCCTGCAGACGAGCCTCGCTGGCACGTGCCGAAATATACTGCACTTGAGTAATATCCAGTGCTGCCTTGGCCGCCACCGGATTCATGCGCACCAGCGTCTGTCCCTGTTTCACATGGTCGCCATCCTTGACCAGAATTTCCTGCACGATGCCACCCTGCAGATATTGCACGGCCTTGCGGTTGCCTTCCTTGGTCACCGTACCCTGCAGCGGTGCACCCTTATCGAGCGGGGCAAAACTTGCCCAGACCAGAAAACCCAGTACGCCGGCCAGAACGATGATCCAGCCCAGACGGGCATAAGCACCCGCATCGGTATTGACAGTAATGGGGCTGGCATCGTGGGTCACCACTTCGGTGGCCGCTTGCTGATGTTTGATAATGTTCACGCTCACTCCGATTTCGTTGCTGCCGCTTGCGCAGCAGCCTGTTGTTGCGCCTGTGCCTGTGCCTGTGCCTGTGCTTGCTGAGCTTGAGCTTGAGCTTGAGCTTGCGCTTGCTGCGCCTGCAATTGCTGCGCTTGTGCCTGCTGGGCCTGAGTCTGCAGCGCGTTCAGCACCTCATTGGTAGGACCGAAAGCGGCAAGCACACCGTCACGCACCAGCAGCAGCTTGTTGGTGGCACCAATGACACTGGTACGGTGGGTAATCAGCACAATGGTCTTGCCGCGCGCACGCAGATCAGCAATCGCGCGCACCAGTGCCTGTTCACCCATATCGTCCAGATTCGAATTCGGTTCATCCAGCACCAGCACTGCCGGATCACCATACATGGCACGGGCCAGACCGATGCGCTGACGCTGACCACCGGACAGACCGGCACCGCCGTCACCGAGCATGGTGTCGTAGCCGGATGGGAACTGCAATATCATTTCATGCACACCGGCGCGCTTTGCTGCCAGCACCACTTTTTCGGCATCGACCTCGCCGAAGCGGGCAATGTTCTCGCTAATGGTGCCGCCAAACAGCTCGATATCCTGCGGCAGGTAGCCGACGTGAGGGCCCAGTTCTGCCTTGTTCCACTGATAGATATCTGCGCCGTCGAGGCGTACCTTGCCCATCGCTGCCGGCCAGACGCCAACCAGCAGACGTGCCAGCGTGGATTTACCGGAACCGCTAGGTCCGATCACACCCAGCACATCACCGGGCTGGATCGCAAAACTCAGGTTCTTGATTACCGGATTTTTAGCGCCCGGCGGACCTGCCGTCACCTGTTCCAGCGCCACCACACCCTGTGGCTTAGGCAGCTCCATACCGACCGGACGGACCGGATTTTCTTCCAGCAAGCGGGTCAGACGCTCGTAGGCACTGCGGGTATTGGCCCACGACTTCCAGACTGCGATCACTTGCTGCACGGGTGCCAGGGTACGGCCGACCAGAATCGAGGCGGCAATCATCATCCCGGGGGAAATCTTGTTTTCCAGTACCAGCAAAGCCCCGAAGCCCAGCACCAGCGACTGCAACGAAACCTGCACGAACTTGGTCACCGCACCGACTGTGCCGGCTTTTTCGCTCGCCTCTGCCTGCAGCACGAGGAAGCGGCCATGCATCTTCAGCCAGCGGCCCATCAGGTTGGGCAGCATGCCCATCGACTCGATCACTTCGGCATTGCGCAGATTATTCGTGGCCAGCTGGCTCGAAGCAATCGCCATGGTATTGGCATCGGACAGCGGTTTGTGCGAGACCCGTTCGTTGACATAGGCCAGCAGCACGAGCAGAGCCGTACCGCACAGGGAGAAAATGCCCAGCGACGGCTCGAACATGAAGATCACGCCCAGATAGATAGGGAACCATGGCGCGTCGAAGAAGGCGAACAGCGCATTACCGGTAAGGAACTGGCGGATATTGGTCAGATCGGTCAGCGCCTGGCCGGCATTACCACCGGCTTTTTTCAGATTCTGTTCGAATGCTGCCGTGTAGACGCGCTTATTCAGCTGCATGTCGAAACGGGCGCCCACGCGCACCAGCACAAAACTACGGATCAGTTCCAGCGCCCCCATGAACAGGTAGGCCCCCAGCATCATCAGGGTCAGCATCAGCAGCGTGACTTCGTTGCGGCTGGCCAGTACGCGGTCATACACCTGCAACATGTACAGCGAAGGCACCAGCATCAGCAGATTGCTGATGGCACTGAACGCACCCACCGTCACAAAAGTGCTTTTGAACGTCAGCAGAATCTCGCTGATCTCGTTCTTAGTCTTGAGGAAATTATTTTTCATGGATAACCCTACGCTATCGCTCCAAATGAGCGAGACGAGACATTATCGCTGATTTCCCGCAAAAAATGTGATGCTCGTCACAAATTTTACAAGGAAGTAGGCTGACTGCCTAGAATTTAGGCAATTCTAGCGTAAACCGAGGCCGCTATGACAGGGCCAGAAGAGATAAAAAAACCCTCGCCGCCAGAGACGGAGAGGGTTTTTGACTTCGCTGCGGAGCTGATGCCCCGCAGTGAAGATAAGGTGATTACACCAGGGTTACAACGTAGCTACCGTCTTGGGTCGAGGTAGCCAGGTTCACCAGGCCTACCAGCTCAACAACCTGGTCGCCACCGTCTTGGAAGGTAGCAGCAGCGCTGTTATCCAGAACGATGTAGGTGTTGCCGTTGAACTGGAACCAGTGGAAGGCCGAGTCGGTCGAACCATCGCCAGCAGCAGCAGCGTTCAGGTAGTTAGCGAAGTTCGAAGCGCCACCCAGGGTGATCTTCGAACCCAGTACGCCAGCAGTCAGGCCACCACCGTCGTGAGCGGTTGCATTGAAGCTGATGGTGTCGCCAGCGCCCATGCCGGTCAGCGAGGTGTAGTAACCAGCTGCGGTCTGTACGCCGGTGAACACGATAGCGTCGGTACCGGTACCTACGTTCACGGTGTTAGCACCTGCCGAAGCACCGATGGTGATGGTGTCGTTGCCGGTGCCAGCGTCGATGGTGTTGGCGCCAGTGCCCACGGTGATGATGTCATTACCCGAGCTGGTGGTGATGGTGTTGTCGCCGTTACCAACGGTGATGGTGTCCACGCCGGTACCGCCGGTTACGGTGTTGTCACCGTCGTTGTTGCCTGCGGTCAGGGTGTTTGCACCGTTACCCAGAGTGAAGGTATTGGTGGTCGCATCGTGGTTGCTAGCATTGTTCATGGTGATGGTGTCGGTACCCGAACCACCAACGTAGGTGATGTCGCCCAGAGCTGCGGACAGAACGATCACGTTAGCGTCAGCAGTTGCGCCGCCTTTAACGGTAGCAGCACCAGCCAGAGCACCCGAAGTCCAGGTCACGTCGCCGTCGGTTACGCCGCTAGCGTCGAAGGTGGTCAGCGCGGTGCCGGTGAAGGTCAGGGTCAGACCTGCATCGCCAGCTACGGTGACTTTGGTTGCAGCAGCAGCGGTCAGCGAAGCAACGTGCTCGATACCGGTGGTGGTAGCTGCGGTGTCGTCGGTCAGGAAGTTGATGGTTTCAACGTTGCTGATGGTTACGCCGTTGATGTTGCGTGCAGCAGCCGAGCTGATAGCGACATTGAACACGTCAGCGGTGTTAGCAGCAGCGCTAGCCACGGTGATGGTCGAAGCAGCGGTTTGAGCGGTGGTGTAGGTTACGGTGCCGCCCGAAGCGATGTTCGACACAGCCAGGGTCTGGCCCAGGTCAACCGTAGCTTCAACTTTGCTGATGTTGTCCAGGTTAGCAACGTTGACGGTTACGCCAGCGCCAGCTGCGCCTGCCAGACGCACGACTTCGAAGTTCGAAACCGTGGTAGCGAAGGTGGTGCCGCCCGAAGCGGTGGTTGCGTCGTCAGCGTCAGCGAACGACAGCACGTCGCCGGTGCCGGCGCCTGCGTCGATCGAGCCGCCGGTGCCCAGAGCGGTGGTAGCAGCAGCCAGGGTCACTACGTCATCGCCAGCACCGGTGGTGATAGCTTTGGTGGTTGCGCCCAGGGTGATGGTGTCAGCGCCCGAACCGCCAGTGTATGCGGTGCCAACCAGCAGGGTCGAGCTGATGGTCATGCCGCCGGTAGCAGCAGCTGCGTCGACCGAGGTCAGCGCGGTTGCGCCAGCGATCGAGGTCAGGGTCAGCTTCTTGTCGCCGGTCAGGGACAGCGAGGTCAGCGCGGTGTCGGTGATGTTGGCGATGGTCGAAGCAGCGCCGGTGCTGTTGACTTTGATGGTGGTGTAGATATCGTCGTCATCCAGGGTGCCGCCGCTCAGACCGTTCACGTTCAGGTTCAGGGTGGTGGTGGCCGAGCCGCTTACCAGTGCATCGCCGTTGTCGATGGTCACGTTACCCGAGCCGGTGCCCAGGTTCAGAGTCGACAGCTTGTTGGTGTGCACGGTGTTGACCGTGGTGTAGCCGGTTGCGGTAATGCTGGTGATGGTGTCATCTTTATCGGTAGCATTAGCCTGACCGGTTACGGTCACGGTGTTGTAGGTTGGGGTTGCGTCGGTGCCCTTGGTAGCAACTGCCGAAGCCGTGGTCAGCTTGCCCGAGTTGGTGATAGCAACGGTACCGGTGGTAGCGGTTGCACCAGCAACGATAGCCTGGGTTACCGAAGCCGAAGTGCCGCCGGTAACAGCGATAGGACCAGCAGCGCCGCCGTTGGCGATGGTGGTCGAAATCGACACCACGCCGGTTGCGCCGGTAACGGTTACGTCACCAGTCGACACTTTAGCTGCGGTGATGGTTACATCTTTACCACCAGCAACAACTTGGTCCAGAGCACCAGCCAGCGAATCGGTGGTGATCACGTTTGCACCAGCAACGGTGACGTTCACGCCGCCGGTAGCAGCTGCGGTGAAGTCGGTCAGGCCGGTCCAGCCCGAAGCGTCAGCGGTGATGTCAGCGCCGCTGCTCATCACTACTTTTTCGATGTTTGCAACTTTTACCGAAGCTGGAACCGAGATGGCTGCAGTCTGGATGTAGTTCAGGGTGTCGGTACCAGCGCCGCCGTCCAGGTTGTCCAGGGCGGTCAGAGTGGTGGTGCCGGTGGTGCCGTTGTAGGTGTCGTCACCAGCGCCGCCTTTGAACGACGAACCCGAATCCACGCCGGTGGTCAGGGTGAAGGTGGTTGCTGGGGTTGCTGGGGTGCCAGCGGCTACAACGGTAGCGATGGTGGTGTCGATGGCGCCAACAGCGGTTGCCAGGGTAGCTTCGTCGGTAACGCTAGCGATGAAGGCCTTAGCAGCAGGGATAGCAGCGGTGCTGTAGCCCAGGATTTCAGCGGTGGTATCCAGCGCTGCGGTGAAAGCGGTAGCGGCAGCAACTTTGCTGTCGTAAGCTACTTTGTCGGTGCCTTGAGCGCCGGTAGCGATGTAGGTTACCACGTTGTCGATGGTAATCGTTTTGTTTTGCAGAGCGTTAGCCCAGAACAGCAGACCACTTGGGTCAGCGTCGTGGCCGAACAGGTTGACGTAAACCTGGTTGACGGTTTCAACAGCCGATTTGCCAGCGTAGGCAGTGGTGTATTCAGCCGAAGCAGCGAAAGCAGCGCTGATTGCAGCGGTGCTACCGTTAGCAGCAGCAACTTTGCCTTCCCAGAAAGCCAGACCGCCTGCATCAGCAGGACGACCGAAGTACGCTACGTACAGTTGTTGAATCGAAGCGGTGTATTGGGACATATAAAACTCCTAGGTAACACGTTTTAAAAGTTTAGGATTTGCGGCACCACATGCTTGCGTGCTTGCAAGACTGCGTACCGAATCATGGCAGAAGACCCTTATGCGTTAATGTGACGAGCATCACAAGAACCCATAAAAATCCACTTAATTTCGGCATAATTCGCAAAAATTACCACGCGGGACATTATGGGAGATGGTTAGAGGGAAATCAACGTGTTTACAACACTGCAAGTCACAGTGTTATTAATATGTTGAAAACACTTTTAGCACCACACCATAATAGTTGCCCCGCCACTCTGGTCAGCTGTGCTTCGCTGCCGCAACGCAGCCGACCTGTGCTGCCCCGCTACTCGCTGCAAAGCCAGTAGTCGTGACAATGGGTGACTATTTATTAATAAAAAAGCGCCGGCGGGAATTGCTTCACGCCGACGCGCCGTTTTCACTACGGTCTGATGAGCTGACCGGTAGCTAATTTAATCCAGATCATTTTGTCCAATACGTCACTCCGGACACGGTACGGGTGGCATCCAGCCGGCCTTGGAACAGATAGGTCGCATCGCCCTTGCCGCTGAGCACACCATTCACATTAATCGTGTTGGCACCACCAGAACCCAGCACGGCACCACCGAACATCTGACCGTCACGCGTCACTTCACCCGTATTTTTCAGGGCAAAACGTTCGCCTTGTGTCAGCAGATCGAAACTGGTGGTGAATTGCGACTTGTCGAAATCGACCAGCAACTTACCATTTTCCACACTGGCTGCCGTGAGCGCGGCCGTACTCTGGTTCTTCACATAGGCTTCGCTCTGACTCAGATTGAAACCGACCGAACCATGTTCCGGCGTGACATAGGCCGTTCCTTCCTTGGCCCGGAACAGCACGAAGGTATCATTAAATGCCAGCCGGTCCGAGCCTGCCTGCGACAAGGCCGTAGTTGCCGCCTGTCCGGCCACCGCCTGCCAGCGTCCCCAGTTAACGGCGCGCGGCGGCACGACCGGCGCCACAACCACCGGTTCGGCAGGGGCCACGGGTGGCGTCACCGCTTCCGGGGTCTTGTCGACGATACTCGACTTGTCGCCACCAGCCACCTGATTCGCCACGATTTGCTGCAGACTATTCGATTTACGGGGATCCAGACTAGGCTCGGCTCCCGTCGCTGCGGCTGCACCACCCAGCTTGCCACCAGGCTCATCCGGGCGTGGCGGCGCCACCACATCGGGCGCCAGACTGCCGCCCTGCAGCAGCTGCGGCGCGACCTGACTGCGCTGTACCTGCAGCAACTGGCCACGCTGGCTCGCCGATAGTTCGCGCGCCATGGCGCCTTCGCACGGACCGCTACCTTCCGGACGGCAGCCACCGCCGAAACCGCTCATGGTAATGCCGCCCGACAGCACGGCCACACGCGACACTTCCTGATCAGTAAACACGGTGAAATCCGTACCACGCACGCCGATGGCAGCCACTGGCGTATTGAAACGGAAATTCTGCCGTGCCAGCTTGACCGCCTCGCCCGACTGGCTACGCGCCACGCCATGCAGCAGTTCCAGCTTGATGCGGGTATTGGCCGGATTGGCGGCATCGATATGGTAGCTGGCAATCCGCGCTTCCGTATTCGGGCGCAGGATGAACATGCCGTTATCCACCGTCTTGATATAGATGTAACCTGCCGCGCCTGTCGTCAGCAACTCACCTTCCTGCACAGCCGCGTTCAGCACGGCCGGCTTGCCAGCCACCTGAGCGGCACCGGCAACAAAAATGATCTTCCCTGCTTCGGCCGCCAGTGCCGGTACGGCACACAGCATGGCAAAAGTAGCAAGAACTGGACGTAAGTATGAGCGCAACATGATATTTCCCCTTTTCCGGTATTGTCCGCCTGAGGACGGATTTTTCCGTGATAACCGTCACATTTTTATCCAAAACAAGCTTTATTCCGATCATCGTTACACTTTGTAGCAATGAAACGCCCAGTTAGACCACATCTCCCTCCCCCGGTTGACCGATGGCACGGGCAACGCGATATACTGGCCTATTGATCCGCTCTGGCTACCCTGCCTCCTGCCCTACTGTGCACGCCGAAACACCCGCCGCTCACGCCATTAACACCCCGCCTGCCCGCGCACGCCTGCTGCAGGGCAAGGTCAGGTACTGCATCACCGTGATAGCGCTGCTGCTGGCTGTACTGACCCAGTGGCTGGGCACAGATAGCCAGCCGTTTGCGCCCAACGAATGGCTGCGCGACCAGCTGATCGCTCTGCACAACACCGACGCGGCCGATCCTCGCATCCTAGTGGTAGATATCGACGAAGCCAGCCTGACCGCGCTGGGGCCGTGGCCATGGCCGCGCGACCGGCTGGCCGATCTGGCTGAAATTCTGCTGACCCGATATAGCGCGAACGGTGTGGCGTTCGACATCCTGCTGCCCGAAGCGGGCAGCCCTGACGGCGACCAGCGGCTGGCCTTGCTGGCCCAGCATTCCTCGCTAGTGCTGGCACAATCCTTCGATTACAGCACCACCCGTCCCCAGCCCCTGCGTGAAGGCCAGTTGGCGGCACCGTATCGGGGGCCCGCCCCTGCCGCCGTGCCCGCCACCGGCTATCTGGCCAACCATGCGGGACTGGCGCAGGCTCGCCATGTAGGCAATATCGGCTTTATCCCCGACGCCGACGGCGCGCTACGCCGGCTGCCCCTGTACACCAGCTTCGAGGGCAACTACTACCCCACGCTGACCTTGGCATTAATTCAATGTTGCAATAAAAAGACAGATTTGCCAGCCATCCAGCCAGCCTGGATGCGTATCGACTACCAGCGCGACTGGTCAGCCTATACGGTAGTGTCGGCCGCCGACATACTGGCCCAGCGCATCGATCCCGCCAGCGCCAGCGAGCGGCTGGTACTGGTGGGCTCCTCCTCGCTGGGCATCGGTGACCGCGTGACTACGCCGCTGGCCGCCAACCGGCCCGGCCTCGGGGTGCAGGCAGCCTTCCTTTCCACCCTGCTGGACTGGCAGAGCGGTAGCCGTGCGCCACGCTGGCCCGGTCGCTGGCTGGCGGCAGCCTATGCACTGGCAACCGTGCTAGGCCTGACGCTGGCACTACCACGGCTGGCCGCCATTACCAGCGTCACGCTGCTGGCGCTGTGCTCGCTGCTGTGGCTGCCGCTGGCCTATTTAATCAGCATCCATGACGCCGAATTTGCCACCACCGGCCCGCTGTTCACCAATCTGTTCCTGCTGGCGGTAGCCGTGCCCTACCAGTGGCAACTGACCCAGCGCCGCTCGCGCCATCTGCTCGACACCTTGCGCCAGTACGTGGCCCCGTCGGTCGTCACGGAACTGCTGCGCAGCGATCTGGCCGACCCGCTGCAGCCGCGCGCACTCGATGTGACCACGCTGATTGCCGATATGGAAGGCTATACCACCCAGGTGGAATCGCTGCCGGTAGAAGCAGCGGCCACGCTCACGCGCGACTTCCTCGACTGTTTAACGGGGCCCGTGATCAGCCATCAGGGCACGCTGGATAAATACACGGGAGATGGTCTGGTAGCATTCTGGGGCGCTCCCCTGCCGCAGCAGGAACATGCCGATTTGGCAATGGATGCGGCCTGTGCTATTGTACGCCGCGTGCAGGAATTCAGCCGACAGCGCGTCGCGGCCGGCTATCCTCCGCTCAGGGTCCGCATCGGAATAGAAAGCGGCCCGGCCATGGCCGGTGATTTTGGCACTAGCTTCCGCAGCATTTATACTGCCGTCGGCGACAGCGTCAACACGGCAGCGCGACTGGAGCAGGCTGCTCGCGAGTTCCCGCACGACATCATCGTGGGCGCCGGCACCGTAGCCAGAGCACGGCGCCACCGCTTCACCTTGCTGGGCGAACGCCGCTTGCGCGGCAAAGAACACCTAACGACTCTTTACACCACAGATCCAAGTATGACAGTTGCATCCC
Source organism: Duganella fentianensis (assembly GCF_964031615.1). GTDB lineage: Bacteria > Pseudomonadota > Gammaproteobacteria > Burkholderiales > Burkholderiaceae_D > Rugamonas > Rugamonas fentianensis_A. The sequence continues at coordinate 36,879 of NZ_CAXIQN010000007.1, forward strand.
CTGACACTTCCGCCCAGCAACAGGCGGGGACCGGCACGTGAAACTGTCCGCCTACGCTTGCGCAGTTCTGCTGTTGCTGGGGCCTTTGCGGGGGCAGGCCGAAGAGGTTCCCGACCCCACGCAAGCGCTGTACAGGGAAGCGCTGCAATCGATTGCCGAAGGCCGCAAGAGCGACGCCAGCGAAGCGCTGGCACGGGTCATCGACCTGGAGCCGCTGCATGCGGGCGCCTGGCTGGAACTGGCCCTGCTGCAGTGCAGCCTGGGCCATGCCGATGAGGCGGAGCGGCTGTTCCGCGCCATCGAACAGCGCTTCGCGCCGCCACCGGGCATCCTCGAACTGATCAACAACACGCGCGCCCAGGGCTGCAACAACTGGCAGCCGCATAGCACTAGCGCGGTAACGCTGGGACGCGGCCTCGACCAGAACGTCAATCAGGGCGCCAGCACGGGCAGCTATCTGATCGGCCTGCCGGGCAGCCAGATCGAATTGCCGCTGTCCACCGACTTCCTGCCCAAGCACGACCAGTACAGTGCGCTGAGCGGCGAATACCTGCGCGATCTGACGCCCAACGGCACACTGGGCTTCGTGCAGGCCCAGCTGCGGCGCAACGACAATCTGCGCCAGTACGATAGCGCCTCCCTGTTCACGGGACTGGAAACTCCGTGGCAGTTCGGCCGCTGGGCCCTGCGCGGCACGGCCATGATGGGCTGGATTTCGCTGGGCAACCAGTACTACCAGCGCCAGACCCAGTTACAGGCCAGAGTGGGGCCGCCGCTGCCGTGGCCGTACGGCATACAGTTCCACCTGATGGCGGGGCTGAGCAAGGTCGATTACCTGACGCTGGACCATTTCAACACCCATAGCGGCGAACTGCGCGGCCAGTTCAACTACCGCAACGAACATGGCTCCGGCAGTTTCAGCTACGGTGTGGTGAACGAGCGCGCCCATGCCCTGCGTCCCGGTGGCGACCGCCACGGCGACCAGTTGCACCTGAACTGGCGCCAGCAGCTAGGCGCCGACCTCAGTGCCGATTTCGGCTTCAGCCGCCAGCACTGGCGCAGTGCTTCGGCCTATGCGCCCGGCATCATCGATCAAGTACGCGCGCAGCGTACCGACACCGTGCGCGCCGCTTTCAGCTACCCGCTGGGCAAGACCCAGTCGCTACAGCTGGAACTGCGCCAGACACGAAATCAGGAAAACATCTCTATCTTTCAGTACAATAGCCGGCAGTTACAACTCAACTGGCAATGGCAGAACTGAGTGGTGGCCCCATGGGTCAGCATACCTATCTGCCTACCTGCCTGCTCCGCCTAACCCGACTATTTGCGTATGACCTCGATGCCTCCTGCCGATACCGCCCCTAGCGCTGCCAGCACTGCGCCAGCCGACGATACCGTCCAGAGCGCACCGGCCGACGGTGCCAAGCGTCAGAACATCACCGTCCATCTGCGCAAGATTCCCCTGCTGGCCGAAGTGTCGGACGAAGACATCGCCCGCATCAAGCCGGAGCTGCGCATCCGCCGCTACGCCAAGCGCGAAGTGGTGCTGCACAAGGGCGGCAGCGGCGACGGCCTGCTGTTCCTGCTGTCAGGCCAGCTGCAAGTGATCGACGTGACGGAAGACGGCCGCGCGATCGGCCTGCGCATGCTGGCACCGGGCGATTTTTTCGGCGAAATCGCCCTGATCAACAATTCCACCCGCTCCGCCTCGGTGGTCGCCACTACCGAAGTACTGGTGGCCTTCCTGCCTGCGCCCACGGCCATGCACCTGTTTTCCCACTCGCCTTCGGTGGCGCGCCAGATGCTGCAGCACCTGGCCCAGAAGATCCAGCGCGATTCCGAGTTCCGCGCCCTGCTCAGCATCAATAACACGGCGCGCCGCATCTACACCTACCTGGTGCTGATGCAGAAGAAAAATCCCGATGGCACCGTGGTGGAAAACCTGCCCACCCATCAGGATATTGCCAACATGATCAACACCAGCCGCGAGACCGTGACGCGGGCGCTGCTCAGTCTGACCCAGCAGGGTATCGTGCAGAAAGACGCCCACAAGCTCAAGATTCTCGACCCGCAAGCACTGCAGAAACTGGTGCAGGGCGAAGCCGGCAACTAGCTGTGACAACTTGTAACCCGTTGCGGTTACAGCAAGCTGATACGGTATAATCCTGCCTTTATCATAATAGGCAACACGCCATTTCCGCGTCTGTGAAAACCTCGTTTAACGCCATGCCGAACGCGCTTTGCAGCGTGCTGCCACGCTGATGGCCGCGCTGATGTTACGTGCCGCGTGGTCCTACCGCGGCTTCATTGCGGGCAGCGTCAAACGCGAGTTTCAGGCCAAGTACGGCAATGCCGTGCTGGGCGCCATCTGGGCCATCCTCAATCCGCTCGCCATGATTCTGGTGTACACGGTGATCTTCGCCCAGATCATGCGCAGCAAACTGCCGGGCGTCGATTCGGTCTATGCCTACAGCATCTACCTGTGTGCCGGCATCCTCACCTGGGGTCTGTTTGCAGAAATCTGCAACCGCGCCCTCAACATGTTCATCGAGCAGGCCAATCTGCTCAAGAAAGTCAGTTTCCCGCGCATCTGCCTGCCTCTGATCGTGGTCAGTAGCGCAGTGCTCAATTTCGCCATCATCTTCGCCCTGTTCACCCTGTTCCTGCTCCTTTCGGGTAATTTCCCCGGCTGGAGCTATGCCGCCGTGCTGCCCCTGCTACTGCTACAGATCGCGCTGGCCATCGGTCTGGGCCTGATACTAGGCGTGCTCAATGTATTCTTCCGCGATACGGGGCAGCTGTTTGCCATCGTGCTGCAATTCTGGTTCTGGCTCACCCCCATCGTCTATAGCCCCGAAATCCTGCCGGCCGAAGTACGTGCCTGGCTGGTGTGGAACCCGATGGCACCGGTAATCGCCGGCTACCAGCGCATCTTCGTCAGCGGCCAGATGCCTGCGTGGGCCACGCTGTGGCCGAGCGCCGTACTGGCCCTGCTACTGTGCGCCGTCGGCCTGCAACTGTTCCGCCGCCGCGCGGGCGAACTGGTGGATGAACTGTAATGGGCAGCCTGCACGTAGAAGGACTGGGCAAGGCCTATAAAAAATATCCGACCCGCTGGAGCCGTCTGCTGGAATGGCTGCTGCCATGGCCACGTAAACGCCACCAGCTGCACTGGGTGCTGCGCGATGTCAGCTTCCGCATCGCCGCCGGTGAATCCGTCGGCCTGATCGGCATCAACGGCGCCGGCAAGAGCACCCTGCTGAAACTAATCACGGGCACCACCCAGCCTACCGCCGGCAGCGTGGGCGTACATGGCCGCGTGGCCGCTCTGCTGGAACTGGGCATGGGCTTCCATCCCGATTTCACGGGGCGCGAGAACGCCCTGATCGCCGGCCAGCTCATGGGGCTGAGCGTGGCCGAAGTCACCGCCCTGCTGCCCGACATACTGGCCTTTGCCGACATCGGCGAGTACATCGACCAGCCCGTGCGGGTCTATTCGAGCGGCATGCAGATGCGGCTGGCCTTCAGCGTCGCCACCTGCGTACGGCCCGACATTCTGATCGTGGATGAAGCGCTGGCCGTGGGTGACGTGTTCTTCCAGCAGAAATGCTTCGACCGTATCGCCGCCTACAAGCAGGCCGGCACCACCCTGCTGTTCGTCTCGCACAGCAGCGGCACCATCCTCAGCATCTGCGACCGCTGCCTGTTCCTGCGCAACGGCGTGCTGGCGTTCGACGGTGCACCGGTCGATGCCATCGACCTGTATCAGGCCGAACTGCTGGGGCGCAGTCCCGCTGCGGCAGCGCCGCCACCGGCCGAACTGCTGCATGCCAGCCATGCGCCCGAACTGGCCACTGTGCTGAGCGGCAAAGCCGGCAGCATTACCACCAGCGCGGCCGACTGCATAGGCGTACGCCTGTTCGACGCACAGGGACAGGAGCGCCAGTCGCTGGTAGCCGACCATTATGTGACGCTGCAGATCGACTACCGCATGCATAGCGCAGCAGCGGATCCGCACGTCGGCTTCAAACTGCGCAACCGCTATGGCAGCGTGATGTTCGAGACCAACACCTACTGCATGCACGAGAAGCCGGGACCGGTCGCGGCGGGCGCCATCCTCAGCGTGCGCTTCGTGCTGCCTATGCATCTGTTCCCCGACGAGTACACCATTACCGTAGGGCTGGGCGATGGCGGCTATGGCGAAGGCTCGTTCGAACAGGTACTGAACTATCTGACTGATGTCAGCAATTTTGTGGTGCTGACCAATCCGGACGCTATTATCTGGAGTGGCATGGTAAATCTGGCACCGCAACTGCATTTCACCAAGTCCTGACCGCGCGCCTGCCCGCCATGGCAACGCCGGCCAGACTCTTTACATGACGAGCACGATGACCGACAACCGTACGACCGATACAAACCTTATGCCGGCGGCGCAGGCCGAGGCACTGGTACACAGCCTCTATCACGGCATACTGGGGCGGCCGGCAGATCCCGTCGGTCTGGCGCACTGGAGCGCCCTGCTGCAAAACGGCGCGCCCGTGGCCGAGGTGGTGAACGCACTGGCCGGTTCCGATGAATGCCGTCAGCGGCTGGCCCGTGCCGGCCAGCTGCAGCAGCTGCAGCAGCACGTGCGCCAGCACGCCCCCGCCTTGCTGCAGCGGGCCCTGACCATCGTCGATATCGGCGCACAGGAACTGGAAGACGAACAGCACATCTACGCCCCCCTGACCGAGCAGCTGCCCTACCGCGTGATCGGTTTCGAACCGCTGCAGGACAAGATCGATGCAGCGCTGGCGCGTCATCCGGATGCCCCCCTGACGCTGTACCCGACCTTTATCGGCGACGGCCAGCCACACACCTTCCACATCAATAATTACGATGCCACTTCCTCGCTGCTGCCGCTCAACCAGCCGCTGACCGCCCAGCTGGTAGACCTGAGCCAGCTGGCCACGGTCCGCACGGAAACCGTCAGCACCAGCACGCTCGATAGCGTGCTGGCCGATACGCCGCGGGTGGACTTCCTCAAGCTCGACATCCAGGGTTTCGAGATGCCCGTGCTGGAACACGCCAGCGCCGTACTCCAGCGCACTAACGTGATTCACTGCGAAGTCTCGTTCGCGCCCATCTATGCACAGCAAGCCCTGTTCTCGCAAGTCGAAAGCCTGCTGCGCGCCGCCGGCTTCGACTTCATCGATTTCAGTTCGGAGTGCCGCTACGCCTACCACAACACGGCGCAGCAGCAGGGCCGCGACCGGCTGGGCTGGGGCGACGCCATCTTCTTCCGCCGCGCCGAGCTGATCACCGACCACAATGACCTGCTGGCACAGAGCCTGATCGCACTGCTGGTGTATGGCAAGCCGACGCTGGCTGCCCGTCTGGCCGAACAGGCCGAAGCGCTGGGTGCGCAGGGTCTGACGGCGCTGTTCACTCCTACCTGAAGCGTGCCATGAGCTTTATTTCCTACGCCCAGAATTACGAAGACGTGCTGCTATGGCGCGCGCTCCAGCATGTGCCGAACGGTTTCTACATCGACGTAGGCGCGAATGATCCGGAACTGCACTCGGTCACCAAAGCGTTTTACGACGCCGGCTGGCGCGGCATCAATATCGAACCCATGCCCTCGTATGGCGCAGCGTTCCGCGAGCAGCGCCCGCGCGACATCAATCTGAACGTGGCGGCCGGCGCCAGCAGCGGCAGCATCACCCTGTTCGATGTGCCGGACGTGAACGGCTGGGCTTCCACCGATGCCGAAGTAGCGGCCAATCACCGCGCCCACGGCCACGCTGTGGTCGAGCACACGGTACCGCTGCTGACGCTGACGGAGATCTGCCGCCAGCATGTCACCGGCCCTGTGCACTTCCTCAAAGTGGACGTAGAAGGCTTCGAGGCCGATGTCCTGCGCGGTATGGACTTCAGCCTGTGCCGGCCATGGATCGTGGTGGTGGAAGCCATCATGCCGAATAGCCGCGACAGCAACCACCTGCAATGGGAACATCTGGTGACCGATCACCAGTATCGCTTCGTCTGGTTCGATGGTCTGAACCGCTATTACGTGGCGGCAGAACATGCCGAACTGGCCCAGCACCTGCAAGTACAGCCGAATGTCTTCGATGACTACCTGACGCATCATCTGGACAAGGCCTGGCAGCGCGGCAAAACGCTGGACCGGCAACTGAAACGTGCGTGGGAAGTCAGCGTCGAAGCGGACCAGCGTGCCCGCGTGCTGGAACAGACACTCACCGACACCACGGCGCGGCTGGAAGAGCGCGCCCAGCAGCTCACTTTGCAAACCCTGCAACTGCAGGCCGACTTACGACAGGCCGAAGCCACCGTGCGTCAGCTGGAAGGCAATCTGCACCAGACTGCTGCGTGGGGCAAGGATCTGGAACAGCGCCTGCTGGCCGTGTATGCCAGCAGCTCGTGGCGCATTACCGCACCGCTGCGCTTGCTCATGCGCCGTGGCGATAACAGCCTGCCGAATCTGGCAAAACGTGCTGTGCGTGGCGCCATCCGCCGCGCCGTACGCTGGCTTACCACGCGCGAAACGCTGCGCCGCGCCCTGCTGCCCATCATCGTGCGCTCGCCTTTCCTGAGCCGCATCGTCAGCCGCAGCCTGCATGTGATCAAACAGGGTGGTGGCCCTGCCGCCGGCGCTGCCGACGTGCCGCATCTGCAACGCGAACTGCCACGCTCGGCGCGCAAGGTACTCGATGACCTGCGCCGCGCACAAAACAAGGGACAACACTAAGTATGCGTCTGGTTATCGATTTACAAGCCTGCCAGAACGGCGCCGCCCGCAATCCGCAAGCCATCGTCACGCTGGCGCAGGCACTGGCCCGCAGCGCAGCCGGCCGCGCACAGGCGCATAGCCTGATCATCGCGCTCGACGAGCGCCACAGCGACAGTCTCGATGCGCTGCGCCATGCCCTGAGTGCCTTGCCACTGGAACTGCGCAGCTACCGCACACCGGCCGGCAACGGCTGGGCCCAGCAGGCCGCGCCGCTGGTGCGCGACGGTTTTCTCGCCAGCCTGAATCCCGATGTGCTGCTGCTTCCGGGGCTATTCGATCTGGCGCTCAACGATACCCTGTATGGTGCCGCACCACAGGGAGCGCTAATGGTCTACACGCTGGCCGCCGGCACGCAGGAGCACACGCTGCCGGAAGCCCAGCAGCAATGCCTGCGCGATGCCGCACTGGTCTTGCGCGATGACGTCTACGAGCAGCCGGAGCAGGCTGCGCCAGCCCTGTGGGCCACGCTGGAAATGGCCGTGGCACGGCGCGCTGAAAAAGCCGCTGCACAATCGGCTAGCAGCAGCGCGACACAGCGCAATGGCGCGAGCCGTCCCGCACTGGCGTATATTTCGCCGCTGCCTCCGGAAAAATCCGGCATCGCCGACTACAGCGTCGAACTGATCGCCGAACTGGAACCCTATTACGACCTCACGCTGGTGGTTTCGGATGCCGCCTATGACGGCGTAGCGGCCACAGCGCTGGGCCAGCGCCTGCCGCTGCTCACGCCTGCCCGGTTCAGCGCACAGGCCGAGCGCTTTACCCGCCGGCTCTACCACTTCGGTAACTCCAACGCCCACCAGTATATGTTCCCGTTGCTGGAACAGTATCCGGGCATGGTGGTGCTGCACGACTTCTTCCTCAGCGGCGTGATCGACAATATGCAGCGCGACGGCGTGCAGCCGCTGGCCTATTTCGAAGCGCTGTATGCTTCGCATGGTCATACCGGCCTGCTGGCGCACAAAGAGCTGGGGCACAACCCGTCGATCTGGGCCATGCCGTCGAATAAATCAGTGCTCGATCAGGCCAGCGGCGTGATCGTGCATTCCGATTTCTCGCGCACGCTGGCGCAGCAATGGTATGGCGCCGATTATGCCGAACAGTGGCACACCCTGCCCCTGCTGCGCGGCCTGCCCGCTGCACTGGCACAGCAGACGCCCGAACAGAACCGTGCCGCCGCGCGGCGCCAGCTCGGCATCGCCGACGATACTTACCTCGTGACCAGCTTCGGTATGCTGGGCCCCACCAAGCTCAATCACCGCCTGCTCGATGCCTTCCTCGCTTCGCCACTGGCGCAGCAGGCCAACTGCCAGATGGTGTTCGTGGGCGAGAACGAAGCGGGCCAGTACGGCGCCGAACTACAGCAGCAGATCGCCAGCGCCAATTGCGCGGCCAGCATCCGCATCACCGGTTTTGTCAGCGCCGACGACTACCAGCACTATCTGGCCGCCAGCGACACCGCCGTACAACTGCGCACCCAGACCCGTGGCGAGACTTCTGCCTCCGTGCTGGACTGCCTGCTGCATGGTGTGCCCACCATCATCAACGCGCACGGTGCTGCCGCCACCTTGCCGGACGAGGTGCTGGTCAAGCTGCCCGACCTGTTCGACGACGGCGCGCTGACTGCCGCACTGAGCGATCTGCATGCCAGCGCCAGCCGCCGCGCCACACTGGCCGCTGCCGGCCGCGCTCACGTACAGCAGCACCACGCACCGGCCGAAGTCGGCCGCCAGTACCATGCCGCAATCGAGCAGATCACCCGCCACAGCAGCGCCAGCCACTACCAGCAACTGATCGACGCGCTGAGCGCCCTGCCCGGCAAAGCGCCCGATGAAGCGCAACTGATGGCAGCGGCTAGCGCCATTGCCGCCAACCAGCCAGCCAGCGCGCCGCGCCAACTGCTGGTAGATATTTCGGCACTGGTGCAGGTCGATCACAAGACCGGCATTCAGCGCGTGGTACGCAGCATCCTGCTGGCACTGATCAAGGCACCGCCGGCAGGCTATCGCGTCGAACCCGTGTACGGCGAAGGCGGCAACCGCAGCTACCGCTACGCACGCAGCTTCACCACGGCCATGCTGGGCGTGCAGTCGCCGCAACTGGAAGATGCCCCCATCGAAGCCCGCCCCGGTGATCTGTTCCTCGGTCTCGATCTAGCTTCCAACAGCACCACCCAGAACGAGCCGCAACTGCTGGCACTGCGCCGGCACGGTGTGGCAGTTTGGTTTGTGGTGTACGACCTGCTGCCCGTGCTGCGGCCAGAATGCTTTGTCTACGGCGCAGAAAAATACTATAGCGACTATCTCGACACCATCACCTACGCGGCCGACGGCATCGTCACCATTTCGCGCGCCGTGTCCGATGAACTGGCGGCATGGCTGGCTGCGCGACCGAATCGCCGTCAGGCCCCGCTCAAACTCAGCTACTTCCATCTGGGTGCCGACATCGATGCCAGTGCGCCTAGTACCGGCCTGCCCGCCAACGCCGAGCAGGTACTGGCGGCGCTGAAGGCGGCGCCGACGCTGCTGCTGGTCGGTACGCTGGAACCGCGCAAAGGTCAGGCGCAGGCGCTGGCTGCACTGGAACTGCTGTGGCAGAAAGGCGTGGCCGTGAATCTGGTCATCGTCGGCAAGAACGGCTGGCTGGTCGATGCGCTGGCCAAAAAGCTGGAAGAACACCCGCAGCGCGAACAGCGTCTGTTCTGGCTACCCGGCGTGTCCGACCAGATGCTGCAGCAGCTGTATCAGGGCTGTGCTGCCCTGCTGGCCCCCTCGGAAGGCGAAGGCTTTGGCCTGCCGCTGATCGAAGCGGCCCAGCACCAGCTGCCCATCATTGCACGCGGCATCCCCGTGTTCCGCGAAGTGGCAGGTGAGCACGCCTACTACTTCGAGGGCAAGGAGCCGCAGGCACTGGCCGACGCCATCGAACAATGGCTGGTGCTGCACGCCGAAGGCAAAGCGCCGCCATCGCGCAACCTGCCATGGCTGACATGGGCGCAGAGCGCCCAGCAGCTGATGGAAGCCACCGTGCATGGCCACTGCTACACCAGCGTAGCAGCCGATGGTATCGCCCCGCAGTTGCTGGTCGATGTATCGGCGATTGCCCGCGAAGATCTGAAGACGGGCATCCAGCGCGTGGTGCGCGCCCAGCTGGCCGAACTGCTGGCGCAACACAGCACGCAGTATCAGGTGCTGCCGGTCTACCTGAGCGACGAAGGCGGCCGCTGGCACTACTGCTACGCACGGCGCTATCTGCATACGCTGGCTGGCACCGACAGCTATGGCGTGGTTGACGAAGAAGTCAAAGTGCGCGCCGGCGATGTGTTCTACAGTCCCGATTTCTATCCGGGTGCGGTCACCGAAGCAGCCCGCACCGGTCTTTACCAACGCTGGCGCGCGGCCGGCGTCAGCGTGAATTTCCTGATTCACGATCTGCTGCCCGTGCTGCGTCCCGAGTTCTTCCCCGGCCGCGTCGACGACGTGTTCGAAAAATGGCTGCATACGGTCACCAGCAATAGCGACCGCCTGCTGTGCATCAGCGGCGCCGTGGCCGACGAAACCCGTAGATGGCTGCGCCAGCATGCCCCGCAACGTGCCGTACCGCAGTTCGCCGTGCTGCACCATGGTGCCGACATCGCCGCCTCCAAGCCCAGCACCGGCCTGCCCGATGATGCAGCGACCGTGCTGGCCGATATCCGCTCCGTGCCCAGCTTCCTGATGGTGGGCACCATCGAGCCACGTAAAGGCCATCTGCAGGCGCTCGACGCCTTCGAGCAGCTATGGGCTGCCGGCATCGACGTACGGCTAGTCATCGTCGGCGGCGAAGGCTGGAAAGGCCTGCCGGACAGCCAGCGCCGTACCATACCGGCCATCATGACGCGCCTGCGCAACCACCCGCAACTGGGCCAGCGCCTGCACTGGCTGCAGGGCATCAGCGACGAATATCTGGAGCAGGTGTACCAGCACTGCGCCTGCCTGCTGTTCCCTAGCGAGGGCGAAGGTTTCGGCCTGCCGCTGATCGAAGCGGCACGCCACGATATGCCGCTGCTGACGCGCGACATTCCCGTGTTCCGCGAAATCGCCGGCGATCATGCCCAGTACTTCAGCGGCGAGACTGGCGCTGCGCTGGCCGCAGCCGTACAGGAATGGCTGCGCCTGCGCGCGGCCGGCCAGACGATAGTCTCGAGTGCCATGCCATGGCATACCTGGGCCGATAACGCCCGCCACCTGACCAGCATCCTGTTCGCCGATGCGGCACAGCCGGATCAACCCTAGCCCGCATGACTACTTCTATGCCCTCCTCTAATACCGTCGCCCGCGTTGCGGTCGTCATCCCCAGCTACAAGGTCACGCGTCACATTCTGGGCGTGATCGCTGCCATCGGCCCCGAGGTCGAACGCATCTACGTGGTGGATGACCGCTGCCCCGACCTGTCCGGCCATTTCGTACGCAGCCAGTGCAGCGATGATCGCGTGGTGGTGCTGGAAAATGCCGTCAACTGCGGCGTGGGCGGCGCCGTCATGGCCGGCTATCGGGCAGCCATTGCCGACGGCATGGACATCATGGTCAAGATCGATGGCGATGGCCAGATGGACCCGTCGCTGATCCCCGATTTCATCGGCCCGATCCTGTCCGGCGAAGCCGACTACACCAAGGGCAACCGCTTCTACGATCTGGAGCAGATCGGCGCCATGCCGCCGCTGCGCCTGTTCGGCAATGCCGTACTGTCGCTGCTGACCAAACTGTCGTCCGGCTACTGGCATCTGTTCGACCCGACTAATGGCTACACGGCGATCCACGTCGAAGCGGCGCGCCATCTGCCGTTCGACAAGATCAGCCAGCGCTATTTCTTCGAGACGGACATGCTGTTCCGCCTGAATACCCTGCATGCCGTTGTGGCCGATGTGCCGATGGATGCCGTGTATGGCGACGAAGTGAGCAACCTGAAAATCTCCAAGATCGTCACCGAGTTCATGGCCAAGCACGCGCGCAACTTCATCAAGCGGCTGTTCTACAACTACTACCTGCGTAATATGTCGCTGGCCTCGATCGAGCTGCCACTGGGTCTGCTGATGATAGTCTCCGGCCTAGGCTATGGCATCTGGCACTGGGCCGATTCGGCGCGTGCCGGCGTCGGCACGCCAGCCGGCACGGTGATGCTGGCGGCACTGCCACTGCTGATGGGCGTGCAGCTGGTGCTAGCCTTCCTCGCCTACGACATCGCCAGCGTGCCGCGCCAGCCGCTGCAGCGCAAGCTGTTCCGCCGCCGCGCCCTGCGCGCCAGCACGGCGCCCGCAAGCACGGTACCTGCCAGTGCGGACACGGACAGCGCGCCGCCAGCAAATCTGCCTGCACCGGACCACAACGCAGGCCAGAACCATGACTGAGCGCGTGCCTCGCTTCGTCATCTTCGTGCTGGGCGGCCTGCTGTGCGCCGCGCTCGACGTCGGCCTGATGCAGCTACTGCTATGGCAGGGCTGCAGCGCACTGCTGGCCACTTCAGGCGGCTTTCTGGCCGGCCTGCTACTGAACTACGCTTTCCACGCCCGCGTCACCTTCGGCCGCCTGACCTCCTCCGGCAGCTTTGTGCGTTTTCTCTGCGTGGTAGCAATCAACTATATGATCACGGTAGCGCTGGTCAATCTGGCTATCGCACTGGGTTTCCCTCCACTGGCCGGCAAGATCGTTTCGCTGCCGGTGGTGGCTGTTAATGGTTTCCTGCTCAGCAAGCACTGGATATTCAAGTGATTACATTCGCCAACGTCGAGACCACCCCTGTCGCACTCGAGCGCTATCGCGCCCTGTTTACGGCCTGCTTCCCTGCTGGCGCCTCGGAGCGCTTTACACCCGAATATCTGGAATGGCTATACCGCGCCAATCCGGACGGCCGCGTGGTGGGCTTCGACGCCTGGGATGGCGATACGCTGGCAGCCCACTATGTATGCCTGCCGGCACAGGCGCGCTTCGAAGGTCAGCTGATCCGCGTACTGCTGTCGCTAAACACCGCCACCCATCCCGACTATCAGGGACAGGGACTATTCAGCCAGCTCGCGCACATGTGCTACGACGCCGCCACCGCGCTGGGCTACGATGCCGTGTACGGTGTGGCCAATGCCAACAGCACACCGGGCTTCATCCGCAAGCTGGGCTTCCAGCTGGTGCGTCCGCTGGAAGCGCGCGTAGGGCTAGGGCCCTTGCTGCGCAAGGCGAGCCAGCGCCAGCCTTCGTTCGAGCGCCACTGGAGCGCCGCCGCGCTGGCCTGGCGCTGCGCCAATCCGAATAACCCCGTTACGCGCCGCGCCGCCGGCACGGGCTGGCAGTTCTTTGCGCCCTCGCTCAGCACTATGCTGCCGGCCATCGCCACGCTCGACCATGCACCGGACGTGCCAGCCGTGGCCAGCGCCGGCTGGACTTCGCCCGCACGCCTGTTCATCGGGCTGGTGCCAGATGCCGAGCGGGCCTACTGGAACTATGTCAGCATCCCGCAACGCTTGCGACCTTCGCCGCTCAACCTGATTTTCAAGCCCCTGTCGGCACGGGTAGCGCGGCTCGATCCGGCACGAATCCGTTTCAGCTTCCTCGATTTCGATGCCTACTAAGCCACAGCGCGCACTGTTCCTGTTCGCCCATCAGGACGACGAATACGGCGTGTACGCCGCCATCGCCGACTGCGTGCAGCGCGGACTGGCGGTGCAGTGCGCCTATTTCACCTGCGCAGCCGGCGCACTGGCACAGCAGCGCAATCAGGAATCGCTGGCCGTGCTGGCACGGCTAGGTGTTCCGGCCAGTGCCGTGCATTTCGCCGGCGACCAACTGGCAATACCCGATGCCAGCCTGCCGCAGCATCTGGCGCAAGCTGCCGACTGGATCGAGCAATGGCTGCTGCAAGGAGCCGATCGCGCCGCTGCCAGCATAGACAGCATCTACGTCACTGCATGGGAAGGCGGCCACCATGACCACGACGCGCTGCACGCCATCACCTGCGAGATCGCCGCGCGCCACGGCCTGCTGGAGCGGGTGCAGCAATATGCGCTGTACAACGCGCTGGGCTGCCCGGCACCACTGTTCCGCGTGCTGTCGCCACTGACGCAGAATGGCGCCGTTACGCGCCAGCGCCTGCCGTGGCGCCAGCGCTGGCAGCATCTGCGCCTGTGCCTGATGTATCCGTCCCAGCGCAATACATGGATAGGTCTGTTCCCCTTCGTTCTGCTGCATTACTTGCTACGCGGCGAGCAGCAATTACAGGGCGTGGCACTGGCACGCCTGCAGCAGCGCCCGCACGCTGGTGCGCTGTACTACGAAAACCGGCGCTTCTACCGCTGGGAACAGTTACAGCAGGATCTGGCGCAGTGGCGCGCCAGCCGCTAGCACAGTCGATACCGCCGCTCCCTGCCGGCAGCAGAATTAGTTTATAAATAATATTGGTATAATTTAAAGTGTCCCGTCATCCATTCAGGTTTTTCATGTCTGCGCTGCGCCCTACCACGCCGGCTCCTTCCCACGTCGCGCCGCTACTCACGGCGCTGGCGCTGCTGGTGCTGTTCGTTCTGATCTGGCGTAATCAGGCAGCCTACCCGCTGATCTTCATGGACGAATGGAGCTACAGCAGCTTTGCCCGCCTGCAGCCGCTGGCCGAAGCCATCGTCCCCTCCTATCTGTATCTGGCCCTGTTCGGGCTGACCAACGCTTGCGGCGACGCCTTCCTGCAATGCACCCGTATCGGCAATGCTGTGCTGCTGGTAGGCGCCGTACCCTTCCTCTACCTGATCGGCCGGCGCTATTGCAGCGCCCAGCTAGCCGCTGCACTGGCGCTGCTGGCGGTACTGGCGCCGTTCAACAGCTACACCGTCTACTTCATGCCGGAAGCGACCTACTTCTTCGGCTTCAGTGTGCTCAGCTGGGCCGTGCTGGCACGTCATGGGCAGTGGCCCGATCTGGCCGTGGTCGCGCTGGGCGGCGCCCTGCTGGGCGCGCTCAGTCTGGTCAAAGTCCATGCGCTATTCCTCACGCCGGCGCTGCTGGCCTTCATCTGGTACTGCGGCTGGCGCCGTGGCGGCTGGCGCGTACTGCCTGTGCTGCTGCCCGCCAGCACCGTCATCACGCTGGCCAGCCTGCTGGCCGTCAAACTGGGCCTCGGTTATCTGCTAGCCGGCAAAGCGGGCCTCAGCCTGCTGGGCAGTTTCTACGGCGGCCACGCCAGCAATAGCTCCGGCTTTGCCCATCTGCTGCCCGTACTGGCCGCCGCATGGCATAGCCTGCAAGGCCACCTGCTAGGCCTCGTGCTGATGTATGCACTGCCCATGGCCGCCATGCTGACACTGGCCTGCAGCCCGAGCCAGCGCGCCGCCATTCCCGGCGCCTCCAGGCTCAATCTGTACACCGTGCTGATGCTGGGCGCGGCACTGGCCATGACGGTGGCTTACACGGGGTCGATCGCCAGCGCTGCAGCCGGCGAAGGCCAACGTATGCACCTGCGCTACTACGATTTCGTTTTCCCCCTGATGCTGCTCAGCTGCGCCGGCCTGCTGGCAGCGCCGGAAGCACGCCGCAGCATACGCCTGCTGTGGGCACTGCCACTCGCAGCCGCGCTATTGCTGGCGCAACTGTGGCTGCCTGCGCACTTCCACCCGTCCTTCATCGACGGTCCAGAACTGAGCGAGCCTATGCGCTGGGTGGGCTGGCTGCAACTGCCCTTGCTGCTGCTGTGGGTGCTGCGTCCCCGTCTGGCTCTACTGGGCTTCCTGCTGGTGCTCACACCGATCAACTGTGTGGTGGGCGAACTGCAGACCCGCACCATACTGAGCCACGCCGAACAGCCCAGCCCTTACGATCTGGCCGGCCGCTACGCCCATCAGGCACTGACGCCAGCCCAGCGTGCCAGCCTGAGTATCGCCGGTGCCGAAGTCCCCGGCATCTACCGCGCCATGTTCCATGTCGACCAGCGCGATGTGGGCATGGTGCGCCTGCAGCCGGGCGCCGCGCTGGAACTGACGCAGGCACCCGCCGACAGCGACTGGCTGCTGGTGGTGGGCGAGCACGCACTGCCGTCCCAGCTGACGGTACAGGGCAGCGGCCCCGGTTATGCACTACTGCGCCTGCCACCGCGCAGCAAGCTGCTGCACACCATCGAATTCAAACAGCCGGAGCGCAGCCTACTGGCTGCCAGCAAAGGCCTCGGTGACGCCGAACACTGGGGCAGCTGGACGCTGGGTGAAAAGGTAGAACTGCAGTTTGCCCAGCCACTGCCCAAGCGCCTGACCATACAGCTGCGCGGCCACGCCTACGGCCCGAATGTGGGCGCCGCCGTCATCGCCCGCGTCGGTACCCAGCAACAGAGCTTCCGCCTGAACGCCAGCGATAGCGAACAGGATGTCACGCTGCAGTTCGATACGGACGGCCAGCAGCGTACCCTGCAACTGGATATTCCCCATCCCACCACCCCGCAATCGCAAGGTCAGGGCAATGACCCGCGTGCGCTGGGGCTGGGCCTGATCAACCTGCGCATTGCTGAACGCCCTGCCACTCCCTAGAACAGAAGTACCACAACAACACCTATGATTATTGGCAATGGCTTACTGGCGCAGGCTTGCGCGCCCCACTTCCGCGAGCGTCACGACGTACTGGTGTTCGCCTCCGGCGTCTCCAACTCGCGCGAAACCCGGGCCGAAGAATATGCGCGCGAACAGAGCATGCTGGAGGAAGCGCTCAAGCTCGACCTGTTCACCGTCTACTTCAGTAGCTGCTCGGTGCACGATGCCGAACTGGCACACACCCCTTACGTACAGCACAAACGGGCGATGGAAACACTGATCACGGCACGCAGCCGGCAGATGGCCATCATCCGTCTGCCGCAGGTAGTAGGCAGCACGCCCAACCCCTACACCCTGACCAACTACCTCAACGAACAGATCACCGAGGGCAAGCCGTTCCAGCTATGGCTGCGCGCATGGCGCAATCTGATCGACGTGGAAGATGTCGCCGCCATCGTCGCCCAGCTGATCGACCATCACTGGGCCGACGGCGTGATTACCAACGTGGCCTGCCCGTTTTCCGTGCCCGTGCCGGAACTCGTGCATACTTTCGAACAGGTGCTGGGCCAGCGTGCCAATTACACGGAAGTCGATGCGGGCGACCACTATCAGCTCGACGTCGAACTGTCGATGGCGGCAGCCCGCGCCATCGGCCTGGAATTCGGCCCCGATTACATCATTAACCTGATCCGCAAATACTATGGCCACTGAAACCTCCCTCGCCCTGTCGCTAGTCATCCCCGTGTACGGCAGCGAACTTGTGCTGCCGGAACTGGTGAGCCGCCTGCAGGATACGCTCGACAGCCTGCCGGCCATCCGTGGCAGCTACGAAGCCATCTTCGTGTGCGACTGCTCGCCTGACCGTAGCTGGCAGGTGTTGACCGAACTGGCGGCGCAATACCCGTGGGTGCGCGGCATCCACCTGCGCGTGAACGCTGGCCAGCACAATGCCATCATGGCCGGTCTGGCACGCGCCCGCGGCGCCATCATCGTCACCATGGACGACGATCTGCAGCACGCGCCATCCGATATTCCTACTCTGCTGGCCGAACTGGATAAAGGACGCGATGTGGTCTACGCCAGCTTCGCCCAGCGCCAGCACGCGGCATGGAAGCTGCTGGGCAGCCGCCTGAACGACAAGGTGGCCAGCTATCTGATGAAGAAACCCAAAGGCCTGTACCTGTCGCCATTCCGCGCCATGCGTGCCAGCATCGCGCGCGACGTGCTGCGCTATCAAGGGCCGTATGTATATGTGGATGGCCTGATCCTGTCAGCCACGCGCAATATAGGCAGCGTCACCGTGGCGCACCATGCGCGCTATGCGGGCGATAGCGGCTACAGCCTGAAAAAATCCATCTCGCTGTGGCTGAAAATGGCCACCAGCTTCTCCATCGTGCCGCTGCGTCTGACGTCGTTCGCCGGCATGGCCATGGCGGGGCTGGGCTTTGTGCTGGCCATCCTGCTGATCATCCAGAAATTCACGCTGGACCGCATGCCGATCGGCTGGTCTTCGCTGATCGTCACCGTACTGATTATCGGCGGCGTGCAACTGGTGGCGCTGGGCATGCTGGGCGAATATCTGGGCCGCGTGCTCCTCACCCTGAACGGCCGGCCCCAGTACGTCATCGGCGATACGGTCGGTCTGCCGGAGGAACGCGCATGATGCAGTTCCTGCTCTACTGCCTGTGCGGCGGGCTCGGTGTCTCGAGCGACTATCTGGTGTACCACTTCAGCATCGGCAATGGCATGTGGTATCAGGCCGCCAATGTGCTCGGCTATCTGACCGGCACGCTGGTCAGCTTCACGCTTAACCGCATCATCACTTTCCGCCAGCGCGACCGCGTGCTGCAGCGCCTCGCCCTGTTCCTCGGCGTTGCCACGGTGGGCTATACGGCATCGGCCGTACTTCTGTGGCTGCTGGTAGCGCAGGCCGGCCTCGATGCCCGTCTGGCCAAGCTGCTGACGCTGCCCATGGTGGTGGTGCTGCAGTTTGCGCTGAACCGCCGCTTTACTTTCCAGAGCGCGCAAGCCGCGCCTGCTAATTGATACCGTTCCATGACTGCTAACATCAACAACACTCCCGACTACGACGTCGCCATCGTCGGCGCCGGCTTCACCGGCCTCAGTGCCGCCCTCGATCTGGCCCGCGCCGGCCAGCGCGTGCTGGTACTGGACGGCGACAGCGGCCCCGGTGGCCTAGCTGGCACCTTCCAGTTCCGCGATGGCGTAACCATCGAAAAGTTCTACCACCACTGGTTCGACAACGATAGCTATGTGCCGCAATTAGTACGCGAACTGGGACTGGAAGGCGAGATACAGATCATGCCGTCCAAGACCGGCATGTATTTCAATGGCCGCCACTGGCGTCTGTCCACGCCGCTCGATCTGCTGCGCTTCAAGCCACTCTCGCTGATCGACCGTATCCGTCTCGGCCTGCTGGTACTGCGCGTGCGCAGCGTCAAGGACTGGCGCGCCATCGAACACCTGACCATCCGCGAGTGGCTGGAACCCCTGTGCGGAAAAAACGTCTACCGCGTCGTATGGCAACCGCTGATCGAAAACAAGTTCGGCATTTTTGCCGATGCCATCAACGCGGTCTGGATGTGGAAGAAGCTGGTGCTGCGCGGCAGTACCCGTGACGCCAAAGGTGGCGAACAACTGGCCTATTTCAAAGGCGGCTTCGGCCGGCTGGCGCAGGCCATGGCCGATGAAATCACCCGCCTCGGCGGCCGCGTGCAATACGGCGCGCCCGTCAGCACACTGGGGCTGAGCAGCGATGGCCAGCAAGTGCAGTCGCTGCAGACGGCACAGGGCAGCTACACGGCACGCGAATTCCTGTTCACGCCCGCACTCCCCATCATCGCCGATATTTTCCAAGGCAGCGCCAAGCCCGACTGGCTGGCCAGCCTGCGCCGCGTCAAATATCTGGCCAACGCCTGTCTGGTGCTGCAGCTCGATCGCAGCCTGTCCGATACCTACTGGCTCAACGTCAACGACCCCGGCTTCCCCTTCGTCGGCGTGATCGAACACACCAACTTCGATAGTCCGGCCAACTACGACGGCAAGCACATCGTCTTCCTGTCACGCTATCTGGCCAAGGAAGATCCCCTGTGGGCGATGGACGATGCGGCCTATCTGGACTTCGCCCTCAGCCATCTGCAGCGCATGTTCCCTGCCATGCAGCGCGACTGGATTCGCGACTACCAGATCTGGCGTGCCGACTACGCCCAGCCCGTCACCGAGCGTAACTACTCGTCCTACGTGCCGGCGGCAGAGACGCCGTTTGCCAATGCCCGCATCAGCACCATGGCGCAGATCTATCCGGAAGACCGTGGCACCAACTACGCCATCCGCGAAGGCCGCGCTGCGGCGCAGGCTCTGCTGGCCCGTCTGGGCGGGACGCGCTGATCATGCTGCACCATCCTGATCCCCGCCACAGTGTCAGCAGCTTGCGCCCGTGGATGCTGCTTCTGCTGGTGCTGGCCCTGCTGCCGCTGGTGCTGGGCGGGATGGATGGGCTGTACGCCCACTCCACCGATCTGGGTCACCATTACGCCTTGACGGCCAGGCTGTATCAGGACTGGTCACTGCCGCCCGGCATAGACCAGAGTCTGGGCGAAATGAATTTTTATCCGCGTGGCTCGCACCAGTTGGCGGCGCTGCTGGGCAAGCTTATCGGCTCACCGCTGGCCGGTATGCAGTTGCTGGCCGGCCTGTCGATTGCCGTGATCTGGGCGGCCTTCAGCGCCGTGCTGCTGGCGCTGCCGCTGCGCGCACGCTGGTGCTGCGCGCTACTGCTGGCGGCTCTGTTGCTAGGCAATAGCGCCAGTCTGCAGCTATTCATCCATGCCAGCGAAATCGGCGGCTACTATTTCTACGCCCAGCTGGTGGGCCACGCCGGCGCTGCGCTGGTACTGCTGGCCGCGATGGCGCTGGAACGGCGTGGCACCCCCGCATGGTGCCGTCACCTGCTGATCATCGCCGGTATCGCGCTGGTGGCACTGGTGCACCTGCTGCCTGCCTCCGAACTTCTGGGCCTGCTGGGCGCCAGCCTGCTGCTCGATCTGTGCCAGCGCCGCCCTACGCCGGGCCAGCTGGCCGGCAGCGCGGCACTGGCTCTGCTGGGCGCGCTGGTATTCATCAAGCACCCCAGCTACATCGGCATGAAAGAAATCGCCGCCAACAATGGTGTGCTCGATCTGGCCTACTTCGGCAGCATGAAAAGCATGGCGCTGCTGGCGCTGGCCGTGCTGGCACTGGCGCTACTGCTGGCATGGCGCTGGCGCGCACTGACGCAGCAGCAGCCGGCACAGGCCAGCCAGTCGCTCGGCCTGAAGTATCTGGCGCTGTACGGCGTGGCCGTGAGCGGCATGTGCGTGCTGCAGCTAGTGGCCCTGAAACTGGGACAGGGTTCCGAATACGCCGTGAAAAAACATATCTTCGCGCTCGACAGCGCCCTGCTGCTGCTACTGGCTCTACTGCCCATGCTGCGCAACTGGCAACCGCAGCCGACCGCCACGCAGAGCGAACGCTGGGCCGCGCACCTGCTATTGCTACCGCTGCTGGCAGGTCTGAGCTGCTATGCCGTGCAACCGCAGGGACCGAAACGCGATGCCTCCGATCTGGTGCAGCTCGAGCAGCAACTGACGTTGCGGCGCGACCTGCTGCTGGCGGCCACACCGGCACGCAGTGTCTACGTACTGCAGATGACGCACAGCGATACCTATCTCGATTACATGTACAGTCTGGGCCTGTTCCGCACCAGCCGTCAGGCCGCATTCGAAATGCTCAAACCACTGAGCGAAGCCCAGCTCGACGGCATCATCCTGACGGGACAAGGTTCCACGCTCAGCAAACTGGACCAGTGCGCCCTGCCCGGCTCCAGTACCGCCTTCCCCATGCTGGAGGCGCAGTGCGTGAGTCGCGCACTGATGGCCGCCCAGCCGCTGATCGAACTGGGTAGCAAAGCCCTGCCACCACCGTGCACCATCCGTGGTTTCAGCTTCCCCGAACCCGGTGGCCGCTGGAGCGAGCAGACCAGCACCAGCATCCAGTGCCCGCTACCGCAACTCAATGGCCAGCCGCCGCGCAGCGTCACGCTGCACGCCAGTGCTTTCGTGGAAAAAGGCCACCGCCAGCGCCTGCAAGTGCGGGTGAATGGTGGCGCCATGCAGGAATTCGTCTTCGATGCCGCCCACGCCCAGCAGCAGCTCACGCTGGCACTGCCGGCCGAGCCGCGCAACAGCATAGAGCTGGTGCTGACGATGCCGGATGCCACGTCGCCACACGCACTGGGCTTAGGCGAAGATATGCGCCAGTTAGGCGTGATGCTGGCGCGACTGGAATTCCGCTAGCAAAGCGGACCGGCGCTAATCCGGCGACGGGTGCGACCCGTCGCCACTTACGGCGCCAGACCTAGCTGGCGCGCGTAGGTACTGGCCACGTACAGGTCACCGTCATAGCTGAGGTGATGGGTATCGCGGTACATCAGCTTGCCATCCCGCATCACATGGCAACGGCTCGCATCGCACAGCGGTGCCGCCGTATCGAACACTTTCACCTGCGGGAACTCCTTGAGCAGACGGGCCACGATGGCGGCATGGCCGGCCGTGTTACGGTCGAAGGTGGCACGCGGCAGCGTGCAGTCCACCCCGGCTCCCGCCAGGCCCATGCCGGGGCGACCGATGCAGGAGCGCGGTTCGAAGTCCAGCATCGGCACATCGTTCACCCACACCAGCTGTTTGCCGGCCGCGCTGAAACGCTGCAGCGTCGTGCGCAAAGCCTGCACTGCAGCGATACCATCCGGATTGCCCTCGTGTAGTTTGAGCGCCGTGGAGAAGATCACCGTCTGCACGCTCGCCGTATTCAGGGCCAGCTCCAGCATGCGCGGCGTGGCCTGCTGATACGGATCGTCGCCGGTCGGCAGGCCGATGAAGGGCACACGCGTCCCCAGCATCAGCAGATTGCCGCCGTGGTCGTGATAGTAGCGGGTCAGACCGGCCACCAGATGGTAGGCATGGCTATCGCCGATCAGCACTACCGTCGGGTCCTGTTTCACCTGATCGAGCAGGCAGTATTCGTATTTGCTGGCGAAACCGTAACGGGCTTTGCAGGCTTCCGCATTGGCCACATCTTCCACCACGATCAGCGACTTCTGCAGCGCCGCATTGGCGACAATGCCGGAACGCTGCGGCAGGCCTGCGTGGGTGGCCAGCCACAGACCGGCGGCGGCTACCAACGTCATCAGACCGCTCAGCAGCATGATCTTGCGGCGGCTATGCGCCGGTGCGCGCACGCGCTGTTCCAGCACGCGGTAAGTCAGCCACGCCAGCAGCAGTGCCAGCAGCACGGCAGCTGCGCGGATCTGCCATGCCGGCTGGGCCGAATGCAGAATATGCGCGAACGACAACAGCGGCCAGTGCCACAGATACAGCGGATAGCTGATCAGCCCCACCCACACCAGCAACGGCTGCGCCAGCACATAGCGGTTGCACCATGCCTGCGGGCCGGCCGCAATCAGCAGCACGGCGCCCGTGGTCGGCAACAGCGCCCACCAGCCGGGGAAAGCACGGGTACGGGTAATCAGCACCAAGCCGGCCAGCAGCAGCGCCATGCCCAGCACGCTGTACAGATTGCGCCGCTGCGCGCTCGGTGCTGCCGCGGGCGCACTGCCCCCGCGTAGCAGACCGGCCAGCGTCTGGCCGTGCAGCGTCAGATAGGCCAGCATGCTGCCCATCAGCAGTTCCCACACGCGGCTGGCCGGCGAATAGAAGGTAGCACTGGGATAACGGTGCACCAGCGCCACGTTCAGCAGGAACGAGAGGCCGCCCAGCACCAGCGCCCACAACCACGCCCGCTGGCGCCAGCGCTGGGCCAGCATCAGCAGAATGGGCCAGAAAATATAGAACTGTTCTTCGATACCGAGCGACCACAGATGCAGCAAGGGCTTGGTGTCGGCCGCCGTATCGAAGTAACCCACTTCGCTCCACAGCAGCAGATTCGAAACGAAACCGGCACCGGCCACCAGATGGCGCCCCAGCATGCGGTATTCATCGGCAAACAGCACTAGCCAGCCGGCAGCAAAACAGCTGGCCATGACCAGTGTCAGCGCGGGGAAGATGCGCTTGATGCGGCGCCCGTAGAAGCGGGCAAAGCTGAAACGCTGCTGGGCCATTTCGCCCATGATGATGCTGCCGATCAGGAAGCCGGAAATGATGAAGAAAATATCGACGCCGATGAAACCGCCCGGCAGCAGACTGGGGAAAGCATGGAACAGCACCACGGCCAGTACGGCAATCGCGCGCAGGCCATCGATATCGGGCCGGTAGGCCGGATGGGGCGGCGCAACGATGGGCGCCTCGGCAGCGCTGGCAGACAGTGGTTCACGTTTCATGGCAACACAGACAGAGCGAAAAGTCGCTCATTGTAAACCAGCGCCGCCCCTGTTATGCCCAGCGATGCCCGGCGAAATTGCAAGAATTGTAAAAAGCTAGCGCGCTAGCGCAAGGCCGCACGCCATGGCGTGAGCTGTCCATCCGTGCTACGAGCCGGCAATGCCAGCAGATGCATCAGCAGCGGATACACATCGACATTGTCGATGACCGGCAGCAGTACCGCGCTGCGCAGGGCCGGCCCCGCCGCGATGCACAGGGCTGCCATCTCGGGCGCCGCCGGATCATAGCCGTGCCGGCCACCATGGACTTTGGCGCCCTGCTCAGCACTGAAAACGATGCTCCAGCCGGGGTCGGCCAGGCAGATTAGCGCTGGCACACGCACATGGTGGCCATAAGCCAGCCGTGCCGGTATGTCCTGTTTGCGCCAGCACTGCATATGCGGCCACGGCTTGAGCAAGGCGGCTTCCAGCTCGGCCGCCCGCCCCGCTAGCGGATCCAGGCCTGCATACGGACCGTCCACCACATGTGCGTAACTACCTTCAGGCGCCAGCTGGTCCAGACGTATCACCCGCTGCGGGCTCACTGCGGCCATGCCGTGATCCGCCACTACCACCAGATTGGCCTGTATGCCGCGCTGCTGCAGACCGGTCAGCAGCCGGCCTATGGCCTGATCGGCCCGCGCGATGGCGTCCGTGGTCTGCTCCGCCACCGGACCGTAATCGTGGCCGGCATGGTCGAGATGGCTGAAATACAGCGACAGGAAATCCCATTGCTGCTGCGGCTGGTCCAGCCAGGACAGCAGCAGATCGACCCGCTGCTCCGGCGTCATCGCATCGTCATACGGCGGCGCCAGCGTGGGGCGCACGCCTTGGATATCAGCCTCGCTGCCGGGCCAGAACACGGAGGCAGAACGCAGCCCGTGCTGTTCGGCCGTCACCCATACGGGCACGCCCTGATCCCACCAACGCCTATCCAGCACGGCTTGCTTATCGCGTATCAGAAAGCGCCGTTCCGGTATGGCCGGATCGATGATGACATTCCCCACCAGCCCGTGGTGGTCGGGGCGCAACCCCGTCACCAGCGTGTAGTGATTAGGGAAAGTCAGTGAAGGGAAGGAGGGCCGCATGGCCTGTGCCCTCACGCCGCGCGCCGCCAGCGCGTTCAGGTTGGGGGTCACGCCGCGCTGCAGATAGTCGGCGCGGAAGCCATCGATGGAGATCAGGATCAGCGGGTTGGCGGGGCGCGCCAGCACGGACTGCGCCACCAGCATGAGCAAGAGAGCGAGGAGTTTCTTCATATCCCGCTACCTTAACACGTGACTGTGACGACAACATAACGCTGCCGCGGCGGCCCCCAAAAAAAACGCGCTGACTGGCAGCGCGTTCTACGGTGCGGGGCAACGACGCCCGCTTAGGCCTTGCGCGCCTTGCGACGGGCGACAGCACCTACCAGAGCCAGACCGGCCAGCAGCATGCCATAGGTTTCTGGTTCAGGTACAGGTGCGGCGACCAGCGAAATTTTGTCCAGCGAAGTGCCGAGCGAATCATTGGTACCGGCCGCAGCGAAGCGCAGCGTGCTGGTAGCACCGCTGGCGGTCAGGTCCAGCGATTGCACGGTCCAGTTGGTGGCATTGCTGAACACACCCTGGCTCACGCCGTTCCAGAACACTTCCACGCCCTGCGAGCTCAGCGCCACACCGGCACGGTCCTGAATCGCAAAGTTCAGGGTGTAGTGCTTGCCAGCCGCGGTGGCGATCGATTGCTCGATGGCGCTGTTGCTGTAGGAATCGAGCTCGACGAAGTTGCTGCCGTCGTAAGCGCTACCGGCCACGTTGTTGCGCAGTTCGATACCGCTGCCGATGCTGCTCCAGCCTGGCAACGAGCCGAATACGCTCCAGCTACCGTTGGAAATGGTGGTCGCTTCGAAACTACCGTTGGTGACCAGTTCGGTAGGGGCAGCGTGCGCCTGACCAGCGACCAGAGCAGCGATAACAGCAACGGATTTGAAGATGGTAGCAGCGCGCATTCGAGTTCCCCTTAAAAATTGTCTATTTGAAATTTATGTTTCCCAAAGAATATGACCAGTGTATCGATGACATGATCGACTGTCTAGTACTTTTTGATGAAAAATAGAAAATATAGTTTCACAAAAGAATCATCCAAATAATCTGTCGCATAAAAACAAACGCGCCCCGCAGAGACTGGGGGCGCGCTGGGGCGGCCGGACCGGCCGCAACGAACTAACTTCTGACTTAGGCAGCTTTGCGGCGACGTGCTACCACACCGACCATGGCCAGACCGGCCAGCAGCATGGCATAGGTTTCTGGCTCAGGTACTGGAGCAGCCACCAGCGATACCTTATCCAGCGAGGTGCCGTAAGAGTCGCTCTTGCCGACAGCGGCGAATTTCAGCACGCTGGAACCGGCAATACCTTGCACGTTCAGGGTCACGGTTTTCCAGTTGGTGGAGTTGTTGTACACACCTTGGCTCAGGCCATTCCAGAACACTTCGATACCTTCCGAGCTCAACGCTACGCCGGGACGGTTTTCGAACGCGAAGCTCAGGGTGTAGTTCTTGCCAGCGGTGGTGAGAATCGACTGCTGCATGGCGCTGTTAGCGCGGGTATCCAGTTCGACGAAATATTTGCCGTCGAAGGCAGTGCCAGCCACGTTGTTACGGACTTCGATACCATTGCCGATGCCGGTCCAGCCAGTGATGTTGTTATAGATATTCCATTTGCCGCTGGCCAGCGAGGTATGGCCGTCGATCGATTCGAAGCTCCCGTTGTTGACCAGTTCGATCGGGGCAGCATGCGCCTGACCAGCGACCAGAGCAGCGACAACAGCAGCCGATTTAATGATGTTAGCAAAGCGCATTTTTGATTCCCCGAAGTTGACTTGTGTAAATAAGTATTTCTTTTTGAATATGTAAAGTGTATCGATTGCATCATCGCCTGTCCAGCGAAATTTGATGCAACAACGAAAATATAATTTCCATAAAGAAAATATTTAAAAAAAATCAGGGCGAAAAAAAACCGCCCGTAACAAAGGGCGGTTTTCTGTCAGTTGCACAAGGCTCAGGCGCGCGGTACGCCTCCCAGCAGGAAGGCCAGTTTCTGCTTGGGCTTGGTACTAGCCGGCGTCGCCGTGCTCAGCGTGGCCGAGCCGGCCGGCGCCGGTGCTTTGGCTGGCTCATACGGCTTGAGGAACCATGGATCGACTTTTTCGCGGCGCGGCGCAAAGCTGCTGCCGCCCGTACGCGGCGCCACGCGCTCACCAGTGCGGCTGCTACCGCTACCGCTGCGCGGCGCTTCATCGCGCCGGCCACGGCGCTCGCCGCGCTCTTCGCTGGCATAGGCCGGCGCCGGATTGAAGCCGGTCAGATCGCCACGCTTGATAGTCTGCTTGATGAGTTTTTCGATATCGGCCAGCAGACGCTCGTCCTTGTCCGAATAGATCGACAGCGCATCGCCCGAAGCGCCGGCACGGCCCGTACGGCCAATCCGGTGCACATAGTCTTCCGCGTTATACGGCAGATCGTAGTTGATCACGCACGGCAGGTCGGAAATATCCAGACCACGGGCGGCAACGTCGGTGGCCACCAGAATATCGATCTCGCCCTTTTTAAAGGCGTCCAGCGCGGCCATACGTTCCTGCTGGCTCTTGTCGCCGTGAATGGCCACGGCTTTCATGCCTTCCTGTTCCAGTCCACGGGCCAGACGCGACGCGCCGATCTTGGTGTTCGAGAAGATGATCACCTGTTTCAGCTCGCGCTGGCGCAGCAGGTGCGCAGTGAGGGCATGTTTCTGGTTTTCCGCCACTTTGTAGACCACCTGGGTCACTTTATCGGCGGTCTGGTTGCTGCGCGCCACTTCGATGGTGACCGGGTTGCTCAGGAAGGTGTTGGCCAGCTTCTTGATTTCGGGCGAGAACGTCGCCGAGAACATCAGATTCTGGCGCTTGGCCGGCAGCAGGTTGATGATGCGCTGCAGGTCAGGCAGGAAGCCCATGTCCAGCATGCGGTCCGCTTCGTCCATTACCAGCATCTGCACCTGATTCAGGGCGATATTCTTCTGCTCGACGTGATCGAGCAGACGGCCCGGCGTGGCGATGACGATTTCCACGCCATTGCGCAGGATTACCGTCTGCGGCTTCATGTCCATGCCACCGAATACCACGGTGGAGCGCAGCGGCGTGTGCTTGGCATAGGCCTGCACATTTTCCGCTACCTGCACCGCCAGTTCGCGCGTCGGCGTCAGAATCAGCGCGCGCACCGGATGGCGCGCCGGCGAGGTGCTATGGCTGGCATGGGCCAGCAGCATCTGGATAATCGGCAGCGAGAAGCTGGCGGTCTTGCCGGTACCCGTCTGGGCGGCGCCCATCACATCGCGGCCTTGCAGCAGCACGGGGATGGCTTGCGCCTGGATCGGGGTCGGATGTTCGTAGCCCTGCTCGGTCAGCGCGCGCTGGATCAATGGCGACAGGCCAAAGTCGGAGAAACGTACGCTGGCCGGTGCTGGCTCAGCTTCGGCAGCGACAGGAGCAACGGCAGGAACAACTTCGACCGCCACAGCCGTTTCAACGGCCATTACTGGTGCTGGCTCCACGGCAGCAGGCACACTGGCGGGCACGGGCTCGGACACGGTAGGGGTGAAATGTTGGGTTTCGGACATAATGTGAGTGGCGGCCCTGCGGCGGGCAGCCCAGCTTTCTTCAATTAACAACGTGTATTGCGCGGCCGGCCCGGCGCTACTGGACAACCTGGAGGAAGTGCGGAACAACCGGCGGAGCGGTATAGCGGTGAGCACGATACTATAAGCGCCGTAAACTATACCCTAAAACGCGGCAACTGCGCGAAAAACCGTCAGTTTACGCCAATTTCATTGCATCAATGGCATGTATAATAGTCATTCTGCTCAGATACCAATTATTGTTTAGCACGGCGCGTGGCTGCTTGCGCCGTTCATGGAAAATCCACATGCCCGACCTAGCACCAGCCTTGCGCCGCGCCCTGCGGCTATGCCTTCTTGTCTGCACCGTATTCTGTCTGCTGCCCGCCGCCGATCTGGCGGCCGCCCCCGTCCCCTCGTTGCGCTTCAAGAAGCTGGGCCCGCTCGACGGCGATGAACCTTCCATGCTGTCGCTGCTGCAGGACCGCAAAGGGTTTATCTGGATCGGCACGCATACCAATGGCCTGTACCGCTACAACGGCTATCAGGCGGTCAAATACATCAACATCCCCGGCGATGCCCGCAGCCTGCCCCATGACCGCGTCTCGGCCATCTACGAAGACAAGCAGGGTTTTATCTGGGCCGGAACCCAGAACGGGCTGGCCCGCTTCAATCCGGACACCAACAACTTCACCACCTACGCCCCCGAAGGCAAAGCGCCGAAAAACCACCGCATCATCAAGAACATCATCTCCGATGGCAAGGATGGCATGTGGGTCGGTAGCTGGGGCGGGCTGCAGCATTTCAATCCCGTTACCGGCAAATTTACCGTATATGCCCACGACGACGACAATCCCGACAGTCTGGCCAGCAACGACCTGAATGCGCTGGCACTCGATAGCCGCGGCGGCGTCTGGATCGGCACCTGGCCGGGCGGGCTCGATTATCTGGCCCCGGGCAGCCAGCGCTTCCAGCACCATCAGGTCGACCCCAATCCCGTGCCCGATGCGCGCGTCAACATCGTCCGTGCGCTGCAGTTCGACCGCAATGGCGCGCTGTGGATAGGCACCGAATCGGGCGTGATCCGCTGGGATGGCAAGAGTGACTGGAGCAGCCGTCAGGCCATCACTTCGCCATATAGCCGCATCACCAACTTCAATCTGGATGACAAGGGCACCCTGTGGTGCACCACCCTGTCGGCCGGTCTGCTGCGCTGGAACGATGCCACGGCCAGCTTCGACCAGTTCGTCCACGCCGCCGACGACCCCTACAGCCTGCCCGGCGATAATCTGCGCGCGGTGCTGCAGGACCGCGCCGGCATGCTGTGGATCGCCTCGTTCACCGACGGCATCAGCCTCGCCAATCTGAACAGCGAAGGCTTTACCCGCCACGTGCCGTTCCGCATCGATAGCCGTTCCGGTCCGGCCAGCAATGCCTTATTGAGTCTGGCACGGGCCCCGAACGGGCGCGTCTGGCTAGGCGGCAATGTGGGCATGAGCTTGTACGACCCCGCCACCAGCACGGTGATCCGCACCTACCATGCCGATGACAAGACCAAGGGCAAACTCAGCCACTCCATCATCTACAGCATGTATCAGGATGTGGCAAATAAAGGCCCCTTATGGCTGGGTACCTCCAATGGTCTGAACCGCCTCGATACCCCGGACAGCCCGTTTCAGGTTATCCACTTCGGCAACACCGCCAGCGACTACATCAACGCCATCGCCCCCGGCGCCAACGGCGCGCTATGGCTGGCCACCGGCAATAGCCTGATCCGCTACGATCCCAAAACCGATGGCCGCAAGATCTATTACAACGATCCGAAAGACCCCACCACACGCGCCGTGAACGGCACCTCGGCCGTACTGGAAGACCGTCAGGGCCGCGTCTGGGCCGGCTCGGAATGGAATGGCGGCGGGCTCGATCTGCTCGATCCCGCGAGCGGCAAATTCCGCCACTTCCGCCACAGCAGCAAAGACGCCACCAGCCTGAGCGACGACAACATCGCCAGCCTGCACGAAGATGCGCAAGGCCGCATCTGGGTCGGTACCAGCAAGGGGCTGGATCTGGTGCAGTTCAAGGACGACGGCACGATCAGCTTCAAATCCTATGCCGCCGCCATGCGCGCCCCAAAAATCCTCGCCATCGAACACGATAGCGATGGCCGTATCTGGTGCTCCACCATTGCCGGCCTGTACCGGCTTGATCCCGCTACGGGACAGGTGGCGCGCTTCACCGCCTCGGACGGTCTGACGGAAGGCTTCACCGTCAACTCCTCCACCACCGACGAAAAAGGCGTGCTGTATTTCGGCGGCGTACACGGCATGACGGCCGTCACGCCTGCCAATGTGCGCACCAGCTCGCGCGCACCGCAGGTCGCGATTACCGACATCACCGTGTTCAACCGTTCGCTGCAGGATGGCAAACCGAACGACAACGTCAAGGCCGAAGGCCCTGTTACCTCGCCCACCGCGCTGACCCTGTCGGCCCAGGCGTCCGTATTCTCGATCGAATTCGCCGCCCTGCACTACACCGAGCCCGGACTGAACCGCTATGCCTACCAGCTCGACGGCTTCGATCAGGACTGGGTAGAAACCGATGCGGCGCACCGCAGCGCCAGTTACACCAACCTCAATCCGGGACGCTACACTTTCCGCGTCAAGGCGGCCAACCATCTGGGTGTGTGGAATCCCGAACCAGCCACGCTGGAAGTGACGATCACGCCGCCGTTCTGGCAGCGCTGGTGGTTCCGTGCCGGCGCCGTGCTGCTGATCGTCAGTGTGCTGCTGCTACTGTATAAAATCCGTATCAGCCGGCTGACACGCCATCAGGCCAAGCTGGAACAGCTGGTCACGGCGCGCACGGCCGAACTGGAGGAATCCAACCGCAAACTGGCCGCGCTGACCACCACCGACGGCCTGACGGGCGTGAGCAACCGCCGTGGTTTCGATCTGGCGCTGGAGACGGAATGGCGGCGTGCCGCCCGCACCGGCCAGACGCTGGCCCTGACCATGCTCGATGTGGACTACTTCAAAAAATACAACGACCACTACGGCCATCTGGCCGGCGATAGCGCACTGCGCAGCGTGGCCGAACTGATCACCAGCCACGGCCGCCGCACCACCGATCTGGTGGCGCGCTACGGCGGCGAAGAATTCGCCCTGCTGGCCGCCGCGACGGATGCCACCGATGCCTATGGCACGGCACAGGAGATCTGCGCCGAACTGGCTCGCCGCCAGCTGCCCCATGTGGCATCGCCATTCGGCGTGATGACCATCAGCATAGGCGTGGCCGCCATGGTACCAAGCGAAGACAGCACGCCGGACCAGCTGGTACAGATGGCCGACCGTGCCCTCTACCGCGCCAAGGAAAAGGGCCGTAACATGGCGTTACTGGCCATGCCACCTGATTGAGGAATAGATGTCTGAAGCAATGAAACCTGAAACATTACCTGCTAACGCAACGGAGCACGATCCCGAACCGGAAGCACCGCAGCCGCCAGCACCGGGCGACTGCTGCCATAGTGGCTGCACGTTCTGCGTGGAAGATATGTATCAGGGCGAACTCGATCGTTATCGGGTCGCCCTGAAGGAATGGCAGGAACGCCAGCAAGCGGCTGGCGCCTCCAGTACGGATTGATTAGCGCCGGCTGCGCGAGAAATCGAACAGCGGCATCAGATCGCCGATGGCGGGACGGTTAAGCGGCACATACGGATCGGTCTTGCTATGCACGGGATTGGGCAGGTTATCGCGACTGCGTGCCGACAGCGGCGGCAGCGACCAGTTACGCTCGATGAATTTGGCAATCGACGCGTGATCATAATAAGTGTGGTCCACCACGCCCTTTTTCGCCCACGGCGACACCACGATCAGGGGAATGCGCGTGCCGTCGCCAAAGAAATCGATCGCCTGTACATAGCCGGAATCGTAATAGCCACCACCTTCGTCGAAGGTAATCAGAATCGCGGTCTTCTGCCACAGCGCCGGATTGGCCTTGACGCGGTCGATCACGCCCGCCACCAGTTCGTCGAAGCTGGGTTCCATGGCATAGCCGGGATGGCCGGAAATGCTGTCATACGGGGCGATGATGGACACGGCTGGGAAAGTCGCGGCATCTTTCACGTCCACGTAGAACTGCATCAGATCGACCAGCTTGGCCTTGTCCGGTCCCTGCATGGTGGAACTGAAGAAGGTCGGCGTGTCGCACATGCCGCAGTATTCCTTGTCCACTTTGATGCCGTCGTTACGGCCACCGCTATACCACTTCCACGACACTCCGCCGGCCGTCAGTGCATCGCCGATATGCGGCATGGTCTGCGGCGGCAGCAGGAATTTGTCCGGTCCCAGTTCCAGCGCCTGTCCCATCGCTCCATAGGCCGGATCGAGGTTGTTCACCATGTAGTAGTGATCCGGCGCGCAGTTGCCGTCGTTGAAGGCTTTATACGGCAATGCCGCCAGCAGCTTGCGGATACCGGCCACGCCGGGCTGGCTGTCATCGGCACAGGCCACATAGGTGCCACCACGGTAGCCGTCTTCCGTGTACCAGTTATTGGTACCGGGGTGGGCATCGGGATTTTCGATCAGCTTGGCCGCTGGCACGGCAGGCTTGCCATCGACCAGATACACGCCCACATCGGCCGTGGCCAGCGCAAAGTAATTGGCCGTGGTGCCGCCCATGATGGGCTGGTGATAATTGTCGGCAATGGCGTATTGGTCGGCCAGCCGCTTGAACAGCGCCGCGTCACCGCGCGCCATATTGTAGAAGCCCATCGCCACGCCGCCCTGCCCGGTACGGCCGGGAGCCAGCGGGAACGGGTTGCTGGGGCCGGGCCCCGTCTGGTCACCAACCCAGACAAACAGGTCGTTCTTACCACCATTCACCTGCTGCCACATCTGGAAGAAGCGGTGGGTGGGGTCGCCCGTGTGGGCGCCGTAACCGACATGGTGGGTAATCTGGAACGGACCGTTAGGCAGATTGGCGGGAAAACGCGCATCCGGCACATCCTGACGCTGGCCGAAAGCGCCGGCTGCCCAAGGTTGCGGCAGCGTGGCATACGCGCCCGTGACGGCCGGTGTGGGCGTGTAGGCGCCCGTTGACAGGCCCTGCTGCTGCGCCGCTTCGGCAAAACGGGGGCCCGGTGTGCCGTCCAGATTGACGATTTTTTTCGACAGCAGGTTGGCGATCGTCTGGCCCCTGCGTGGCTGGTAGACCCCGTACAGATTATCGAAGGTCCGGTTCTCGCCGACCAGAACGATCACATGTTCGATCGGCGTGGTGGCCGCTGCGGCGGCCGTAACATGCAGCGCACCGCAGACCAGCGCCAGCAGGGGCGCGCGCATTACAGCTTGCCGTTCAGCGAGATGAAGACCTGACGTGGTGCACCCGTCAGCATGCTCTGCAGCGTCTGATTAGCATCGCTAGCGGTGAAGCCGTTGGTGCCGATCGAGCTCAGATACTTCTTGTCGAACAGGTTGGTGACGTTGGCTTGCAGCGTCAGGTCTTTCAGACCGCCCAGCGATTTCAGCTTGTAGCCAGCCGACAGATTGGCCAGCCAGAACGACGGCACGCTGGCATCGTTGGTGTAGGTGTAGTAGCGCTGCCCCGTGTACTTGGCGCCGACGCGGGTGAACCAGCCAGCGTTTTCGTACGACACTTCGGTGTTGAACAGCACCCGGGGTGCATCCACTACCTGCTTACCGCTCACGGCCACCAGGGTTTTGCCGTCCATATAATCCGATTTGTATTTCGAATCATTGAAGGTGGCCGAATTGAACCAGCTCAGTTCACGGTTGATCTTCCATACGCCGATCGCTTCCACACCCTTGGTGTCGACCTTACCCACGTTGACCAGCGTCGATGGGCAACCGACGATACCGGCGCAGGTAGCGACGCTCAGCTGGCGGTCATCGAACTGGGCGCTGTAGACGGCCAGCGAACCCTGGATATCGGCGCGCTTGAAGCGATAGCCCAGATCCAGATTGACGGAAGTTTCCGGTTTCAGTTTCGACACGCCGGCATCGAACGCAACTTGCGTCTGCGAGAAGGGACCGCTCACGCCCGGCTGGAACGCACGCATGTTTTTCGAAGCGGAAGCGAATACTTCGTCATCCTTGCTGATGGCGTAGTTAACACCAGCCTGTGGCAGGAAGGACTTCTCGGCGCTCAGTTCGCCGGCAGCGCGGCTGCCCACCAGATTGGTGGCCTTGATCGCCACATCCATGCCCTTGAAGCCGACATTGAACTTCAGCGCGCCGTCCATGGCGCTGAAGCTGTCCTGCACATAGTATTGCGAGGTGGTGGTGATGAAGTTCTGCTTCCAGTCGGTGCGGAACGGCTTGGACAGGAACACCATGGTGTCGGCCGGTCCCGTCACGCCGTAGTAGCTACGGCTGGCCGTGTGGTTGCTGCGCTCGCCCCACAGACCGAAGTTGACGGTATGGCTGCCCAGTTCCCACGTCAGGTTGCTGGTTACACCGTCGCGGCCGATCGCGTACTCGGTGGTACGCAGCGAAATCGGGTTGGCGGCATCGGTCGGCACATATGGGGTGTACCAGTGGCCCTGACCTTCGTTATCGTGGTGGTAGATGGTGCTGTTCAGATTGACGTGGCTGCCGAAATTCAGATCCAGCGTCAGACCGCCCAGCGTATCCTTGCGCAGGCCGCCGGCCGAGTAGTAAGCATCATCCAGACTGTTGACGCCACCCGTGAACTTGCCCGCCGCAGCATTCAGCGCGCGCTGCCAGTCACCTTCGTAGTTATCCCACTGGTAGCCCAGACGCTTGACCATTTCCGGCGATACGTCCTGATAATCGACTTCGCGGCGATCCGAGTAATTGAGGAAACCGGTCAGCTTGTTCTCGCCGAAGCTGAACACGAATTTGGAGTTCAGCTGGTCCTGATTCTGGCCACCGGCGCCCTTGGTTTTATCGGTACGCTGACGGGTGCCGCTCAGGTAGGCTTTGGCCACGCCGTTCAGCAGGCCAGTGTCGACGCGGGCAAAGGTGCGTGAAGTCGAATCGCTGCCTAAGGTCTGGGCAAACGTCAGCCCCAGCTCATCGGCCGGCTGCTGCGAGAAGAACTGCACGGTGCCACCGAGGTTGCTGGTGGAAGCCGTGGCCAGCGCACCGGCGCCTTGCGACACGGTGACGCTGCCGATGTTTTCCGACGAGATGGCGCGGCTGATATGCAGGCCGTTGTTGTTACCGTAGCTCATATCACCCAGTGGTACGCCATCGAGCGTGAAGCCCAGCTGGTTCTGGTTAAAGCCGCGCACGCTGAAGCGGGTCGACCACTCGTAGGCACCGAAAGGATCGGCCGACTGGAAGTTCACGCCTGGCAGTTTTTCCAGTACTTTCAGGGCGCTGGTGCCTGGCAGTGCTTCCGCCAGATCGGCCTTGTTAATGTTCTGCACCTGACGCGACTGGCCGCGACCAGTGATCTCGACCGTCTGGATAGGGCCGATGACGGCAGCGGCCAGATTGCTGTCGGCGGCGGCATCGGCGGCATCGGCTACATTCGCAGCATAAGCAGCGTGGCAGGCCAGCGCCTGCAGAACCAGCAGGCACAGAGGTTTCAGTGGGAAGCGCTGTTGCATGTTTTTTCTTTCTTGTGAGTGAATGTAGAAACGAATGTAGAAACTAACTCGCAAGATTGTAGAAACAGCATGTGACGCGACCATGACGCAGCCGTGACAACTTTATGACACAATTTCCTCGGCTCGGTTAGTATGCAGAACCGGATACGCCTTGATCAGTCTTATGCCCCAGCCCACGCCCCGTGACACCGCCCCACCTGCCAGCCGCTGGCTAGCCAAGCTGGGGCCGGGCCTGATCACGGGCGCGGCCGACGATGACCCCAGCGGCATCGCCACCTATTCGCAGGCAGGTGCCCAGTTCGGCCTGCAAATGCTGTGGACCGTGATCCTCACCCTGCCGCTGATGGTCGGCATACAGGCCATCAGCGCACGCATAGGCCGCGTCAGCGGTGCCGGTCTCGCCACCAATATGCGGCGCCATCTGCCGCGCCCACTGTTGTATGCCATCGTCAGCCTGCTGCTGATCGCCAACACCATCAACATTGCTGCCGACATCGCCGCCATGGGGCAGGCCGTCAGCCTGCTGGCCGATGGCGCCAGCCACTGGTATGCCGCGACGGCCGGCCTGCTGTCGCTGCTGCTGCAAGTGCTACTGCCCTACCACCGCTATGTGAATCTGCTGAAGTGGCTGACGCTGGCATTGTTCGCCTATGTGGTCACGGCCGTCAGCCTGCAACTGCCATGGCTGCAGGTACTGCAAGCCGCCATCTGGCCCACGCTGTCATGGCAGCCGGCCTATATCACCACCGTGGTCGCCGTGTTCGGCACCACCATCAGCCCCTATCTATTCTTCTGGCAGGCCTCGCAGGAAGTGGAAGACCTGCGCGCCGATCCGCACGCGCACGCCCTCAAACACGCCGCCGAACAGGCCGCACCGCAACTACAGCGCATCAAGATCGATACCGTGGTGGGCATGGGCTTTTCCAATCTGGTGGCGCTGTGCATCATGCTCACCACCGCCGCCACACTGGGCGCACACGGCATCACCGAGATTACTTCCTCGGCCCAGGCGGCGCAGGCACTGCGCCCCATCGCAGGTGAATGCGCATTTGCCCTGTTCAGTCTGGGCATCGTCGGCACCGGCTTGCTGGCCGTGCCCGTACTGGCCGGTTCGGCCGCCTATGCCATGGCCGGCGCCATGCACTGGCGCGGCAGTCTGGAACTCCAGTATGGCAGCGCGCGCAAGTTCTACGGCATCATAGGCGGCGCCACGCTGATCGGCACGGCACTGTGCTTTAGCAGCATCGATCCCATCCGCGCGCTGTACTGGAGCGCCGTCGTCAACGGCGTGATCTCGGTACCCATCATGGTGGTGCTGATGCTGCTGGCGCGCCGCCCTGCCGTGATGGGCACACTGGTGATCTCGCGCCGCCTCACCGTGCTGGGCTGGCTGTGCACGGCCGTGATGGCGCTGGCCGTGGCGGCCATGCTGCTCACCATGGTTCTATAATGACGTATCACCCGGGGAGAACAGCATGCAACCGACGATCCGACTCGCGCTATGGCTGCTCGCTGCTGCCGCCAGCTTGAGCGCACAGGCAATCGAACGGGCTTTTCCTGCGCACGCCCTGCGCGGCAAAATGACGCCCGCCTATTTTCCCGACGTGCTGATCGACGGCAAAGTGCGCCAGCTAGCGCCTTCGGCCCGCATCTTCAATCAGGATAATCTGATCGAACTGCCAGCGGCGCTACGTGGCAGTGATCTGGTGGTCAATTACACCGTCGATAGCTGGGGCAATATCGACCGCATCTGGCTGCTCACGGCGGACGAAGCCGCGCAGCCGCCGGCCAGCGAGATCAGGCGCTAGCGTCGGCCGGCGCTGCCGCGGGCTGCTGCAGGCGGCTGGCAAAGTCCGGCAATTCATCGGCCGGTATCGGCAGCGAAATGTGATAGCCCTGCAGGTGATGGCAACCCAGCTGGCGCAATATGCTGGCCTGCCCTGCCGTCTCGACGCCTTCCGCCACCAGTTGCAGGCCCAGACTCTGGCCCATGGCGATAATCGCGTGCACCAGATTATTGCTGCGCTCACTGTGCTCGATATCCATCACGAAAGCGCGGTCTATCTTCAGCGTGTTCAGATGGAACTGGGTCAGATAGCTGAGCGAGGAATAGCCGGTACCGAAATCATCGAGCGAAATTCCCACCCCCATGCCGCGTAGTTGCGCCAGCACGCTCTGCACCTCGCCGCCGTTATCGATCAGCACCCGCTCCGTCAGTTCCAGTTCCAGCTGGCGTGGCGCCAGTCCGTTACGCTCCAGCGCCTGCTGTACCAGCCGCACAAACGCCGGATCGGCCAGCTGCCAGGCCGAGACATTGATGCTGACAGTCAGCTCGCCCAGCGTACCAGCCTTCCATACACCCAGCTGGCGGCAGGCTTCGTTCAGCACCCAGGTGCCGATTTCCACGATCATGCCGCTGTCTTCGGCGACGGGAATGAAACGGTCGGGCGCCACGCTGCCCAGCGTGGCGCTATGCCAGCGCAGCAGCGCTTCCACCTTGGTCATGGCGCCACTGGCCGCGCTGGTAATGGCCTGATACACGAGGCGGAACTCCTGCCCCGCAATCGCGCTGCGTAGCGCGCCGTCGATCACCAGCGCATCCTTGGCCGCAGCATTCATGGCATCGTTAAAGAAGCGTACCTCGCCCCGCCCGCTTTTCTTGGCCACATACATGGCGATATCGGCGTGGCGGATCATGGTGGCGCTGTCCATGCCATGCTGCGGATAGCAGGCCACACCCACGCTGGCCGAAACGCCGATCACATGGTGGGTCACGGTAAAGCTGCTTTCCATCGCCGCGATGATCTGGTCGGCGCAGGCACGTGCATGCTGCTCGGCGCTACCGACCGCCAGTTCGGGCAGGACGACAATGAACTCGTCGCCGCCGAAGCGGGCCAGCACATCATGGGGCGCCAGCACGGAATGCAGCCGGCGGGCAAACTGGCGCAGCAGTTCGTCGCCCACGGCATGGCCGAAGGAATCGTTGACCCGCTTGAACTTATCCAGATCGATGAACAGCACTGCGCATTCGCAGCCCGCGCTGCAGGCCAGCATGACTTCTTCCCTGAGCCGGTTGGTAATCGCGTGGCGGTTGAAATAGCCGGTGACGGGATCGATGTTGGCCGCCTGCCGCAGCAGATCATCCTTGCGCGTACGTTCGCTGATATCGAGCAGCTGTACCAGACAGTACAAACGGCCCCGCTCCTCATAGGGCGAGGCCAGCAGCTCGACCGGCAGACGGGTGCCATTATGCAGGTGGAACATGGCCGTTTCCACCAGCGGGTAGACGGCACCCGGTGCCATAAAGCGTTCGAAATATTCATCGGCCATCTGCGGCGTCAGGCCGGGCAGCAGATCGCTGACATGCTTACCGACCAGATCAGCCGGTCCGGCAAAGCCCAGCAGGCGGGCGCAGCGCTCGTTCGCGATCTGCACAAAGCCGCGCCGGTCGCGGATCAGGAAGCCATTACTCAGACTATCGATGGTACGCGCATAGCGCTGCTGGATCTCGTCCTGCACCGCATAGATCAGCCCCAGCATGCTGAGCGTTTTCAGGATTGTGGTGCCGACGAACCAGAACAGATAAAGCTCCGGCCCCAGCGTGGCGGAACTGAGAATGTTGAAGATGCCCCTGAGGATCAGGGTAATGCCAAGGAACTGGTAGCGGTTCTTGTTGCGTATCAGGCGCTGGCCGCACCACACCATCACCACCCCCAGTATGGCGGCGCTGCCCGGCGCCAGCAGCGCCGGCATGGCATCCCACACCAGATAGCAGACCAGCGTAATCGCCAACGCCACCGGTAATATCC
The DNA here is from genome assembly GCF_964031615.1 of Duganella fentianensis. Classification (GTDB taxonomy): domain Bacteria; phylum Pseudomonadota; class Gammaproteobacteria; order Burkholderiales; family Burkholderiaceae_D; genus Rugamonas; species Rugamonas fentianensis_A. The sequence goes on from NZ_CAXIQN010000007.1 coordinate 76,664, forward strand.
AGCGCTGCTGATTGCGGTGTAGTTCGCCGAGGAAGAATTTGGTGCCGCTCCAGTACCCCACCATGCCGGCCGCCAGCAAGGCAGCACATAAGGGAATACGCCAGGTTTCGGACAGATAGCGGCCACCGATAAACCACAGCACGATACCGCTCATGACGGAGAGCTGGCCCAGCCCCCAGTACAGCGCATGCTTTTCCTTGCGCTGCATCAGCCATAGAAAAATCAGCAATGTGCTCAGAATGGCATCAGCCGCAAAGGCTGCGGCGATTGCTGATAGATGGGCGTAACTACCGAGATCCGTGCTCATGAGGGGCCCTGCAAACCTGCGTCTGAACGTTCTATGGATGAATTATTCAACCCATTGTATGCCGAACCTCGGGCCCGACGATACGGCAGAGCACGCCAACCAGCCGGTTCTGTTGTCGATTGGCACAGACGCTGTCACAGGAACAAGGAAATGGCCAGACTCCACATCACCAGCGCGATCACCGCATCGAGCACCTGCCAGGCACGGGGACGGGCAAACACGGGGGTCAGATAACGCGCGCCGAAACCCAGACTGGTGAACCACAACAGCGACGCCAGCATGGCACCACCGGCAAAATACCAGCGTCCATCCCCACCCTGCTGGCCACCGATGGAGCCGAGCAGCACCACCGTATCCAGATACACATGGGGATTGAGCAGACTGAAAGCCAGCATGGCAGCGACCACCGTGCGCCTATCGGCTGCGCCCGATTCGGTGCCCGTCTGCATACTGCCCGGCCGCAGCGCCGAACGGGCTGCACGCCAGCCATACCAGCCCAGAAACGCGGCACCGGCTAATTTGATCAGCAACAGTAATGAGGGCGCCTGCGTGATCAGCGCACCCATGCCGACCACGCCGGCGCCGATCAGCACCACATCGCACAGCACACAGATCGCCACGCAGATAACAACGAACTCGCGCTTGAGCGCCTGCCGCAGCAGATACGCATTCTGCGAGCCGATCGCCACGATCAGGCTGCCACCTAAACCCATGCCCTTGAAAAAAGCCGTTGCCAGCATTGCCATCCCTCCCTAGAAAACGCCAGCTTAGAGGGGCACGGAAGATAAGTATAATTAATAAAAATCACCAAATATTAGGAAATCTAATGAGGCAGGTTGATTACCGAGGACTGGCGGCGCTGGACGCCATCATCGAATATGGCAATTTTGACAAAGCCGCAGCGGCGCTGGCGATCACCCAGTCGGCCGTGTCGCAACGTCTGCGCCTGCTGGAGAACAGCGCCGGCGAACTGCTGATCGTGCGCAGCCAGCCACCCGTGCCGACGGCAGCCGGCCAGCGCCTGATCGCTCACTACCGTCAGGTGCGGCTACTCGAAGCCACCCTGCTGCACGCCGCGCCGGACGGCGCACCAACGGCGGAAATCGCCATCGCCGTGAACGCCGACAGCGCCGCCACCTGGCTGCAGCAAGCCGTCACCCCGCTGATGCTGCGTGGCGACTGCATGCTGCATATCCGCATGGATGATCAGGACCACACCCTGAGCATGCTGCGCGAGGGACGGGTGTTCGGCTGCGTCACCAGCGAAACGGCGCAAGTGGCGGGCACCTCGTCCACTCCGCTGGGGCGGATGCGCTATCTCTGCGTGGCCAGCCCGGACTTTGCCCGCCGCTGGTTCCCGCACGGCATGACCGCAGCCGCCGTACAGCGTGCTCCCGTCATGATCTTCGACCGCAAGGATGCCCTGCAAGCACGTTACATCGCCCAGTACACGGGTTATACGGGCGCCTTCCCGCACCATGCCTATGCCAGTTCCGACGGCTTTCTGCGCTTTGTCGCCGCCGGCTTCGGCTACGGCATGCTGCCCGTGCTGCAATGTGCCGACGGCCTGCGCAATGGCACGCTGGTCGATCTGACCCCGGGCCACTACCTCGATGTGCCCCTGATCTGGCACCGCTGGGATATCGATACGCCTTACACGCGCACGTTGTCGCAGCAGATGATCGCAACGGCGCAGCGCTGGCTGCTGCAGGATGAGGTGGCGCGCTAGCGCTTCTCCAGCTCGGCCCGCACGCGGGCTTCCCACTCGGCCGGATCGGGCGCATAGCTGGTGACGGGCGGCGCCGTACCATCCCAGTCGCCATAGCGCTGGTACAGATTAACGCTAGTCCACGCCAGCGTACCGGCCGGATAGTGCTGCAGAATGCGGAAGGCCGGATGGGATAAAGGATAAGTGGTGGTACTGACCAGCGCCCCGGGTTGCAGTTCACTGGCCAGCTTGTGCGCCAGCGCCGGCATCAAAGGACCGAAGCAGGTACTGTAGAGGAACACCAGCGTAGCGGCGCTGACATCGACTTTGAACATATCGGCTTCGATGAAAGCCAGCCGCTGTGGCAGATCCAGCAGATGCGCCAGCGTCGACCTAGCGCCGTGCGGCAGCACCAAAGGCTGCGCGCGCTGCATGGGCTGAGGTAACAGCGTCAGCTGCTGCTGGTTCAGCGCCAGCAACTGCTGACAGCGCTGCAGCGCTAGCTGGTGGCGGTAGCCGAGCAACTCCACGCCCACGCAGCGCTGGAACGGCAGACTCAGTGCGGCCGACATCACCACCTTGCCCAGGCCGCTGCCCAGATCCACCATCAGCCCGCCGGGCGCGACGAACGGAGCAATGGCCGCGAAGTAGCGTTCCAGTTCCGCCTGCTGCAATTCCCCATAAATCATGCCGGCATCCTGCACCAGCCAGTCATGCACTTCTGCATCGCTGATCTGTTCCAAGGGACGGAACTGCGGCAAGGGGGGCGTGCGCGGCAGCATACTGTGCGGCAGCAGGCCAGCAGGTAAAGTACCGACGATTACACCCGCGTGGGGACGCAGGCGCTGCACCAGATAATCGTGCTGGCGCCGGTCTTCCAGACAGGCGCGCAAAGCATAGCCGACTTCAATAAAGGATAGAAACGGCGCATCGGGCGCCAGCAGCAAAGCTGGTCGTTGATGCTGCTCGCCGCCCTCGATGGCAGCGAACAACGGCGCCAGCAGCGTGGCAGCCGGCACCATCGTCAGTGTATCGCCGCCAGCAACTGTGCGGCCTCGTCATGGGCCAGCTGCCAGCCCGATTCCTGCAGGCGGGGCGCGCAATGGGCGCAGGCCTCGAAGGGATTGCACAGATGCTGCAGATCGATAAAGTGCTTGCCCACTACCGGCTTACCGGCATAGCTATCGATGGTGACGGGATGGGAACGGGGTGTAACGGCGGCGATGGCCGGCACAAAATCAGCGCCAGCGGCGGGCAGCCAGCGGGCAAAGGGTTCCGTGGGCTTACCGTCAGGCACATACCACGACTTACGTTCACCATTCCAGCGCGCGCCGAGCGCCTTGGCTTCATCTTTTTCCGCGAACGGAACTTTTAAAAACATCATGACTGCAACTCCTCCTAACTGTGCCATTCTACTCCGCCCGGGTGATGGGCAGACCTGCACTAAGGCAAACGGCGCCGTCCCCGTTACAATAGCGACTTACCGACAGTCGCCAACATCCTAGTCCCATGTCCATCATCGAACCGATCACCCTCACCGTCGCCGAACTGGCGGCCCGCTGGCAGCAGAGCGAGGCAGAAATTCTGGCCAGTGGCCTGCCCATGTACTTCTATTTCGACGGACTGGTGTTCGAATTCGGCGACAAATGGCACCGCCTGCATGGCGAACTGCAGGAAGCGCGCAATCTGGAATCGCAGCAGGCGCGCCAGAGCACGGTGGATCTGGACATCCAGCGCCAGAACCTGCACCGGCGCGGCCTGCTCAAACTGACCCAGTGGGAAGCTCCGCTTGACGACGACGCACTGGCGGCCCTGTATGCCGAGCAGGAGCACCTGCTGCAGGACATCAAACGCCTGCAGGCGCTATTAAAAGAGCGCAACGAAGAACGCCAGCGTCACGTCCGCAACGGCCTGCTGCGTGCAGCGCCACGCACACTGCGGGACATTGCCGCGCAGGGCCGCAGCGGCTTCCCCAACTTCGCCTTCATGCCGGCCAGCACGGGCGCCGACGAAAAGATCAGCGCGGGCGCCGTAGTCGCCCTCGAAGACGGCTTCCCCGCCAAAACCAGCCTGAGCGCAGCCGACCTCGTCATCTCCATGCACGACATCCGCGCCAAAGAAGAATAACTTCGAACTTCGGGGTCAGATCTGTCATTCGGACATTCGCCGCGCAGCTTTGATCAATATCATTCGCTCCGGCCTTGGGTGTGCTTGCGCCCGACCCGACCATATCCAGCGCCCTCACTTTGGCTGCACGGAAATCCATATACGCACTGATCAGGATGCCAGTCCATCTGCAAGGTAGCGGCTTGTCTCAGCTCAAAAGTGTTGCGTGACTGTCCAAAAGACAGATCTGACCCCGAATTTTTGCTGCAGGCTTGTGCTAGTCTTTGCTGCTTAGCTTGCTCGGGGATTTTGCTATGCCAGTTTCTCGTCTGTATCAGTCGGTTATCGCGGCCAGCGTTGCACTGGCCATCCTCGGTTCGACGCTGGGCGGTGATGCGATCTGGCTGCACTATGTGGCTAAGCCGCTGGCGACGTTGCTGATCGCGGGACTGGTCTGGCGCCACCACACACCCCAGCATCAAGCTTATCGTCGCGCATTGCTGGCCGGACTGGCGTTTTCGTGGCTGGGCGATGTGCTGCTGATGCTGCCCAAGGCTGTGCTAGCGCTGGGCTTCGAGCTGGGCCTGGCCGCCTTCCTGCTCGCCCACCTGTGCTTTCTGCGTGCCCTTACGCGCGATGCCCGCTGGGCCCGCCCCCTGTGGCCGCTGCTGCTCCTGCTGCTGATCGGCAGCGCCAATCTGGCCGTGCTGTGGCCCGGCATAGCCCCGGCGCTGCGCCCGCCCGTGCTGGCTTACATGCTGTGTTTAGTGGCGATGGCGGCACAGGCGATCACGCGCGCGCGCAGTCTGGCTACACCGGCCAGCACGCTAGCGGCTATTGGCGGCCTGCTGTTCCTCAGTTCCGATACGCTGCTGGCATATAACAAATTCCACTCGCCTCTGCCGGCCTCCGCCCTGCTAGTGCTGGGCAGCTATTATGCCGCGCTATACCTGCTGGCGCGCTCGCTGCCCGCCGCCAGCGGCGCCTTGCCCTCAGACCTGACGTCGAGCAGCAGTACGTAACGCCGCAGCAGCCAGACGCTGCGTTCGAACAGACCGGTGGCGGCAAATACGGCCTGCTGCACCTCGGCTGCCACCGAACCGCCCTGCATGCGGCGGCGGATCGCATCCATCAGTTCGGAGCGGTCATGCGTCAACATGCGCAACATTTCCAGATCGGCCGCAGCCGGCGCGGCCGCCACTTCGGCCAGCGTTTCCAGCATCATGTGCAGGCTCTCCACCAGATTGTCGATCAGGCTGCGCACTTCACCCATGCGGGCCGGATCGCCGATGGCCCGGTCTAGCTCCGTCAGCGCTTCCTGCAGATTGCTAAGCAGTTGATTGCGATCGCGCAGAATGATGGTCTGCTCCAGCACTGCGCGGCTGTAGTTGCGGTCTGCCAGTTCGGTCAGGAAGGCATCGCATTCGCGGATGACGCTACCTTCCGCAGCCAGCAGAATGTGGGCGGCCGGTCTGCTGCTAGACACATCCTCGCGCACAGCATCCAGATAGGTGGGCAGGCTGGCCAGCAGGCGCTGCTGCTCCTTGTTCACCAGTATCAGCGCCGTTTCCGGCTCCACCAGTGCCTCGTCGTTGATGTAGTGGGGCCGACCCAGCGCTTCTTCCACCGATGGTGGCGCCAGCCGCTCGAGCAGCCCTAGCACGGGCAGGCGCAGCACGCGCATGGCCAGATCGGAAGCTATCTGCAGCAGAATGTAGATGGCGGCCAGCTGGCCCGATGCGCCCAGCCCCAGTTGCAGCAGCAGGTGTTCGACCAGCCCCTGCCCCGTCAGCCAGTCCGCCGTGAGCAGCGCCAGCATCACGCCCACGCCGCCAGCTTTCAGCGCTACCTGATATAGCACCAGCTGGCGCGCGCTACCGGTCAGCTTGCCCGTCATCGATAGCGTGGCCAGACCGGAGCCCAGCCCTGCCCCCAGCACGATCATGGCACCGCTGCTGAACGGTAGCAGGCCCGCGGCCGCCATGGCCATGGCCACTACCGTTACCGTGGGCGACGACTGCACCAGAGTGGCAATCACCGCGCCGATCACAAAACTCAGTAGCGGATAATGACCGGCCACCTGCAAAGCATCTTTCAGCCACAGCGTGTGCTTGAGGATGGCCGAGCCGGACTTGATGAAGTCTATGCCAAGAAACAGCAGTCCCAGTCCCAGCAAGGCGCCAATGGCATGCCGGTAGCGCACCGACTGGTCCAGATTCAGGTAGTAGGTAGTACCGGTGATCCCGATCAGCAGCAGAATCAGCCAGTGCATATTCAGCGTCGCCATCAGAATCAGCACGGAAGTGCCCAGATTGGCCCAACTGATCACGGGGAAAGCACGGCGCTTGTCGATGGCGCCGGCGCTGACCAGCGCCACCATCACGAAGGTGACCGCATTCAGGCTCTGGATGATGGCACCGGCCAGCAGGCCCAGTAGCGCCACCGAGCCATTCCCAGCCAGCACGCGCGTGATCAGCACGCGCATGCGCCGCCCGATCAGCTGCTTGACGTTGTTACTGAGCAGACGGATGCCGATGAAGAACAGCCCCAGTCCGGCAAAGATGCTGGCAAAGATATCCATGCTGTTCAGGCAGTAGCACGCAGGCGCTGCAGCGCGGCCTCGCTATCCTCGGCCACATCGAGGATACGCAGGAAGCCGCTGATTTCGAATACATCGCGCACTTGCTGCTGCAGACAGCACAGTACCAGCGCGCCCTGACTCTGCTTGGCACGCTTGGCCGCCATCAGCACCACTCGCAAACCAGCGCTGGAGATGTAATCGAGCGCACTGAAATCCATCAGCACACGGCTGGCGGGCAAATTGAACAGTTCCTGCAGCGGCTTCTCAAAACCGCTGGCAGTCGCGCTATCGAGCCGTCCGATCAGGCGTACGGCAGCCGCGTCATCAAGTTGGGTCAGTTCGTATTCAAAGCTCATGGTGGTTCCTCGGCTAGTCGTCGGTTCGGTGGGCGCTTTATGTGCGCAGGGTTTTCAGCAGGACGATCAGATTGCCGCTGCCATCAAAATAGGCGCGCGCATCATCCATCAGGGTCTTCACCAGATGCACTCCCAGTCCGCCGATCGGGCGCGCATCCAGATCGCCATCGAGATCAGGCGGTGGCGCTTCGGCAAACGGATCGAACGGCGGCGCATCGTCCTTGAGGATGATTTCCAGCCATTCGTCGGAGATACTCATGCGCACATGGATCACCCGGTCCGGCGCGCTATGCAGGCCATACTGGATGGTGTTGGTAACCAGTTCTTCCAGACAGAGATTGGCGGCAAACGCCAGATCGCTACGTTCCGGCAGCGCCGTGCTGACTGCCTCGGCCAGCTGGCTGATTTCCTCTACCCGCGAAGGCAGGTCATATTCCAGCAGCAGCCGTTTGTTATGCAGGACGATAGGTGTTGTATCCATCAGGGGGACTCCCGGTTTTCGTCTGAGCACCAGACAGGTCAGATCATCCGACGCTTCCGCGCCATTTACAAAGCTGGCGACATCGCGCACCAGACTCACCACGGTGGCACTGGCACTGGCGTCGGCACTGGCCGCAAACCACTGCATCAGGCGCGCTTCGCCATACGCTTCGCCCGTTACACTAAATGCCTCGGTTATGCCGTCGGTGTACAGCAGCAGCGCTTCGCCCGCCGCCAGCGTGGCATGCTGGTCGGTGTATTCCAGCGCCGGCATCCAGCCCAGCGCCACATCCATCACGCAGGGCAGTGCCGTTACCACGCCATCGGCAGCGCGCCGCAGCGGTGGCGGATGGCCGGCACTGGCATACACCAGCGTGCCATCCTGCGGGTTGTAGATGGCATAGCAGGCCGTAACGAACAGCTCCATGGGATTGCGCTCGCACAGCAGTTCGTTGGCCGCTGCCAGCACGCGTGCCGGGCTATCGCCCGTCATGGCCAGATCGAGCAGCACGGTGCGCGAGACGGCCATAAAGAAGGCCGCGCCCACACCCTTGCCGGAAACGTCGGCCACCAGCACGCCGCAGCGGCCATCGGCCAGCGGGAAGCAGTCATAGAAGTCGCCGCCCAGTTCGCGCGCCGGATACATGGCCGCATGCACCGCCCAGTCATCTTCGGCCGGGAAGTGTTGCGGCAGAATGGCGAGCTGCATGGCGCGCGCCAGATCGAGTTCTTCCTGCACCCGTTCGCCGGCCGCCCGCAGTGCTTCGTTCTTCTCCGCCAGCTCCCAGGTGCGTGCCGCCACCTGTTCTTCCAGCTCGCGCTGGCGCGATTCGTTCTGCTCGCGCACCACCTCCAGCAGGCCGGCAAATTCCGTCGCCACCGTGTTGAAGTTGTTCGCCACCAGCACCAGTTCATCGCGCGTATCGACATGGATGCGGGTATCGAGCCGGCCGGCACAGAACGACTGCGTGCCTTCCGACAGGCTGCGCAAGGAGCGCAGCGTGGACAGATAGATGCCGGCGAACAGATAGGCGATGGCAGCAATCACCGCCACCAGTATCAGCGCCACAATCAACTGCGACTGCTGCAGACGGACGATGCGGGCCGCCAGAAAAGCATCGGCATCAGCGGTGGTGGCTTCCAGCAGTTCGCGTGCGGCCTGCAGATTATCGGTTGCCAGCGCGCGCAGTTCGTTGATACTGGCCGGTGCATCGAGCGTCTTGTCTGCCGCATCCTGCTGGCGCGCGATATTCGCCAGAAACTGGCTGAGCGGCTGCTGCAACCGCGCCGCCGGCGCATGCAGCGCGGCCAGCTGCGACAGGCCGGCTTTCAAATTGGCCACGGATTCGCTCAGCACCACCTGCGCGCCCAGCGCATACGGTGCCATATCGTCAGAATTGAAGGTCAGCGCATCCTGCTGACGTGCCAGCGTTTCCGCCACTAGCGGCAGACGGTTGGCCAGCATATCGAAGGTCGCATCGAGCTCGCCGTCGACATTGAGGCGGTGGCTGCGCGCATCTTCGCGCATCAGCGCCAGCAGGGCATTGATGCTGCCCGTCAGAGCGACAAAGCGCTGGCGCCGGTCACCCGACTGGGCAATGCTGCGCACCTGCTGCCAGCTACTGCGCACGCGCGCTGCCGCTTCCTTGCCCGCGCCCCGATAATCCGATTGCAGCAGCAGCGCCATGCTGCCTTCCAGCGTCTGCAAGTCCGGCTGGTCCAGCGGTGCCAGCACGGCGGCGCTGCGCGCATTCACCAGCGCATACAGTAGCTGCACCTGCGCGCGATAGGCGATCAGGCCTTCCCGCTCGCTGCGCGCCAGATCGATATCGCTGCCGGCCTTGCGCAGCAGCGGGGTACACAGCACGGCCAGCGCCAGCAGCACCACCGCGCCAATCAGCACATACTTGCGCTTGAAGCTCAGGCGGTTGGAGAGCCAGACGGTGGGCGCCAGCAGATGACGTAACATGGCAGCGCGCAATCAGGGGGCGGTTTCGAGCACCACTTTCAGCGGCGGCGCCACCTGCTTCTTGTGGATATAGCCGATCGCGCCCGGTGTCGCCTGTACCAGCTTGCTCACTTCCTCGGCACTCTCGGCCTGCTTGGGTGGAAAGCCCATGCCGGTAAAGCTCTGGCGCGCCCAGTAGGCGCGCACCTGGCCCGCGCTGCGTCCCGTGACTTTGCTATAGAACTCGGCACGCAGCGGCGCCCCTTCGCGGATATCGATAGGCTGTACCGGCTTGCCATCGGGCCAGGTCTGCACCTGTTTGAGGAACATCTGGGTGGCCTGATCGGAATTGATCTTTTCCACGGCGGTATCGCGGTTGACCACCACGACCACCTGCGCTTGAACTCCGCTGCAGGCCAGCAGCAGGCAGCTGATCAGAGAATACTGTGCTATGCGCATGATGCGACCTTCAGAAGACAAAATCGAGCGACACGGTGAACAGGTTCACGGTCGGACGGATGGGCAGGCGCGACACCGCGAAGTAGCCGGGCGTGTAAGCACCGGGCGTCTGCAAATGGTCGTACTGGAGTTTGAGCGCCATATTGCCGCGGAAGTCGTAACGCACGCCGGCGCTGACGGAACGGGTCGACAGATCGGCATAGCGCGCGGCCTGATCCAGCCCGCCTTTCAGCTGCGCCATGGCGCCATCGAGCGCCGGATCGAGTCCGCTCGCCGCCAGTGCCGAGGTATCCAGCGCTGGACTGGCGCGGCGCTGACGGGCCAGCGACAGATACGGCGTCCACTCATCGAAGCTGCGCGCCAGCGTGAACTGGTAGCCGTGATATTTGCCCACCATGGCGGAGCGCGAATCGAGCCGGGTGGCTTCGCCCAGCAAGCGCCAGTCGCCCAGATTGGCATCGAAGCCCACACTGGTGTAGAGCGGCCGGCTATCGAACGGCGACGCCAGCGCGCGGATACTCTGGGCCCGCGCCTGCAGGCCGGCACCCAGTGCAGCTGGCAGGAAGGGGTTGGCGGCAGCCGCCTGCAGTGCACCGGCCAGCTGCGCCGTGGCGCCATTGATCTGGCTGACCTGCGGCGAACGCATGGTGTAGCTGCCGATCACGCTGTGCGAAGCGCGCAGTATCAGATTCGGCAAGGTGGCACTGACCGCCAGTCCGCGGATATGGCGCAGGCGGGCATCGGCCGCCTGCACCGGAGCGAGATTATAGAAGCGATGGCTATAGTCGGACTGCCCATAATAGGCCTGGGCCAGCAGCGCCGTGTCGCCGATATTGTGGCGCCACTGCAGATCGGCACCATCGAGCGATGCCACACTGTTGACCGTGCCATACAGCGGCAAGGCGGGACGTGCCATCAGATAAGCGTAGCCGATTTCCACCACATCCGAATCGAAGTACAGCGGACTGCGGATACGCCCTGCGCGCACGGCGAAATCATTGCTGATCTGCTGGCGCAGATAGAACATGCGCAGTGCCGGCGACAGATCGTCGCCAGCCCGTGCCACGCCCTGCAGCACGAAGGCGGTGTTCTCGCCGGCCTGCCATTCCAGCTGCAGGCCTAGCACGGAATCCAGATTGGCCGACCAGCCTTCGCCTGCCGGCCGCTTCTGCGCACTGGAAAAAATCGCCCCTGCATCGCTGCTGTCATTGTGGGTCAGCCCCAGCGTGCCGAAACCGGATAAGCGCAGCGGTGCTACGGCTGCCCCATCGGCGGTTTCGTCAGCACGGGCACCTGCCATGGCACCTGCCAGCAGCAAAGCCAGCGCCAGCGCGTGGCGGTGTTGAGGAGTCAAAAATAATTGGGTCATCGCGCTTGCTATCCGTAGTGAGACGCTGCGGATGAAGTGCCTAAGCCCTAGGCACACGCACCCGCTACCAACGCAGCCCGCCAGAGCGCTGCGCCACTTGATGATAAAATGTCCTAATTGCATTAAGTACAATTTTCATATTAACAAGCTTGCGTAAACCCAGCGTTAACTGATCTGACCTTCTTACCGCCCCCGCCACCCATGCCGCCGCCATCCCCGCCTTGCGTGAAAGTGCAGATAGGTCTGCTGGGTGAAATCCAGCTCAGCGTCGCCGGCCAGCCGCCGGCGGGCAAGGTGTATGGCAAGATGCTGGCCCTGCTGGCCTATCTGGCGCTGGAAAGCCCGCGCGCACACCGGCGCGAACAGCTGGCCGATCTGTTCTGGCCGCGGCTGCCAGCCGAGGCCGCGCGCATCAACCTGCGCCAGACGCTGTACCATCTGCGCCGCATGCTGGGTGCTAGCGCGCCGCTGCTGCTGACGGGACGCGACAGCGTGCGGCTACAGCTGCACACCGACTGCTGGCTGGATGTACGGGAATTTCTCGCCACTGACAGCCTGCCTGCAACGGCAGTTGCCGAGCACGCCCCGCAGCAACTGGTCCGGCTGGAAGCAGCGACGGCGCTGTACCGCGGCGAATTCCTCGCCAATCTCGACCTCGACGATGCGGTGGAATTCGCAAACTGGCGTGATGGCTGGCGCGCCAGTCTGCACCAGCACATGCTGCGCTTGCTGGAAAGCCTGCGCGACAGTCTGGAGCGACAAGGCGCCAGCGAACAGGCACTGCAGCATGCCCGCCACTATCTGGCACTGGAACCGTGGAACGAAACCGCCCACCGCGCCGTGATGCGCCTGCTGGCTGCCTGCGGCCGGCCTGCCGAAGCGCTGGCCCAGTACGCTAGCTGCCAGCGCCTACTACAGCTGGAACTGGGCAGCAGTCCGGCAGCGGCCACGCGTCAGCTGGCTGACACCATCCGCGCCGAACTGCAGCAGCGCGAACTGCAAAGCCTGGGCAGTGGAGCCGCGCACGCCGCAGTCACCGCGCACGAACCAACGGCGACATCGGCAACAGCAGTGCCCGCAGCGGATCTAGCATTCGCCGAACGACGTCAGGTCACCATACTGCATTGCAGCCTGTCGGCCGCCGATACCGACGACGCGGAAGACATTGCCGAGCGCCTGCGCCAGCCCTACCAGCGCTGCGCCGAACTGGCACGCCAGCATGGCGGCCATGTGCTAGCTGCGCCGGGCGGCAGCTTTGTCGCCTACTTTGGCTACCCGGTGGCGTCGGAACACGCCGCCCTCAACGCCGTGCGCGCCGCCTGCGCCATTAACGCTGCCATTAGTGCTGCCTTTAGTGCTGATATTAGTGCTGCCACTAAGGCCACCATCAATGCCGCCTGTGACGGCGCCGTGTCGTCCCGCTGTGGTCTGCACAGCGCCACCATCGTCACGGGCAGTGCAGCCGAACTGCCCGATCCGGCCGGACTGGCCTCAGCGCTGGCCGCCCGTCTGTGCGAACGGGCCGGTCAAGGCGAAATCCACCTGAGCACCACCACCCGCGAGCTAGTCAGCGGTTATTTCCATCTGCAGCCCTGCGGCTCGCAAGCGCTGCGCAGCTACCGCGTGGCCGGTAGCACAGGAGCCAACAGCCGCCTCGATGCAGCGCACGGCTTACAGCCACTAGTCGGGCGCACGGCCGAACTGAGGCAACTGACTATGCTGTGCCAGCAGGCCAGCGAAGGACAGTCGCAACTGGTGCTGCTGCGCGGTGAAGCGGGCATAGGCAAATCGCGCTTGCTGCGCGAACTGGCCGTCACACTGGCGGATACCCCGTGGCGCAGGCTGGAACTGCAATGCGAAGCGGCGTTCCAGAGCACACCATGGCAAGCACTAATCCAGCTGCTGGAACGCCTGAGCGGCTGCCAGCACGATGCGCCTGCCGACTACAAGCGCAACATGCTGGCGCAGTATCTGGCTTGCCAGCATGCGGCCATTGCAGCGGAAGTCACGCCGGTGCTGCAGGCACTGCTGGGCATCGCCACGCTGCCGCCTAACGTCAGCAGTGAAACCCTGCGCCAGCAGACCAGTGCTGCCCTGCTGGCCCTGTTACGCAATGCGGCCAGCCATGGCCCTGTACTGCTGGCAATCGAAGATCTGCACTGGGCCGATCCCTCCACCCTCGCCATACTGGCCGCGCTCTGCCAGCCTATGCCGGCCCTGCCGCTGCTCATCATCTGCACCGTACGCAAAGACAGTGCGCTGGAACCCTGGCTGCTAGCACATGCCACCCTGATGGAACTGAGCCTGCTGGATAATACGGCCATGACAGCGCTGGTGGACGGCGCGCAGAGCGGCCTGTCCGCTGCGGCCATCGCCCGCATCGTCGCCAGTGCCGAAGGCATCCCCCTGTTTGCTGAAGAACTGGCACGCCAGGCGCGAGAACAGCCGAGTGCGGGCAGCGTACCGGCCACGCTGGCCGATCTGCTCGCTGCCCGGCTGGATGCCAGCGGTGCCGCCCGCCGGCTGGCCCAATGCGCCGCCACCATAGGGCGCAGCTTCGATCTGGACTTGCTGGCCCACGTGACCACGATCAGCCCCAGCCAGCTACACAGCCTGCAGCAAGCCGGCCTGCTCGAACAGCACAACGCCCACAGCTACGCATTCCGCCACGCCCTGATCCACGCTGCCGCCTACCAGTCACAGACTCGTGCAGACCGCCAGCAGGCACACCGGCGCGTGGCCGATGCGATGCTACAGCACTACCCGCAGCGCGCCGCCCAGCAGCCTGCCCAGCTGGCCCATCACCTGGAACGGGCGGCCGATCCTGCCGCTGCACTGGCATGGTGGCTCAAGGCCGGCCAGCAGGCGCTGGCAGCGCACGCCTGTGCCGAAGCAGCGGCCCATTTGCGCAGCGGTCTGGCAGCACTGGCGCAGCTCCCCGCCGGCGCCGCACGCGCCGCCGTGGAACGCGACCTGCTGCTGACGCTGGGGCAGGCTTTGCTGGCACTGGCCGGCTATGGTTCGGCCGACGCTGCCAGCGTGTACGACCGCGCCTATGCGCTAAGTCAGGGCGAATACGCCAGCCTGTACGACGGAGCCGCACGCTTCGATGTCCTGTGGGGACTGTGGATGGTATCGAGCTCGCGCGCGCAGGCCAGCTTCCGCAGCAGCGCCGAACTGATAACGCCATTGCTCCAGGCGGCCAGCGCCAGCGCTGACGGGCTGCGCAGCGGCCACGCCCACGCAGCAGCGGCCAATCTGGCGCTGTGGCAGGGCCGCTTTGAAGAAGCGCTGGCGCATGCGCAGACGGCCGTGCAGCTCTGTCGTGCTCTGCCGCGCCAGCACGCGCACCAGCATGGCCATGATCCGCAGGTGGCAGGGCTGGCCTATGCTGCTTGGGCCCAGCTGGCACTGGGCCAGCCTAGCACCGCGCTACAGGCCTGCAGTGAAGCCATCACGCTGGCGCGCACCCTGGCGCATCCGGATTCGCTAGGGTTCGCGCTGGTGCATGCCGCCACCGTGTACCGCCTGCTGGGCGATGCGGCCACTGTTGCCACGCTGGCCGAAGAAATCCTCGCACTGGCTGGCCAGTATCAGCTGGCATTGTGGCAGGTGGCTGGCACCATGCTGCGCGGCTGGTGTCTGGCCTATGGGGGGCAGCGCGAAGGTCTGGTCCTGCTGGAATCTGCGGCAGATGCGGTGCGCAGCGTGATGCCGGGCATACTGGTAGCCTTCCTCCATCCGCTGGCCGAAGCGCTGGGCTTCCTGCACGACTATGCGGCCCAGCTGGAACAGATCGACGCAGCACTGGCCAGTGCCGAGCAACTGGACGACCAGTTACACCGCGCCAGCCTGCTACAGTTACGCGCCAACTGTCTGGCTCAACTCCATACGCCCACAGCTGCGCCAATCTGAGCTCAGGCCGCCGATACGGCTCTGGGCTTTCTTACTTCCTGCAACGCACGCTTGAAAAGCTTCAATTCTTCCGTTGCAAACAACTGGCTTCGGCCAACTTCCTCTTTTGCCCTCAGCTTGCCATGAGCGACATAACGCCGGAAGGTTGCAATCGATACCCCTAGATACTCGGCTGCCTCGTGCGCAGTAAAGCGTGCTCCGGCCAAATGACCGAACACCTGCTCATGCGAGAAATTCTGCGTCTGTGCAACCGGCTCCGCAAGCATCGCAAAAAATCGAGCGCGCTCATTTACGGGTAATCCGATAAAGCTCAGATAGACGTCTTCGGCAGTGATCTGGCGCATATTCCCTCAAGACTTCAAATATTGCTTTAGATTGCTATAAAAATTCTCATGCGGCCCTATCTGATAAAAGTCTATCCAATGCCAGCTAGACTCCTTGTCCGAGCTGGCGGCCTCAGGCAAGCGATAGGCGATCAGAAACTGCTGGCGCCGATACCTAAATTTATGGATCCGGATCCCGTGCAAATCGCCAGTCTTGGCTTCACCGATAAACGGATTGGAACAAACATCTTCCACCACATCTTCAATCGCTAGCTGAAACGGACGATTCTGCTTTTTCACATAGGCCAGAAAAGGGGGCTGGTAATTCGGTCTCATAGACTGAGCCCTTAATTACTCAAAATTGAGTATATATCAAATCAGAAAAGACTATGATTTCTGCCCAAAATGGCACCACTCCACCTTAGCGCTGAAAAATCGACTGATATCTACTTTGCGCAAACTTACTTCGTAAGAGCGAGTCTGGAAATGAAAAAAGGAGTCAGATGCAATATCTGACTCCTTTTTAGATTGGTAGGCCGTGCAGGACTTGAACCTGCGACCAAAGGATTATGAGCCCCTTAAACGAAGTTGCAAGCCAGGTTCTAAGCATTTGTTTTTACAAGGATAAAATCAAATACCTCATGCAAAATTCGGCCAAATTCGGGACCAGAAAAGTACCAGACGACAGCAATTAGACCGGAGAGGAAACGGAAGCCATTGAACAGCACAGCCCCTGATCCGGCACAAGCAAGCGGACGGAATCAATTAAATGGAGCCTCTTCGCCCAGAATTATTTCTCGCAACTTTATGCGTTCAGTCTCCTGCTCCAACCATGCCTCTCGACGGCCACAAATACGCGTCTTCACAGCGTGCAATATTTCACCACGAAACTCTGCCAAATAATGGATCGTAAAAACGTCACCATGTGTGCGACGCAGGGCCCTTCTCACCTCTTCGATGACAGCCTGTTGATAGCAAAACGCAGCGTCTAACTGGATAGGCTTGGACATGGTTACACCTCGTAGGATACTGCCAGCATACCATCAACAATAAGCGGGATTGCAGGTGGGTCAGATTGACCCTACTCAAACTTGTACGATGTATTCGCGATCGATTTGCAACCCAGTGTGTGGAAGTATCTGTATTTATTGATTTTTGTAGCAGAGCGTGGGTCACTTTGCATGCAAAATGACCCATGTTGATTTGCAGCGAAATCTGACCCACTTACCCCAGTAATTTGCAAACGAATCTGACCCACGTATACGACACAATTCTGCTCACGACATTGAGCGGA